>JBBIHQ010000067.1:13117-17777 GCA_037446975.1 Opitutia bacterium
GGCTTCGGCTGCCTCGGCACCTCCGTTCCGGGGATGAAGACCATCGCCCTCGCGACGGACTCCCGCCATCCGTATTACGCCGGCACGCTCGAGGAAGTGCGGAACCTGGAGTATCCGCTGGCCCGGCCGATCTACATGGTCGTGGACCGCGAGCCCGGCACGACGTTACCGCCGAAGATCGCGGAGTTCCTGCGCTTCGTGCTGAGCCGCGAAGGGCAGGAGGCCATCACGGCCGACGGCTGGCTGCCTCTACCGGCTCCGGTCGCAGCGGCCGAGTGCCGGAAACTCAGATGACACGCGCCGACCGGTGGAAAATTTCCCAACCCCAAGAATCCCGATGAAACCACGTCACCTCAAATCCCTCGTTCTTTCCGGAGCCCTGGCGGCTGCGCTCCTGCCGCGGCTCACCGCGCAGGTCGAGCAGTCGGCCGACACCAAGAACGCGCTCAAGGCTCAGGTGGAGCACTTCCGCATCGTCCGCGAGCGCGGCCACAAGGTCTTTTATGCGCCCCGGTTCGATCTGAGTGCATTGCCGCACTACCAGCCGACCAAACTGCTGACCGGTTGGCTGCGCATCCACGGCAACAACTACATCGCCGACGGCCTGCTCGGCGAATACTGGCAGAAGGCCTTCGCCCAATATCAGCCCGGAATCCGGATCTCGTATTATCTGCCGACCTCGGCCGGTGCTTTCGGCGCCCTCGACTACAACCAGGCGGACCTCATTTTCTCGCATCGGCCTGGTTTCTACGACCTGCTCGCCTACGAGCGCATGAAGGATTGCGATCCGGTCGAGATCCCCGCCGTCACCGGTTCCTATGACGTCGGCGGTTGGGAAAATTCCTTCACGATCATTGTCAACGGCGAGAATCCGCTCAAGGGCATCACCATGGAGCAGCTCGACGGGGTGTTCGGCTCCGAGCGGGACGGCGGCTGGGTCGGCACCAACTGGCGCCCCGACCTGGCGCGCGGGCCGGAGAAAAACATCCGCACGTGGGGCCAGCTCGGCCTGACCGGCGAGTGGGCGGACAAGCCCATCCACCTCTACGGTTTCAGCCTGCGCTACAACACCGCCTCGGCCTTTTGCGACCTCGTGCTCAAGGGCAGCGACAAATGGAACGAGCAGATCCATTCCTACGGCAACTATATGGACGCCGCCGGCAAGCGCCATCTCGAGGCGGATGAAATCAACCAGGCCGTCGGGCACGACAAATACGCCATTGGTTTCAACCGCTTCCGCAGCGACCAGCCGAACGTGCACCGCCTCGCCGTGGGCGCGCGGAACGGCCCGCTGGTCGAGCACACGATCGACAACGTCCAGAACGGCACCTATCCGCTCGCGACCCAGGTCTACTTCTACACCACGGTCCAGCCCGGCCAGACCATGAACCCGATGGTGCGGGAGTTCCTCCGCTTCATCCTCAGTCAGGAGGGCCAGGCCGAGGTCCAGCGTGATGGCAAGTATCTCCCGCTGACCGCCGCCATGGTGCGCGAGCAGCTGAAAAAACTCGAGTAACGCATCCTCGATCCCATGAAGGATTCAAACTGGTCCCGCTGTTTCCTGCTCCTCCTGTCCGCGGCGATGCCGCTCCTGGCCGCCGCCGGCGGGCCCGCCGATACGGATTCCGGCCTTCGGCTGTTGGCCAGGATTCCGGTCCCCGGCATGACCGGCACCTGGGACCATCTGGCGGCCGACGCCCGGACCGGACGGCTTTTCGCCAACGCCCAGGATATTCACTCGCTCAAGGTCTTCGACCTGCAGAGCAACCGGTTCATCCGCACCATCACCGGCCCGTTCAACCGCAATCAAGGCGCGGCCTTGCTCGGGAACACCGGCCAGCTCGCCATCAGCAACGGGCGGAGCGGCACGGTGACCTTGCTGGACAGCACGACCTTGGAGCCGCCGGGCAAGAGCGTCGGCATCGGTCTCGGCGCCGACCTGATGGCTTATGATGCGGCGACGAAAATGCTCTACGTCGACCACGGTGGCCGGGATTCCAACCGCGGCTTCGGCGCGGTCGCGATCATCGACACGGCCAGGGACGAACTTGTCGCCGACATTCCGACCGACCTGCGGCCGGCCGCGATGGCGATCGAACGCAGCGGGGCGCGCCTGTTTGTCTGCATCCCCAACGCCAACCAGGTTGCCGTGGTTGACCGTCCGAGCCGGCAAATCACCGCGCGCTTCGACCTCACCAACTCGAAGAAACCGGTCTCCATCACCTTCGACGAGGCCGACAAGCGCCTGTTTGTCCTGACCCGCACGCCGGCGCAGCTCGTGGTGCTGGATAGCGATACCGGCCGGACGGTGACGGCGCTGCCCACCGTCGACGAGGCCGAGGATGTGTTCTACGATGCCGCGCATCACCGTCTCTACACGACTGGTCTGGAAGGGGTGGTTCATTGCTACCGGCAGTTGACACCCGATCACTACGAGCTGGCGGCCAGGGTTCCGGTCAAACCCCATGCCGGATCGTCGCTGCTGATTCCCGAGCTCAACCGGTTCGTCGTCGCCGTTGCCCAGCACGGGAACGAGGCCCCGGAGATCTGGGTTTACGAAACACTGCCATGAGAACGCGTTTTCTGACCATGTTTGTCCTCCTGGCGGTGGCCGTCGTCGCCCGTGGTGCGGATGATCCGATGGCTCTGCCTTCCTACCAGCCGGAGGCGAAGGTTACCGGCGTCATCACGAGCTGGGGTCATGTTTTCATGCAGGACGTGATGAAGAACTGGGAGCAGGGCTTCCGGAAGTATCATCCCGACGTCCGTTTCGCCGACAACCTGGTCAGCAGCGCGGCCGCGACAGGAGCGTTGTTCACCCACACCGCGGACCTGGGCTTCGTGGGTCGGGAAATCCGGCCGATGGAGGTGGCGGGCTACAACCGCGTCATGAAGCACAAGCCATTCGGCGTGCAGGTGATGACCGGGGCGCTGACCAACCCGGACAAGAGCGTGGCGCTGGGCATCTTTGTTCATCGCGACAATCCGCTCGCCCGGCTGAACTTCCGGCAGCTTGACGCGGTTTTCGGCGCCGAGCATCTGCGCGGCGCTCCGCAAAACATCCGCACCTGGGGCCAGCTCGGACTGACGGGCGAATGGGCGGACAAGCCGATCCGAATATACCAGGGACTGCTGGATGCGTCGCCGGCCTTTTATTTCTCGGTCGAGGTGATGAAGGGCAGCCTGCTCTGGAATGAAAACACGCGGGTCTTTGACGACCTCGAGAAATCCGGCCAGCCGACGATCACCGCCGCCCAGCAGATCGTGGATGCCCTGGCCCGGGACCGCTACGGCATGGCGCTCGCCGGGGTCGGCACGCCGAATCCGGAGGTGAAACTTCTGGCCATTGCCCGCGGCGACGGCGGCCCCTGGATCGAGCCGACGCGGGAAAACATCCTGAACCGCACCTATCCGTTCGCCCGCTCGGTTTGGATCTATGTCAATCGGGGCCCGGGCCGGCCGCTGGATTCCAAAGTGCGCGAATTCCTGCGCTACATCCTCAGCCGCGAAGGCCAGCAGGATGTGGCCAAGGAAGGCGAATACCTGCCATTGGCCCCGGAGCTCGTCCGCACGGAACTGAAAAAATTGGAGTAATTTCTTCCCGCATCGCCGCCGCGTCACCCACCACCATGAAATCAATTCTCCGCGTCTCGTGTCTCCTGGCCATTTGGCCCGCGCTACTCTGCGCCCAGCCCCAGGTGCCTGAGCCGGCAAACGCCGGCGTCAGCATCTGGACGCAGAATGTCACCGGATTCCGCAAGGAACACGGTTCGGTCGGCGGCTACACCAAGAAGTGGGACTTGGGCGACTTGCCGCATTACGTGCCGAAGGTGCACCTCACCGGCACGCTGCGCATTTGGGGCAACAACTACATCCGCGACGGCTACCTGGCGGAATACTGGCGGGCGGCCTTCAGGAAGTTCCAGCCGGACGTCACCATCGACTACCACCTGCCCACGACCGGCATCGGCATCCCGGCGCTTTCCTGCGGCGTGGCCGACCTCGCGATGAGCCGCAAGGCGATCATCATGGACCTGCTCACCTTCGAGCAGGTGTATCACCATCCGGTCACCGAGATCGCGGCGGTGACGGGCTCGTATGACGTCTACGGCTGGTCGCCGGCCTTCATCATCGTGGTCAACAAGGACAACCCGCTCGACCGGATCAGCCTGAAGCAGCTCGACGGCGTGTTCGGCGGTGCGCGGCTCGGCGGCTACGTCGGCAGCGTCTGGCATACGGAGTATCCTTATTCCCGCGGGCCCGGGGAGAACATCCGCACGTGGGGTCAGCTCGGTCTGACGGGCGAGTGGGCGGACAAGCCCATCCATCCGGGCGGCCAGACCCTGCGGGGCAACCAGACCTCGCAGTTCTCCGACATCGTCCTCCGGGGTAGCGACCAATTTGCCGAAGGCTACCAAGCCTACGCGAACTACATCACGCCCGAGGGCAAGATCAACAGCTGGAGCTTGCAGGCCCGGCACGTCATCGCCGCGGACCGGTACGCCATGTTCTACGTCTCGCCCATGTCCATGAGTCCGGACCTGAAGGAACTGGCGATCCAGGCCTACGCCGGCGGCCCCTACGTGAAGCGTTCCCTTGAGACGGTGCACGACCGGACCTACCCGCTCTACGGGCAGTATTTCTTCTACTTCAACCGGAC
>JBBIHQ010000068.1:0-17333 GCA_037446975.1 Opitutia bacterium
GCCTTGGTCGTCATGCAGCCCTGGGAGTTCGGCACGCTGCCCGCCGACTGGGTGCGTCAAGCCTCCGGGGTCGATGAATTCTGGGCCTACACCAACTACGTGCGGCAAGTCTATGTTTCCTCGGGCGTCGATTCCGCCAAGGTCAAGGTCGTCCCATTGGGCATCGACCCGGCGGTCTTCCGACCCGACGTCCCCGCCCACCCGCTCGCCACCACCAAGCAGTTCAAATTTCTTTTTGTCGGCGGCACGATCACTCGCAAAGGGCCCGATGTCCTTCTCGCGGCCTACCTCGCCAATTTCACCGCGGCCGACGACGTTTGCCTGGTCATCAAGGATTTTGGCGGGAAGACCGTCTATGCCGGCCAGACCCTGGAAGCGCAGATCAAGGCCGCCCAAGTCCGGCCGGACGCCCCGGAAATACTTTACCTCAACGAAGAGCTGGCACCGGAGGCCCTGCCGGCGCTCTACGCCGCCTGCGACAGCCTGGTTCATCCCTACCGCGGCGAAGGATTCGGTCTGCCGGTGCTGGAGGCCATGGCGTGCGGTCTGCCCGTAATCGTAACCGCGGGGGGAAGCACCGACGATTTCGCCCCGGATGAATTCGCCTACCGGATTCCGGCCGTGAGAAAATCCATCGGCCCGAGCATCAGCGGAATGAAGCTGGCCGGCGACGGCTGGCTGCTGGAGCCGGATGTCAACCGATTGGGTGAGCGGATGAAGTGGGTCGTCGCCCACCGCGATGAAGCCCGCATTTTGGGCCGGCGCGCCTCCGTCCACGCCCGCAGCCGCTGGACATGGGACCACGCCGCCACCGTCGCGGCCGGTCGGTTGCAGGCGATCGCGGACCGGCCCGGCCGCCAGACGGCAGCGCAAAATAAGCCGGCCGCGCGCAAAGCGGCCGCGTCGACGCTGCCTGCGGTGGCCCGGATTGGAGACTTGAGCGAAGCCCGGGACCTTCTGCGCAGGAAGAGCCCGCGGGCCGCGTGGGACAGGGCGCGCGAAGCCATCCGCGCCCGGCCCTGTCATCCGGAAGCCTTCCTGTTGCTTGCGGAAATCGCCCGCAAGGTGGGCGCGTCTTCCGGCGCCCTCAGTTGCGCCCGGCACGCGCTTAAACTCTCCCCGGCCTTCAAGCCGGCGAAAAAATTTCTGCAGGAAGGCTGCCAGGGCCACACCTCACCCGATTGGCTGATCCTGCCCCCGGAGATCGCGAATTCGAAGACGAAGCCCAACCCCCGTCTTTCCGTCTGCCTCATCGTCAAGAATGAAGAGCGGTTCCTCGGCCAGTGTCTGCGCTCAATCAAGGACGTGGCGGACCAGATCGTGGTTGTCGACACCGGCTCGACTGACCGCACCGTGGCCATCGCGCAGGAATTCGGCGCGGAGATCCACGCCTTCGCCTGGTGCGATGATTTCAGCGCGGCGCGAAACGCCGCCCTGCAACATGCCAGCGGCGACTGGGTGCTTTCGCTGGATGCCGACGAGGAATTGCCGCCGGAAAACCACGCGGCCCTGCGCCGGCTGCTCGACCACGATTCCGTCCTGGGATGGCGGTTGCCCCTGATCGACGTCGGGCGCGAACAGGATGGTCACAGCCATGTGCCCCGCCTGTTCCGCAACGCCCCCGGCCTTTTCTTTGTCGGCCGCGTGCACGAGCAGGTCTTCTACAGTGTGGAGGCCCGGTGCAGGGAATGGGGTCTTGAGAACCGCATCGGCGACGCCGCTTTGCGGCACCACGGCTACACCAGGGAACTCGTGAAGGAGCGGGGCAAGGTGGAGCGCAACCTTCGCCTCCTCGAGCAGGCCGTCAACGAAATCCCGGACGATCCCGCCCTGTTCATGAACTATGGCTTGGAGTTGGTCCGCTCCAACCGGATGGAGGAGGGACTCCGTCAGTATGCAACGGCGTTTGCCATGATGGCGGCGCGTCCGACGTCAGCGGCGATACCCGAGACGCGTGAAGCGCTTCTGACGCAATACACCACCTACCTCCGCGCGGCGAACCGCCCGGGTGAGGTCCTCTCGATCTTGTCCTCGCCCCTCGCCCGGAGCAGCGAGCCGACCGCCTCACAACACTTCGTTCTGGGCCTGGCGCACATGGACCTGAAGCAATACTCGGCCGCAGCGCAGGAAATGCGTTCCTGCCTCGCCAAACGCACGCAATCGGTCCTCACCCCCGTCACGCCGGATGTCCGCACGGTGCTGCCGAGGCATTTCCTCGCGGTCTGTCTCTGGCAGACAAAGGAAACGGTGGCCGCCGATCAGGAATTCCGCACCGGCATCGTCGAGGCGCCGGAAGCGGCCAAGCTGCATATCGACTACGCCAACTTTCTCCACGAACAAGGGCAGACCGTCGAGGCCCTCCAACTGCTGAATCAATTCACGACCAACTACCCGGCCGCGGTGGCCGCCTGGACGGCCGGCGGCCGGATCACATTGAGCGAACCCAAACTGCTCGAGGTGGCCGTCGACTGGACCGCCGTGGCGCTCAACCATCATCCAGCGGACGCCACGGTGCTCGCGCAGCGGGCTGAGGCGCTCATGCTCGCTGGCCAACTGCATGGCGCGCTGTCCTTGTGGGGCCGGTCGGACGTCGACGCGAATCCCCGGGTGTTGGCCGCCCGCATCCTGTGCCAGGCCGCCCTGGGCGCCGGTGCCGAACGCCCGCCCGTTGCCGTCGCCGCGGCGGTGAACCAGGAATTCGGACGGTGGTATTGGCGGCTGGTCGAATTCGGAGCAGAGCCGACCGTCCTGCAACTGCATGCGACGGTCGCCACCGTTGAGCAGGTGTTGCCCGATTCGGCCCGCCTGCTTCATTCCATCTGCGAAAAGCTCGCGGTTACGGAGCCAGCCTGAGCGCGGCGAGGGAACATTTTACAACCCTCATCACGTTGTCCTGTCAGTGCTTGGGCCGCGATTGGCCTTAATTTTGCGGCGGTTTGCGCCGAAGAGAGTGACGAGCTTCGCCGGTTCCGGCGGCTCGCCACCCTTTCGCCTTACTCATGCAAGCTACGCTCACGCCCATCGCGCCTCCCGCAAAGCTGAAGTCCGCTCCCTACCCCGATGATGAAATCAAACGGCGGCTGGAGGGCTGCCCAAAACTGGCGTCGCTTCAGACCATAAACCGCGCCTTGCGGGCCCTGATCAACTCGGAGCAGAGCCTGAATTCGCAAATTGCAGCGATCATCCGGCGTGACCCGTCGCTTTCGGCGCGCCTGCTGCGCGTGGTGAACTCGGTTTATTTCGGAAACTCGACCCGCATCAGCAACATTGAGGAGGCGGTCTTCTTTCTCGGTCTGCGGCAGATTCGCGAGCTTTCCACCGCCACCCCCGTCATCGAGGAAATGCAGTCCATGCATTCCAACGGGGTTGGCCACGCTCCGCTGCCGTGGGCGGAATTGTGGCGGCACAGTATCGGCACGGCCGCCCTGACGCGCGAAATTCTCCTGTCCACGAGCATCGCCGTGGATGACGACACCGACTATCTGGCCGGCCTGCTGCACAACGTCGGCAAGGTGGTCATCGCTTACGCGTTTCCCGAGGAACTGCACCAGATCATGCAGACACCCCTGCAGGATCCCGCGGAGGTCTGCCGGCTTGAATGCGCCCTGATCGGCTGGGACCATGCCCGAATCGGAGCCTATTATCTGGGCCGGCACCACCTGTCGGATGAAATCACCTTTGCCGTCCTCTATCATAACGAGCCCGAACGCGCCCCCCGTCACCGGCTCTTTGCCGCGGCCGTGCAGGTGGCCGATTATCTGGTGCGTCACATTGGCATTTCCGGCGGATTTGAAACGGTCAAACCGATCGAAGCGGATGCGTGGATGAAGCTGGAAGGCTGGAAGACTCTTTACGGCGCGGACGGAAGCGAGACCGCGCTGGCGCGCGCGCACCTGGCCAACGCCTTGCAGCGGCTGCCGACGATGCTTAACGGGCTGCTGTAAACCAGAGACTCGGGTCGGCCCTCAACCGCCGCACCGAAAGAGCCGAGGTTCAGTCCGCCTGGCCCCGACCGGGGCACGAAACCTGCGGCCGCGGTTCCGCCCTTTCAGCTGGCCGCTTCCAACACTGCATCGGTTGGCTGACCTTCGTCCAGGGCCGGCACCTTGACCTCTGACTGCCGGCCGCCGAGCCATTTGGCCGCGATCTGGGATGCCTCTGACGGCCAGTCCGTGTGGGCTTGGGCATACACGGCATAGGTGGCGGATTCCTCCACCCCCTGCCAGCCGAGATTTGCCTTCAGACACTCCGAACCGTCGGCCAGCGTGAACGACTGCAGCAGAATCGATCCCTGCGCGGAGGTGACATGGGCGGCGGATTTTACCGAAATGGTGAGACGGGCCAGGCCTTGGGCGAAATTGATGAGACGCAGAGTATCCCATGTCCCGCCATCAGGCGCCGGTTCACTGGCTACCAAGGCGCGTTCGATTTCGGTCAACAGGGAGAGTAGGCGGTTGGACATGATGGCGAAGGCTGGTTCTTCACCATCGCTAATCGGTGCAAAAGACGGCGGATTTAGCGGAATCTGCTAAAGTCCGCGAAATGCGTGCCGAAAGGCAGGGATTCAAAGGTGACTGACTCCCTTCACTCGCTCACGGTCGCGCCTGCCACTGACAAACCCCTGGCCGGTGAAACCATCTTGCTGGTCGAGGATGAGGTTTTCATCGCTGATTTGCTCGTAAAATGGCTGTCCCTCCTCGGCGCGCAGATCCTGCGGGCCCCCAACGGGCAGGAAGCCGTGCGGCTGCTGACGGAAAATCCGGACCGGGTCTGCGTGGTCATCGCCGATTTCCGTCTGCCCGACATGGACGGCGATGTGATGTGCAGCCGGCTGCGGGAGTTGAAACCCCGTCTGCCCGTGCTGCTATCCAGCGGCCGGTATCACCGGGAGGCGGCGGAATCACTGGCCCGCGGCGGGCCGACTTGCTTCATCCAGAAGCCCTACCCGCTGGAAGCCGTCCTCGCAGAATTGCAGAAGCTGCTGGCCGCCGTCTGAGATCGGCCGCCGCGTGTGATCGGAACGCGGGTTTTGGTTGTATCGCGCAGCACGGCAGTTTAGCCGTTTTCTCCCACCCATCAGTCCTGCATGGCCATCTCGCTCGAAAAAGTATTGATCGTCGAAGACGAAGCTGTCGTCCGCAGCCTTCTGAGCGAGATATTCACCCGCCGCAAATGCCTGGTTCGCTGTGCGCAGTCACTCGCCGAGGCCGAAACGCTGCTGACCTCCGATACGTTCGACCTGATGATGCTCGACCTCCGGCTGCCCGACGGCGACGGACAGAGATTTCTTGAGCGCGTGGCAACGTTGCCCGAGCACCCGCTCGTGGTGATGGTGACCGGCTATGGGACCATTGAATCGGCCGTGGGCTGCATGCGCGCCGGGGCCTTTGACTACGTCCTGAAGCCTTTTTCCCCCAGCCAGATCGACATCATTCTCAAAAAGGCCCAGTCGTACCGCCAGCTCCTGCAGGTGAACCGCTACCTGAGCAATCCCGAGGATGGCGAGGACGGCGGGCTGGTCGGCCGCAGTCCGGCCATGCTGCGGTTGCGACAACTGATCGAGCGGGTCGCCCCGACCGATGCCACGGTGCTGATCACCGGCGAAAGCGGCACCGGCAAGGAGATGATCGCCCGCGAACTCTACCGCGCCAGCCCGCGCCGGAAGCAGCCGTTCATCAAGGTCAACTGCGCCGCCATCTCCCAAAACCTGATCGAGAGCGAGTTTTTCGGCCATGAACGCGGCGCCTTCACCGGTGCGACCGAACGACGGGAGGGCCGGTTCGAGCTGGCCAACCAGGGAACGTTGCTGCTGGACGAGGTCAGCGAGATCCCCCTCAACCTGCAGGCCAAGCTCCTGCGGGTGCTCCAGGAACGGGAGTTCGAACGGGTCGGCGGCAACCGGACCATCAAAGTCAACGTGCGGCTGCTCGCCACGTCGAATCGCGACCTGCTCAGCTATGTGGAAAAAGGCGACCTCCGGCAGGACCTCTATTACCGGCTGAATGTTTTCCCGGTACATGTGCCGCCGCTGCGGGAGCGCGGTGAAGACATCCTCCTGCTGGCCGAACACTTCCTGCGGCGCTGCGCCCGCAAACACGGCATCAAGGTGAACGGATATTCCGACTCGGCACGCGCCGCAATCGCGGGCTACCGCTGGCCGGGCAACGTCCGCGAAATGCAGAACACCGTCGAACGCGCCGTCATCCTCACCGAGAATGGACGGCCGGTGACCGCCTCCGCCCTCGGCCTGCCGGGCGATTTTCCCCCTGAAGAACCGCTCCCACTCGTCGCGGAGGAATCCCCCAACGATTTTGCCGCCAATCTGGTCTCGACGACCGCGGCCCAGCATCCGGTGAGCGTCACCGACAGTGCGGGCGGCGTGCTGCCCATCGCCGAGTTGGAAAGACAGGCGATCAGGGCGGCCTTGCGGCAGACGGAGGGCAACCGCACCCAGGCCGCCGGCCTGCTGGGCATCAGCATCCGCACGTTGCGCAATAAACTGCAGGAATATCGCGACGGCGGCGATCCCGTGGACGCCGGGTTGGAATCAGCCGAGGCCTGATCCGACCGCCCCCGAAAGCCGGGGCAAGGGCGGCGCACAAATCCCGTAAAGTTGGCGCCGGAATGCGCCGATAGGAGGTGGAAGCCCACCTCCAACACGCTAACCATGCCTGCTGCTGCCGAAATCAACGAACCATTAGTTCGCGAATACATTACCCGTGCAGTTTGTGATGTTTTCAAAACCATGCTCGACCGCGTGCCGACTCTTGACGGCAGCTCCGAGGCTCTGGCGAATGGCGGCTTGTCGGCTCCGAATGCCGGCCCCGCGCGAGGCACGGCTCCCTACGTCGTCGGCACCGTGGGCTTCCTCGGGGAGGTCAACGGCCTCATCTACCTCTACCTCGAAGACCCCTTTGCCCGGCTCTGCACCTGTCACCTCCTCGGCATGACCGACAAGGAGCTGCAGGAGGCCGGTGACGAGGTCATCAACGACGCCATCGGTGAACTTACCAACATGACCGTCGGCAGTTTCAAAAACGGCCTGTGCGACGCCGGCTTCCCTTGCAAGCTTACCATTCCCTCGATCCTGCGCGGCAGCAATTTCTCCATCGAACCGATCAGTTCCGCCACCCGCTACATCTATAACTTTGAGTTTAACGGTCACAAGGTGGCCGCCGATATTATCCTCAAGACCGACGAATAATTTCCACTGTCACCTCATGCGCCACAAAATTCTCACCGTCGACGATTCCAAGACCGTACGCATCATCGTACGGAAGGCATTCAAGTCGTTTGATTGCGATATTCTCGAGGCCAGCAACGGAGTTGAAGGCCTGACGGTCGCCGCCAAGGAAATGCCCGACCTGATCCTGCTCGACGTCACCATGCCGGTGATGGACGGCGTCGAGATGCTGACCAAGCTCAAGTCCGATCCGAAACTCAAGGGTATCCCTGTCATCATGCTCACGGCAGAAGGGGGCCGCGACAACGTTCTCAAGATCGCCAAGATCGGCGTGCGGGACTATCTCGTGAAGCCGTTCAAGGAGGAAGCGCTCGTCGGCAAGGCCAGCCGGGTCATTGACCTCAAGGCCCGGCCCGAACAGCCGGCCAAGGCCAAGGCCATTTCCGATCCCGCCGACATCCTGGTCGTTGAGGACAAGCCGGCCATCATTCAGCAAATCGCGCAGGGCCTGAAGCACACCCCCTGGAAGATTCACGGGGTGGGCACCCAGGTCGAAGCTCTCGAATTCTGCGGCAAATCCCAGCCTGATCTTGTGCTGGTCAGCCTTTCCCTTCCCGAGGAGGCGGCCTTCAGCCTTTTCCGCGTCCTGCGCACCAACGCCAAGACCAAGCTCACGCCCGTCTTCGCCCTCGTGGTGAAAACCGAGATCGCGCAGCACCAGCAGGCCCAGACCGTGGGCTTTTCCGCCGTCATCACCAAGCCGATCGACCTCGGCGATCTCGAGACCAAGATGACCAAGTCCATGAATCTCGATACCTCGCTGCGCTATTTCTTCATCGAGCCCGGTTTTATTATCCTGCGGCTGCCGGAGAACTGCTCACCCGCCGTGCTCGCGGAGGTCGGCAATTATCTCAAGCCAAAGATATCCGAGGCCGTCGATGCCGGCCATACCCGGATGGTCATCGACATTCACCAGCTGCCGACGCTGCACATGGGCGTCATCAAGCTCCTCCTGCAGACCATGCAGACCTGTCGTGAACTTACCCTGCAGTTCGCGTTGGTGGGAAATCAACAGATCGCCACCGAATGCAAAGGCTTTGAGGACACCCGGAGCTGGCAATTTCACGACCTGATCGACGACGCCAAGGCCAGCCTCGGCGCGGCCGCAGTCGCTCCGCAACCGGCCGCCGTCTGACCCGTTTTCGCTCCTCCACCCAGTCACTACTTTTGCAGGGTGTTGTGTGGGCGGGCGGTACGCTTAGCGTGCCGCCCGCTTGATTGCCGAAACTTTCTCTTTTCCCGCCGCCCCGGATCTGGCGTCCCGCCAGTCTGAGCGGACAGAAGATACAAGCTGCCAGGCCGCCGGGCTGAAGGAACGCTCCGCATTGCCCGGCAGAGGAGGCATCAGCAGGCCAATCTGTCTACGACAACCGCTGCAACACCCTGGGCCAGTCGCGGTATCCGGATTGGCGTCATCCCTGTTCCCGCGAGCCCCACGGGCGCAAAGGCAATGCCACCGCTGCCGTACGCTTATCTTGCGAGGCTGCCCGTCCAAGACCTTCCGCGAAAGTGCCGCCAGTTTCCCGCGCTCACTGAATCCCGGGGATGTGAAATCAAGGCGGGTCGCGGCGTGATCACCGGTGGTTTGTCTTCCTCCCTCGCCTAACCGGCATGGTCAGGATCATCGCAGGATCGCAAGGGCCAGGCCTGAGTTGGGCGGAAGTATCCGGCGACGATGGTCGCCGTCATTTTGCATTCCCGCCGTGCCGTCAGGAATTTTTGAAGAAGTCGTCGTGGCTATTTGCGCCACGACCATCGGTTGCGGCGGCAATCGCCGGTCCGGCGGGAGCGAGGCGCTGCTGGATCGGCGCGGGCAAGGCCGGTTTCGCGTCGGCGCGTGGCTGGCCGGCCGCCACGGAATGAACCGCCAACCTGGCGGGCGCGGACGCGCGGTTGCTGGAGCCCACCAACCGTTGCAGGCTGGCCACGGTATCCTTCATCGACTCGGCTTGGGCGTTCAGCTCCTCTGAAGCAGCCGCGCTTTCCTCGGCCCCGGAGGCATTGGACTGGGTGACCTTGTCCATCTGCGAGACGGCGGTGCTGATCTGGCCGATCCCCTGGCTCTGCTCAGCGGAGGCGGTGGCGATCTCCGCCACGAGCGCATCGACACTCCTGATCTGCTCCTGGATGGTCGCGAAACTCTTCGCGACCTCGGCGCTGATTTGCACGCCCTGCTGGCTCTTGGCGACGGAGTCGTCGATCTTCACCGCGGTTTCCTTGGCGGCGGCGGCGCAACGCTGGGCCAGCGTGCGAACCTCGTCGGCCACCACCGCGAAGCCGGCGCCGGCCTCACCGGCGCGAGCCGCCTCGACGGCGGCATTAAGGGCGAGAATGTTCGTCTGAAACGCGATCTCATCGATCGTCTTCAAGATCTTGGCGATGTCCGCGCTGGCGAGCTTGATCGCATCCATCGCGGTCACCATCGCCGTCATCTGCTTCGAACCGGTATCGGCCGAGCTGCGTGCCTGGCCGGCGGCGGTCTTGGCCTGCTGTGAACTCTCGGCGTTACGCTTGGTCATGCTCGCGAGCTCTTCGATCGACGCACTCGTCTCCTCGATCGAGGCGGCCTGCTCGCTGGCGCCCTCGGCGAGCGACTGCGCGGATGCGGAAACCTGGCCGGCAGCTGCGGCGACCTGCGTGGCCCCGGCCTCGAGCGTACCGGTGATCGCACGGAGCGCCCGGGTGATACCGCGGACAATGAACCAGGCGAGCCCGAGCCCGAGGCCGGTGGCAACCCCGAGGCCGATGAACATTGCCGTCGACGAGCTATCCAGGCCGCTGGTGGATTCCCTGGAAAGTTCGGTTGCCCGGCTCACGCCGACATCGACGATGGCGCCGCTGCTTTCGACCAGCTGTTCACCAATCTTGATCCGTTGGACACCCGTCTCGGTCAGCGAGGTCCAGGCAGTAACCAGGCTTTGCAGACCTGCCTGATAGTTTTTCGCCGCCAGCTGAATTTCGGAGAGCCTGAGCTTTTCCTCCTCTTTGGTGGTGACCGGCACGATCCGGGCGATGATTTTTGCGATTTCGTCGAACTTGCCGTTCGCCGCCTGCAGCGGCTCGAAGTCGCGCTCGACCCGGGCCTTCCAGGCGGCAAGCCGAATCTGGTTCATCAGGCTCTCCATCTCGGAGGTCAAATTGAGTTTGAGGGCGCGCTCCTGCAGCTTATCCGCGGCAACAGCGGCCTGGATATCAGCCCGCAGTTTCTTCTCCTGGTCGCTCCGGTACGACTCGATCTGTGCCACGAAGTTGCCCGCACTGGCATCCAGCCCGTTCTGCGCCTGGCCGAGCGTGTCGCTTTCGGTCTTGGTCGCGGCGACCAAGGCGCCAAATTCGCCGAAGGCTTTCTCAAAACCGTCGAGCTCCGCCTTGAGCCTGACCAGCGTGGAATGGGCGGCCACGAGATCCTTGGCCCGCTGGATATGTTTTCCCGTCTCCATCATCCCCTGCTGGGCTTGATCGAAGTACCGGGCATCCCCGGTCAGGCCGAAAGTCCGGATCGCCAGCATCGTTTTGGCCATGGCGCTCTGCAGATCGCTGCAGATGGAGACCTCCGGCACGTATTGCTCGCTAAGCGCATGGGAGCTCCCACTGGAGGAGCGCATCTGGAAAATGGCCAAGCCTCCGAGGGCGATGGCAATGGCGACAAGGGTGGCGAACCCAAGCGTGATCTTCAGGCCGATGGTGAGATTTTTCATGACTGATCTACGGAATTTTTGAGTCGGTGGGAAATGCCCGAAGCCCCACCGGTTGGGTTTGTCCATCATACATCGGCCGGTTTCGTCTGCGCCTGCGCATGGATTGGCAAAACTCCGAGCAATTGTTGTGCCTTGACCGGGGTTGCCCTCCGACGGGCTGAGTCCACGAGGCGACTGAAACGCAGCGGGCCGAGCCACGCGCCCGGCTTTCAGACGGCGATTGCGTCGTTCAGGAGACGGTTTTCGCCAAGGCCTGCATCGTCTCGGGCGCGACCACACGGTCGAGGTCGAGCAGCGTCTTCACCTGGCCTTTGATCTTGGCCATGCCCAGCAGGTAGCTGGTGTCGACCTTCGCCCCAAAGTCCGGCGTGGGCTCGATCTCCGCCGCAGTGAGGTTCACGACCTCCTCCACGCTGTCGACGATCAGCCCCATCTGCACCACCTGCTCCGTCGGCAGCTTCACCTGGACCACCACAATGCACGTCCGCTCGGTGAATTCCGCCTTCAGCCCGAATTTCACCCGCAAGTCCACCACCGGAATGACGCGGCCGCGCAGGTTGATGACCCCCTTCACATAGGTCGGCACCTGCGGTACCGGGGTGATCTTTTGCAGCCGGATGATCTCGCGGATCTTCAGTACATTCAGCCCGTAGGCCTCGTTGTCGAGGACCACGGTCAGATATTTGCCGGTGAGGTTGTTCAGGGCGGTAACAGGGATGACAGCGGGTGAACTCATGGTGGGTTGTTCGAGGCGGCGGCATGCCACTTCCAACCCACTACGGTCCGAAGCAGCCCGGTCTTTAGCGCAAAGGTCAAGGAAGGCACCTAAAGTTCCTGCAGCCAGTGACGATACCCACCTGAACCCACAGCCTACCGGCGCCATGCCCATTTCCTTGGAATCATTCCAGGCTCTCGACGACGCGGTCAACCGTCTCGCCGCCGAGTCAATCCTAGCCCAACCCGGTCGTGACGACGGCCTGATTCCATCCTACAGCCTGCTGGGGGAAATCAGGGAGCTTTGCGTGTCTGAGCCCGGTTTGCATGATGCCCTCTCCTCCGTGCACGGTGCCCTTGGCCTAAGGCTCGATGCCGGCCAGCCGTTCGACGAAACCTCCCTCGGATTCCTGAAACAGTTCATCGCCTGGCTGCCGGATGCAATCGCCGCCGTGAGATCAGGCAACCCGGTCGCGCCCTTCCAAGGCCAGGCTGCCGCCACGCCGCCCGCCGACCAGCCCGCCACCGCCTCGGCCTCCTCTCCGGCAGCCGGTGTCGACAGCCTGCTGACGCTGAACCTCGAGGAGGACCGCGAGCTGCTGGCCGAGTTTTACGCGGAAGCGGTGGACCATCTGCAACAGATCGAGGCGGCCCTGCTGGCACTCGAGCACGAGCCCGGGAATCCCGAGGCGCTCAACTCCATCTTCCGCTCCTTCCACACGATCAAGGGCAACGCCGGCTTCCTGCAGCTGATGCCGATGCACAAGCTCGCGCATGAGGTTGAATCGCTCCTCGATCTCGCCCGGAGCCTGAAGCTGCAGCTCAATTCGAACATCATCACCGAAATTCTGCGAAGCCGCGATGCGTTGCGGGCCCAAGTCCAGCAAGTCTCGGTCGCCTTGGAAACCGGACGCCGGCCCGACCAGATCATTCCCGTCAGCCACCTGATCAGCGCCGTGAAACGCCTGGCCGCCGGCGAATCGGTCGAAGCTCCGCCGGTCGCGGCGGCTGCACCTCTTCCCTCCAACACCCCAAGCGTCGAACCGGCTGCGAACGCTGCTGCCGCCCCCGCTCCGGTGCCGCCGGCTCCATCCGTATCCGTGAAGAGCCCGGATAAAACCGGGGCGATCGCGTCCAAATCCGGCGGCAGCGGCAATGCCACCGTGCGCGTCAACACCGAGAAGCTCGACTCGCTCATGGACGTCGTGGGCGAACTCGTGATCGTGCAGAGCCAGCTTATCGAGACAGCGCGCGAGGTCGGCCCGGCCAGTCCGATGCTGCAGCGCAACGTCACCCAGCTCTCGCGCATCACCAAGGAACTGCAGCACACCGCCATGGGCTTGCGGATGATTCCGATCAAGCCCACTTTCCAAAAGATGGAACGTCTGGTGCGCGATCTCTCGCAGGACTTTGCCAAGAAGGTGAATTTCACCAACAGCGGCGAGGACACCGAACTCGACCGCACCGTCGTCGAAATAATCGGCGACCCGCTCGTCCACATGATCCGCAACTCGATGGATCACGGCATCGAACTTCCCGCCGACCGGATAAGACAGGGCAAGGCCGAGACCGGCTCCGTCCACCTGCACGCCTACCATCAGGGCAGCAACATTGTCATCGAGCTGCGCGACGACGGCCGGGGCATTGATCCCGACAGGATCTTCCAAAAGGCCGTGGAGAAAGGTCTGATCGCGGCCAACGCCGTGCTCGGCCGCGACGAGATCCTTGCGCTCATTTTCGCCCCCGGCTTCTCCACTGCCGAAAAGGTCACCGCTGTTTCCGGCCGGGGAGTCGGCATGGATGTGGTGAAGCGCAACATCGAGCGGTTGCGCGGCAAGGTCGAGATATCCTCCGAGGTGGGTCACGGTTCCATATTCAAGATCAAGCTGCCTCTCACCATGGCCATCATCGACGGCCTCGTGGTGCGGGTGGGCGAAGATCGCTTTATCCTGCCCAGCACTTCGGTCCAGATGGCCTTGCGCCCGGCCCGCGAAAATATCGTCACGGTGCATGGGACGAGCGAGGTGCTGGAATTGCGCGGTCGCATCATGCCCCTCCACCGCTTGCATCGCCGCTTCGGCATCCCCGCCCAGGCCGAGCAGCCGTGGGACGGGATCGTCGTCATCGTCGAGGCCAACGGCAAAGTCTGCGCCCTGCTGGTGGACGAAATGGTCAGCAAACAGGAAGTTGTCATCAAGAGCCTCGGCGCGTTCATCCAAAACCTGCCCGGCGTGGCGGGTGCGGCCATTCTGGGCGACGGCAACATCGCTCTCATCCTCGATCCCGGCTCCCTGCTGCAGGCGGCGTGAGCATTACCATGCAACCCACCCCCATTCCGACCATCGAGGAAGTCTGCACGGCGGCCCTGCGTCTGCCCTGTTCGCCCTCGTTGCTCCCCCGGCTTTCCCTGGCCCTGCAAAGTGAATCGAGCTCAACGGGCGAGATCAGCAAGATCATCCAGATAGATCCCACGTTGGCGAGCGCGACCCTCCGGCTGGCCAACTCCGCTTTCTTTGGCGGAGCCGGCCGCTCGGTCGAGACGCTGGAACAGGCCATCCTCCGGCTTGGGGCCAAGGAGATCTACCGCCTTGCGGCGCTCGCCCTGATCAGTCGCTGGCCCGCCGTCAACAATGGCGGTTGCCAATGGGAACCGGGGGATTTCTGCCGGCACGCCCTCTGCACCGCCATCGCCAGCGAGGTGCTCGCGGAAATTTCCGAGCGCGTGGATCCACAGATCGCCTACACCGCCGGCCTGGTGCACGAGTTGGGCAAGCTGGCCCTCGCGCATGCCTGTGGCTCTTTTTTCCCCCTTATCCGCGACTGCCAGCAAAAGCGTCACTCCACCTGGGAGCAAGCGGAGCACGATGTGCTCGGCTACGAACACGCCGAGGTCGGTGCCCGGCTGTTGCGCGCCTGGCGCTTCCCGGACGTCATGGTGGCGGCGGCGGAATTCCAGCACCGGCCGACCCAGGCGCCGGCGCCCGCCCTGCCCCTGGTGGCGCATTTGCACGCCGGCCGCTATGTGGCGGCGAGCATGGGCCCGGGCATTTCCGAGGATGGATTCCTGTTTCACGTGAACAACCACCTCTTGATGGAGTGGAACTTTACCCCCGCACTGCTGGAGGAGGCAATTTTGGTCGCCCTGGAGCGCGCGTCGCAACGCCTGGGTGACAAGCTGTCCCAGGGCTCCATCCAGTTTTGAGCGCTTCGGGAGGTTGAAATGCCGTTTGGGGCCGCCCTCAAACGGGTGATTATCAACTGTCAGCTGCAATAATTCAGCTACAGATCACCCGTACCCGCGCCGATAAACATGGTGTCAGGGCGAATCAGAACGATCCAACAACATGGAACGTCAAAACGGCAATGAATCTTCCTCAACCACCGTCCCCCCAGGGCGGACTGCATCGTATTGTACGGATGCTTTCCCTTCTGTTGCTCCAGCACGCCCTGGCGCCGAGCACCATCGACGGGCACATGCGTTCGCTCCTGCCGTCGAAACAGCGCGAAAACCCGGCCAGCGACGGAGAGTCCCTTCCCTATTTGAAAGTCGTCGGCTCCGAGCCGCTGCGTTTCAGCGCTCTTCCTCCGCCTCCCGACTTGACCGGCAAACCTCCCGGGAGTGCCCCGCCATTCCCGCCTTCCACTCCAGCCCCTGTCTCGGCCCCGTCGTCGCCTCCGGCAGCAGCGGCCCCGACGGCCAATCCGGAGAAAAAAATTGACGGCTCTCCGGCCAGCCAGCCCCCCGCCGCAATAGATAATCCGCCACCGAGCATTCTTCCCGACGACATTCACCCGGCCACCCGGCCAGAGGATTTCCTGCCTTACTTTCAATTTCCCAACGCCGATTCGACCAACCTTGGTTCCGCCAGCGTTCCGCGCCCTCCCGCCCCCGGCCAATTGCCGCCCAGTTCCGCCACCTACCAGCAAAAATGATCCGCTTCCGCTCGTTGCCAACCGCTGCAATTGTGTTTTTGGCTCTGCTCGCCTGGACCACCGCTGGTCGCGCCAATTCCGATTCCCCGGCATCGATTCCTGCTTTCACCGCCGGAAACCCGCCCGCCAGCATGGCAAGCGCAGCGGAAAAAACGGGGAAGCCCGAGAGTTCCCGCCAGCCGGGCACCCTGCTTCATCAGCTCCAGGACACTCATGAGGAAATCGCCGGCCTGCAAATCCTCGGCACCCGCCTGACAGAACATGGGGACTGGGTGGCCGCGGAAATCGCCTTCCGCCAAATCATGGCGTCGCCGCGCGCGAATAACGACGACTTGGCCAGCGCACTTCTCGGTCTCGCCCGCCTTTATCGCAAACAGGGTTCCCTGACCAAGGCCGCCGCGATCTACGAGCGGTTTCTCAAGGACTATCCCGGCGACAGCCGGGTGCCGGACGCCTTGCTCGAAGTTGGCCGCACCGACCGGGATCTGGGCGCCAACCAGATCGCCTTCGCCCGATTCTACAGCGTCATCAACTCCACGCTGAAACTTTCCTCGGAGGGTTCGGAGCATTACCAGATGCTCGCCAAGACCGCCCAGTTTGAGATCGCTGAGACCCATTTCCGGCTCGGTGAATTTGTCGAGGCCAACAAGTTTTTCTCCCGGCTGCGCCTGCTCGATCTCGCCCCGGCCGACCGCGCCCGCGCCCATTTCAAGTCCGCCTATGCCCTCTATCTCGGCGGCGACCTCGAAGGAGCCGTGACCACCCTGCATTCGTACCTCGATCAGTGGCCGCAGGACGAGAATGTGCCCGAGGCCCGTTACCTTCTTTCGCTGTCGCTACGCTCCCTCGGTCGCAAGCAGGAAGCGCTTGAAGTCGCCTTGCAGTTGCTGCGCAGCGAGCAAGCCTCCGCCGACCCCAAGCGCTGGGCCTATTGGCAGCGCCGCACCGGCAACCAGCTCGCCAACGATTTCTTCCAAAACGGCGACACCCTCAATGCGCTCCTCATCTACCAGGGCCTGGCCGCGCTCTCAGCCGAGCCGACGTGGCGGTTGCCGATCACCTATCAGATCGCACTGTGCTACGAACGCATGCGCCTCTATGATCGCGCGAGCGCCGCCTATCACACCATCGTCGACAGCACCACCCCGCCACCCGCCGAAGCCGCCGATTCGAACAAGACAGCCACCATCGAGCCAGCCAAGCCGGCCAACTCCGAACTGGTCGAACTGGCCCGCATGGCCACCTGGCGGCTCGGCCAGCTTGACTGGCGCGAGCAAACCGAACGGCAACTCGCCGCCCTTTTCGCCCTCGGGACCCAGCCCGCCGTGAATGCACCGCCAGCGCCCAATACCGGGGCCCCCAGCATTGAAAGTAACGCTCCCAGTCAACCCACCCCACCACCCGACCATGACCACCCTGGAAACCCTGCAGCAGCATCTTCGAGTCTGTGACGAGCTATATCAGCTCGCGCATGAGGAAAATCACCACCTCAAACAGCACCGGCGCGCCCCCGAAGCCGCCTTGCTTGATCGAAAGCGCGCCCTGTTGGCGCCGCTGGACGAAATCCTTGCCTCCCTGCGCTCAGGTCCCACGGCCGGGGAAAGCAGCCGTGAGATCCGCCCGCTGGTCGAGAAAGTACGCGGTCGCATCCTTCAGATCATGCAGCTCGACAAGGAAAACGAGCAGCTGCTCCTTCGCGTCAGCCTCAGCCGCGGCATCGAGCCCGCGGCCGCACCGGCCCCCGC
>JBBIHQ010000069.1:0-17159 GCA_037446975.1 Opitutia bacterium
GCCCACCTTGATGGAACAGAACCCAGTCCCGGTTGACAGACACCAAGGTGTGCATCGTGCTTAGCCCATGAACTTGAAAACCATTATCCCTGCGTGGCTGCGCGTATTGAGCCTGGTATTCATGTTGCCGGGTGGGCCGGCCTTCGCCGACAACCCGCCGGCGTCCGCCGACGCGGAGACGATCGTGTCGGCGACCCCCATGAAAGTGGTGGCCGAGGGCACCGGCGTGCACGGCGAGCTCGCGGTCGCCAAGGAAATCATCAGCGCCGACACGAGCGGCGACCTGGTCTACACGATCACGGTTGAGCCCCTGTTCGGGCGGGTGGGGCTGGCCGGCGGCGAAGACGAGGATTTTTTCCAGAACAAGAGCGGGCACTCCGGCTATTTCGCCTACCGGCCGCGCGAAGATTACGTGGGCGAGGACTCGTTCACCTATACCGTGCGCAACGAGACATCCGGATTGGTTTTCCAGAACAAGGTCGTGATCGACGTGCGGCCCGCGCCGCCGCTGGTTTTGGACAAGCTGGTGGTCAACGCGGACCGGGAACGCGTCATGGCGGCCCAGACGATCGCGCTGACGACGCGGCCCAATATCACGGTCACCCAAAAGATCCCCAGCCACGAGGACTTCATGAAGCCGGCGGACCGCGCCAGCATCACCAACCCGAAGGTGAACTATGTCCTGGACGACAAGGTCAAACCCCAGCACGGGACGGCCACGCTCGATCGCAACACCGGTCAGCTCACCTATGCCCCCGATCCCGGTTACATCGGCGAAGACCGCTTCAACTACTATACCTTCGATGAGAACAACCCCCAGCTCGGGGTGGAAAATGTCGTGGTGGCGAGCGTCGAGCCGATTCGCGAGCCGAAGCACATCGCCGTGGACCGCTCCAAGAGCCGCGAGGTCGATCTCGTGTTCGTCATCAACAATTCGCCCTCGATGGCCCCGCACCAGAGCCGCATCGCCGAGAATCTCCGGCGCTTCCGGCAGCTTTTCGACGAACGCAAGCTCGACTACCGGATCGGGGTGCTGACGACCGATTTCGTCAACGCGGATTCGGGCCGCCGGTCCGGGGACCAGCCGTATTTCAAGGAGGTGCGCTCCGTGGAGCTCGACGCGGCGGGCAATCCGGTCCTCGACCGCCGCCAGCGCCCGAAGCATATCACCAAGCGGGTGGCGAGCAACGGCGAGCTCGTGACGCTCCCGGGGATGGCCCAGCCCTGGGTGACGCCGCAGACGCCCGACGGAGTCTTTGCCGAGCTGGTGAAAGTCGGCACGAACGGCGACAGCAACCGCACGGCGTTCACGGCGGTGTACAACTTCGTCGCGAACTACCAGCACAAGGAGCATGCGCTGCTGCGTCCCGACGCCACCACGATCGTGGTCTTTTTCATGGATGAGGAGGAGACCCGCATGGCGGTGTGGAAGGAGCAGGAGCAGGGGGGCGGCGAGCGCCAGGCCGAGTGGATCGAGGACGGCAAGCTCCCCGACCTGCTCAACCAGTACAACGCGCGCAACCCCGGGAAGCGCCAGACCCTCGACAGCTACATCAATTACTGGGTGATTCGTCCCTTCATCATCGTCAAAGGCAACAAGCGCGGAAAGATCGAGATGGATGCGGTGGTCTCGCCGAACAACGTCTCGCACCGCCGCGCGGCCGAACTCACCGGCGGCACGGTGTTGAACATCGACAGCGATTTCTCCGCGCCGCTGGCGGCCCTCGGCGACCGCATCGCCGACACCGTCGCCGTCGCGCTCGACCCGGTCGCGCCCGGCGCGACGCTCTACAGGAAGAGCCTGCGCGTGCAGGTCGACGGGCAGGAGGTTAAGCCCGATCCGGAGAACGGCTGGGTCTACGACGAGCTCACGCACAGCATCCGCTTTCAGGGCGCCGCCAAGAAACAGGCTTTCGCCGCCAAGATCGATATCACCTACGAAGAACACCGGTGAGCGGCAGAGCAGGGTGCTGCGAACCAGGAGCGGGAAAGCGGCTCTGAAGGCTGACAGCCGGCATAGTTCGCCCGGTGCCGCTGTTGCCTAACGGTCAAGTGCCTGCCGGGTTTTCGTGCCGGACGAATCGGGCTACGGATGGCATCCATCGTCGACGCTGGTGGTCGAACCCGCTACCTTTGTACCCCATGAAGATTCCTGCCGCTATCCGCCCGTTCGTCCTCGTGCTCGCTCTCGTCCCCGGTATGCGCGCCGCGGAATTTGCCCCGCTGCCGGCCAACGCCGTCGCGTCCAAGGTACCCGTGGTCGCCCAGCCGTTCGACCTGGCCGATGTCACGCTGGGCCCCGGCCTGTTCCGCGAGGCGATGGACCGGGACCGCGCCTACCTGCTGGAGCTCGAGCCCGACCGGTTCCTGCACACGTTCCGGCTCAACGTCGGCCTGCCGTCGGCCGCCCGGCCCTACGGCGGATGGGAATCGCCCGACGTGGAGCTGCGCGGCCACTCTGCCGGTCACTACCTCTCGGCGTGCGCGCTGATGTATCGGAGCACGGGCGACGCGGCGTTCAAGGAGCGGGTCGACGCCATGGTCCGGGGCCTCGCCGAGTGCCAGGCTGCGTCGGTCGGGGCCGGCTTCCACGCCGGCTACCTGTCGGCCTTCCCGGAATCGTTCATCGACCGCAACGACGCCGGCCAGCCGGTCTGGGCGCCTTGGTATACCCTGCACAAGATCATGGCCGGGCTGCTCGACGCCCACCGGCTCACCGGCAACGCCCAGGCCCGCGATGTCCTGCTCCGGATGGCCGGCTGGGTCGCCGACCGCGTCGACCGGCTGCCGCCTGCGCAGATGCAGGCCTCGCTCAAGAACGAGTTCGGCGGGATGAACGACGTGCTCGCCGGCGTCTACGCGCTGACCGGCGATCCGAAACACCTGCACACCGCCCAGGCCTTCGACCACGCGGGGGTGTTCGACCCGCTCGCCGCCGGCCGGGACGAACTCGACGGCCTGCATGCCAACACCCAGATCCCGAAGATCATCGGCGCCGTGCGCGAGTATGAGCTCACCGGCGACGCCCGCTACGGCCGGATCGCGCGGTTCTTCTGGGAGCGCGTCGCGCTGCACCGCTCCTACGCCATCGGCGGCGACAGCGACGGCGAGCACTTCTTCCCCGTCGGCGACTTTGCCAGCCACCTCACCAACGAGACCGCCGAGACCTGCAACACCTACAACATGCTCAAGCTCACGCGCGACCTGTTCGCGCTGGAACCCGACGCCCGCGCCATGGATTTCTACGAGCGCGGTCTCTACAACCACATCCTCGCCTCGCAGGATCCCGCCCGCGGCCTGTGCACCTACCTCGTGGCGCTCCAGCCCGGCCATTTCAAGACCTACGCCACGCCGGAGGATTCGTTCTGGTGCTGCGTGGGGACGGGCATGGAGAACCACGCCAAATACGGCGACACGATCTTCGCCCATTCCGCGGACGCGCTCTACGTCAACCTGTTCATCCCCGCCACCGTCCGCTGGCGCGATCGCGGCGTGACGGTCACGCAGGCGACCGACTTCCCTTGCGCCAACACCACGACGCTGACGATCGCGGGCGACCGGCCCGCCGCCTTCGCCCTGCGCGTGCGCCATCCCGCCTGGGCCGACGGCCCGCTGGGGATCGCGATCAACGGCGTCGCATTCACCGGCGACGCGGGCGCGCCCGGTTCGTATGCCGCGATCGAGCGCACCTGGCAGCCGGGCGACCGCGTCACGATCACGCTGCCGATGGCGCTGCGCACCGAACCGCTGCCGGGCACGGCCAACGAAGTCGCGATCTTTTACGGCCCGATCGTCCTCGCCGGCAAACTCGGCACCGATGGCATGCCCGTGCCTTATGCCGGCTTCCAGCTGGAAGAGGCGCGTTTCCCGGATCCCGCCGTGCCCGCGCTGGTGACCGACCAAGCCGGCTGGCTGGCGTCGGTGGAGAAGGTTTCCGATTCGCCGCTGGTCTTCCGCACCCACGGGCTCGGCCGGCCGCAGGACGTGACGCTCGAGCCGTTCTATACGATCCACCACGAGCGGACGACGGTTTACTGGTCGCTGCTCCAGCCGGCCGAATGGGAGGCCCGGCAGCAGGCCGTCGCACGGATCGCGGCCGCGATCGAGAAGGGGCGGCAACACGCGACCGACCGGGTCGTCGCCGGCGATTTGGCGAGCGAAAGCGCGCACGGCTACCAGGGCGCCAGCACGTTCAGCGGCGAGGTCTCCGGCCACACCTGGCGCGAGGCGCAGCAGAAAGGTTCGTTCAGCTACCGGCTCGCGACCGGCGGGCGCGACGACCTGGCACTGCTCTGCGTGATCGGGGCGCAGGACCGCGACCGGAAGTTCGACGTGTTCGTCGACGACACCAAGCTCGACACGCCCGGCCTCGACGGCCGGGCTCCCGGCATGCTGCGGACAATCAGCCTGCCGGTGCCGGCCGGGCTCGCCCGCGGCAAGCAGGCGCTCACCGTCCGCTTCCAGTGCCGCGGGAGCTGGGACACCGCTACCGCCAACCTCTTCGAATGCCTGCTCGTGCCGTCCGGCGAAGGCTGAGCGTTGAGAGATGAATTGGTTCGAACCCCGTCGTGCTCGGCGCACGCATGGGCTGCAGTTCGCTTTCTGGATTCGGTGTCGCCACAAACTACCAGGCCTGACTCCGTCTGGTCGGCTCATGCTGGAAATCAATATCCGCGGCCTGACCCCTGCTATGGGCTCCCCCCGGATTAAGTGTCACCTATCACGCCGGCTCATACCCGGGCGGGGCAGCACATCCATCCTTGGACGATCTAAGGAAAGCGCTTGCTTTCTGCCTTAGACTGTCTAGGTGATTGTCATGGCCCAAAAATCCGACCTCCTTCAAGGCACCCTCGATATGCTGGTGCTCCGCGTCCTGAGCCGCGGAGATCTTCACGGATGGGGCATCACGCTCAAACTCGAACAGCTTTCCCGGAGTGCCCTCCAGGTGGATGAGGGTTCTCTCTATCCGTCGCTTTACCGGATGGAGGGAAAGGGCTGGATCAAGGCCGAGTGGAAGATGACTGAGAAGAACCGCCGCGCGAAGTACTACACGCTCACGCGCGCGGGGCGCAAACAGCTCGAAGCCGAGCAAGAGAGCTGGGATCGCATGACGGCCATAATCGCGCAGGTCATGCAGGCGACCTGAGCGCGAAGTGAAAATGAGAGTGAAAGCGCCCACCCCATGAAGATCCTCCGCCAACTTCGCTCGCTGTTCCGGAAGGACAAACTCGACGCCGAGATGGCCGAGGAGATGCGGTTTCACCTGGAACAACGCGCGGTGGATAACGCGGCGGACGGTCTGCCTGAAGATGAGGCGCAATACGCGGCGCAACGCCGCTTCGGCAATGTGGCGAGCATCCAGGAGCAGGCGAGAGAGGAGCGTGGCTGGATTTGGTTGGAGCAATTTTGGAAAAACCTGCGCTTTGCGGTGCGCTCATTGTGGAGGACGCCGGGCTTCACCACGACGGCGGTGCTCACCCTTGCCCTCGGTATCGGGGCCTCGACCGCCATTTTCTCCGTCGTTCATGCGCTGTTGCTTTCCCCGCTGCAATATCGCGAGGCCGGCCAGCTCGTGCAGTTGCAGTCCCGGCACAACGAGCAGGGTGTTTCCGATCTCGCTCCCGCGACTTTCGGCGACATCGCCGTCGGCAACGCCTCCTTCACCACGGTCGCTGCGCAGTATTACTATTACGTCAATCTCACCGGGACCGATGCCCCTGCGCTCCTCAACTGCGCGGATGTCACGGCCGACTATTTCAAACTCTTCGATGTCGCTCCGCTGCGGGGCCGGACCTGGGATGCCGATGACATTAAACCCGGCGCCGTCCCAGTCGTCGTACTCGGCCATGCGCTCTGGAGCAGGCAGTTCAATGCCAGCGACTCCGTCATCGGCCGGCAGATCATGCTCGATGGTGTCGCCCACACCGTCATCGGCGTCATGCCTGCCACGTTCAAGGATCCTTCGGAAATCGCGCAGCTCTGGCGCCCCATGCGCGCCGGGGCTGACGACCTGCTCAACCGGAGTTCGCGTTACTGGACGGGCTTCGGCCGACTCAAGCCAAACCTCACCCTGGAGCAGGCCAACGCCGAGCTCGCCACCTTGGGGCGGCAGTTGGTACAGGCTCATCCCAAGAACTACGAAGGCTGGACGCTCCAGGCCGTCGACCTGCGCAGCCTCGTGGTCGGCGATTTCCACCGCGGCCTCCTTGTCGTGCTCGGGGCCGTCGGCTGCGTTATGCTCATCACCTGTGCCAATGTCACCGGTCTTGCCATCGTCCGCGCCACGACCCGCCGCAAGGAACTGGCCGTCCGCACCGCGCTCGGCTCCACCCGGGGACAATTGGTTCGCCTGCTTCTCAGCGAAAGTTTGCTGCTGGCCACCCTCGGTGGCGGTGGTGGTGTGTTGCTCGCGTATTGGGGTGTGCCAGCCGTGCTCGCCAACTTGCCTCCCGGCTGGTTGCCGCGGTCCGGCGAGATTGCGCTCAATCTGCCGGTGCTCGCCACCAGCATCGCGCTGACGTTCCTCACCGGTGTGGCGGCCGGTCTCGCGCCCGGCTTCGCCGCCTCGCGCATCGACGCCAACGACGCGCTCAAGGACTGCGCGCGCGGTTCGGCCGGTCCTTCCGTCCGGAGGCTGCGGGCTTCGCTCATCGTCATCGAGCTCGCTCTCGCGCTCGTGCTGCTCACCGGCACCGGCCTCCTCGGCCGTAGTTTTATCGGGCTAATGCAAAAGAAAACCGGCCTCGACGCCAGTCGCGTGCTTTCGCTGACCGTCTCGCTCTCGGCCAAACGCTACGATGGGCCGGCGCGGTGCTGGGATTTTTTCTCTCGCGCCCAAACCGAGGTTGCCGCCGTGCCCGGAGTAGAAGCCACCGGCTTCACCCAGACTTCGCCTTTTCGCTGGGGCATTCCCGTCGACTTTGTGCCGGTGCGTGCGGACGCGGCCGAGGCCGCCGCCGATATGCCGGAGGCTTTCTGCGATTCTGTCAGCGTGGATTATTTCAAGGCCATGGGTATTCCGCTGCTGGCCGGCCGCGCCTTCACCCCGGCCGACGACTACAAGGTTCCGCCAATTGTGATTCTGAGCGAGACGGCCGCTCGGCGCTACTTCGGCACAGAGAATCCAATCGGACGATTCATCTCCCCCGGGGCCCCGGCGCGCTTCGAGGTCGTCGGAGTGGTTGGCGATGTGCGTCGTTCCGGCCTGGCGGCGGCCACTCCCCTGCAAGTCTATCGTCCGCTCGCCCAGCGCACGCCGGGATTTGCCGCGCTGATGGTCCGCACCGCGCTCCCGCCGGCGACGCTGGCCAAATCCGTGCAAGCCGCGCTCTGGCGCGTGGACCCCGACACGCCCGTCACGGATGTCGCGACGATGGACACGTTTGTTAGTCGCAGCGTCACACAGCCCCGGCTATACCTTGCGCTCTTCAGTCTCTTCGCCGCGCTCGCGCTTTTGCTGGCCGCCATCGGGCTCTATGGTCTGATCGCGTACAGCGTGGCGCAACGGACCCGCGAGTTCGGCATCCGCACCGCGCTGGGTGCCAGCGCGCATGAGGTGCTTGCGCTCGTGCTGCGCGAGGGCGCGACCCTGATCGCATTCGGATTGGCGCTCGGACTGGCGGGCTCGTTTGCTGCGACTCGATTGTTGAGAACCATGATATTTGAAACCTCCTTGCACGATCCGCTTGTTTTCCTTGCCGTGCCGCTCCTGCTGGCCGCCGTCGCTGCCTTCGCCTGCTACCTGCCGGCGCGCCGGGCTACCAAAGTCGATCCGATCATCGCCTTGCGAACTGAGTAACTAGCGGTCGCGTCGCCACCTGACGGCTGACAAATAGTCGTGCCGGGTTTGGCCAAGTTATGCGTCAGTGCCTTACAAGAGCCCTGGCGAGACTGGACAATCCGGAGGAATTCTGACGCTTGCCGGAAGCGCACGGCATTAAGGTTTCCACTCGACGACACCGGATTCGTTTCCAAGCTGAAGTCATCGCAAACCGCAAAGCCCTGTAGCAATAAGCCCGCGAGCACTAAGTCGCGGGCTTGAGCGCTCGACTTTCGCCGACGTCGAATGCGGTTTTAGTTTCAGTCGCGCGTTACTTCAATTGAAACGGCATGGAACTTTAATTTGAGAAACTGGACTCTGGTTCCAGAGACTCGACTTTAATTCGAGACCTCTGTTTGCGGGACGCGTGATCGTGTCATGGCATTGATGAATTTGAAGTTCTCGACGTGATATTTGGGGTCGGCGCGGAAGGCCAGTTTCACGCCGCAGGTCTTCTCCACGCAGACGAGAGTCGCTGGACTTTTGGGCGGACCGGATTCCCTTTCCGGGCATGGCGCGATTACGCATGATCCGGAGGATGATCTTTGACGGGCGGGGGAAGCCGCTGCCGTCGAGGCACCGGCCGCGGCCGGGCGAGTGGCGCGACGATGCCATCACGGGCAGCGTGCTGGGCCACTCGACCGTCTTCCTGAATTTCCTCGGGGTGCGGGTGCTGACGGATCCGGTTTTCTCCACCCGGGTGGGGCCGGGCGTGCCGCCGTTCGTGCTGGGGCCGAAGCGCTACCATGCGCCGGCGTTGACGCCGCGGGAGCTGCCGGCGCCGGACCTCATTGTGCTGAGTCATGCGCATTTCGATCACTTCGACGTATGGAGCCTGCGGAAGTTCGACCGCCGCACGCCGGTTGTCACGGCCCGCGCCACGGCCGACCTGCTCCGCTGTCATGGGTTCAAGGATGTCCACGAACTGGATTGGAACCAAAGCGAGACGATCGAAACCCGCGGCGGTGCGATCCGCGTGACCGCCCTCGAGGTGGCGCATTGGGGTGCGCGCATGATGAAGGACGATCATCGCGGTTATAACGGCTATCTCCTCGAACGCGGCGGCCATGCCGTGTGCTTTGCCGGCGACACGGCCTACACCACGGCCTTTGCCAGACTCTACGACGTGGCCCGGCCGATCGATCTCATGCTGATGCCCATCGGGGCCTACGACCCGTGGATCCGCGCACACTGCAATCCGGAACAAGCCGCCGATATGGCCCGCCAGGCCGGCGCGCGGGCGTTCGTCCCGATCCATCACGAGACGTTCAAGCTGAGCGCCGAGGCGATGGACGAGCCCGCCGCGCGCATCCGCGCGGTGTTCCAGGACGAGCCGGAGCGGTTGCTGGCGGTGAGCGTCGGGGAGACCTTCCGGGTGCCGTTGCGCGCCGCGGTAGCGGCGTGAAGGGCAGTAGGCGGAAAAACTGAAGGCTGATGGCTGGCGCCGTTGTCGGCTGCTGCCAGCCCGGGACCAGTCGCGGAGCCTTCGCCCCGGCAGGCCACGTCAGGAAGCCGTTTCAGCTTGCGGCCACGGCCATTTCCATGGCTACGAAATTTCCCGACCCGCGGCTGGCGCAGGTCGTTCAGGGGCGGGTGAAGAATTTGGCGTGGGCGAGGAGCTTGAGCCGGGGCACGGCGAGGCGACGTGGTCGTTGAGCCGCTCGTTGCGGAAACCCGCCTCCCGGAATATGCGCAGCGAGCGAACTTCCAAGCGGTTGCGTGACTATTATATAAAACCGATAAAAGACGGTATTATCATTGTATTTGGCAATAAACACGGTAAACACCGGTATTATGAAAGAGCTGAAGGAACTGGGCGCACGAGTGCGACACCAAAGGGTGGCGCAGGGTTTGAAGCAAAAGGGGCTCGCAGCCAAAGCGGCCGTGAGTGAAGACGCCTTGTCCGCTTTGGAGAACGGCCGCTCAGTGACAGTCGAGTCGCTGGCGCGGGTGCTGCAGGGCCTGGGGTTTCGCGACGCCTTGATCAATCTTCTGCCCGCGCCCGTGCCGAGTCCGATCGAATTGCAGAAACTCGCCGGCAAGGAACGGCGGCGCGTGCGCTAAGGCCATGGCCCATCCCTTTGCCGATGTCTATTATCAGGGCGTGAAGGCGGGCGTCGCCTACTGGGACGCGGCGCGGCGGCTTGGCGTGTTCGAATACACCCCGAAATTTGTTCACGACGGGGCGGAGCTGGCGCCGTTGATGATGCCGCTCCGGGCCGGGCCCTGGCAGTTTCCGAACCTGCACGAGTCCTTCGGCGGGCTGCCGGGCATGCTCGCCGACAGCCTGCCCGACACCTACGGCAACGCGCTGATCAACGACTGGCTGCGCCAGCAGGGAAGGGCCCCGGAGGATTTCTCTCCGGTGGAGCGCCTGTGCTACATCGGCAACCGGGGCATGGGCGCCTTGGAATTTCGTCCGTCGATCCGGGAAAGAAACTCGAAGGCGGAACACATCGAGGTGGAGAAATTGGTGGAGCTGGCCTCGGCGGCGCTGGCGCGGCGGGAGGGCTTGTCCACCGGCCTCGAGAGCGGGGAGGAGTTGAACGAAATCCTGCGGGTGGGCACGTCGGCCGGCGGGGCGCGAGCCAAGGCCGTGATCGCGCTCAACCCGACGACCGGGGAAGTGCGTTCCGGCCAGGCGAAGGCCCCGCCGGGGTTCGAGCACTGGTTGATGAAGTTCGACGGCGTGTCCGCATCGTTCGATGGGGTCCGGGATCCGCAGGGTTACGGTCGCATCGAGTATGCCTACCATCTCATGGCCGCCCGGGCGGGCATCGCCATGGCCGACTGCCGGCTGTTCGAGGAGGGCGGTCGGGCACATTTCATGACGCGCCGTTTCGACCGCCCCGCAAAGGGGGGCAAGCGGCACTTTGCGTCGCTCTTCGGGCTGGCGCACCTCGCTTATGCGACGCCGGGCACCCACAGCCACGCTTACGAGGACTATTTCGGCGTGATCGAGCGCCTGCAGCTGGCGCCGGAGGCCAAGGTGGAGGGATTCCGCCGCATGGTGTTCAACGTGCTCGGATGCAACCGGGACGATCACACCAAAAACTTCGGTTTTCTCCTGACAGAGGACGGCCGCTGGGAGCTGGCGCCGGCCTTCGACGTCTCCTACGCGCACAACGCCCTGCCGGGCAAATGGACGGCGACGCAACAGATGTCGGTGGCGGGCAAGCGGGAAAATATTACGCGGGCAGATTTCATCGCCGCCGGGCGCCAGAGCAGCGTGGCCACGGTGCCGAAGTTGAACGCGGTGATCGACGGGGTGACCGCGGCGCTCGCTCAGTGGAGCAAATTCGCCGGTGAGGCCAAGGTGTCCGCGGACAATACGACGAAGGTTGCGCGGGCGATTGAGGGTCAGGCGAAGGCGAGTGGAGTGGGGTGAGGGAGCAGGCACCGTTGCCGGCTGCTGCCGACCCGGTGTCCATCCGGATTTCTCCGGCGCTACGGCGTCCGGAATAGCTGGCGGCGGAGCAGGGCCCCGCGGTTGCCCCTGAAGGTCAAAAGAAGACGCCCGACGATGAAGTCGGGCGTTTTGAAGTCATGTGGATCGCCACGGTCCCGCCGGGACGGGACCTCGCGATGACAATCAGCGGTATTCCTCGTTGGTCACCGCGTTGATGATTTTGAAGTTTTCGACGTGATAGTTCGGATCAGCGCGGAAAACCGAAATAGGGGATCAGGCTGCGGAAGGTGGCGGCGGCTGGAGTTCGTATTTCGTGCTGCGACCGCCGCTCTTTCCGGCCTTGAGGACACCGACGTCGAGCAGGAGCTTGATGTCCCGCAGCGCCGTATCGAGAGAGCACGACGCGAGCTTGGCATAGCGCGAGGTGGAAAGCGCGCGATCGGAACCGTCCAACAGCGCGTTGATGACGAGGCGCTGGCGGTCGTTGATCGTCAGCGCGTGGTTGATCCACTCCCAAGTCGCCGACTTCTGGAGGATCCGGGCGAGTGACGTTTCCGCTCCCTGCAGGACGCGATCAAGGCAGTCGAGGAACCAGGCGAGCCAGCCCGTGATGTCCAACGTTCCCTTCTGGGCCTTTTCCAAGGCCTGGTAGTATTGCTTCTTTTCCGACTCGATTTGGGTCGACATGCTGTAGAAGCGCATCGCTGAGCCGTCGGCCCGCGCCAGCGCCAAGTCCGCGATGGCGCGGCTGACCCGGCCGTTGCCATCTTCGAACGGGTGGATCGTTACGAACCAAAGATGGGCGAGGCCGGCGCGAAGCACGGGATCGGTTCGGTCGACGCGTTCGAACCATCGCAGAAAGTCGGCCACCTCCGCCGGCAGACGGTCCGCGGCCGGCGCCTCGAAGTGGATGTTTTTTCGGCGGATTCTTTCGCGACCGATCGGTCCCGAGACGACTTGCATGGGATCCATCTCCGGCGTGCGCCATTGGCCAATCAGAACGGATTTCATTCCACTCCGCCCGCCGGGGAACAGCGACGATTGCCAGTTGAACAGGCGCTCAAGGGTCAATGGCTCGGCGTATTTCTGCGTCGCATCGAGCATCATGTCGACGGCGCCCTCGACGTGGCGATCCGAGACGACGTTGCCGGAAGCTTGGATGCCCATGCGCCGGGCGATGGAGGAGCGAACCGCTGCAGGCTCGAAGAGCGTGCCCTCGATGGCGCTGGATTTGATGACCTCGGCGGTGAGATTTTCCAGCGCGGCCTCGGTGCGGAAACGAAACCCGAGTCCATCCATCCGGCCGAGGAGCCGCCCTTGCCGGTGTCGGACCTCCAAAAGCGTCGGCATCAATTTGGCATCGTCCCATGAGAAATGAGGCCATTCCGGACGTTGATGGATATAGCGCATGGAAAAGTGATTACGTTGGTATGCGGCTAATACAAGGCCTAATCACCGCACAATATGCGGCGAATATCCGGCTTATTCGCCGCATGGAATGCATAAATCAATGCAGAGTAACTGGAAGTGTAAACGTGCTAGTTGAAGGCTGCCAGAGCGGCACGATTGCAGGATAGAGGCTGGGGCGCGAATACAAGGCGCGGCTCATCGGGAGATGGACCCTCCCCAAAGGAAACGCCGGCCCGAAGGCCGGCGTTGATGAAGAGCATAAAGCTGAATGCCGATCGCTGGCAGCTGGGAGTTTCGCTTACCGATACTCCTCGTTGGTCACCGCGTTGATGATTTTGAAGTTTTCGACGTGGTAGTTCGGATCGGCACGGAACGCTAATTTAACTCCATACGTCTTTTCGACGCGCACCAAGAGCTCCGAGTCTTCCGACCGCAATCTTTCCAGAATACTCGGATGAACGTGGATGCGGAGGGCGTATTCCTTGCCGTCCTTGCGGGCCTGCAGCCGGCGGGCGACCGCGGAGAGTTTGCGCTGGAGCTCAACCGACATCGTCGTCGCCGACTTGACGATCCCGCGGCCGCGGCAGTACGGACAGCTGGTATAGATGTTGGCCGAGAGCGATTCCTGCTGGCGCTGGCGGGTCATCTGCATGATGCCAAGCTGCGAGATGGGCAGGATGTGGGTCTTGGCCTTGTCCTCCGACATGAGCTCGACCATCTTGTCGTACACCGAATTCCGGTGGCGGCGTTCCTTCATGTCGATGAAGTCCATGATCACGAGCCCGCCGATGTTGCGAAGCCGGATCTGGCGCGAGATCTCCTGCGCCGCCTCCATGTTGACCTGGAAGATGGTGTTCTTCTCATCGCCGGACCGGGACTTGTGGGAGCCGGTGTTGACGTCGATGGAGATGAGGGCCTCGGTCTCGTCGATGACGATCTCGCCGCCCGAGGGGAGGGCGACGCGGCGCTGGAACGTCTGCTCGATCTGGCGCTCGATATTGTAGCGCTCGAAAACCGGAATGGCCTCCTTGTACCAGGCGATCTTGCCGCGGGAGCGGGAGGAGATCTGCGCGACCAGTTCCTGCGTGCGTTTGAAGTCCTCCTCGTTGTCGATGAGCACGCGGTCGATGTCCTCGGTGAGGAAATCGCGCACGGTGCGCTCGACGATGTCGGGTTCCTGATACAGGCAGGCCGGCGCGCGGTCGGTCTCCATCTTGTGCGTGATTTCCTGCCACTTGGTCAGGAGGAGATGGAGATCGCGGACAAAGTAACGGGGTTTCTTGCCCTCGCCGGCGGTCCGGACGATGACGCCCATGCCTTCCGGGATGGTGAGCTCGTTGATGAGCGTCTTGAGGCGCTTGCGTTCCTGCGGATCCTCGATCTTGCGGGAGATCCCGCAGCCGTCGGAGAACGGCGTGAGGATGAGATAGCGGCCGGGGAGCGAGAGGTTGGTGGTGGTGCGCGGGCCCTTGGTGCCGATGGGCCCCTTGGTCACCTGGATGACAATGTCGGTGCCCGGCGGATACAGCTGGGGGATGTCCTTGACCGTCGGCTGGGCGGAACGCTGACCGGAGTCCTTCTTCTTGTTGACGCGGACGACCTCGACGGAGGAGTCGGCGGCGGCCGGGAGCATGTCCCAGTAGTGCAGGAAGGCGTTCTTGTTGTAGCCGATGTCAACGAAGGCGGCCTTGAGGCCCGGATCGAGGTTCTTGATGCGGCCCTTGTAGATGCCGCCGACCATGCGGTTGTCGGATTCGCGCTCGATCTCGAAGCGGTCGAGGGTGCCGTCGACGAGGAGCGCGACGCGCTTCTCGAGGGGCTCCGAATTGATGACCAGTTCGCGGAAGGAGCCCTTTTCCTTGCGGAAAATGCTCAGGATCTTCTGGAGAACCGGCCGGTTGGCGGCGCGCTCCTTGGCCTCGTGGCGAAGCTGTTCGGCGGTAAGAGGCTCGCTGTTCTTCGGTGGCGGGGGACTGGCGAGTTCCTCTTCATATCGGGCGGCGGCGTCCTGTGGGGGGACGCCGGAGTTGGATGGCTGATCGTTCATGGTGGGGTTGATCCCGGGTGGTGGTTGACACGGGGCACCCTTGAGCAGCGGGCTGTGCGCAGGAGATTCCGGCAAAACGGTCCATATCGGGTTGGCGGGAAATCATGTTAGAAATCCCTCCGGAAACGATAGACGCTTTGGACCAGTCCTTGTAGCAAGCAGCAGCTGAGCAAAAAGGTGCCACCGTAGCTGATGAAGGGAAGCGGTATGCCTGTAACCGGCACCAAACCGATGGTCATGGCGATGTTGACGAATACGTGCACCGCGGTGAGCACCGTGACGCCCAGCGCCAGCAGGGCGCCGAAGCGGTCGCGGGCGAGACCGGCGATCCGTATTCCATTCCACAACACCACGCCAAACAGTCCGATGACGGTGATGCTTCCCAAAAATCCTTTTTCCTCCGCGATGACGGAGAAAATGAAATCGTTATGCGCGACGCTGCGCGGCAGGTAACCGAGCTTGGCCTGCGTGCCCTCGGTCCAGCCCTTGCCGGTCAGGCCGCCCGAGCCGACGGAGATGAGCGACTGGCGCTGGTTCCAGCCGATGCCCATGGGGTCGACCTTGTCCGGGGCCACGAACGACAGCACCCGTTCCCGCTGATAGTCGTGCAGCGGCAGCCACGAGTGCGGTTCGAATTTCCCGCGGGCCTCCTGGGGCGTCAGGTGGTTGTCATCCAAAAAGGCGCCGTAGCGCCACGTATCCAGCGCGACAATGCCCACGAGCAGCGCAAACACGCCCACCGCCCCGGCAAAGAAGCGCATGGAAAGATTGGAGAAATACAACATGGCGAAGACCATCGGGGCGATGACCAAGGCGGTTCCGAGGTCGGGCTCGGCGACTATCAACACCATGGGTATACCAGCGGCAAGAGCCAATTTTACGAGGGTCTGGAGCGAATCGCGCACGGTGCCGATCTTCGCGCCGGTAAGGATCGAGGCGGTGATCACCAGCACCGCCAGCTTGGCGCTCTCCGACGGCTGGAACGAGATCGGACCGAAATCAATCCAGCGCCGGGCGCCCATCCGTACGCTGCCCAGGAGCATGACCCACAGCAGCAGGGACAGGCTGAGCAGGTAAACCCAATGCGACCAGCGCAGCCACAGCCGGTAGTCCAAGAGGGAGACGGCAAGATAAAGGGCCGCTCCGACCCCCATCCACACCAGTTGTTGCTGCCACTGTTCGCGGCCCGTGGCCAGTTGGGCGCTGTAGATGAAGAACACCCCGAAGGTCGCCAGCACCAGCAGGCAGACCGGCGTGATCCAGTCAAACCGCTCGCGCGTGGTGAACTTGAAAAAACTGCCGAGATCGATGCTGCGGGTGAACTTCACGGAGGGATGGAACCGCCACTAAACAGGCGCCGGGTCCGCTGGCAACGGCGCAATGAACGGGGCCGGGCCCTCACAAAGCCGGCAACGCCGCTGCGGCCGGGGCCACCGGCAGCCGGGTCATGCAGACCATTTCGGTCCGGGAGCAATGCCAGCCGCAGCCGAAGCAGGGCATGGGCTTTTGCACCGTAGTCTGCCTGTCTGAAGATCGCCACGGCTGGCAGTATCCGTGCACCCCTCCGCCCATCATCACCACGGTTGGCTTGTCAAAGGCGATGGCGATGTGGGCCGCGGCACTTTCAGAGGCGAGCAGCGCGCTGGCTCGGGCGATGTGCTCGATAAAACGGTCCACTCCGACCGGCAGCTCCATCGTAATGCCGTTCAGTCCGGCTTGCTTGGCGGCAGCAAGATATTCCGTCAACGCCGGTGCCTCGGCGGGACTGCCACCAAAGACAATCGGAGCCGAGCTGCGTTCGCGCCAAAGCCGCAAGACCCCGATGATTTTTTCAACGGGCAGGTGGCGCAATGTATCCCGCGCGAGCGGATACACCAGCAGACGGCCGTCGTCGCTCGTGGGCACACCGGTAAAGCGGGGCAGAATTTCCGCCCGGCTTACCGGGTGGCCTAGGACTATTTCCACGAGGCGCCAGTGTGCGAGCAGTTCGGTGCAAAAGCCGTCACTCGCGACGGTCGGATACGTTTCGGGCATCAGGCGCACATCTTTTTCCGCGTCGATCCACGACAACGACACTTCGTAGTAGAGTGAGCGCTGATGGCTTAGGCAAAGTAGCTGGTTGAAATGATTCCCTGAGAAGTTCCTGCGCTGATGCCACCAAGCCGGGAGGATGCCACGGATCAGGCTGGCGGCTTCAGCGGGCAGCGTGATGCAACGCACACCGGGAAACTCCCGGGCGGCAATTGTCGCGGCGAATTCTGGAGTCACCAACACAGAGCCATCGACGCCGAACTTGCGGATCAGCAGTCGCAAGGCGGAGAGAACCAGGACAAAATCCCCGATGCGGCCCAGAGCGAAAAGGCAGACGCGATACTGGCGGAGGCGTTTTCCTCCCGGCGGTCCCGACAAACGGGCGCCGAGCCATTCACGAATTCCCGTTGGGATCATCGTTCGTGCCGGAGGCTGCAAAGGGG
>JBBIHQ010000070.1:0-9679 GCA_037446975.1 Opitutia bacterium
GCTTACGGCTCAACAAACTTTCGGCTTCCGTTTTCGGGTGCGAGTCCTACGTTCGCGCCCTCATGCCCTCCATCGCCTCGGCGAAGGCGGGTTGTCACGGAGAGGTGGCAGAGTGGTCGATCGCGCCTGACTCGAAATCAGGTGAGCCCGTGAGGGTTCCGGGGGTTCGAATCCCTCCCTCTCCGCCAACCTTCGTCCTTTCTCCCGGGGCGACCAACGGGCGCCCGGTCTACTCTTTCTTGGTGGCAAGACCTCGGTCTGTATCCAGGCTATTGCTGAAACTTTAGTTAAGCTTGATCGTCTTGCAGCCAACCCCGTATGAAACTCCGCCCGGTTTTTCTTTGCGCTTTAGCCCAGCTCGTGGCCCAACTCCCGCTCCGATCGGCCGTCGTGGGAACGAACCCGCCAGCCCTGCCGCTCACGGCCGGGCGCATCGCCGGGCTGCCGGCGGACGCAAAGGAGGCGTGGACGGCGTATCTGGAGCGCTCGAACCACCAACGGCTGGAAGATCAATCGTCTTTTGCCGCCGAGTTCAGGCACACGGGCCTGAAAACAACCCTTTCCGTTCCTGACGGCCGTGATGCCAAGAGCCTGCCCTTGGATCGACCTGCTACCTGGTACGGCAGCGCCGATGCGACGCGGATCGCCGATATCGTCGTTTCCTACCAGACGCCGGCCGGCGGCTGGAGCAAGAACATCGATCTCACCAAGCATCCCCGGCGGCCGGGTGAACGCTTTTCCCATGACGGTGGCTCGCGGTTCACCGATCGATCGGACAACGACCGTCCCGCGGACTCGAACTGGAGTTATGTCGGCACCTTCGACAATGACGCCACCACCACGGAACTGCGCTATCTCGCGAAAGTAATATCCGCCTTGCCGGCCAACCGCGCGGCGCCTTACCGGGCGGCTTTTTCGCACGGAGTGGATTACATTCTGGCCGCCCAATACCCCAATGGAGGCTGGCCGCAGGTCTGGCCGCTGGAAGGCGGGTATCACGACGCAATAACCTTTAATGACGGTGCCATGCTTCACGTGCTCGCCTTCGAGCGCGACATGGCGGGCGGCTTGAAAGAATTCGCCTTTGTCACTCCGGTGCAACGCCACGAAGCGACGGTCAGTTTGCAGCGCGGGCTCGATTGCCTGCTGGCCTGCCAGATAGTCACAGCCGGTCGCCGAACCGTTTGGTGTCAGCAACACGATATGCTCACGCTACAGCCGTGCTCGGCCCGGAATTACGAAATGCCCGCGCAAGCCTCGGCTGAAAGCGCCGAGATCCTGATGTTCTTGATGGAGATTCCGAAACCGTCGCCGGAAGTGACCGCTGCGCTCAAAGCCGCAGCTGAATGGTTCAACAAGACCGCGATTTTCGGCGTGGTGTTTCGCCCGCAGAACGGCGAACGTCATCTGGCCGCCAAACCTGGCGCCGGGCCAATTTGGCCGCGTTATTCCCAGCTCGGCTCTGACCGGCCGATCTTTGGCGACCGCGACAAGAGCATTCACGACAACGTGGAAGAGATTTCGCTCGAGCGCCGCAACGGCTACGCGTGGTTTAACGAAACCGCCAGGCGCGTTCTCGCTCACTACGACCATTGGCTGAAGACCGGTCCGCTTGAGGCGACTCCGTAAGCGGCGCCAGCCCGCGGAACGCACGGCCCGCTCCCATCATCGGACCCGAGGGGCCGCGCCATCCACGAAAGGCGGAACGTTCCGGGGCCGCCAGCCGGTCTTCATGTTCTCATTCACACGTTTTCGTCTTCGGCGCCGTCCAACTCACGCCGGTTGGCCGGCAGGTGCTGCGGCAGGAAGATGTAGTAGTTCATCAGCCACCAGCTGCGCGACGACCGGTAGAAAATGACCGGCACCAGGATGGCGCCGCCGATGGCCAGGCCCGCCGCCAGTTTGCCGCCGAGCACACCGTAATACCACAGCAGAGCGACCGGGGCCAGAAACCCGATGAGCGTGAAACCGTAATTGAGCGACATCGAGCCGAGGAAGAAACCCTCGTCCTTTTCGACCTTGAGTCCGCAATCCGGACAGGCGCTGTTGATGTCGAAGAGCGTGCCTTTCTTGAAAAGCGAATGCCCGCCGCAGTTGGGACAGCGGTTCGTAAGACCCCGGACAATGATCTGACCGCGCGTGACTTTCATGGGAGGAAGGAAGGGCAACCACTAATACACACCAATAGGCACTAATAAAGTCCTGGAATCTTGCCGGGCTCGGGCACGATAAAATTCCCTTTGGAATCAGTGGGACCTTGGGGAAGATGAGCGGTTAAACAAAAAGGCGCTCCGTGGCAGGAGCGCCCGTCGAATCAGAGAATCCGAAACGCTCAGGCGCCGAGTTGGAAGCGGACGAAGCGGCGAATCTGCATGTTCTCGCCGAGCTTGGCAATCTTCTCGGTGAGCAGATCCTTGATGGCCTTCTCGGGTGCCTTCACGAACGGCTGTTCCATGAGGCACATCTGCGAATAATATTTCTCAAGTTTGCCCTCGACGATCTTCTGCACGGCGGCGGGTGGCTTGCCCTGCACTTGGGCGGCGGCGATTTCGCGCTCCTTGGCCAGTTCAGCCTCGGGCACGTCCTCGCGGCGGACATAACTGGGGCTGGCCGCGGCAATCTGCAGGCAGATGTCGCGGCAGAATGTCTTGAAGTCGTCGGTCTTGGCCACGAAATCGGTTTCGCAGTTGATCTCCACCAGCACGCCGACCTTCCCGCCGACGTGGATGTAGGACTCGATCAAGCCGTCGGAGGTGGAACGGCCGGCTTTTTTGGCGGCGGAAGCAACCCCCTTCTTGCGCAGGATCGTCTCGGCCTGCTCCATGTTGCCTTGGGCTTCTTCGAGCGCCTTCTTGCAATCAAGCAAGCCGGCGCCGGTTTTCTCGCGGAGTTCCGCGACCATGATGGCTGTAACAGCTGACATAGTGGTAGTCGTAAAAGATTAAACGTCCTCGGTGCTGACCGCGGATTTCTTGGCTCCGGCCCGGCTGGTGCGACGATGGGGCGCCGGCGCGGGCTTGTCCTCTTCAATGATGCCCTTGAGGTTGCCGGGGAGGAGCACAACCTTATCGAGGTCGACCTCGGTGCCGCTGGCCGTCGCGACATTGGCCGCGGCTTTGGCTTCCGCATGCGCGACCCGGCGGGTCTCGCGATGCGCCAGACCCTTGGTGATCGCCTCGACGATGGTTTCAACGACGATGCGGATGGACTTCGTGGCATCGTCATTGCCGGGAATCGGGTAAGTCAGCTGGGTCGGGTCGGAATTCGTGTCCACCAAGCCGATGGAAGGAATGTTCATGCGCTTGGCCTCGGCCACGGCGATCTCCTCATAGCTGGTGTCGACCACAAACATGGCTCCCGGCAGCCCGGTGATGTTGGCGATGCCGTCGAAATTGCGGCCCATGCGGGCCATTTCGCGGCGGATCGCCGACTCTTCCTTGGAGGAGAATTTGGCCAGCTCGCCGCTGGCGTCCATCGCCTGGTACTTCTTGAACTTCGCGAGGGACTTCTTGATCGTCTCGAAATTGGTGAGGGTGCCGCCCATCCAACGGGTGGTCACGTAGGGCATGTTGGTCGCCGCCGCCGCCTCGCGAATGAGTTCCTGGGCCTGGCGCTTGGTGCCGACCAGCAGCACATCGCCGCCACCGGATACGAGCTGCTCGACGAACGCACAAGCCTTCTCCAAATTGGCGTGGGTCTTCTCGAGGTCGATGATGGTGATGCCCTGCCGATGGTCGAAAACGTAGGGCTTGGAGCGCGGGTTCCAACGCTTGGTCTGGTGACCGAGGTGGACGCCGGCGTCGAGGAGGTCTTTCGGAGTGATATTCATGGATCTATGTCGGAACGAGACACAGGTCGGCCAAACTGGGCCGCCTTGCGATCGTAACTGCGGTTAAGGTTGCGGGTTTAAGGAACGGGAAAGGCCGAAAAGAGAGACTGAAGCCGCCCTTGGCAAGTGGATTCTCCCCTTTTCCCCAGCCGGTTGGCGAAAGCCTGCCCGCTGGCCGGATTACCTGGCCTCCCGATCTCCGGAACTCCTTCGCCCAGTTACAGATGTCGCGCCTCTGGCGAACCGGTACAATCACCGGAGCGGCCAAGTTATGCGCTGGCATTTTCGCCGCCGGTTGCGCTAGTTTTCGGATCCAAAACCACGATGAAAACACGTTTGTTTCGCTTCGCCCTCGCCTTGATTCTGGCTGGCCCGACCGCAGCCATTTTGCGCGCCCAGGAAAGGCACGAGCACAAGGAACCGGAAACCAAGCTCGGCAAGACGATGGAGGATTTCAACGGCGCCTGGCGGAAGCTGCGAAAGCAGGTGGCCGATCCGGCAAGCAACGCCTCCTCCCTTGAGCTGGTCGTCACCATCAAAGTCGGGTTGGAAAAAGCCCTGACCATGAAACCCGCCAAGGCCGAGACCATGCCGGACGGCGAACGCGAGCGCTTCATCCGTTCCTATCAGGAGAGGCTGAAGGAATTCATCGCCCTGTTGCCCAAACTGCAGGCGGCGCTCACGGCCAACGACAACCCCACGGCGCAGGAAATGGTCAAGAAGCTGGGCACGATGCAGCGAGACGATCACAAGGAATTCCGGCGGCCCGACATGTGATCCGGCGGGCGGCGGAAAGCCGGCCGGGCAAGATGGTTCGGGATCGCCAAGCCCCGACGTGACTGTAAAGTAGCAGGACTGTTTTCCCCGCAAAGGGGCAAATCTAGCCTGCTTGTGTGTATACCCTCGGAATAGATTACGGCACAAACTCGGTGCGCGCCCTGGTGGTCCGGTGCGCCGACGGCGCGGAGGTCGGCAGTTGCGTCGTCAATTACCCGAGCGGTGCCCAGGGTGTCCTGCTCGATCCGCGCGACCACCATCTCGCCCGCCAGCATCCGGGCGATTATCTTTTCGGCCTGGAGAAAAGCGTTCGCGGCGCACTGGCCGCGGCCAGGAAGACGCGCGGTTTCGACGCCAAGAAAATCGCGGGCCTCGGCGTTGACACCACCGGTTCCAGCCCGATTCCGGTCGATGCGCGAAACCGTCCGCTCGCCCTGGATCCGAAATGGCGGAAAAATCTCCACGCCCAATGCTGGCTCTGGAAGGACCATACCAGCCACCGCGAGGCGGCGCGGATCACCGCCCTCGCCGCCCAGCATCGTCCGCACTTCATCGCCAAGTGCGGCAACACCTATTCTTCGGAGTGGTTCTGGGCGAAACTCTGGCGTTGCCGTAACGTCGCGCCAAAGGTTTTCGCCGCCGCGCATTCCTGGGTCGAGCTGTGCGACTGGGTTCCCTCGGTTCTTGCGGGCATCACCGACCCGGCCCTCGTCAAGCGCGGCATTTGCGCGGCCGGCCACAAGGCGCTTTATGCCGACGAGTGGGGCGGTCTGCCGGACAAGGAATTCCTCGGGCTGCTTGATCCCGAACTCGCCGGACTGCGCGACCGGCTCTACGCGAAGGCATGGGACGCCACGGAGCCTGCCGGCGCTCTTTGTACGGAATGGGCGGATAGACTCGGCCTGCCGGCCGGTATCCCGATCGCCATCGGCGAATTTGACGTCCACTACGGCTCCATCGCCTGCGGGGTGGCCGAGGGCACGCTGGTCAAGGTCATCGGCACTTCCACCTGCGACTGCGGCGTGGTGTCGGCCAGCAAAACCGTGCCCGACATCCCTGGTATCTGCGGCATCGTCAGGGGTGCGATTTTACCCGGCTTCTACGGCATCGAGGCCGGGCAGTCCGCCGTCGGCGACATTTTCAAATGGTGGGTCGAGGTGGTCTGCGAAGGCGACAACGCCCGCCATGTCCGCCTCACCCGCGAGGCGGCCAGGCAGGCGCCCGGGGCGAGCGGCCTGCTGGCGCTCGACTGGCAGAACGGCAACCGCACCATCCTCGTTGACCCGCTGCTCACCGGCCTGATTGCCGGCTGCACCCTGCACACGACCCAGGCCGAAATCTACCGCGCGCTCATCGAGGCCACGGCGTTTGGCGCGCGGGCCATCATTGAACGCGTCAAGGAATACGGCGTGCGCGTCGACCGCATCGTCTGTGCGGGTGGCATCGCGGAGAAGAATCCGCTGCTGATGCAGATCTACGCCGACGTCACCGGTTGCACGATGCTGGTTTCCGGATCCAGCCAGGCCTGTGCGCTTGGCTCCGCCATTTCCGCCGCGGTGCTGGCCGGAGCCCACCCTGACTTCCCGACCGCCCAGCGAAAGATGACGTCGCTCAAGAAGACCACCTACAGACCGAGGGCTGCCGCGACAAAGACTTATGATCAACTTTACGCGCTCTATCGCCAGTTGCACGACTCCTTGGGCGGTCTGAACAAATCCGCCGATCTCTCGCGGGTCATGAAAGACCTCCTCACCCTCAAGGAAAACGCCCGATAGGCCGCATGTGTTTGGTGGCCCGCAATCGACCGAGGCCGGTCGATTCACCCACCCCCGGCTCGACCCGCCCTTTCACCCTCTCCCATGAAACTACTTGCCTCGTCTGAAATCTGGTTCGTCTGTGGTTCGCAGCATCTCTACGGGCCCGGCCCGCTCAAACAGGTTGCGGCCAACGCCCGCGAAGTCGCCGGTGCCTTGGCGGCCTCGAAACACGTCCCCGTCAAGATTGTCTTCAAGGCCCTCCTCACCACGCCGGATGAGATCACCCAGCTGTGCCTGAATGCCAACTCCGACGCCAAGTGCGCCGGACTGATCGTTTGGATGCACACTTTCTCACCGTCAAAGATGTGGATCCGCGGCCTCACCACGCTGAAGAAACCCTTCTGCCATCTTCACACGCAGTTCAACCGCGACCTTCCGTGGGGCGAGATCGACATGGATTTCATGAACCTCAACCAAGCCGCCCACGGCGACCGGGAGGCCGGGTTCATCCATACCCGCCTGCGTCTTGGGCGCAAGGTGGTCGTCGGCCATTGGAGCGACGACGAAGTGCAGCAACGGATCGGGGCGTGGGTGCGCGTGGCTCGCGCCTGGCATGACTGGCAGGGGGCGAGATTTGCCCGCTTCGGGGACAACATGCGCCAGGTGGCCGTGACCGAGGGCGACAAGGTTGCCGCGGAAATCCGCTTCGGTTTTGCCACTAATGGTTACGGCGTGGGCGATCTGGTGGCCAAGATCAACGCCGTTTCATCCAAGGCGGTTGACGCCCTCTGCGCCGACTACACCGGCCGCTATGCCGTGGTGAAGGAGCTTCGCCGCGGCGGAGCCCGGCACGAATCGCTCCGCGACGGCGCCCGGGCGGAGCTGGGCATCCGTGCTTTTCTCGAGGAAGGCGGGTTCAAGGGATTCACCACCACGTTCGAGGATCTCCACGGGCTCACCCAGCTGCCCGGCCTCGCCTGCCAGCGGCTCATGGCCGACGGCTACGGGTTCGGCGCCGAGGGCGATTGGAAGACCGCCGCGCTTCTCCGGGCCATGAAAGTCATGGGCGACGGCCTGCCCGGCGGCACGTCGTTCATGGAAGATTACACCTACCATCTCTCGCCCAAAGGCCATCAGGTGCTGGGCGCCCACATGCTCGAGATTTGCGAGTCCATCGCCGCGACCAAGCCTTCGCTGGAAATCCACCCGCTCGGCATCGGGGGCAAGGCGGACCCGGTGCGCCTCGTGTTTGATGCACCAGCCGGCCGCGCGATCAATGCCTCGCTCGTCGACCTGGGCAGCCGCTTTCGGCTGATCGTCAACGAAGTCACGGCGGTGCAAACTCCCAAACTTCCGAAACTCCCGGTCGCCCGTGCCGTCTGGGAATGCCAGCCCGACTTCAAGACCGCCTGCGCAGCCTGGATCTACGCCGGGGGCGCCCATCACACCGGCTATAGTTACGTGGTCACCACGGAACACATGGAGGATTTTGCCGAGATCGCCGGCATGGAACTCGCGGTCATTGATCACGGAACGAAGCTCCGGGAATTCAAATCCGCGCTGCGGCAGAATGATCTCTACTACGCGCTCGCCCAGGGTCTGCGCGTCTGAAAACGAAGGGGCGAAGTGACCACCGATCAAGTCAGGCTGGCCTTAAATCACTTCCCCGCTCACGCTCACCGTCTCTTCCTTGATGCTGACTGAACTCAAACGCGAAGCTTTCGAGGCCAATCGGCTGCTGCCGAAACACGGGCTGATCAACCTGACCTTCGGCAATGCCAGCGCGCTGGACCGCGCGAAGGGCTTTTTCGCCATCAAACCCAGCGGCGTCGATTACGCCGCGCTCAAGCCCTCGGATATGGTGCTGGTCGATCTCGACGGCAGGAAGGTGGAGGGGAAACTCAACCCTTCCTCGGACACGCCGACGCATCGCCGGCTCTATCTCGCCTTCAAACGAATCGGGGGCATCGTGCACACGCACTCTTCCCATGCCACCGCGTTTGCCCAGGCCGGGCGGCCCGTGCCCATCTTCGGCACGACCCACGCGGACTATTTTCACGGCGAAATTCCCGTCACCCGCAAGCTGAGCGAGGCGGAGATCTCCGGTGCCTACGAATGGGAAACCGGCAATGTGATAGTCGAACATTTCAAGGGCGTCGACCCGCTTGATTGTCCCGCCGTGCTGGTCAACCGCCACGCCCCTTTTGCGTGGGGATTGACCGTGGCCAAGGCGGTCGAAGTGGCGGTCGCGGCCGAGTGTTGCGCCCACATGGCGCTCATGTCGCTCCAGCTCTCCCCGGCCCTGGCCCCGATCGAACCCGAGTTGCTCAAAAGGCATTTCAGCCGCAAGCACGGTCCCGGGGCGTACTACGGCCAGTCCGGCGGAGCACATTAATATTTCCTGTCTTAAACCCAAAAACCCCGTAGAAATCATGAAATCCCCGCTGAATCTCACCGCCGCTCTTTCGCTGGCGGCCGCCCTCGCCAACTTTATGCCCCCGTTATCCGCTGCTCCGGCTGTCACCCAGGAACCATTCGGCGCCATTGACGGCCAGAATGTGCAACGCTACACGCTGCGCAACGCCACGGGCGCGAAAGCCACGATCACCAACTACGGCGGCATCGTCGTTTCGCTCGTCGTGCCGGACCGCAACGGCAAGATGGTCGATGTCGTCGAAGGCTGCGACAGCATCGCCGCCTATGCCAAGACCACCACCTATTTCGGCGCCTTGATCGGCCGGTACGGCAATCGCATCGCCAAGGGCAGGTTCACCCTTGAGGGCAAAACCTACACGCTCGCCACCAACAACGGCGCCAACTCGCTGCACGGCGGACTCAAAGGGTTCGACAAAGTCGTCTGGCAGGCGCGTCCCGTTGAGAGCAAGCTCGGCGCCGCCCTTGAACTCACCTACCTCAGCAAGGACGGCGAGGAGGGTTATCCCGGAAATCTGGCCGTGACGGCCATCTACACCTTGACCAACGACAACGCGCTCCGGGTCGATTTCACCGCGCACACCGACAAGGCCACGGTGGTCAACCTCACGAACCACTCCTATTTCAACCTGAGCGGCGGCGGCACCATTCTCGACCATCTGGTCACCATCAATGCCGACCGGTTCACGCCGGTCGACAGCGGCCTGATCCCCACGGGCGAGCTGCGGTCCGTTGAAGGCACGCCGTTCGATTTCCGGAAACCGACCGCCATTGGCGCCCGCATCAATGCGGCCGACGAGCAGCTCAAGGCCGGCGGTGGCTATGACCACAACTGGATCGTCAACCAGGCGAAACCGGGCGAACTCGGCCTCCAGGCCCGCGC
>JBBIHQ010000070.1:9779-11685 GCA_037446975.1 Opitutia bacterium
GTTCTTCCTCCGCCCATCGCATCCTGCAAAACCCCATCCCCATGATATCAGCCTCCCAACCCCTGCTCGCCATCACGGCGACTTCATCGCCCAACTCCACGCTCGCGGGCTTGGACTGGCTGGCCATCTGTGGCTACTTCGGCATTCTCGCCTGCGTCGGCTGGTGGGTGGTCCGCAAGGGCAAGAACACGACCGCCGACTACTTCCTGGCCGGCCGCAACCTGGGTTGGTGGGTGATTGGCGCGTCCATCTTCGCGTCGAACATCGGCTCCGAGCACATCGTCGGTCTCGCCGGCTCCGGCGCCACCGATGGCGTGGCCATGGCGCACTATGAGCTGCACGCCTGGTGCCTGCTCGTGCTCGCCTGGGTCTTCGTCCCCTTCTACATGCGCTCGCAGGTGTTCACGATGCCCGAGTTTCTCGAGCGCCGTTTTTGCGGGCGTTCCCGCACGATGCTCTCGTGGGTGTCGTTGGTCACCTTCGTGGTCTCGAAGATCGCCGTGGGCATTTTTGCCGGCGGCGTGGTTTTCGCCACTCTGTTGCCCGAGATCAACCTCACGTTCGGTGGCGTCGTCATCGACAGCTTCTGGATCGGTTCGGTCGCGGTGGTGCTGCTCACCGGCCTGTACACGACGCTCGGCGGCATGCGCGCCGTGGCTTACAACGACGCCGTCCAAGTCGTGGTCCTGATCGGCGGTTCGGCCCTGCTGACCTTCTACGGGCTGCACCAATTGGGCGGCTGGAGCGCGCTCCGTGCGGTCTGCGGTTCCGACATGTTCAACCTGTGGAAGCCGCTCGTTCCGGCCGGGCAGATCGCCACCTGGGCTCCGGTCAAGGAACTGAATTCCGCCGGGGCGATCGTGAAACAAGCCTGGTACTTCAACGGCAACTTCCCGTGGCTCGGCATGGCGATCTGTGCGCCGGTCATCGGCCTCTGGTACTGGTGCACCGACCAATACATCGTGCAGCGGGCGCTCGGCGCCCCCAATGAAAAGATCGCCCGTGAGGGTTCTATTTTCGCCGCCTTCCTCAAACTCTTTCCCGTCTATCTATTCATCATTCCCGGTCTGATCTATTTTGCGCTGGTCAAGACCAACAAGATTCCGGAGCTCACCGCCCACCAGGATGCGCAGGGTGCCTTCCCGCTGATGGTGAAATACCTTTTGCCGGCAGGCCTTCGCGGCATCGTGGTCGCCGGGCTGCTCTCCGCTCTCATGGGCTCGCTGGCCGGGGTGTTCAACGCCTGCTCAACCCTCTTCACCGTCGACATCTACCAAAAGCGCCATCCGAACGCCTCGCAGGAAAAATTGGTGAAGGTCGGCCGCACCGCAACCGTGGTGATGGTGCTGATTGCCCTTGCCTGGATTCCGGTCGTGAAGGGTGCGCACGGTCTCTACAGTTACCTCCAATCGGTCCAGGGCTACCTCGCGCCACCGATCTTCGTCGTCTTTTTCTTCGGCGTCTTCTGGAAGCGGCTGAATGCTTCCGGCTGCCTGTGGGCGATGATCGTGGGATTTGTGGTCGGTGTCTTCCGCATGCTCGTGGACACGCCGATCACCCTTTCGCGCGGCACCTTCCAATACACGGAGGGTTCGTTCCTCTGGATCGTCAGCAACATCAACTTTCAGTACTTCAGCATCCTGATCACCCTCATCTCCGCCGTCGTGATGGTTGCCGTCAGTTACGCCACGTCGGTGCCGGAAGCCGCGCAGATCAAGGGCCTCACGTTTGCCACCGCGTCCGACGAAGACCGCGCCCGCACCAAGGCGAGCTGGACCTGGCGCGACGTGGCGGCGTCCTGCGTTGTCATGGTGTTCATCATCGGGGCCTACCTGTACTTCACCGGCTGATTGGCCGGGAGTTTGTCTGCCGACATTTGCCTCCCGCCTGCTTGAACGCGGGCGGG
>JBBIHQ010000070.1:11785-17108 GCA_037446975.1 Opitutia bacterium
TCGCGGCGAGCCCGTGGCTGAGTTCCCGCGCCTTTGCTCAGTCAAACCGGATCGCGCGGGTCGTCATTAACCAAGGGCGCTATCGCTCGGTGCTGGACCGCCGTTTGCTCGGCTCCTTTCTGGAGCATCTGGGCCGGGCGGTCTATACCGGCGTTTTTGAACCCGGCTCGCCACTCGCCGACAAGCAGGGCTATCGCACCGATGTGCTGGCTGCGGTCCGGGAGTTGGGAGTGCCGATCATGCGCTATCCTGGCGGCAACTTTGTCTCGGGCTATCACTGGCAGGACGGCGTCGGTCCCAAGGACCAACGGCCGACCGTCCTGGAGCGGGCGTGGAATTCGTTGGAAACAAACCGGTTTGGCACAAACGAATTTCTGGAGTGGTGCAAGCTCGTCGGCACCGAACCGCTCCTCGGATTCAACCTCGGCACCGGCACGGCCGAGGACGCCGCTGCCCTGGTTGAATACTGCAACCTGGAAAAGGGCACCAAATGGAGCGACCTGCGCCGGCAACATGGCTATGAAGAACCGCACCGGGTCAAATTCTGGTGTCTGGGCAATGAAATGGACGGTCCGTGGCAGATGGGTCGCCTGACCGCCCGCGAATATGGCCGCAAGGCCCGGGATGCCGCCCGTCAGATCCGGGTGGTCGATCCCGGGACGAAGCTGATCGCCTGCGGCTCGAGCAATACCATTTTGCCCACCTACCTGAAGTGGGATCGCGAAGTTCTCGAGGAGTGCTTTGACCAGGTGGACGGAATTTCGTTGCACAACTACTACGGCAATACGCCGGAGCTGACGGGCAACAATTCCGCCCGCTTTCTTGCCATGAACCTGGACATGGAGCGGCAGATCCACGAGATCGCGGCCGTTTGCGACTATGTGCAGGGACTGCAGAGGTCACCGAAACGGCTGTGGCTGTCCTTCGACGAGTGGAACATCTGGTATCGCGCGCGCGACGCGCAGGCCCGGGACGGCCGCAAAACCTTTGCCCCGCATTTACTGGAGGAAGTCTACAATCTGGAGGATGCCCTGTTGGTCGGCGGCTTTCTGAACACGCTGCTCCGGCAGTCCGACCGGGTGCGAGTCGGGTGCCTGGCCCAGATCGTCAACGTCATCGCCCCGCTGGTGACCAACGAAACCTCGGTGCTGCGCCAGAGCATTTATTTTCCCTATGCCTGGGTGCTCAAGTATGCTCATGGACGGGTGCTCGATCTGCGGGTGGAATGCGAATCCTACCCGATCAGGGCCGAGGGCCTCCGGGCGGATTTTGCCCGGGACGATCAGGTGCCCTACCTGGATGTCACCGCCACCTTCAATCCCGCGGATGGGAGGGTGAGCCTGTTCATGCTGAATCGCGACCTGGAATCGGATCGGGAACTGGTCCTCGACTGGCGCGATCCGGTGCCTGATCGCGTGCTGGTTTGCGAGACGCTGACGGGGCCGGACCTCAAGGCTGTCAACACGTTCGAACGGCCGGCGCAGATTGCCCCGCAGGCGCTCGCCGCACCCCAGGCCGGGTCGAATATGACCTTCAAGCTACCCCCGCGATCATACTCGGTGGTCCATCTGGCCACTCGGTAACGGGCGGGAAATTTACGTGACGGTAATGTGCCAAGCCGGACTTGGTTTCCGGCAAACCCATTGACCCACCTGTCGAACGGATTCAAACTGAGTCGGTCAGGAAAGGTCTGTTACCCCAACCTCAAGCACCCCCATCATGCCGCGCCGGAACATTGCCGTATTGGTATTTGGCGGGCTCCCCGCGCATGAGTGAGGTCACGCTTGTGCTGCAGGCCGTAGGTCGGGGCGAGGCCCGGGCGTCGGAAGATCTCTTGCCCCTCGTCTATGATGACTTGCGCCGGCACGCGAAGGTGCAGATGGCCCGGGAGTCGCCGGGCCAGACCCTTCAGCCCACCGCCTTGCTGCATGAAGCCTGGCTGCGGCTGGTCGGCCACGGCGAACGCCAGTGGCAAAACCGGGCCCACTTTTTCGGTGCGGCGGCGGAGGCGATGCGTCGCATCCTGATCGAGAACGCGCGCCGTAAATCCCGCCTGAAGCGCGGGGGTGACCAGGTCCGGGTGGATATTGCGAACGTCGAACTCGCGGCCACCACGCCGGATGAAAAAATCCTGTTGATCAACGATGCCCTGGAGCGGCTCCAGGTCCAGGATCCCGAAAAGGCCCAGGTCGTGGTGATGAAGTTCTTCGGCGGACGCACCAATCAGGAAGTGGCGGAAAGCATGGCCGTAACCGAGCGCACCGTCGAGCGCCACTGGGCTTTTGCCCGGGCATGGTTGTTTCAAAGCATCTGTGCGCAACGATGAAGGGCACCTGGCCTTTTGCTCCTTTCCCTGTCGGGATTTTGACCTGAATCGCGCATGATGGAAGCAGACGCTTTGAATGATGAACGCCGGTACGCAGCGTGAAGAGGAACTGTTCGATGAAGCCCGCAAGCTGACCGAACCGGCCGCGCGTCGCGCCTACCTCGATTACGCCTGCGCCGGTGATGCCGCCCTCCGGATCAGGATTGGGAATTTGCTGGATGCCGAGCAGGAGGCGGAAAGATTCTTTGCCGAGAGCGGCTCCGCCTTGCACCTGCACTCAACGCCGCCCCATTTCTCCCGCGGCACCCCGGCAACCAAGGGCGGACACCCGACGACAGTACCGGGCGAAGAGCCCATCGGCACTCGCATTGGACGGTACAAACTGGTCCAGAAGATCGGTGAAGGTGGCTGGGGCGTGGTTTACATGGCCGAGCAGGAGGAGCCGGTCCGCCGGCGCGTGGCCCTGAAAATCATCAAGCTCGGCATGGAAACCAAAAGTGTCATCGCCCGCTTTGAGGCCGAACGCCAGGCCCTGGCGATGATGGACCACCCGAATATCGCCCGGGTGTATGACGCCGGGGCCACGGACCGGGGCCCCCCCTACTTCGTCATGGAACTCGTGCAGGGCGAGAGAATCACGAAGTATTGCGACCAGCACCACCTCAGTACTCCGGAGCGGCTGGATCTGTTCATCCAAGTCTGCCACGCCATCCAGCACGCGCACCAGAAGGGCATCATCCATGGGGACATCAAACCGTCGAACATCATGATTGCGCTGCAGGACGGCGTGCCGGTGCCCAAAGTCATTGATTTTGGCATCGCTAAAGCCACCGAGGCCCGCCTGACCGACCGGATGCTGTTCACGTCGTACGTGCAGCTGATCGGCACCCCGGCCTACATGAGTCCGGAACAAGCGGACGTCAGTGGTCTCGATATCGATACCCGCAGCGACATCTACAGCCTCGGCGTCCTCCTCTATGAACTTCTGACCGGCAAGACTCCCTTTGACGCCACCGAACTGCTCGAGTGCGGCCTCGACGAAATGCGTCGGACCCTCCGGGAAAAGGAGCCCGCCCGCCCTTCCGCCCGGCTCACCACGCTGCAAGACGCAGAACTGACGACGACCGCCGGAAACCGCCAGGCTGAGCCGCACCGCCTGGCCTCATCGCTCCGCGGCGACCTCGACTGGATTGTCATGAAGGCGCTGGAGAAGGATCGTGGACGACGTTACGAGACCGCCAACGGCCTGGCCACGGATATTCAGCGCCACTTGAACCACGAACCGGTGATGGCCCGCCCGCCCAGCCGATACTACCGGCTCCGGAAACTGGTCCGCCGGAATCGTGTCGTTTTTGCGGCCGGAGGCGCCGTGGCCGCGGCCCTCGTCATCGGCCTCGGCACCTCCACCTGGCTCTTTCTCAAGGAACGGGAGGCCCGCCAACGGGCGGTAGCGGCCGAGCAACAGCAGGCCCGCCTGCGTCACGAAGCCGAAGTGCGGGAGAAGATCTCCCAAGCGGCTCTGCTGGTCAGCCAGGAAAGATTCGAGGAAGCCGACAGGCTGCTGGACCAAATCTCCCTGACCCAGCCCACCGTGGAAGGCGCGGCGGTGCTCCGGTCGGTCGCCGAATGGCATGCTCTGCGCACCCAGTGGAAACAAGCGGCGGACCGATTCGGTGCGCTGTTGCGGGTCAACCAGCTCGACGGCCTGGATGTCTCGGCGCTCGATTACCTGCGCGGTGGACCTGTTTACATTGAATTGGGTGACACGGACGGCTACGAGCACTTCCGGCAGAGTGCCATCGCCCGATTTACCCAAACGCCTTGTCCGTACGCCGATCGCATCGTCAAGATCAGCCTGCTCCTCCCGGCCAACGAGCGGCTTATCGCGTCCTTGAAATCGCTGGCGGAAGGTGATGCGAAATACCTGACCGAAGCAGACCAGGCTGGTGATGTCTTCACGGCGGCCTGGCGGTCCGTCTCCCTCGGTTTGCTGGAATACCGCCGGGGGAATTACCCGCGAGCGATTGAGTGGTGCCGCCGGTGTCTGGCCTATCCCGGAACCAATGCGCCGCGAACCGCCACCGCTGAGGTGATCCTTGCAATGTCATATCACCAATTGGGCCGGGCCGAGGAGGCTCATGCGGAACTGCTGGCGGGTCGGGAGATCGTCGAAAACAAATTCAAGAACCGGCTGGATGCCGGTGGTCCCGTCCAGGGATTCTGGTTTGACTGGGTCTTTGCCCGGATACTCTTGCGTGAGAGTGTGGGCCTGTTGGAAACGTCTCCCCGCTCCCGATAACCGGCGGCCCCGGGCTCAAGGCCGCCGAAATACAGCTCTCCGGTGTCGGGTTATCGTCCCGAATGGCGCATGTAGAGGTGAAGGCAGCACTAACCCCGCTGTTTTTCGAACCGTAACCTCGCATATAACATCATGACCCCTACTCGCTACCCCACGTCGCGTGTGCCCTTTTCTGTCAGTCACAGAAAATTTGGTGCGCTTTGCTGCATCTCCTCGCTGGCCCTCCTGCTGGGCCTCTGTCCGGTCCTGGCCCAGGAAAAAACGGCTACCGATAATGCGGCCGATGAAAAAGCTGCCGCCGACAAGGCGGCCATAGAAAAGGCCAAGACCGAAAAGGCGGTCGTCCTCGACACGTACGTCGTCAACAGCGTCCGCGCCAGCTTGATGAGTGCCCAGGAAACCAAATCGAATGCACCGGTATTCGTCGATTCAATCGTCGCCCAGGATGTGGGCAAGCTGCCGGACAACACGGTGGCGGATGCCCTCCAGCGCATTGCCGGCATCCAAGTCGCTCATGCTGCCGGTGAGGCCAATACGCCTGTCATCCGGGGTCTGCCGAATATTGAAACAACCATCAACGGCTACGAGGTATTCACCGGCACCGGCCGCGGCGTGGCGTTTCAGGATATCCCCGCAGAAATGGTCGCAGGGCTGGACGCCTACAAATCGAGCAGCCCCGATCAGATCGAGGGCGGTGT
>JBBIHQ010000071.1:0-16978 GCA_037446975.1 Opitutia bacterium
TCGCGCACCGCCGTGCCCATGCGGTCGGCGTCGGGGTCGGTGGCCATCACGACGTCGTGGCCGCCCTTTTCCGCCAGAGCCACCGCGAGTGTCAGCGCCTCGGCGTTTTCCGGATTCGGCGATTTGACGGTCGGGAAGCGCGCGTCAAAGGCCACCTGCTCCGGCACCTCGGTGACGTGCACCCCGGCATGCAAAAGCAGCGGCACGGACGAGATGGCGCCGACACCATGGATGTTGGTGTAAACGACCTTCAGCGGAGTCTGCCTGATCACGGCGGCGTCGAGCACCGCCTGCGCCGCCACGGCGAGATAGGCGTCGTCCGCATCGCGCCCAAGCATGACCACCCGGCTGATGTCCTTCGCGAGAAATTCCTTCACGGCGGCAAGTTGCACCTGGTTCACCTCGGCGATGATGGCGTTGTCGTGCGGCGGGATGACCTGCGCACCGTCGACGAAGTAGGCCTTGAAGCCATTGTCGTGCGGCGGATTGTGGCTGGCCGTGATGACAACGCCCGTGTGCGCCTTGAGGTAACGCACGGTGAAGCTCAGTTGCGGCGTCGACCGGGGAGCGTCAAAGATAAAGGCCACGCCGCCCAGCCGCGTCCAGGTCGAGGCGGCCAGTTCGCAAAAGTGCCGCGAGAAATGCCGCACATCGTGCGCGATGACCAGCTTCGGCAGATCGTAGCATTTCTTGCCCGCGAGATACTGGCTGACGCAACGGTAGAGCCCGATGGTGGCGCGGATGAGCGTGAAGTCGTTCATCAGGTTGCTGCCGACGTTGGCATGCTCGGGCGCGCCCAAGGCGCTGGCCGCGCCGGTCTCGGCCTTCGCCGGGACGACGCCGATGGTGCGGCCGCGCATGCCGCCGGTGCCAAATTCAAGGTACCGGTAGAAGCGGTCGTTGAGTTCGTTCCATTCGCCGCGCTCGACCAGTTCGGCCATGCTGTTCGCCGCCCAGTCGGGCAAGCCGGCCTGCGACCAGGCAGAGACGTTCTCCGCCGCGCTTGGCAGGAGTTTGCCGGCTTTCACGGCTTGGGCGATTTTTTCGGGAAGCGTCATGGAAAGAATGTTCAGCGGTCAGCGTTCATCAGCCAGAGGAAATCGGCCGGCCATCCGGCTGGTCACGCATTGAACAATGGACGTGGCGCAAGGGACAATGATAAATGCGGCCGGCTATTCCAGATAGAGCCCCTCTTTGATTTCGGGTTTGCCCGGCAGGCTGCGCCAGCGTTCGGCGAACGTGTCGGCATCGTAACCGAAGAGCGGCGAGATCTCCATGGCGCACGTCGGCAGCCCGGTCGCGTCGGTCTCGACCACGGCGCCAGCCGCCTTGAGCCAGCGGGCGAACTGCCGCAACTGGTCCTCGCGGGAAGTCTTCGGCGAATCCACGCCCTCGGCGTTTTTGACCGGACTGAAATCATCGGCCCGCGCGGTCTCGATGACGATGGCGTTGTTGGCAAAGGGCAGCGCATCGAAGACGAACATCTCAAACTTCACCCCATTCGCCTTTTCCGGTCTCACCGGCCTGCCGGCCGCGTCGACGGTCGGAATCTTTTTGTCCGCCCGGTGGAAGGGCAGCACGGGGGTGTCAGGCCCGCCGGCGCCGCCCGCCACGCGGCGCGCAAATTCGCGGTCGATGACATGGATGGCGATGCTGCCCGCGAGAAAGCGGAGTCGGCCGTCGCCCGCGGTCTCCCGCTGCATCGCCAAGGGCATGTCGCTGTATTCCACGACGATCACCTTGCCGCGCTGGATGCAGAAATGCCCGACCTTTTCCTCGGGATACGCCTTGGGCACCATCTTGCTCGACATTTCTGAACCGGCCAGCCGGTGAAACCCGATGAACGCCGGGTCGACGCAGCGCACAATGGGGTTGTCGACTTGGAAATAGCTGATCGTGTCGATCCCTTCGGCCTTCATCAGATCGAGCGATCCGCTGCGGTGCAACGCGCGCAGCGATCCGCCGTGGCCGTCGGGACTGAGCGCCAGCGAACCGGCCGACTCGAGGAGAATCTTCCCGGCGAAATCCACCGCCGGCATGCGGCCCTGCCGGAAGAAATGCACCCGGCCGCGATCCAGGCCGAAGTGGCGGTGCTGCGCAAAAAACGCCTCGGTCTGGTCATGATTTGCGTGACTGGTCATGATGAACCAGTGCAGCGGCCGGCCATAACGCAAACCCACCGCCCTGATCTTCTCCGCAAAGACCTGGAAGAGCGGTTTCCGTTTAAGCGGCGTGACGGCAAATGTGCCCTTGGGTCCGTCGTAACCGAGGCGGGTTCCCTGCCCGCCCGCCACGGTGAAGGCCGCGACTCGACCGGCTTGCAGCGCCGCCTCGCCGGCCCGGCGGGCTTTCGCCCAGGCCGCGGCGTCCCCGCCATTCTCGGGGAGGCGTTCATAGGGCGCCGGCACCAGACCGGCGAGATCCACGCCCGCCCCGCCGGATTGGGCGACGAGGGTGCGATTCAACCGCTCCACTTCGGCGAGGTCGATCTCGGCCGCCTGGCTCGCCAGCGTAGCGCGCTCGACCGCGGTTAGCGCATCCCAGAAAGCAAAGACCTGCCCTTGTCCGGCGGCGCGGTAAGCGGCGATCAGGTGATCAGGCTTCATTATTCACTGTTTGTTGCGCGGCACCGTTTGGCATGCGGCGCCCTTCACTTTGGTCCGCCGGTTCATTCTTCATGGGCATGGACTGGATCGGATGGTTGCGGCCCGTTAATAATAAACACGGGAAAATGTTCACCGGGCAGTCGTCCGGTCGCGCATCTCGGCTTCACTTCTTGTCCTCCTCAAAGCGAAAGACGATTTCCTGCCCTTTGGCGAAACCGAGTTTTTGACGGATGATCCGTTCGATCAGGGCCGGGTCATGGCGCAGCTGGTCGAGGTATTTTTCCTGCGCCTGGAACCGGGCTTCCGCCTCCGCCAGCCGGCGCTCGTTCGCCGCCTCCTGGGCCTTCGAGGCCGCAAGGTCGCGCTGCATTTGCAGAAAGAACACCCCGGCCCACAGCGTGACCCCCACAAAGAGAGCAGCGTAGAATCCGAGGATCAGTTTGCGAAATTTCACCGGTAAAGTCTTCCAGATAAAGGTGTCGCCCGAGGACCAGGCAACGCTTTTTCAAAGCCCTTTCACGCGGTTTTGGCGTGCCTTTTCCCACGCGCTTCAGATACTCGCCGGCCGATGTATCAAAGCTACTACGGCCTGACGGAGATGCCGTTCCATATCACTCCGGATCCGAAGTTCCTTTACCTCAGCGCCACGCACCAGGAAGCCCTCCAACACCTCAAATACGGGGTGGGTGAAAAGAAAGGATTCATTGTGCTCATCGGCGAAGTGGGCTGCGGCAAGACGACGCTCTGCCGCAAGTTCCTGAATGAGCTGGATCCCAAGCATTATGATACCGCGCTGGTTTTAAACCCCCGGGTCACCGAGACGCAGATGCTGAAGGCCATCCTGACGGAGCTGAAGGAGCCCCACCTGGCGCGGAGCAAGAACGACCTCGTCGCCCAGATGAACCAGGTGCTGCTCGACCGCATCGCCGCCGGCCGCGAAATCGTGCTTATCGTCGACGAGGCGCAAAACCTCTCGTTTGAAGTTTTTGAACAGGTCCGGTTGCTCTCCAATCTTGAGACCGACAAACAGAAGCTCCTGCAGATCGTGCTGATGGGCCAGCCCGAGCTGAAGACGAAGCTCGCGCTGGAAGAGCTCCGGCAGTTGCGCCAGCGCATCCTCGTGCACTATGAACTGCGCCCGTTTACCCGCGAGGAGATGGACCGTTACATCAGCCACCGGCTGACCGTCTCCGGCAGCATGGGCCGTCCGCACTTCACGCCTTGGGCGCTGCGCCAGATCTTCAAGGCGAGCCGCGGAATTCCGCGTATCATCAACAATCTTTGCGACAAGTCTGTGCTCTCGGCTTTCATCCGCGACTCGGATGAGGTCAATTACTGGGACGCCCGCCGCGCTTCGCGGGACCTCGAACGTCTGACGGATTGAAAGCACCGAGGGCACAGCACGTCCGGACGCGGCCATGAAAATCAAACATCAATTGACTCGGCAAATCCCTGGCCCCGTAATCGAGACCGTTCAAAATGAGTCTGATCAACGAAGCCCTTAAGAAGGCGCAGAAGCAGCGGACTGGCGACAGCCCGCCACTCGCCGCCATGCCCGGCGTCGGAGGTGAACCGGCGGCCCGGATCGCCCGGCGAGCCAAGCCGGTGGGTTTCAATGCCATGCTTCTGCGGATCGGTTTCGGCGCAGGGGGAGCGGTCGTCTTGCTCATCGCCGGCATTTTTCTGGTCCGCGTTTTAAAGAACCGGCCGGAGGCGCCACCGCCGGCCAAGATATCTCCTCCGGCGACCGCTCCCGCGGCGGTCACCGCGCCAGTCCCAGCCTCGGTGACACCGGCCGCGCCTTCAACCTCCACGAATACCTTTGTCCTGCCGCTTGCGACCCCAGCTCCAGCGGTGGTTCAAAAAAACGAACCGGTTGCAGCCAAGGTCGAGCCCCAACCGGTTTCCCCGCCGCCTGAAGTGGCGCCGCCCAAGCCGGTCGCCCCTGCACCGAAGATGAATCCCAAGGCGATCGCGTATATCGAGAACCTCCACATTGCCGGCATCCGCGCGTCCAGTTACGACAGCAAGGTATTGATGAACGACCACGTATACCGCATCGGCGACCTCGTGGATCCCGACCTTGGAATCAAGATCACGGGCATCACATCCAGCTCGCTCACATTCAAGGACGATCGCGGAGCCGGATACACGCGGCAATTCTGAGGCGCGGATTCGGCGATCGACGAAAGATCGATCAGGTCAAGCTGAACGAAACTTGGAGACAGTGGTGTCGATCACGCCATCGACTGCGCTCGCCGGATCCGTCGCTGCGTCCATGACGAATGTCGGAGCGGGGAAATGCCGCGCTGTTTCAATAGGCGCTCTTCGGCGGAAAGAACACCTGCCGGAAAGTTTTCAGCGTGATTTGGACGTCCAGCCAGATCGACCAGTGGGCGATGTAATACAGGTCGAGGCGGATCCGCTCCTGCAGCTGTTCCTGGGTGACAATCTCGCCCCGAAAGCCCTCGCTCTGCGCCAGCCCGGTGATGCCGGGTTTGACCCAATGCTTTGACCGATACGCCCGCACCTGCCGCTCAAACTCTGCGTCGAGCAGCGGCATGACGGGACGGGGGCCGACGATGCTCATGTCGCCCTTGAGCACATTCCAGAATTGGGGAAATTCATCCAGGCTGTGCCGGCGGAGAAAGTTTCCGAACGGGTAGATGCGCGGGTCGCCGGCTTTCACCTGCCGCCCTTCGGCCTTCGCGTCCGGCGGGGCCACATACATCGAGCGGAATTTCAACATGCCGAACTCCACCCGCCTCTCCCCTGAACGGGGTCGCACATAAAACAGCGTACCCGGCGCCTGCACCCGCTGCATCAGCCAAACCACCAGCACCAGCCCGGGAAAAATGAACATCACGACCGGGAGCGCCACCGCGATGTCGAACAGGCGCTTGACCGCCCGGTTGAGCGGTTCCTCGAGCGGTTCTTCGTGCAGCGCAAAAAAATGCCGTCCCCCCTCGTCCACCGAAACCACCGGATGCCCGAGCAATTCGTCCACCTGGTGGTGGATCAACAACCGGCAGCCACGCGCGTGGCAGCAGTCGATGATCTGGCGCGCCAACGCAGCGTCGCCGGGCAGTTCCATCAGGATTACCTGCCCGATCGCCTTTTCCTCCAGCACCCGCGGCAGGTCGGCGACGGAGCCCACAAACGGGGCGACTGAATTTCGGGGCGGTTCCGCCAGGGCGCCGAATGAGACAAACCCCGCCGGCAGCAGGCCGAGATGCGCCCGCTGGACCAGCCAGTGCTGCAACAGCGGCAGCGATTCCACCCGGCCGATGAAGAGCGTCGGGATGCGTTCACCCTGACCATACAGCATCCGCGCCAGCCGTCGCGGCAGGCCGCCATGGAGCCAGGCCAGGCCCAGCCAGCTGAAAACCAGAAAGGTGCCGAGGAAGAGCCGGCTGATGCGATGGTCCTGCGTGGCGAACATCATGCTGAAAACCGCCAGGGCCATCAGCGTCACCTGGGTCGTGGCCAGGCCCGCGGCCTCGACACCGGTCAACCGGGTCAGCCGGGGCGCCACGGCCCGGATGCGATTGCTGCCGGCCAGCATCCCGACCAGCACGCACAAGAAATACGGCAGCAGATTGACCTCCCGGCTTAGCTTCATCCAGTCGGAGAAATAGCGGATCGTCAGCTCCGCATAGACCCAGAAGAATCCGGCCACCGCCAGCAGGACGATGAGGCCGTGAATCTGAACCAGACCCCGATTCCGGTTGGTGATCATTTGACGGGCGGGACGGTAACAGCGCGACTGTTCACGGCAAGGTCTGAGAAAATGTGCATTTCACCAGCCGGCGGAATCTTCCTTCATTTCCGCTTCCGCTGCTCCAGCCACTTCTTCACCTGCGCCACCGGACGGGTATTCAGAACATTTTCCTTCGTCAGCCAGCCTTTGCGCGCCGCGCCGACACCGACCCGGAAATACGCCAGCTGGTCGCTGCCGTGGGCATCCGGATTGATCGAGCAAAGCAGGCCACGGTCCGCCGCCTTGCGCCAGTGGCGCCAATCCATGTCGAGCCGGTAGGGGCTGGCATTCAGTTCGATGATGACCTGGTTGGCGATCGCCGCATCGACGATCTTGTCCACGTCCACCGCGTAGCCTTCGCGCTGCAGCAGCAGCCGGCCGGTGAGGTGCCCGAGCATCGTGGCATGGGGATTCTCGATCGCACGGATGATGCGTTTGGTCATGTCCGCCTGCTTGAAGACCGAATGCACCGACACGACGACGTAGTCCAATTCCGCCAGCACCTCGTCGCCAAAGTCGAGCCGGCCGTCCGACAGGATATCGCATTCCGTGCCGGTAAACACGTGGGTCTTGAACTTGCCCGCGGCATTCAGCTTCGCGATCGCCGCCACCTGTCCGGCCAGACGCTCCTCGTTCAGCCCGCTGGCCTGCACGCTCGACTTCGAATGGTCGGCGATACCGAGATATTCAAACCCGAGCGCCTGCGCCGCCGCCACCATCTCCTCCAGCGTATTGTGCCCGTCTGACGCGGTGGTATGATTATGGAAGACTCCGCGAATATCGGCCGCCTCCAGCAACGCCGGCAGCGCGGTTTTCTCGGCCGCGTCGATTTCGCCCAGTCCCTCGCGCAGTTCCGGCGGAATGAAGTGCAGCCCGAGTTTTTTGAAGAGCTGCTCCTCGGTCCGGATGTCCGTCTTTCGCCCCAGGTCCTCGGCCTTTTGCTTGGCGGTGCCCTCACCTTCCGCCGGCACCAGCCCCCATTCGCTCATTGAAAGCCCCTGGGCCAGCGCCCGCTGGCGCATCTGCACATTGTGGTCCTTCGAGCCGGTGAAGTGATGCAGCGCGAAAACAAACTGTTCGGGCGGCACGAGCCGCAAATCAGCCTGGATGCCAGATTCCAGCCGGACGCTGGTTTTGGTTTCACCCTGGGCCGTGACCTCCCGCACGCCCGGCCACCGCACAAACCAGTCCGCCACGGGTTTGGGATCTTTCGTCGCCACCAGAAAATCGAGATCGCCCACCGTCTCCATCCGTCGCCGCAAGCTGCCGGCATGTTCCGCGCGGTCCACCTGCGGGAGTTGGCGCAGTCCGGCCAGGATAGGCTCGGCCGTCTCCCACGCTTCGATCCAGAGATGGCGCTGCCCGTATTTTTCCCGGTTGCGGATGCCCTCGAGGATCTTCTCCTGCGATTTTTCGCCGAAGCCCTCGAGTTCGGCGATCCTTCCGTCCAGACAGGCCTGCTGGAGCTTGCCGATGGAATCGATGCCGAGCCGCTCGTTGAGCGCCCGGATTTTTTTCGGGCCCACCCCGGGAATTTGCAGGATTTCCACCAGCCCGGGCGGGATGGAGTCCTTCAACTTGGCGTAAAAGCCCAACTTGCCCGTCGTGTGCAGCTCGGTGATCTTCTGGGCGAGCGCCTCGCCGATGCCCTTGACCTCCTGCAAGGTGCCGGCCTGCACGCGCCGCGCGATCTCTTCCTCGCCCAGCGTCTCGAGCACCCGGGCGCCGGATTGATAGGCGCGGATCTTGAAGGGGTTCTCCCCCTTCAGTTCCAGCAATGTCCCGATCTCGGCGAGGACGGCTGAAATCTCCGATTTGTTCACGGCGAAAAGCAAAACACCTGGGACCCAATATGCAAAGTCTCTTAGCGGACCGGTTATCCCGGTCCGGCCGCCAGTCGTTCCCCGGCCAGGCGCGCCACGGCCGGGCGGTTGATCTTGCCTTCGTCGTTCACCGGCCAACTGGCGAGCCCGACAAAATTCTTTGGCCGTTTGGCTGGCGCCAGCTTGCGGCGCATCTGCTCGCCCACCAATTCCAACCGCGGCCGGACGGCTTCCGGGTAGGCCGCCACCACCACCTGGCCCCAGTCCGCGTCCGGCAAGCCCACGACCACCACGTCGGAAAATTCTCCGGTACCTCGCAGCACCGCCTCAACTTCAGCGGGATCGATCTTTTCGCCCCCGCTGATGATGACGGCATCCCGTCGACCGGCGATATGCAAATTCCCGTCCTCGTCCAGGCGTCCGTTGTCCTCCGTTTCGAAGATGTCTCCGGCTCGCCAGTGCGGGTAATAACCCCGGAACAACGATCCGCCCCCGACCGCGACGGCGCCGTCACCCTTGATTTGCACGAAGGCGTGCGGCAGGAGGGCGCCGCAACCCCGCCTTCCGGCCAAAAACTCCGGCGGCCGCAGGGCGGCCACCATGGCCGCCGTCTCGGTCATTCCGTAACCCGGCGAGAGCGGCAGATCCAGCGCCGCGGATTTGGCGAGCAATTCCGGCCAGGCCGGACCGCCGCCGACGAAGATGATCCGGAAGCTTCGCAGCCAGGCCACGGCTGCGTCGCGGTTGAGCAGGCGCTCCAGTTGCGTCGGGACCAATGAAATCACCCAGCCGTCCTCCTTTTCTGGCAGTCGTGGCAAAGCCCCGTCCTCGACCGCCTTCCAATCCATCGGCAAATACCCGCCCCCCGTCAGCGCGCAACGCATCCACGCCATCAATCCGCTGACGTGGTGCAGCGGCAGCAATCCGACGGCATTGACGCGCGACAGGCCAAAATGCCGGGTGAATCCCCCGACGGCCGCAGCCAGCGTCGCGGCATCGTGGCGGGCAAAACGCACCTGCCCGCCCGTGCCACCCGTCGGTATCATCAGATAACCGGTCGTCGAACTCGGAGCCGCGCGCGACCGACCGAGGAGCGCCTCCACTTGGGCCCGTTCGGATGCGCCCCACTTCGGGTCGCAGAGAAAGATATCGCTGTTGCCGGCAAGTGCGTCGGCCACCGCCGTCATGAACTTCCGCGGATCCGCCTTCGTCAGCACAACCGGTCCTTCGCCTTGGGCCCGCGACCTCGGACTTCGCCAGGTCCGGAGAACCTCGCTTAACCCAGCGCGTTCCATACGTCCTCCCCGGGATTGGCCGCGATGCAAAAGGAATCGGCCACCGGCCCGATCACCGGTCCGTCCCAAAGCCGGTCGCCGAAGATCCCGCCCGTCCCAAAACCCAGCGCCCGCGTGGTCAGCGGCCGGGTCAGCACCGCGCGCAAGATCGCCGAACTTCCCAATGCCGTTTCAATGGCGCTGGAAAACACGACGTCGGCCCGGGTGTTTTGGATCCACTCGGTCACCTCGCTCAGCGGTCCGGCGAGCGCCGGCTTGATGACAAACAGTCCCGGCCAGCCCTGCGTCTGCCAGCGCCGCGCCTCGGTCAACCGCACCACCGACTCGTCCAGGGCCAGCTTCACCGGATAATCGCGGGCGAGTCCGAGCAGCGTGTCCTCCTCCGTCGGGGCCACCGGTTGCTCAACGAATTCGATCGGTCGCTCGGCGCAGCACGCCAGCCAGCGTCCCGCGTCCCGCCGGCTCCACGCCCCGTTGGCGTCGAGCCGCAATCTGGCATGCGCCGGCAACTGCGCCAGCAGGTCATCCAGCAACCCCAGTTCCTCGTCCGCGGCGCCCACCCCCACCTTCCACTTGAACGCGAGGTAGCCCGCCTCCAGTTTCACGGGCAGTTCCTGCAGCGCGTCGCGCCCGGCCGGCAGCAGTGCGGCCACGGGCAGCCGACTGGCGGTGGACAGATCACCCGGCACTGCCCGGGCCTGCGCGAGGGCGAACCGCACACAGCCGAACCGGTCGGGCACGGCAGCGAGCACCGCTTCCGAAACATCCGCGCCAAGTTTCCGGCAAATTTCCTCCGCCTCCTCCAGGGTTTCCGTGCCGAACCAGGGAATGGGAGCCACCTCGCCGAATCCGACCCGCCCCGATTCGTCCTCCAGCCGGACAATGAGGCCCTCCCGTTCCGCCCACCACCCGTGCGCGGTCCGCAACGGCCGGCGCAATGGCCGGCGGTAGCGTTTCTGGCTGAAGTGGTAGTCCATCTGGAATCCACGAAATACACGGAATACACGGAATCCGAAGTATTTTTTGACCACGGATTTCGCCGATTGCCACGGACCAGCCGAATGCAAGCTGCCGAACCACCCGCTTCCAGCGCAGATCAGCGTGTTTGAAATTGAGGAGCAGAGCCAGCCGCCGCTTCGTGATTGTCAGGTTCCGCAGGCAGTTTTTGTTTGAGGTTTTCCGGACGGGGATTATTTCGTTCATGGCAACAATGACCAAGCCTGTTGCCCCTTCCGCCAGCGACTCGGAATTCTATCTGCCGGCCGAGCGCTTTTTCGCCTGCAACCTGCCGGACGCGCTGACCTACGACGACGTGTCGCTGGCGACGCTCCACTCGGAAATCCTCCCCAAGGACACCGACCTCGCCACGTCGCTGTCCGACAGCCTGCGGCTCCAGATCCCGATCATCTCGTCCGACATGGACACCGTGACGGAATCGCGCATGGCCATCGCCATGGCCCTGAACGGCGGCCTTGGTCTCATTCATTACAACATGCCGGGCAAGGACCAGATCAAGGAGGTCGCCCGCGTGAAACGGCACATCCACGGTTTCATCCAGGACCCGATCACGGTCTCGCCCACCGCTTCCGTCGGCGAAGTTCTCCAGATGATCGACCAGAAGCGGTTCGATTTCCGCACGTTTCCGGTCGTCGACGAATCGGGCCGGCTCGCCGGTTTGCTCTCGGGCAATCTCGTCAAGGACCGGTACAAGGCCAAGAAGGTTGCCGAAGTGATGACGCCGCGCAAACAGCTCATCACCGTGCAGGAAAAACACATGGCGGCCGACCCGATCAAGGAAGCCGACCGGTTCTTCACGGAGAATATCGGCATCCACAAGATTCTCGTCGTGGACGACGAGGATCACCTGCGCGGCTTGGTCACCAGTTCCGATGTCGAACGCATCACCAACGAGGCCAAATCCCGGCGCAAACCGGCCCGCGACTCGAATTTCCGGCTCGTCGTCGGCGCGGCCATCTCGCCCGTCCGCAAGGCCAACGGGGAGCTCGACCGCGACAAAATCCTCGCCCATGTGGGCGAACTGGTGGGCGAATCCGTCGACGTGGTCGCGGTGTCCACGGCCCACGGCCACACGGCGGGAGTGGGTGATGTCGTGAAACTGATCCGGGGCGCATTCAAGGATCTCACGATCATCGCCGGCAACGTCACCAGCGCCGCCGGCGTTGAATTCCTGGTGCAGGCCGGGGCCAACGCCATCAAGATCGGCCAGGGCCCCGGTTCCATCTGCACCACCCGCATCGTCGCCGGGGTTGGCATCCCGCAGCTCACCGCCCTCCATGTCGCGAGCCGTTGCGACTGCCGGCGGGCGGTCCGCCTCATCGCCGACGGCGGGATCACGAAATCGGGGGATATCGTCAAGGCCCTCACGCTTTCCGACGCGGTCATTCTCGGCGGCCTGCTCGCCGGCTGTCGGGAGGCTCCGGGCGAGATCATGGAAATTTCCGGCAAGCTCTACAAACAGTACCGCGGCATGGGCAGCCACGCCGCCATGAAGGCCGGTTCGGCCGCCCGGTACGGCCATGACAAGAATGACAGCACCCGCAAGGTCGCCGCCGAGGGCATCGAGGCCCTCAAGGAGGTCTCCGGGTCGGTGGACGATGTGCTGGGGTCCCTCATCGGTGGCGTCCAGTCCGGCATGGGTTATCTCGGCGCCACGGACCTTGGTGAGCTCCGGGAGAAAGCGCGGTACGTCCGCGTCACGCCCGCCGGACAGAAAGAGGCCGCCCCGCACGATGTGATCGAGGTCGCCACGCGAAAAGGTTGAGCTCGCTGGGAGCGACAAGCCCGAAGACGGAGCAGGAGCCCGGTCCGCGGCTTCGCCTGCCAATCAGTCCCGCCGGCGGTTTGTGACTTAGTTTTCCGTTGCCGCCCCCGGCGTCATCCTGTCTTCTCCGTTCTTTGCCGATGTCTCTTCTTCCCTTTACCAGCCAGCTCATCGCCGATGTCGGCATCTCCCTTGGCGACGAAGGCAAGGGCCGCCTCATCCCCGAGGTGGCCGACGAACTCCGCGGCACCCCGGCCGCGGTTTCGGTTGTCCTCAAGGTCAACGGCGGGGCCAACTCCGGCCACACCGCCGGCGGCATCAAGCTCAACCTCCTCCCGGCCGGGGTCGTGGTCCGGGACGCCCCGCACCTGTGCATCGGCAGCGGCGTCGTGGCCGACCCGCGCAAATTCTGGTGGGAGGCCCGCCCGCTCGAACAAAAGGGGCACCCCATCCTCTCGCGGCTGCTGATCGACGAGCGCACCATGGTATCCGACCTCACCCACCGGCTGCTCGACCTCGCGTGGGAGGATTACCGGACCAAGGTCCTCGCCGAGGAGCCGCGCGGCTCCACCGGCCGCGGCATCACGCCCGCCTACGTGGACGAGACCGGGCAGGCGCAAATCACCTATTCCGATTTTCTCGCCGGCCCGAATTACTTTGCCCGCAAGCTGGCCCAGCGCGCCGACCGCGCCCTCCGCACCATCCAGCACGTTTGCCGCGTGGCACCCGCGACCTTCGCCGGCTTCTTCGACCAGCTCACCGCCGCCGAGCAGCGGGCCAATGCCGAGGCGATCAAGCTGGGCGTGTTCGACCAGGCCGAATTCGACTTCACCCAGTTTCGCGGCGACGCACCCTTCACCCTCGACCTGAAACGGCTCACCGAGGTTTACTGGCAGGCCGGCACCGCGCTGGCCAAGAACATCGGCGAAGTGCGCGAGCTCGTGCTGCGCGAACTGGCGGCCGGCCATACGGTCATCGGCGAATTCGGCCAGGCCTACTGGCTCGACAAGCGCCACGGCTACTCGCCCAACGTCACCGCCTCGCACACGTTCACGCCGGAGTTTTTCCAGAGCGCCAACGTCCCGGTGCAGCCCATCCACACCTTCGGCGTCGCCAAGGCGTACGACACCAAGGTCGGCACCCACACGTTTCTCACGCAGATGGACGAGGCGCACCCGCTCGCCGTCAAACTCAAGCAGATCGAGTTCGGGACCAGCACCGGCCGGCAGCGCATGGTCGGCTGGTATGATGCCGTGGAAAAGGGCGATGTGCTCCGCTACGGCGGCTTCCATGACCTGATGATCAACAAGATTGATGCGCTCAGTGGCGGCCACGAACTTCTGATCTGCACGGCCTACGACGATCCCAACGGCCGGCGCTACACCCACGTGCCGCGCAACGAAGCGGTGCGCAAGGTGCTGAGCCCGGTTTACTCGAAACATCCCGGTTGGACCGAAGACATCTGCGGCGTGCGCCGTTTCGCCGATTTGCCGCGAAACGCCCGGCTCTATGCCGCCGCGATGGTGCGAAGTCTGGTGCAGGTTGCGTATGGCGGGAACCTGCCGGCGGTGTTGCCCAATCTGCGCTACCTCGGCGTCGGGCCCGACCCTTCGCAGATCATCAAGGACGTGCCGGCCACCAGCGAGTTGATCAAACTCGTCTGAAACCGGACCCGGTGTCCCGCCCGATCGCCATTCGCGCAAGGACCAGAGCGATGCTTACGAACGGTTGGCACGCCGCGGCTGATTCACCCTTCGCATCGCTTCCCTCAGCTGCATTCGCCAGGTTGATCCGGTCTCGACGCGTCCAAGCCGCGGGGCAATTCTCTCTGCTCGCACGTACCCATGACCATGATTTGTCGCTCCGCCGGTTCCATTTTTTCTGTCTTTGACGCCGGGGTAGCCGGCAGCGCAGGTTCCGGACACCAACCGGGACATCCGCCAACCGCGCACCGCCTCCCGGACGGAGTCGAGCTCCGGACCGACGCCGTCACCGTCCAGGTCCGGTTTACAGCGGAAGGATCGGTTCATGTGACCAAGTCGCTGCCGGGCGTCACGCCAAGCGGCAAGAGCCTGATTGTCCTCGCGCGACCCGCTCCGGCGCTGGAGATAACTTATGCCGAAGACGCGGCCAAGGTAACCGTTGGCTCGAAGCGCCTGCAAGTGACGGTGGCAAAATCGGACGGAGCCGTGTCGTTTGCCGACGCCGCGGGCCGGCCGCTGCTGGCGGAGCTGGGGGCGGCCTCAATCCAGCCGGCCGCCACCGCCGCCGATCCACGGGCATGTGCCGTCGAGACGCGCTTCCAGCTCAAGCCCGACGAGGGCATTTACGGGCTCGGGATGCACCAATCGGGCGTGATGAACTATCGCGGCCACACCGTTAAGCTGGTCCAGGCCAACACCCAGTCGGCGATTCCATTCCTGACCTCGACCGAAGGCTACGGTCTCCTGTGGGACAACTATTCCAAGACGATCTTCGCCGATTCCGCCGACGGCTGCTCGATCTGGTCGGAGGTCGGCGACGGCATCGACTACCACTTCATTTATGCCGGCACCATCGACGGAGCGATCGCCGGCTACCGTCAATTGACGGGCGTGGCGCCACTCTACGGCAAGTGGGCCTACGGCTATTGGCAGAGCAAGGAGCACTATGAAGACCGCCCGGAGCTGCTCAAGGTGGCCGCGGAATACCGGCGGCGCGGCATCCCGATCGACGGCATCATTCAGGACTGGGATTACTGGGACGGCCGCGACCACTGGAACCAGCTCTTCTTCTTCGACCGGCTCTTCCCCCGGCCGGCGGAGATGATCGAGATCCTGCACCTGCAGCATTATCACTTCATGATCTCGATCTGGTGCGGCTTCGGCGCGAAGACGCCGGTTTACCGGGACATGGAACAGCGCGGGTTTCTGTACCCGACCATCGGCTGGGCGGATTTCAAATATTTCGATCCGTACAATCCGGCGGCGACGGATCTTTATTGGAAATACGTGAGGGAAGGTCTGTTCGCCCACGGCGTCGACGGCTGGTGGATGGATTCCACGGAGCCTGACATCGTCAATGCGCAGACGAAGGAGGGCCAGGAATACGAGATGAAACGCACCGGAACCAATCATCTCGGGACCTTCGCCCGCTACCTGAACACCTACCCGCTGTTGTCGACGGAAGCGGTCTACCGGAACCAACGCCGGGAGACCGACCGCAAGCGGGTCTATATTCTCACGCGCTCGGTCTTCGCCGGGCAGCAACGGGCGGCGACGACCACCTGGTCGGGCGACATCGGCGCCAGCTGGGAGATCTACCGGAATCAGATCTCCGCGGGCGTGAACCACAGCATGTCCGGCATTCCGTATTGGACGTTCGACATCGGCGCTTTCGTGCTCGGCGGCTATGGCGGCGTCTTCTGCGACGGCGGCAAGGATCCGGCGTATCAGGAGCTTTACACCCGCATGTTCCAACTGGGCGCGTTCAGCCCGATCTTCCGCTCGCACGGTTCCGACACGCCCCGCGAGATCTGGGAGTTCGGCCGGTTCAGCGACGTGCTCGTCGCCTTCGACCGGCTGCGATACCGCCTGCTGCCCTACATTTATTCGAACGCGTGGAGGATCACCAGCGAAGGCTACACCCTGATGCGGGGGCTGCCGATGGATTTCCCCGCCGACCGGAAAACCTACAATATCGCCGACCAGTTCATGTTCGGACCGTCGCTGCTGGTCTGCCCGGTCACCGAATACATGCTGCACCGTCCGCCGGGGAAAAGCGTGCCGGTGACCGGCGAACATTTCCGGACGAATGCAGGCCAACCGGGGCTCGCGGCCACGTATTTCGGCGACGATCAATTCGGCTCCGTCCTGCACACCCGGACGGAGCCAAACGTCGATCTCAACTGGTACACCGGCTGGCCGGAGTTCGTGAAGTCCGAGAAGTTCTCCATGCGCTGGGAAGGCAGCCTGGTCCCCACCGAGACGGGATTGCACCGGTTTCACGCCAAGACCTTTGGCCCGAAGCTGCTCTTCTTGGACGGGCAGGCCTTGAAGTATACCTACTCGTCCGTGGAGGCGGTCACCGAGCCCGTGCCGCTTGACGCAGGCCGGGAGTACACCTTCTCGTTCGCCACCGCCAATTCATCGCTGGGTGCGTTTCGCGCCCAGTTGTTTTGGAAAACCCCGTCGATGCTCGCGGCGGAGAAGGTGATCGAAGAACGGACCCAAGCCCGCCCGGTGTATCTGCCGGCGAACGCGACCTGGTTCGATTTCTGGACCGGGCAGACCACCGCGGGCGGGCAGTCGATCGTGGCGGCGGCGCCCATCGAGCGGATTCCCCTGCTCGTCCGGTCCGGTTCCATCATTCCCATGGGACCGGTCGTCCAATACGCATCGGAGAAACCCGGCGCTCCGCTCGAAATCCGGGTGTATCCCGGCGCGGACGCCTCGTTCACGCTCTACGAGGACGAGGACGACACCTACAATTACGAAAAGGGCGTTCATGCGACAATTCGCTTCGAGTGGAAGGATGCGGCCCGCCAGTTGACGATCGCCGCCCGCGCAGGAAGTTATCCCGGCATGCCGGTCCAGCGAGTGTTCCAAGTGGTGGTGGTCCGGCCCGGTCACGGCGTCGGAATCGATGCCTCCGGAACCGTTGACCAAACCATCAACTATTCCGGCGAAGCGCAGACGCTGCACTTTTAGAGCGGTTAAAATTGCGGTGTAGCC
>JBBIHQ010000072.1:0-8495 GCA_037446975.1 Opitutia bacterium
CGTGGACGCTGCAGCATCCACGGCGGGCTCCGCTCGGAGCAGTCAGTTCAGTCTGGGGTCATCCTACCAGGCACGGCACCGTCTTGCTGCCGGTGTGACCGGGGCGGTCCTTGGCCACGGCCTCGATCGTCACCGTCTCACCAAGAACGACCGCCACCGTCGCGACGTAGGTCCACTGGCCGTCCACAAGCGCGGCCGGGCCGTGCTCGAGCACCGCACCGGCGGCATCGCGGATCACAACCTCCACCCCGACGACCTCGAAGTCGTCGGTGGCAGTGACTTTGATCACGTCGCCCACCCGGCCGCGGTAGCCAACGGCATCAATCGCCGCCACTACCGGCGGATTGAAGTAGTCGGCGACCACCACCGAGAACAGCGGCTGTTGTCTGTCCCGGGCTGCCGCCACATAGAGCGGCCGAAGCACCGGATCGGCCAGTGCCGTCCGGCCGAAGGCCGTCGCTTCCTGGAACCTTTCCCGAAACGCCAGTTGCCCGGCAGTGGGGGCCCCGGTGAACACCGGCCTGGGACCGATGATCGTCCGATTGCCGAACTGGCGGTAGACCCAGTTGTCAATGCGGCCGTGGATGCCCTTGAGGGCGGTGTTAAGGTCGAGCTTAGCCATGGTTCAGCCCTCCCTTTTGGCCTTCGCCCGCCTTGGCGGCTGCCTTACAGGATCCATACTGGATCCTTACAGGACGCCGGCTGGCGGACGGCGACTGCTCCTTCGAACGGAACAGCCGCAGCACCAAGCCGGCGAGGGCGGCGATGGTACGGGGTTTGTTGAGCGGGTTGAGCGCGCTGGCCACACCCGCAGCGGCAGCCTGGGCCACCGCGTTGATCGTCAATGTCGAACGTGTCTTTTGTGACATGTTGAACTCCTTATCTTTGAATTCACCCGGCCCGGAACCGCATTGTGCGGCCCCATCGCGGGTGCAGGTCCAGCATAACCGGAAACGGGATCCGACCGTTAATCGATAGGCGTGATGAGTATCATCACCGGCCGTGATGAAGGGCAAAGGGCCGATGGCCAAGAGCAGAGGGCGAAGAGCCAAGAACCAAGTGCAAGAAGCGAACAGCAAAGAGTTGCGGGCGGGCAGCTTGGGGCCAAGATTACCGGCAACGGGCCGGGAGATCCAAACCATGCGCCCGCACTTCCGTTTTGAAGACTTGGAACTCTGGCAACGTGCCCGCAATCTGGAGGTGCAGTTTCACGGGCTGGCCGAGCAGCTCGATCGGAAGCGAATGCACGGCTATGCTGAACAGTTGCGGGGCGCCGCACTCTCCTCGCCCAACAATATTGCCGAGGGCTTGGGAAGCATCCGAAGGAATTCAGGCGATTCCTCAATATAGCCCGCAATTCCGCATTCGAAGATGCCTCGATGCTCCTGGTTTTCGAGGCCATGGGATTGCTCGGAGCAGCTGAAGTCGACCCTCTCCTGGCTGAATGCGATCGGCTCAGCCGCAAGATCACCAGTTTCAGCCGCACCCTGATCGACTAGGATTTCGCCGCACGAGCGATAAGCTCGTTGCCCTGTCTCTTCGCCCTTTGCTCCCCGCTCTCAGCCTTCAGGTTTTCAGCTCGTGCTCGTCGCCGTCCCTGCTTGCCGCGCCGTAGCCACCTCGGTGTAGGCAGCGCCTCCGCTCTTTGCTCTTGGCCTTTTGCTCCCAGCTTTCAGGCCTCAGGTTTCAAGCGCGGCTCTTCTCCCGCCGCGGTCCTCCTCCATAAAAATGTGTTAGAGCCGAAGCCATTGACGGAAATTGCCGCGTCCGGCGTCGGCGTGCCAGTCTTGGCGCGGTGTTCGCGGGCCGCACCACCATCAAAATCCGGCCCCATGTTCAATCCGCACCACCTCGAGCTCTTATATTATGTGGCCCGACACGGTGGCATCAGCGCTGCCTCCCGGCACATCCCCTCTTGCGTCGGCCAGCCGGCCATCAGCGGACAGATGGCCGACTTCGAACGCGGGCTGGGGATGAAGCTGTTTGCGCGCAAACCGTTCCAGCTCACCGAGGCGGGCCGGATGATCTATGCCCACATCGGCGCGTGCTTCGCCGGACTCGTCCCCCTGGAGCAGCAACTGCGGGGCGGGCCGTCCCTTCATCGCACCGCACAAGCGCACCGAGGCCAAACGCGGCCGACGGTGGTTCCTGCGTATTGCCGCGCGGCTGGGCCAATCCGGCCGCCAGAAGGAAGTCCAGATCTCCGTGCGCGGCTGGGCCGAGCAACTCAAGGACGGTTACCTGCGGCTCCACGAATGGATCCGCACCACTGCGCCGCAGTTGAAAACCGTCACGCCGATCCCGGTGTGAAACCCACCTTCTTAACTCCAATACCGAACTCCAACTGCGGAATTTAGGTTGATATCCGTGTTCATCCGTGAATCCGCGGTTTCAGCTGTGTTTTCCAGGCTGAAGGGAAATCTTGCAAATTGCGATATCCGCGGCGGAAAGTAATTCGAAAATACGTGCGAACAGACGCCAAACCCGATCAAAAAGTGAAAGCCTGTTCTCGCTGTGATTTGCGGTGGACCGCAGCAAGCTTCCTTTCAGTCGGTAGTGGCGGCCTGTTTGTCCTTGAACCTAATATAAACAGGTGAACGGATCGACCGCTACAATTCGTTATCATATTGACCAGCCCGAGTCCTGGACAGTGCTATCGAAATGTCTGATAATACGCGGGTGGTGTTTTGGTGCCGATGGAAAACCCATACGTGCAGTCCGACTCAAAGCAGGACGCCACCTGTATTTTGGCGTCGTTGGCCGACCCCGGCCTGACGTCCGCACCGCTCTTCCCGAGGCTCCGGATGACAATACCGGGTTCGAAATTCCAAGTATTCTTCCATCCAGTCGTGTCGAGCTTGCGCTCGAAGTGATGTTAACCGACGAGAGTTGGATCCAAATCCTGCATTGCACAGTACAGGCAAAACAACGCCTTCTGCCGTTCTGGATGGGCTGTGGATCCTGGGTTGAATTGATGCTGCGGCAAACCCCCGTGTATATGACGCATCCGCCACGCGCTTTGCAGTTCGAGGATTTTCCCGCGCCGGTCAAGAATTTGCGCCGCCCCAAGTTTTCCATCGTGACGCCCTCTTACCAGCAGGCGCGATTCCTGGAGCAAACCATGCGCAGTGTGCTGGAGCAACGCGATGTCGATTGCCAATATGTCGTGCAGGACGGGGGATCGACAGACGGCAGCCAGCAGCTGCTGGCTGCCGTGGCGGAAGGGCGAAGAGAGACTGCACCGTTGTTTGCTGCTGCAAACCCGGTGGGCCCCGTTGGCGCGTCCTCGCGCCCCGAGGATCGTCCGCTGGCCTGCGCCGGGGCGATTGTCCCCGGTTCTCGCCAAGGCGTAACCAAGGCAAAGGAGCCAGGGGTTCGCCTCGTCGCCTGGGAAAGCGTGCCCGACGCCGGCCAAGCTGATGCCATCGTCAAAGGTTTCGCCAAAACTGCCGGCGAGCCGGACGACCTGATGGCGTGGATCAATTCAGATGACTTTTACCTACCGGGCGCGCTCGCTTTCGTGGCCGATCATTTCACGCGACATCCGGAGGTGGATGTCCTGTATGGGCATCGGATCGTTGTGGATGAGAAATCCCAGGAAATCGCCCGCTGGTTCCTGCCCAGACACGACGACGAGGTGCTCCGGCTGAATGATTTTGTGCCGCAGGAGACCCTGTTCTGGCGACGGCGAGTCTGGGACAAGGTGAGTGGGCTCGATGCTTCATTCAAATTCGCCATGGATTGGGACCTGCTTTTGCGTTTTCAGGCTGCCGGCGCCCGCATCGTTCGGGTACCGTATTTTCTCGCGTGTTTCCGCGTCCACCCGGCCCAGAAAACATCGGCCGCAATGCATGGCATAGGCCAGCAGGAAATCACCTTGCTCCGCGAGCGGACTCATGGTCGGTCCTTTCCTCCGCAAGCGCTGGAAAATAATCCGCAAATCATCCGTTATCTTCGCCGGAGCGCGCTCGTCGAATTCATGTGGAAACTGGGGGTCCGCCTCCCTTGAGGTACCAACTAATGGCTTCACTTCATTCGGCGGGGTAGATTGAGTCGGCAGCCCGCCCGTTACCAAGATCCAGATGTCTTCTCCGACGCCGAACGCCGACACCGCAGCGACACCGCCGTTCGGGGTATCTGTCCGTGGTTCCCTCCCGGCTTTCTTTGCTTCGTTCTTTTTGCTGGTCTGGAGTTACGGATTCCTGGTCTTCAATTTTTCGATCTCGGTTGACGAAGAGTTGCATCTCTCGGGTTTGCCCGGCCTGAACGTCGAGTGGTTGAGGTCCGGTCGCTGGGCCATCTATCTCTTTAAAGTTACCTTGGGGAGCTTGGATGTCGTGCCTTTCTTCACCGGGTTGTTCGCCCTCCTCTTTCTGGCCGCCGCCGCCGCCGCTTTGCATTTCGGGTTCAGGTCCACCCAACCGGCCGGCCAGGCTTCATTTGGAGACTGGGCGCTTACCTCCCTCATCTTCCCGACCACCCCGGTTTTTGTTTTCACGCTTTGTTTTGCCACATTTGATGCCGAGATCGGCTTCGGAGTTTTTCTTGCCATTTTGTCGGCCGTGCTGGCCTCCGGCGTTATCCATCAAGGACAACCCATCCGCACGGCGGTCATCGCAGCGGTGCTGCTGGGCGTGGCAATGGGCGTCTACCAGCCCATGTTGATCATGTGGCTGGCCGCCCTGCTGTCGTTCGAGCTTTCCGCCCTGCTGCTGCGGGACAACGGTTGGGATGCTTCGCCCCCGGGCCTGAAAAAGTTCGTCACCCATTTGATCGCCATCTGCGCCGGCGGAGTTCTCATCTATAAGATCGTCGATTGGTCGGTGATTTTTTTCGCCGGGAAAAGCGCCTACCTGGAGGGTTATCTCAACTGGCCGCGGGAGCATTTTCGTACGGCCGCTTTCCGCCTCTTTCAATCCAGCAAGGGCTTTGTCTCGGGTGACCTGTTTCAGGCCGGTATCGGCTGGAAGATACTGCTCGGGGTGGAAATCGCCGCCGCGGTGATCGTCCTGCTCAAGGCCCGCCAGCGCCGTTTGTTTTGGATCACGGGCGCCATTCTGTTTGCGCTGTTTATTCTGCCTTTTTCCCTGTCGTTGGTCACCGGGTTTCCCCTGCCACTGCGGACCATGTTCCCAATTGCCGTTTCATTCACCGCCCCGGTCGTCATTGCCTGGTCTATGTTGCGCAACCGCAGTTTGCGCCTGATTTTGTTCGGAGCAGTCGTGCTGGTTTCACTTTCGAACGTGCAGTGGATCAACCGGGTTTTGCTGGCCGACTTCCGGCGCTATCAAAACGATGTGTTTCTGGCGCAGCAAATCGGCCGCGAGGTCGAGCGGCTGTCTTCTCTCCACGGGCCCAGGCCGGTGAGGATTGCCGTGATCGGGACCCATCAGGCCAACCCGGATATTTTCGGCTATAAATACGAGGTGCTGGGCAGCTCGTTGTTTGAATGGGATGGAGGCAATCCCTTCCGGGTGCAGGCGTTCCTGCGGGCCTTGGGTTTCGGTTCCTTTTCGGTTCCCTCGGGCGATGACATCCGGCAGGCGATCAAGGAAAGTCCCGCGATGGAATCCTGGCCCGCCGCGTCCTCCATCCGGATCGAGGATGATCTGGCCATCGTGAAACTCTCGGCCCCGACGCCCCAGCAGGTCAGGAATTACCTGAAATAATGCTCCGGGCAACGGGGTCGAAAAAACCCACGGACATTTGGGGCACAAGAGGCGCGAAAAGCACAATAAAATGACCCGGAAATAGTGTCGCCAAGTAGAATCCGATTAACTCCGCTTGACCTTAATCAGGTCACAAGTATGACCAGATATATGAACATGCTTACCGTCTCCAAAGCCAAGGCGGGATTCAGCGGCATCGCCCGCAAGGTTGTCCGCTCCAAGAAGCCTGTGATCGTCCGCGTCCCCGATGGTTTCATCCAGATCGCGCCTTACGATCTCCCCGTGGAAGTGACGCCCTTCCCGACGGGCAGCCTCAAACTCCTGCCCCGCGAAGTTTACCTCCATAACACGTTCGGCGAATCACTGTGATAGCGCACCGCTGGGACATCGTATTTGTCCGCGTTGACGAGCAGGATGCCACCGGGCATCCCGCCGTCGTTCTCTCCTCGGATGACGTAATGGCCGATAATAAACAGCAACGCTTCAACGTGGTCGCAGGAACCAAAAAGCAACCGGCCGAGAATGCCCGCAATCACCACGTCATCCTCGATGCGGCGGACGGGCTGCCTTTCTCCACCCTGGTTGATTGTTCCCTTGTTTATATGGCAAAAAAAACCTCGGTTATCCGGTCGGGAGGCGCCGTGACGGTGCATCGCCGTCAGCAAATTCAACGCGCCGTCCGGGGATATCTCGGTCTCGGGTAAGCCGGCCACCGTGGACGAAAAGCGTACCTTCATACGGCAGCCCGAACTTTCTCATGCCAAGCCGTTCAGTATCGCCATCGCAGACAATGGTTCATTCCTATCTTCGTGGTTTTGTGGTTAAGTCCGACTGAAGTGCTCCGGCTCAGTTGTATCATGCAATACCAATCATGACCCGTCCAAGGCGATCGCTGATCATCCCGGTGTATCGAAACGAGGAATCAATCAAGGACCTCGTTGCGGCGGTGAGCGGAATTGCCGGCGCCGGACCGGCCGCCGGGTTCGAAGCGATCTTCGTGCTCGACGGCAGTCCCGACCAGTCCGGTGCGCGCCTCCGCGAATTGCTGCCTGCGACCGGCTTCGCTTCACGGTTGATTCTGCTCTCCCGCAATTTCGGCAGTTTTGCGGCCATCCGGGCCGGACTCGTCGCGGCGAAAGGCGACCATTGTGCCGTCATGGCCGCAGACCTGCAGGAGCCGCCGAGCCTGGTTCTTGACATGTATGACCGGCTGGAAAGCGGGCAATTTGACGTGGTGGTCGGCCGCCGGGCGGAGCGAGATGACCCTTGGCTGACGCGATTTCCCGCCGCGATTTTTTGGGCGGCCTATCGCCGCATCATCGAGCCGAAGATGCCGCCGGGCGGGGTGGATGTTTTTGCCTGCAACCTGGCGGCCCGCAACATGCTCGTTTCAATGGAAGAGTCCCATAGCTCCCTGGTCGGGCTGCTGTATTGGATGGGGTTCCGTCGCTGCGAAGTTCCGTATGCCCGGGCGGCTCGGCGACACGGCACGAGCGCCTGGTCCTTCCCAAGGAAACTGGCCTATTTGTCCGACAGCGTGTTTTCGTTCACCGATCTGCCCATCAGGATCCTGCTGGTTGGCGGACTGATCGGAGTCGGTGCGTCGGTCTTGTTCGGTCTGGTTGCCTTGACCGGGCGACTGCTGGGCTGGATCACCGTCCCGGGCTATACCGCCACCATTCTGATGATCCTGTTTTTCGGGGCTCTGACCCAGCTGGGTCTGGGCATCGTCGGTTCCTACACCTGGCGGGCTTACGAGAACACCAAACGCCGGCCGGACTCCATCGTGATGTGGCAGGAAACATATTCCGGTACACCCAACCCAAGCGAGGTTCCCCATGACTGACTTCTTCCGCCATCCGCAAAGCTTGTGCGAATCAAACAAGATCGGCGCCGGCACCAGAATCTGGGCCTTTGCGCATATCCTGCCCGGCGCCCGCATCGGTCGCGACTGCAACATCTGCGACCACGTCTTCATCGAAAACGATGTGATCGTGGGTGACCGCGTGACCATCAAATGCGGTGTGCAGCTTTGGGACGGAGTGCGGCTGGCCGATGATGTGTTCGTCGGCCCGAACGCCAGCTTTACCAACGACCCGTTTCCGCGCAGCAAGCAACACCTGGCCAATCCTCTTCGCACTGTGGTTGGTCAGGGGGCATCCATCGGAGCCAATGCCACTATTTTGCCCGGCGTCGAAGTCGGCGCCGGCGCCATGGTCGGGGCGGGAGCGGTGGTGGCACGCCCGGTGCCGCCCAACGCCATCGTGATGGGCAACCCGGCACGCATTACCGGTTATACGGATTCACCCATGCACTCACCGGTGTCCGAACCAAGACCGACCAAACCCGCCGAGGCCGCCTCGAGGGTTCCCGGGGTGAAACTGATTAGCTTTCCCGTGTTCGAGGATATGCGCGGGGCGCTCAGTGTGGGCGAATTCCCTTCCGGCCTGCCGTTGGCCCCAAAGCGCTTCTTCGTGGTCTACAATGTGCCCGGCTCCGAAGTCCGCGGAGAGCACGCACATATCGAGTGTCAGCAATTCCTGATCTGCCTCCAAGGGCGGGTGAATATCATGGTGGACAACGGTACCTGCCGGGAGGAATTCCAACTGAATGGGCCGCAGCAGGGCCTTTATATTCCACCGCTGATCTGGGCCGCCCAGTATCGCTACACTCCGGAGACCATGCTTCTGGTTCTAGCTTCTCATCCGTACGCAGCTGACGACTATATTCGGGATTACTCCAGCTACCTGAAGCGGGTTCGGCCAAAAGAAAGCTAGGAACGAAGCCATTTGTGCCGCCGACTTCCAGTGCCGTCGGAGCCGACAG
>JBBIHQ010000072.1:8595-16790 GCA_037446975.1 Opitutia bacterium
CCATGCCTACGCCACGTGCATTTATTACCGGAATCACCGGCCAGGATGGCTCCTATCTGGCCGAACAACTGCTGGCAAACGGCTATGACGTGCATGGTTTGGTCCACCGGCCGGACGCACTCCCCGCCAGCAATATCCGCCATTTGGTGGCTGACCCCAAGCTGCTGAACAAGCGTCTGTTCTTGCACAACGGGGCCTTTGAAGACGCGACCCATCTGCGACGACTTATAAGCCGGGCCAAGCCCAACGAATTTTATCACCTTGCCGGCCAGTCAAGTCCACGACTCAGCCTTGAGCTTCCAGAAAGCACAGTCGACAGCATCGGCATGGCCACGCTTCGCCTGCTGGAAATCCTGCGCGACCTGCCCGAACCGACCAAATTTCTCTATGCCTCGAGCAGCGAGGTGTTCGGCTCGCCGTCACACTCTCCTCAAGACGAGCTCACCCCGCTCAATCCCACCACTCCGTATGGCGCGGCCAAGGCATTCTCGCAGCAGATGGCCCGCATTTACCGCATCGCCTACCAGCTGCCAACCTGCTCGGTCATCCTCTATAATCATGAGTCTCCCCGGCGGAGCGGTGGTTTTGTCACCATCAAGATCGCCCGGGCTGCCGCCCGGATAAAAAAGGATCTGCAAAAAGAACTGGTCCTGGGCAGCCTGACCGGCCGACGCGACTGGGGTTGGGCTCCCGACTATGTGCAAGGCATGCGGCTAATGCTGCAGCAAAAGAGCGTGGACGATTTTGTTCTCGCCACCGGCGAGCTGCACAGCGTGGAAGAACTCGTGGCCAACGCTTTTGAGTGCGTCGGGCTGAACTGGCGTGATTACGTGCGGCAGGACTCCGCCCTCCTCACCACGGTCGAACCGGTCGCACCCTGCGGAAACCCCGCCAAGGCCAAACGCGTGCTCGGCTGGCAAAACACTGTGCCGTTCAAGGAAATGGTTGCCCGGCTGGTCGAATTCGAACTCAACAAACTTGCATGAAAAAGAAAGCTTTGGTTACCGGCATCACCGGCCAGGACGGCTCCTATCTGGCAGAATTGCTCCTCGAAAAGGGCTATGAAGTGCATGGCTTGGTCCGGCGGGCCAGCACGATGAACCGTGGCCGGATCGACCACCTCCAGTCGTACGAGCACGGCCCGAACCAGCAGCTGTTTTTGCACTACGGCGATCTGGCTGACAGCGTGTCGCTGGTAAAACTTCTCTATCATCTGCAACCGGATGAGATCTACAATCTGGCGGCCCAAAGCCACGTGCGCGTCAGTTTTGATATTCCTGAATACACCGCCGATATAACCGGTGTGGGGGCGGCGCGCATTCTCGAGGCCGTCATCGAGTCCGGCATCGGGAAGAAAGTCCGCTTTTACCAGGCCTCCTCTTCCGAAATGTTCGGCAAGGTCCAGGAGGTTCCCCAACGGGAGACGACTCCGCTCTATCCCCGCTCGCCCTACGGCTGCGCCAAGGTCTTTGCGCACTGGCTCACCATCAACTATCGCGAGTCCTACAATCTCTTTGCCTGCAGCGGCATTCTCTTCAACCATGAGTCACCGCGCCGGGGCGAAAGCTTCGTGACCCGGAAGATCTCAATTGCGGCCGCCCGGATCAAGAAGGGCCTGCAAAAGGAACTCTATCTTGGCAATCTTGATGCGAAACGCGATTGGGGCTATGCGAAGGAATACGTCGAAGGCATGTGGCTCATGCTGCAGCAGGACCAGCCGGACGACTACGTCCTCGCCACCAACGAGACTCACACCATCCGGGAATTCCTCGACGCTGCATTCGGCCGGGTCAACCTCGACTGGCATGATTACGTGAGGTTCGACGACCGCCACCTTCGTCCGGCCGAGGTCGACCTGCTCATTGGCGACTACGCCAAGGCGAAAAAGCATCTCGGTTGGGAACCAAAGACCCGCATGAAGGCCTTGGCCGAATTGATGGTCGACGCCGATTTGGCGGCCAAAGGATAGTAAATAACTGACATCGGACGGTCCAGCACCCGAAGGATAAAATCATTCCCCGGGGATGTTCAGCTCCAAATCTCCCGGAGCGACCGGCGTTGGGATCGAACGAATTTTATCTTTTCCGGCCTTCGCGCCGACCGACATTGGAGGTCTGACAATAGACTTCACATCCGGCGATGGTGCGCCTTGATGTAAGGTCCATCCATGAAGCCCGCCCCCCCGGACACGGCTGAACTCCTTCACCGCGTGCGCCAGCAGTTGATCTTGGCGCAGGTCCGCCTCATGGAACTCGAGGATGACCGGGATGAACTTGGCTCCAAGCTGGCCGACTCCGAAAAGCTGCTGGGCGCCGCCCAGGTTCTGGCCGACCAAAAAATGGACGAGGCGGGGCATCTCACCAAAGTCCATGCCGACCTGCAGGCGCAATATGATTACATGCGCCATATGCAGCATGTGACCAACGAAGCCCTCAACGAAACGCGCCTCCAGCTTGCCGCCACCGCAGAACGCCTTGTCACCACCGAACAACGCGGTAACCAGCTCCAAAAGGAAATCGTCACCCTCGCCGATCAGGCCGTACTTCTAACCAAGAATATCAGCCAGTTGAGTCTCGGGCTGGCTGAAGCCAATGCCACCGCTGCGGCGCGTCTGGCCCGGATTAACGAACTCGATGGAGAACTCCACGCCATGAAAGCCTCGCGTAGTTGGCGTTGGACGAAATGGCTGCGCTCACTTGAGCGAGCCATGGGCGTCAGGAAATCATGAGCGCAGTCGCTGAACCCCGGCTGCAGGGTGAAATCGAGACGCCGCGGCCGTTGCGCGCCAAGGACGGACAGGTCTCAATCGCCGGCTGGTGTTTCGCCGAAGGCATGGCGTCGGCTCCAACCGTGCGTCTCGTGACCGACGGAGGCATTCTGCCCATGACCGAACGCGTCGAACGCTTGGACGCGGCCAGGCTTTTGCCAGGCCTGACGGCAGACACCCGTTGTGGATTCGTTATTGAAGGTCGGCTGCCGGCCGGGGTTTATTTGGCGAGCTTCGAGGCGCAGCTCTCCGATGGCTCCTGGCGATGTTTCAAGGCGCTAAGTCTCGCTGTGGAGCACGCGCCTTTCGTCGCGATTCTCGATGAGCCGGTGGCCGATGGCACTCTGCGCGACCGGGTGCGCGTCGGCGGTTGGGCCCTGCATCCCGATGGACCGCTGGTCGAGCTTGTCCTGCGTTACGGTCACCGGGAAATGCCGTGCCAGCTCAACCGGCCTCGCCGCGACGTGCCGGTGCTTTTTCCCGGTGTCGCCCATGCGGGCCAAGCCGGCTTTGAGAGCCGGGATCACCTTGTCGCCGGCCACGGCCCGGCCCGGCTACGCGGCCGCTTGGCCGGTGGACGTGCGGTTCTGGCCCGGACAAAAGTGACGTTCAGCATCGCCACTGATGAGAACCACGGACCGGAGCTGGACCTGACCGCGAAACGCATCGCCCTGCCGTCCGGCAACGCCGTCGTGCCCGAACCTTTGGCTCGAACCCCGCATTCACTTAATATCCTGTACGTACTGCCCGGCAGTTTCGCGTCGAACAGCGCCCTGCACGTCGCCGCGTTGGCCAACGAACTTACAGCGGCCGGCCACGCCTGCGCCGTCGCCGTGCCACATGACGTCGGAACGCTGACCCATCACGACCGACCTGCGTTCCGCGGGCTGACCTACGCCGAGGCTGAGCGCGGTGATGCCTTCGCCGACGGACGCGGCCCCGATCTAGTTCATGCCTGGACCACCCGCGAAAACGTCCGCCAGTTGACCCAGGCGCTGCGTGGTCGTTACCGGACACGAGTCATCGTTCATTTGGAGGACAACGAGCAGGAGATACTTGGAGTTTCACTGGCTCGAAGCGCCGCCGAATTGGACAAACTGACCGAGGCCGAGCTCGACCGACTGGTACCAGCCGACCTGTCCCATCCCCGACGGGGTCGCGACTTTCTCGCCGCAGCGGACGGAATCACCGTGATCACTGAAACCCTGCGCACGTTTGTCCCGGCCGGCGTGCCCTGCCATGAGATCGTGCCGGCGGCCGATGCGCGCCACTTTTATCCCCGGCCGATCCCGGTGGAATTCCGCCGGGTACTCGACGCGCATCCCGACGAAACTGTCCTGTTCTACCACGGCAATGTCCATGCGTCGAATGCCGCCGAGGTTCGCGAGCTTTACGCCGCGGTTCTGCAACTCAATCGTGCGGGCCAACCGGTGACGCTGCTCCGCACCGGCCAGAACCGCGTGGATTTCCTCGGCCCCATGACCGGCGAGGTCGCACCTTTCGTGCTCGAACTCGGCCAGATCCTTCACCACCGGCATCTCCCCGCGCTCATGGCCTTGGCGGACATCTTTGTGCAGCCGGGCCGGCCCGACGCCTTCAACGACTTTCGCTTCCCCTCGAAACTGCCGGAGTTCTTTGCCCTTGGTCGCCCGGTCGTGCTACCCCGCACCAATCTCGGCGCAAAATTGCGCCACGGCATTGATGCCTTTGTGCTCGAGCAGGCGGATGCCGCCGGCATTGTCGCGGCAGTACGCGAGTTGCGCGCCGACCGCAGACTTTACGACCGGCTGACGCAGGGGGCCATCGCTTTTGCCGCGCAGAACTTCAACTGGCGACACAGTGCGGGGGCGCTTGCCAGGTTTTACGCCACCGTGGCAGCCTGAACATTCATGCCCCAACCGAAACGCATCATCATAACGGGTGGCCGCGGACGCCTGGCGTCGCTCATCGCAGATCATTTCCGGGCGCCGGCACATGATGTCAGGCTGTATTCGCGTGAAGCGGGCGGCGGATTTCATGCGCTGGCTGACTTGCAGCAAAGCTCGTCATTTGACCACGCGGAGACCATCCTGCATCTGGCTTGGAGCACCCTTCCGGCCACTTCAGAACTGCAGCCAAGGGCGGAGTGGCAACACGATCTGCCGTTCCTTCAGCGGATGCTGGACGCGATGACCGCCTCTGCGGCCCGGGAGCAACTCCACTTGGTTTTCTTTTCCTCGGGCGGAACCGTGTACGGCAATGCGCCCGGCCGGCCGAGTTGCGAGACCGATTCTTGTCTTCCGATCGGGGGATACGGACGGGCCAAGCACGCGGCTGAGCAATTGATCGAAGCCCACGCCGCCCGCCACAAAATCGCCTGCACTATTCTCCGCATCTCCAATCCCTACGGCTATCCGGTTCCGAAGATCAGGGTCCAGGGCATCATCCCGCACGCCCTGCGCTGCGCCGTCGAGGGTCTGCCTTTGATACTTTGGGGCGACGGCCAGGCCAAGAAGGATTTTATCTACTACACCGATTTTCTCTCGGCCCTCGAGGAGGTGATCACGCGCCGGTTGACTGGAACGTTCAATCTGAGCGCCGGGAATTCGCATAGTCTGCATGAGATCATTGGTCTCGTGGAGAAGAACACCGGCCGCACCATGGCGCTCCAATTTCAGTCCAGCCCGGCCTGGGACGTCAAGGATAGCCGGCTCGACAACCGGCGTTTTGTGATCGCCACCGGGTGGCGGCCGCAAGTCACGCTCGACGAGGGCATCCGTCGCTTCGCGGCCGGTTACGCCGGGCACTGACATCGAAGAATGATGGATCTGCCGCCGACCGAAAGCCCTCCAGGATCCCTCGTCACCCGGCGCTGGTTTGCTCCGGCGCTCGCCGCAATGCTGCTGATCGCCGCTCTCTGGGTCATGACCAGGGCGTGGAATGCATCTCTGCTGGACCGAACGCAGTTTCGGCAGACCCAGACCGCGATGACGGCACAGTGGATGCAAAAGGAACCATTTCGTTTGGCCTATCCGCTGCCGGTATTCGGGCCACCTTGGTCGGTCCCCCTGGAATTCCCACTCTATCAGTGGCTGGTTGCCCGATTATCGGGAGCGGCTGGAATTTCGTTGGTGGCTGCAGGGCGCACCTTGAGTATTGTTTTTTTTCTGGCCGGTCTGCCGGCAATCTACGGGCTCGCCGGAAAGATTGAACCTGACTGGCGTCGACGCCTGCTCGTACCCGCGTCGGTAGTGACCGCACCGATTTGCCTGTTCTATTCCCGCTCGCTCATGATCGAATCGTGTGCCGCCAGCTTCGCGGTCTGGTATTTGTTTGCCCATGTCCGTGGTCTGCGACTGCCGGATTGGCGCTGGACTGCAGTCTCGACCGTGACAGGCATCCTGGCGGCTCTGGTCAAAGTCACCACCTTCGCCCTGTTCGGAATTCCGGCTGCGCTTTATACCTTATACCGCCTCTGGAAATTCCTGCGCCCGACATCACCTGCCCAACCCGGGCCGGGCCTCATCCGCATCCTGACCGCGTCCGTGCTACCGGCAGCCGGCATACTTGCCACCACATTGTGGTGGATCGCCTACAGCGATTCCATAAAGCGCGCCAATCCGTTTGCCGCGGTCTTCACCTCGGAGAACCTGACGACGTGGAACTATGGCGCCGCCCTGCAACGATTGGATCCGGTTTTCTGGCGGATCATCGGCCACCAATTTTCCCACAGCATGCTACCTTGGCCGGCAATAATCCTTCTCGCGGCGGGATTTACGTTGGTCGCGCCCGCGTACCGTCGGGCGGCCCTGCTGTGCGGTTCCGGTTTTCTCCTCGGCCCGTTGCTTTTTTCGAATCTGTATGCAATTCACGAATACTATTCTTTCCCCTCGGCGTTTTTTGCCTTGGCCGCGGCGGGGATAATTCTCGCCGGAATGTTGGAGAACCGGCGGCTCGGCGTGTCCGTCAAGGTTCTGGTGCTGACGGGTTTTCTCGGGCTGCAAGCGTTTAACTTCTATCGGGACTTCGCGGACACATTGGAACGGCCGCCCCCACCGCCACCACCGCTGGCGGAGATTATCCGCCAGGTCGTGCCAGCCGACGGCATCGTGCTGTACTATGGCTGGGATTGGAACACCTTGATTCCCTTTTATGCCCATCGCCGGGCCATCATGGTGCCGAATGGACGGGACGAAGATACGGATGTCCTTCGGTCAGTCTTGGCCAGAGTACCCACCGGAAAAGTGTCCGCCATGGTTGTCAAAGGCGCAGTCGACCAGGACGTCAGCGTCATCGGATGGCGGACCCGGCTGCTGAAGCTGGCCGCCGCTCCGGTTGCGCAAAGTGCCGACGGAGATCTCTACGTTCCGGAAGCCGTCATCCCGACCCTGCCGTCCCGGCTGAACAGCCGGCACTTTCCGAAAGTCAGCATGGATTTTTCCGATCCTCCGGAACATCGTGACCCGCGACTGGTTGAGGACAAACCGGATCGCGGAAGTTTTTCGACCGTCGCTTTCCCGGTACCTTTCGCCGTCTTCAGCCCGTGGAAAATCGTAGTGGATAATCTTGCGGGACGGCCGGTGATCTTCGCCAATGCACCATCAGAACTCCACTTCCATGCTCCGAACGACACCACCCGGATTGAAGCAACGGTTGGATTGAATGATGCCGCGATCAAGGGGCCGACGCCGACTGACGGTGTGGAGGTGGTAATTTTTGAACTCCTCCCCTCGGGTCACCGTCGCGTGCTGTATCGTCGCGACCTGAATCCATTGACTCAGACCGCCGATCGCGGCCCGCAACAAATCTCACTTGGGGCGATCGGACCTTTGTCGGGCCCGCTGGTCTTCGCCGTCTACCCGGGTCCCAATGATAACATCGCTTGCGACTGGGCTTATTGGAGCCGGATCAAGATATATTGAGCCATGCCCGCCCCGCTCCAAGAGCAACTCCCGGCGCAACCGGCCCAACGCGATTGGTATATCGTATTGATTTTTGTCGGAATCCTGGGGATGGCCGGTTGGTTTACCACCCGTGGTTGGCACGCCCCGATCCTAGACCGGCACGAGTTCCGGCAGACCCAGACCGCCATCAGCACCTACTGGATGCAGCAGGATGGTTTCCGCCTTGATTCCGAGACCCCGCTGTTCGGACCACCATGGTCGATCCCGATGGAATTTCCCGTTTACGAGTGGCTCGTGGCCCGGACAAGCAGCCTCCTGGGAACCGGGCTGGAGTCGACCGCCCGTGGCGTGAGCCTGTTTTTCTTTTTTGCCACCTTGCCCGCGGTGTACGGCCTCGCCGGAATTCTCGGACTGGCTCCCTTGCGCCGCCTGCTGGTCCTCAGCGCCGTGCTGGCGTCCCCCACCTACCTGTTTTACGGCCGAAGTTTCATGATCGAGACCACTGCGCTTTGCGGGTCGACGTGGTTTTTGTATGCCGTGACCCG
>JBBIHQ010000073.1:0-3412 GCA_037446975.1 Opitutia bacterium
AGCGACCATCACGGGTTGCAGGCTGGCTTATGCGGCCAACAAGCCAGGGCACTAGCCCACCCGCGCCGGGGCGCGGTTCCGGATTCCGCCCCTCCCGCCGGGTTTCGTTCGTCCCGGCCAGGCCAAAGGCGCGGGCGCGGGACTTTTCGTGTTGTCTGGTCACCGCCGATGGCCTCTTTCATAGGCAGAACATGCTCGGCAACGAATTGCTTGAATCGATCCACTCACTCCCCTCCGGGGGAGCCGCGGCCGCCGTGCTGCGACACGCGCCGCGCTTTCCGATCGCGGACCCAAGCCAGCCGACCCTCGCGGAAATCACTCCGGCGGGGGCGACCGCCGCGGAGGATTTTGGCGCCCGGATCCGGGGATTTGCCGGCGTGCGGATATTCCACAGTCCGGTCAAACGTTGCGCCCAGACGGCGGAGCATATCGCCCGCGGCGTCCGTTCGGCCGGGCTCACCGCCGAACTGGCCGGCCCACAACCGGCGCTCGGAGTCGACTACATCAGGGATCTCGTGGAGGTCGGCCGGCTCAACGCCCTGCACGGCGAGTCCTTTGTGCGCCTGTGGTTTTCGGGCCGGATTTCCGAGAGCTTGATTTTTCCGGCGCCGCGGATTGCCACCGCCACCTTGGCCTTTCTCACCGACCGACTGGAGGAACCTGCGGGGAGCCGCCGCCTCGACCTGCACGTGACCCACGATTGGAATGTGATCATCCTGCGCGATCTCATGCTCGGCGTCCGTCACGAGGAGGCTGGCTGGCTGGGCTTCCTCGACGGCCTGGCCTTCTCGCGACCGCCCGATGGTCTCCGGGCGGTCTATCACGGTCACGCGGTGACCCGGCCGTTGCCGTGGCGTTTCGATTGAAGGATGACGGCCGAAGCAAGGATTGGGATGGATTGGCGAATTGATCGTGGGGTGGCCGCCGCCAGGCAGAATGTTGCGGTGGGGAGGGAAACTCCGCGGTTCTGACCTTACTCGGCTCGCCTCGTTTCCGGCAGGTGCCAAATACCATGTTTCGTTTGCCCTTTGCGCTCCGCCTGGTTGCTGCCCGCAAGAGAGCCAAGGGGTCAAATGGGGGAGGAGAAAGCACTCGCTTCCCGGCCGCCCTTTCGTAACAAGGGTTCCGCCGGCACGGTTTTCCCGGCGCAAATCGGACCCATGCCCACGCCATTGCCCAAAGCGGTATTTCTCAGCTATGCCCGCGAGGATGCTGAAGCAGCTCGTCGTATTGCCGACGCCTTGCGCGCTTTCGGCGTCGAAGTCTGGTTCGACATGAGCGAGCTGCGGGGTGGCGATGTCTGGGACCAGAAGATTCGGCGCCAGATCAAGGATTGCGCGCTCTTCATGCCTTTGATTTCGAGCCAAAGCGACCAGCGCGGAGAGGGCTATTTCCGGCTGGAATGGAAACTGGCCGTCGAGCGCACGCATTTGCTGGCCGAGGGCATGCCGTTTCTTTTTCCCGTTGCCGTCGACGAAACCAGTGAGTCCGAGGCCAGCGTCCCGGACCAGTTCCTCAAAGCGCAATGGACGCGCCTGCCGGGCGGCGCGCCGACGCCGCAATTCGTGGAGCAGGTCAAACGCTTGCTGGAGTCTCCACGGAAATCCACCTCGGGTTCCAAGCCTCCCACCAAACCGGCCTACTCCGAGCCGGCCTCCGGTTCCAAGCCGGGATTTCCTCTCTGGGCCGTGGCCTTGCTGGCGCTTGCCGTTCTCGGCCTTGGTGCGCTGGTCATATTCCGGTCACCGGCAACCCCCGGGCCGGTCCCGGCTGCGCCGGCGGCCGTCGTGGTCAGGACATCCGAGCCGGTCGCCAGCGAGAAGTCTCTGGCGGTTCTCCCGTTCAGCAACATGAGCGAGGAAAAAGACAGCGCGTTCTTCACCGATGGCATCCAAGAGGATATTCTCACCAATCTGGCGCTCATCTCGGAGCTTCACGTCGTGTCCCGCACTTCGGTCATGCAGTATCGCAACACCACGAAGACCATCCGGCAGATTGCCCAGGAGCTGGGAGTCAACTATGTGCTTGAGGGCAGTGTGCGGCGGGCCGGCAACAAGGTGCGTGTGACCGGCCAGCTCATCCGCGCGGCCACCGACGAACATGTCTGGGCCAAAGCCTACGATCGCGAGCTCAGCGACATTTTCGCGATTCAGGAGGAGCTTGCGACAGAGATCGCCGGCGCCCTCAAGACCGCCATCACTCCGCAGCTGAAGACTATCATTGCCGGCCGCGCGACGACCAACGTCGACGCCTACAACAATCACCTCAAGGCGCGCGAGATCATCCTCTGGTCGGGGGTATCGCGGGCGACGCTGCCCGAACTCGACCGGCTGCTGCAGGCCGCCGTCCAGCTCGACCCGAATTTCGTGCCGGCGTGGCTGGATGTCGCCCGGGTGAATTTCGACTGCTACCGGTCCGCCACCATCGGGGGCGATCGCAACCGTCTCGCCGCGGGCCAGTCCGCCCTGGCCCAAGCCACCCGACTGGCGCCCGAAGACCCGGAGGTTATCCTTGCGCAGGGTCAGGCGGCGGAAGCGAGCGAGGATTTGGCGGCCGCCCGCAGATATTACGGGCGGGCTCTGCAACTTGCCCCGGGCAATGTGGAGATTCTAATTTCGCTCGGCACCCTGGCGGGCAACGAACGCATCTGGGCCGAATCGATGGGCTATCTCCGTCGCGCCCAGTCGCTCGATCCGCGCAATCCCATCGTGCTTTGGGCCGGCTACAATGCACTCGTGAACTTGCGGCAGTATGCGCAAGCCACCCAGAATGTCCGGCTGCTGATGGAACTGCAGCCTGACTCCTTCGACGCGGCGTCGGCTTTGGCTTTGCTGGCCTTTTACGCCCGCGGCTCCCGGCAGGAAATGGAGACGCTGCTCGCCGGGCTCACCCCGGAACAGCAACAGGACCCGAAAGTTATCGCGGCCAAATTCAACTGGTATTACCACCAGATCGGCGACGCCAAGGCATACGTCGAATTGAGTGACCGGCAAGGCACCGACATCAACTTCAGCGACGCCGACTCGACGATGCAATACGCTGAGGCGCTCTGTGTCCTCGGGCAGCGCGACCGCGCCGTCGCCCTGGTGCGCCCATGGCTCGACCAACTCAGGGCCAAGCTGGTCGCTGATCCTGACAATGACCGTGTCGTCAGCACGCTGGCCTACGCCCAAGCGCTGGTGGGTGACCACGACGGCGCGATGCATACGCTCGACCTCCTGCTGGCAAAACTGAAGCCGGGTTATCCATTGCGGATGCAGTTTTTTCTCCGGGCCAACGCGGGCATCGTCTACGGATGGATCGGGGAAAAGGACAAGGCCGTCGACCAGCTTCTGCCCCTGATGAGCATTCCGGTTCAAGCCACCAGCAGCGTGATCGGCCTGCACGAGGACATTGATTTTTCGCCGCTGCG
>JBBIHQ010000073.1:3512-16558 GCA_037446975.1 Opitutia bacterium
TCGTCGGGGATCTCGATGTTTGCCCTGGCCAAGCTGCTCAACGCCATTCTCGGGTGGAACTTTGACGGCTGCATCATCGTCTCGAGCCTGATCGTGCTGATCTACATCTACTCCGGCGGCCTGACCTCCGCCATCTACAACGAGGTGCTGCAGTTCTTCCTGATCGTGCTGGGGTTCCTGCCCCTCGTGTTGCTCGGCTTGAAGGACATTGGCGGCTGGGACGGTCTGATGAAGAACCTTGATCTCTATTCGGCGGCCAAGGGCATGCCGGGCGCCTGGAGTCATTCGTGGGCGCACATGGGCAACGCGGCGGACAACCCGATCGGCATCGAGTGGTTCGGGCTGGTGGTGGGCCTGGGCTTCGTGATGTCGTTTGGCTATTGGTGCACGGACTTCCTTGTCATCCAGCGCGCCATGGCGGCGAAGGACATGAATGCCGCCCGCCGCACGCCGCTGATCGCCGCGATTCCCAAGATGCTGTTTCCAGCCCTCGTCATCCTGCCCGGCATGCTCGCCATCGGCCTTTACTACAAGGGCGGCACGGCCAGCATGCCGCTTCCGATCGGCGCGGACGGCAACCCCGATTACAACATGGTCGTCCCGGCCATGCTCGCGAAGTATTTTCCCCACGGCATGCTCGGCATCGGCCTCACCGCGCTCATGGCCTCGTTCATGTCCGGCATGGCCGGCAATGTCACCGCCTTCAACACCGTCTGGACCTACGACCTGTACCAGCGCTGGTTCAACCGGAACGCGTCCGACGCCCACCTGATCAAGGTCGGCCGGCTGACCACCATCGTCGGACTGGTCATCAGTGCCTGCTGCGCCTATGCCGCGGCAAAATTCAACAACATCATGGATATGCTCCAGCTGGTGTTCGGCTTCGTGAACGCCCCGTTGTTTGCCACCTTCCTGCTGGGCATGTTCTGGCGGCGCTCCAACGGGCACGGGGCGTTTTTTGGTCTGCTGACCGGCACGCTTTCGGCCGCGATCTTTCAGGGCAACACGATCGCCGCCGGCGAAACGCCCAGTCTGCTCAAGGGCGGCTGGCTCAGCGTCCAGCACACCTTCTCCTCCTCGATGGCCCAGAATTTCTGGATGGCGATCTTCGCCTTCAGCGGGTGCTTCGCCGCCACGCTGATCATTTCACTCGCGACGAAACCGAATCACACGCCCGAGGAGTTGCGCGGCCTGGTCTATTCGCTCACCGAAAAGCCCAAGGATGAACACGGCGCAGCCTGGTATGCGCGTCCCATGCCTCTCGGCCTGCTGGTCCTGGGCGGCGCGCTCGCGCTGAACATCATTTTCTGGTAACCCTCAATACCTTCCTTTCATGCAACTCGATATTCGCCTGCCCATCGGGCTCCTCTTTCTTCTCCTCGGCGCCATCCTCGTGGGTTACGGATTCACCTCCGACCCCGCCATCTATGTCGAGCACTCGCTCGGGCATAATGTGAACAAGGTCTGGGGGGCGATCTTCGCGCTCTTCGGCGGCGTGATGCTCTATCTCTACCTGCGACGGCGCAAAAGTTAGCCGCGTTCAGCCGGGTTTCCCGCATTCTTCAGCACCGTCTGCCACAGGTCGGCTTCGCCGGGCAGTCCGTGCGCCGCGAGGTTCCGGGCGATGACGTCTGGGGCGGGTTCAATCACCTGGTGCCTTGGATCAGCCGGGAATTCCGGGCGCACCACGCGGGTCAGGCCCCAGCACGCCCAGGCGCGCCAGCGGCGCTGCTCGCGCCGAGGTTCGTTCATCCGGTCGGCGAGATGCTGGAAATGGACGCGAGGGTTGCCGACGAACATTCCGGCCGGAGCGTGGCGCAGAAACCACGTCATGGCTTCATAGGGCAGGGGCCAATCGCTCAGGACCGGCTCGTTGCCGTGCAGATCGGCGCCCAGTGCGCGATCGAGCTTCAGGAGCGCGCGGGCCGGCAGGCCTTGCTGCCAGAGGAAATGAGCGTACGTGAGAGCGGTCAGATAAAATGCGCCGGCGCGATCCCGCCCATGCGCGGAGAGCGCCCCGGCGTTCATCCGGGCCGGTGGTGCCGGCAAGTGAGGACACGGAGGCAGGCGTGGTGACATCGTAGTCACGGTCGCAAGCCCCGCTGGAACGCTCAAGATTAACTTGGCGACCGGGCCACCTTCCGCGCATAAGGGAAGCCTGCAAAAGGACGTAACAAGTTCGATCAACGAGGTGCGCGGTTGGCGTTGGTTGCTGCTCTGGCTGCTGGCCCTGGTCGTGCGGTTGTGGGGACGGACGCTGCGTTTTGAAGCGGACGCGGCGACACACGACCTGCTGGCCATTTCCGACGAGCCGGTGGCCATCGTGCTCTGGCACAACCGGCTGTTTCTCAGCCCCGAGATCTTCCGGCGCTATCGGCAACGCCGCCGCGTGTATGGTCTGGTCAGCGCGAGCAAGGATGGCGCGTGGCTGGCGGCGTTTTACCGGATGATCGGCCTAATTCCCGTGCGGGGCTCCAGCAGCAATTTTGGCCGCGAGTCGGCGCGGACCTTGATCGAGGTCATGCGCGAGGGCTACGATGTTGGCATCACCCCCGACGGGCCGCGCGGACCGCTCTATACGGTTGAGCCCGGCGTGCTGGTGGTCACGCGGCGCTCGCACGCCCCGATGCTGCTGATCGGTGCGGAGTTTGGCCCGGCGATTCGGTTGGGCAGCTGGGATCGATTTTACCTGCCTTTGCCGTTCACGAGTATCAAAATGCACAGCACGCTCCTGCCGCCGGTCGGACCGGACGGCCGAAAACTGGGCGTGGACGAAGTGCGTTCGGCCCTTCTGGCAATCAATCCCGACCCGCCTGGGCAATAAAACCACCCGATCGATCGTGTGGCGGGCGGGCGCTCCCGCCCGCCTCGCGACGGCAATCAGTTACCCCGGCTCGCCGGCGCTCAGAAGCTCGGCGCAGTCGTCAGACTCTGTCCGGGTTGGACGACGTAGTCCTCTCCGGTATTCCATGACAGGTCGTTCACGAGCAGCTTGAAGGTGATCGGCGTGACGGCTTTCGTGATCGAGATCGTCCAGAGGTCGCTGCCCACGCAATCCATCGCGACCCCGTGGTCCCAGCTCAAGCCCGGGCCTTCGCCACGGATGTAGAGGTGGTTCCCGAAACCAATGTCGATCTTGGCGGAAATGAAGGTGGCGGGCGGCTCCTTGCTGACGGCGGGCTTCTTCTTCGCCGGGCTGGTGGTCTTCTTGGCCGGAGCTTTGGCTGCGCTGCTGTTCTTAGTGGTCTTTTTCATGTTGGATTTCATTTTCAAGTTAAAGGGTAGGAGTTCTATTTTCTCCTGCCTTGGCTGTGTGCAATAGCAATTTAAGCGCCAATCTTGCGGTCAATTTAAGTCGCGGTGGGCGAGCAGGTAGTGGCGGCAGAAAATAATGTTTTACTCTGACGGAAGCGTCCCTCAAAAGCATCGGCTCACCTTTTGGGGCAGTAGCTCAGTTGATAGAGCGCGTCGTTCGCAACGACGAGGTCGTCGGTTTGATCCCGATCTGCTCCACCACTTTTCGATTAGGAGGACTTCCGTTCCACCAGCCTTCGCTCTTCGAGCTGCGACTCGGCAGGCCCGTCAGAAACAGGTAAGCGCAACCTAACTCGAGGGCCGGGCTAGGCCCGGAGGGAACCACGGAAACCCCGGCCGCTATAATAGGACTGCGCACCGTTGTGATACACGAAGACCCGGCCGAACCGGCGGTCACCAAAGAGCGCGCCGCCGAGTTTTCTGATGCTGGCAGGTGCCTTCACCCAGCTCGACGACTTCGCATCGAAATCCCCAAGGTTCTGCAGCTCGCGATATTGTTCCTCCGTCAAAAGCTCGACGCCCATGGCCGCGGCCATATCGATCGCGCTGTTTTTCGGTTTGAATTCCTTCCGGGAGTCCAGCGCCTCGCGGTCGTAACACACACTGGTGCGGCCTTTGGGGCTCTCCGCCGAACAATCAACGAAGATGTATTCGCCCGTCTTTTTGTCATGGCCCACCACATCCGGCTCACCGCCGGTTCGTTCCATTTCGTGAAGCGACCACAGTTTCCCGGCGTCGGCGTCCAGCTTTGCCTTCACTTTCGCCCATTCCACGCCTTGATGGCGGTTCATGTTTTTCTCAAAACGGGCTCCCAGCGCCCCGAGCAGGTCCTCCCGTTGTTTCGGCGACAGAGCCTTGTTTGTTTTGGCGTCTTTCATAGAGGATTTCTTCTTAGTATTGTGTCATGGGAGGAGTCGACCCGAATAGATTCATCCGGCCGAAATCGACCATGGCAGGGCATCGCCTGGCCATTTCCATAATCTCGAAATAACAAGTGGCTGTCGGCTCGCGGCCCCGCCCGGTTCTTGTTCATAACGCAGAGTCGCAGAGTTGGTTCCCCACCCGAAAAGGTGGGACAACCCCGACCTCGGCGGAGAGCGGACGGGATGCTGCCGGCCGCGCTGTCGAAGGATTGCTTCTGGCAGGGCGTTAACCTGGAACCGCAGGACGGCGCCCCCGGCCGTGCTTCAGGCCACGACAACGGCCTGGGGGCGGCGACGCGGGCGACGGACGGCAACGGGCGCGGCTACCGCCTCTTCGGCGGACGGGAAGACCAGATAGGCACCGCAATTCTCGCACAACTGCAGGTCGTCGTGATTGGAGCCAGGCGCCGTCGTCGCCGCGGGCAGCCGCAGGTGGCAGGCGCCGCAGACACCGTTCCGGACCTCGGCCACACCCTTGCGACCCAAGGCGACCAGCCGGTCGAAATGCGCCAGCACCGGCGCGGGCACTCGCGCTCGCAGCTCGGTGATGCCCGACGGCGAGGCGTCGGCCGGCCGGGTGTTGGTTTGGGCACGGCGTTGAAGAACGTACATGGTTTCGATGAAAGGATTCATAGACAGGGCAGAAAAGAACAAGGCGGTGGCGACCGCTGCAAACGCGGGCCGCCACCGCCAGAGTTAGGTTGGCTGATGAAGCAAGCGTTGAATCACAGTTTGGCTGCTGGAGCGGTGACGGGTGCCACCTGTTTCTTGGCGGAACGCTGCTGGCGGGCTTTGGCCGGCGTCGGCGAAGTGACATTCACATTGGTCGACACAGTTGCATTGGGCTTGGGAGCCGCGACAGCGGGTGTGGCCGCGGTATTGATTTCAGAGTTCATTTTCTAAGGATGTTTAAGGATCGGATGGTTAATTTCGCACCCTGATGGATGCGCCCTCTCTCATTGCAGTCGCCATGCCGGCAGACGTGGCACCGTCGTTAGCCACTCGCGGACAGCGCAATAAACATTATCCACCCTTTTGCGCGGATTTTTGGAGCCGCCAGATTCCGTCGCCGTGCGCAATAATTGCACCAATTATCTGATCAACGTGCAAGCTGGTCGGTGAAATGCGGCCCGGACGTTCGTCTCCCGGCCCTTCATCCCGCGAGCAGGCCGTAGAGCTTCAGTTTGTATTGCAGCGTGCGGCGGCTGATGCCGAGCAATCGGGCAGCCTGTTCACGATTCGAAGTCACGTGCCTGAGCGTTTGCCCGATGAGGAGTTTTTCCGCCTCGGCGATGGTCATGCCCGGACGGATGCTGAATTCGGCCGCGGTCACCTCATGTTCACGCAGATAGTCCGGCAGTTGCGCCGGTTCGATCAGGTCGGCCGGAGTGGTCACGACCAGATGTTCGAGGACGTTGCGCAACTGGCGCACATTGCCTGGCCAGGGGAAGCGCTGGCAGAGCCGGATGGCCTCCGGCGCCAGCCGCTTGGGGTTTCGTTTGTGTTTCGCGCAGAATTGGGCCACGAACGATTTGACCAGCAGCGGAATGTCCTCGCTGCGCTCGCGCAGCGGCGGGATCTTGATCGGCACGACGTGCAGGCGATAATACAGGTCCTCGCGAAAGTTTCCCGCCGCCACCGCGTCCTGTAGATTCTTGTTCGTCGCGGCGACCAACCGCACGTCCACGTGAATCAGCTCCGTACCGCCCACCATGCGAAACGCGCCGTCTTCCAGCACCCGGAGCAGGTCGCCCTGACCCTTGGGCGACAGGTCGCCGATCTCGTCGAGGAAGAGCGTGCCGCCGTCGGCCAGCTGGAAACGACCGAGCTTGTCGGTGCGTGCGTCGGTGAAGGCGCCCTTGCGGTAGCCGAACAGCTCGGCCTCGACCAAGGGTTCGGGCAGCGCGGCGCAATTCACGAAAATGAACGGCCGGCTTGCCCGCGTGCTGTGGCGGTGAATCGTCCGGGCCACGAGTTCCTTCCCGGTGCCACTCTCGCCCTCGATCAGGACCGTGACCTCTGTTCCCGCCACTTCCTCGGCCATGCGCTGTACCCGGCGGATCGCCTCGCTTTCCCCCATCAGCAGCAGCGGGTCGCGCCTTTCCGGCGTGCGCACGATTTCCAACTTGTCATCTTGTCGGCGAGGCCCGTCTTGCCGCGGTAAAGTCATACCGGAACGATGTCGTCGCTTGGCGGGTCGTGCAAGTTTTGCACCGTTGGGAATAGCGATTCGAACTCGCACCGTCGGCCAACGGCCGCAAAGCGGCCGGGGCACTGGCGCAACTTATTGGCAAGGCTTTCCCAACATGATGCGTACAGACAGGTTACCATGGGCAGGCCAGCTCACTTCCGCGAAAGACGGAAGCATGCGACAAATTATAGCGAGATCACTTCGTGCTAATGACTGTCATGCGTCCAAGCTGGCTGGCCGGCCGGATGCTCAATTCGGCTGGGACTGACTTGAGGTATCGTCCAAAGAGCTGGGGAATGCTGAATCCCCCAAGCCCAGTCGGACACCCGCAGCGTCACGCCGCGGATGGGCTTCAGGCCAGCGAAGCCATGTCGATGACAAAGCGGTATTTCACGTCGCTCTTCAGCATTCGCTCGTAGGCCGCGTTGATCTGGTCCATGCGGATCATCTCGATGTCGCAGGTGATGTTGTGCTGGCCGCAGAAATCCAGCATCTCCTGGGTCTCGGGCAGGCCGCCGATCAACGACCCTGAGAAAGAGCGGCGCCGGAAGATCAGCGGGAATGCCGCCACCGGCAGCGGGTGGTCCGGCGCGCCGACCAGCACGAGATTGCCATCGCGCTTAAGCAGATTGAGGTAGGCATTGATATCATGGCTGGCTGACACCGCATCGAGGATGAAATCGAAACTGTTGGCTTGGGCCGCCATCTGGGCCTCGTCCTTCGAGATCACCACTTCGTGGGCGCCCAGGCGCTTGGCGTCCGCCACCTTGCCGGGTGAAGTGGTGAACAGGACGACGTGGGCGCCGAAGGCCTTGGCAAACTTGACGCCCATGTGGCCGAGGCCGCCCAGCCCGACAATGCCGACCTTCTGCCCGGCACCCACCTTCCAATGCCGCATGGGGGAATAGGTCGTGATCCCGGCGCACAGCAGAGGAGCAGCGGCTGCGAGATTGAGATTGGCGGGCATCCGGAGCACGAAGTCCTCTGTCACCACGATACTCTGGGCGTAGCCGCCAAGCGTCGGGGCATTGAGATGCGTGTCCGTGCTGCCGTAGGTCATCACCATGCTGCCGCAAAACTGTTCCAAGCCCGCCCGGCAATCGGGACACGTGCGGCAGGAATCGACGAGGCAGCCCACGCCGACGGTGTCGCCCACTTTAAACTTCTTCACGCCACCGCCGACGGCCGTCACGCGGCCCACGATCTCGTGACCGGGTACGGCGGGATATTGGGTGAAGTGCCATTCGTTGCGCGCATAATGCAGGTCGGAATGGCAGACGCCGCAATAGAGGATCTGGATCTGTACGTCAGTGGCGGTCGGGGTGCGACGCTCGATGGTGGTGGCGCTGAGCGGGGCCGTGGCGCTGACGGTGGAGAATGCTTTCGTAGAATAACAGACGGGTTTGGACATGGAGGGAAAGGATGGCTGCAATTGAAGATTAGCCGGGCCGCCGGAAAAGCAACTGGTGATTGTTTGCACTGACGATGGCGGGGCGGCGACCGGCATGCGCAGTCACGAGCACGCCGGATTGATCCCCGGAAATTTTGTCCGGAACGGCCCGGATCGAAACGGGCAGTATCCGTTTGGCGTTCCACCGGAAAAATTCCGGAGGACCGCGCCGGTTTGTCTGGCAATTTAAGACTGGCCCAGTCGGCGATCACCGGGTGTCATCCCGGTGCCGCGCATGATTTTTTCCGGGGAGCGTGATTTTCAGTAACCCACGCCGCCTTCGCCGGGTTGTCGTGGGCAACCCGCCTTAATCCCCAATTTGAACGAAATCCTGCAGGATCTGAAGTTCGGGCTCAGGTCTCTTATGAAGAGTCCAGGCTTTGCCGTCGTGGCACTGGCGACCATCGGAATCGGAATCGGCGGCAACGCGGTGATTTACAGCGTGGTCGACGGCGTCCTGCTGAAGCCATCGCCGTTCAAGGAAGTCGACCGGATGGTGCGGGTGCTGGAGAAACCGCCCGGCGGCGGCCGGAACGGCATCTCGACCCTCAACTATCTGGATTGGGAGAAGCAAAACACGGTCTTCGACTATATTGCCGCGCAGCGGTGGGGCACGGTCTCGCTAACCGGGGTCGAGAATCCCGTACAAGTTCCCTGCGAGCAGGTGCGGGTGCATTTCTTTGACATCTTTGAAGGCAAGGCCCGGATCGGCCGGCTGTTTGCCGAGGGCGAGGATGAAGCCGGCCGGGACCATGTCGCGGTCATCAGCAATTCGTTCTGGGTCACCCAATTCGGCTCCGATCCCAACGTGCTGGGCAAAACCATGAACCTTGACGGCGAGCCTTACAGCATCATCGGCGTGCTGCCACCGGGCCGATTTGATCTCACGGCGACCAAGATCTGGCGGCCCTTTTCGTTTGCTCCGGGGAACATGACCCGGGATTTCCACTGGTTCGGGGCGTGGGCGCGGCTGAAACGGGGAGTGACCCTGGAGCAGGCGAACACCCAGATGCAGGCGCTCGCGATCCGGATCGCGCACGATTACCCCAAATCAAACAAGGGGTGGGGCGTCGGCCTGGATTCATTCAATTCCATCCTGGTGGGCCCGGGCCTGAAACGGGCGCTCTATGTGCTCATGGGTGCGGTCGGCATGGTGTTGCTGATTGCCTGTGCGAATCTCGCCAATCTGACCCTGGCGAGGGGAATTTCCCGAGAGCGCGAGGTTGCCATCCGTGCCGCACTCGGCGCCGGGCGGTGGCGACTGGTGCGCCAGTTCCTGACCGAGAGTCTGATCCTGTCCATTGGCGGCGGAGTGCTCGGTTTGGGTCTGGCCTACGCCGGCCTGGCGGTCATGAAGACGGCGATGCCCCAAGGCACGATCCCGCCCAATCTCGAGTACGGGATGGACGGACGGGTTCTGCTGTTCGTCATGGGCTTGTCGGTGGCCACCGGGATTCTCTTCGGGACTGTGCCCGCGCTCAAGGCGACGAATCCGGATTTGACCAACTCGATCAAGCAAGGCGGTGGCGGGGCCAGTGTTGGTCACGCCAGCAAGCGCTTCCGGGGGGCGCTGGTCGTGGCGGAGGTCGCGCTGGCGTTCGTCCTGCTGGCGGGCGCCGGCCTGCTGATCCGGAGTTTCTTCCAGATGCAGGCCGTGGAAACCGGGGTTGATTCGACGAACGTCGTTACGGCGAACCTGCCGATTTCCGAACGCCGGTTTCGCTCCGCCGCGGAATTCAGTCTCTATCTCCAGGCGATCACGGATGCGGTCAAGGCGGTGCCCGGCGTGAGGGACGTCGCGCTGACGTCCGCCCTGCCGATGCAGGGCTGGGGTTACGGGATGCCGTTCCAGATCGTCGGGGCCAAGCCGCTCGATGCCGCGAACCGCCCCGCCTGCTTTTTCAAGATGGTCGGCTCATCGTACTTCAAGGCGCTCGGCATGCGGCTGACCAAGGGTCGGTTTTTGAACGAACACGACGTCAAGGGCGCCCTGCCGGTGGCCGTGATCAACGAAACCATGGCGAAGAAATATTTCGCCAATGAAGACCCGGTGGGAAAGCAGATCGCCGTGGAGGAGATCGCGTTTGCGGCGACGAAACTTGGCGCGGAAATTCCCTGGGAGGTGGTCGGGGTGGTGGCGGACGAAAAAATTGGCGGCTTGGGCTCCGACAACGGACGGGATCCCGGCATGTATGTCACGGTTGAGCAGAGTCCGCAGACTTACCAGGCGCTCGTCGTACGCGGCCAGACCAGCTCAAACCTGCTGCAACGCTCCATAACCAATGCCATCCATGGCGTCAACCGGGACCAGGTCGTGGACAGCATGAAGACACTTGACCAGATCAAGGTCGAGTCCGTGGCGGGGGAGAGGTTCCAAACCATCCTGATGGGCCTGTTCGCCTCCATCGCCCTGATCCTCGCGGCCATCGGACTCTACGGCGTGATCTCCTACTCGGTGGTGCAGCGGACCCGCGAAATCGGCATCCGCGCGGCACTCGGCGCCAATCCCGGAAACATCATGGGCTTGGTCGTGCGAAGTGCGATGGGCCTCACGGGATTCGGGCTGCTGCTCGGCCTTGGTGGCGCGCTCGGACTTTCCCAGGTGCTTGCGTCCATGCTGTTCAACATCGGGAAATACGATCCGGAAACGTTTGGGGCAGTGGCCGCGCTGCTGGCGTTGGTGACGCTCGCCGCGTGCCTCATCCCGGCGCGCCGGGCGATGAAAGTCGACCCGATCGTGGCGTTGAGATGCGAGTAGATGGCCCTCGGCACCGCCTGCGGCCGATGCAGGATCGGGTGGGACGTCGAGACCGGCGCCCGAAGAATTGCGGCCGTCTCGGCGACAAGTCTCTGGTTGGCCGGGATTGATTTGCGTCGTGGCGCAAAAACAATGCGCTGCCACTTGTCCGCTCATGCTGGTGATTCTTTCCGGCAGCATGCCTGGCATCACTGACTGCCAGGAAATCCTTATCTTGACTTCTGTAAATATTGCGACTGAGTATCAGTAGCAGTATATATCAAGTGTACTCATGCGTACCAAGCTATTCATCTTCATCTTGTTAATAGGATCTGCCGCCGGTGAAGGACCATCGGTAGTTCAGGCTCTGATTCCCGAAATACGATTCACCGAGCACCGATTCTCGCCACAAACTCTGGTAGTTCCTGCCGGTCAACTTTTGCAGGTCAGAGTGGTGAATTCGAGCAAGGAAAGGATCGAGTTCGAGAGCTTTGATCTCAATCGCGAAAAAGTCATCGAGCCGGGTGAATCGGTGACCCTGCGCCTGCCTGCGCTTCGCGCTGGCAGATACGACTTCTTCGATGATTTCCACGACGACGTGCCCGAGGGTGTGATCATCGCCAAATAAATTTGCCGACCGGTTACCTCGATGAAAATACCGACTCCACTTACGAAGCTGTTATATGGCTTCATTCTTGGCACTTTCGTGCTGTCCCCCTTGGCTGCGCAGGTCGATCCGTGGGAATTCGAGGTGTATCCCTACGCCACCATCCCAAGAGGGATGGCAGAGTTCGAAACGGACAACGCCGTGGTAGCCAAGGGGCATGACATCGGCGGCGAAGGCACGGCCAAAGGGGACTTCCCCAGCCAGGGGTTGTGGTACAACTCCTATGAAATCACCTACGGTCTTACTGACCGGATCGAGGCTGCGCTTTATCTCAACTTGGCCCAGCCGGAGAAGCACGGACTCCGCTGGGCCGGCGACAATCTCAGGTTGCGCGGCAGATTGTTCGATCAGGGTGTCCTGCCGGTGGACCTCGGCTGGTACGTCGAACTGGAGTGGCACAAAACCCCGCAGTTCGACGATGCGGCGTGCGAGTTGGAATTGCGGCCGATTATTGAGAAGGACTTCGGTCGTCTCTCAATCATGGCGAATCCAAAGTTCGAAAAGGTCCTGTCCGGAGTCGGTCGCAATCAAGGGTTCGAGTTCGGCTATGCCGCCAGCGTGCGCTACCGATGGAGGCGAGGCTTGTCACCGGGTCTGGATTTCCACGGCGGAGCCGGGCTGATCGACCATGCCGACCCCATCAGGGAGCAACAGCATTACATCTTCCCGGTCATTTGGGGTGAGTTACCCCACGGCCTTGAGTATAGCTTCGGCGTCGGCTACGGGCTCACCCGCGGCTCGGATCACCTCATCGTGAAATTCAATCTGGAATTGGAGCGGTTCGTGGGGGCGATCTTCAAGTCCTCATCCGGCAAGGGCTGGTTTTTTTAGGCGGCCACTCACGGCGGCCGCCCGGGATCTCTAGACTCGGGGCCGCGATTCACAATGGAGATGCCGAAGTGAAGACGGACGCCGTCGTCTGATTCACCTCAGGACACAGGCCAAAGACCGGCGAGCCATTGGGCGCTTGGGCCGCTGGTCACCTGGGATGAGGCCAGTCAGGGTGTCGTCCGAAGATGGCGGCGTGGCGTCCCCGGCGTGACTCGAACACGCGACCGTCGGTTTAGAAAACCGATGCTCTATCCAGCTGAGCTACGAGGACAAACCGCGTTCTGGTTACTGGAGACTCTTGCCCGGAATTGCAGCATTTTTTCCGCGGCGGGGTCCACTCCCGGGAACATGAGGCCGGGGCAACCCGTACAGTTTTTGATTGAACCGTCTGGCCTTTGGCCCTCGTGGATGACATCAATGCTCGGCCAAAATGAAGACCGTCATCGCCCTGTTGCTTCTGTTCGCCGCCGCCTGTGCGTTCGTTGCGATCTCAGGCATTCAGCGTATTTCTTCTTCCGGCGGCACCACCGCGATCACTTATTACACCCCAGCCGGTCGGATCGCTGCGGCGTTCGCTGGCGTTGGCGCGCTCGTGGCCGTCTACGGATGTTTCCAGAAGCATCCCTGGTTTGTCCGGCATACGAAAGACAGGACATTCCAGCCGCTTGGCATCACCAGGCGCCACGATCTGAAGGATCGGCCGCTCGCCTCCTTTGAGCGTCGGCTCATCGCGTTCGGTATCGACTTCATTTTCGTGCTCATCCTGGCGGCGATGGCGTCGTTACGCGAGGTTTCGGGCGAAGGTTCCGGGAGCCGGAACTATGACCTGCATCTGGATCCATTTCACGGTTGGGCGCTGCTAAGCTTGCCGGTCTACTTTGGATTGGGAACCTTCCTGGGCAAGGGACGAACGATCGGGAAGAAGCTTATGC
>JBBIHQ010000074.1:0-4214 GCA_037446975.1 Opitutia bacterium
GGCTTCCTCCTCGGAGATCGTCCGCTGGCCGAGAGAGAGACAGTTGCCGTCGTTGTGTGAGCGATTCCAGATGGCTACCTGCTCGCTCCAGCAAAGCCCGCAACGGACGCCTCGCACCCGGTTGGCCACGATCGCCTCACCATTGCCTGAGCCGCCGATCACGATTCCCCGTTCGACTTCACCGCGCGCGACTGCCTCCGCCACCGGGCGGATGAAATCCGGATAATCGCACGGGGCTTCCGAACTGGTCCCGTGGTCCCGGACCGTGTGCCCTTCGGCCAGCAACATGGCCTTGATCTTCTCCTTGTAGGCGAAACCGGCGTGATCCGAACCGATGGCGATGTTAAATACTTTCATGGCGTGGCGAATTGGGGAGGTGAACCAGATTGGTTGCCGGCTGTCGTTATTCCCGTCACATTCCCGTTCAGCAAACAAAATTCCCACCATGCGTGTCTTCACCCCAGTCCTTGTCCTGCTCCCGCTGGCTCTGCTGGCGGCATGCTCGAGCCCGGAATCGCGCATTGCCGACCATCGGCTTGCCTTTGAAAAATATCCCGCCGCGGTGCAGGAGAAGATTCGCGCGGGCCGGGTTGACGTCGGTTTCACGTCGGAAATGGTATTGCTGGCCTTTGGCGAGCCCGACCGGAAGATTGTGCGCCAGACGGCGGCCGGGCAGGATGAAGTCTGGGTCTATGACCAGCGCGGATCGCATTTCAGCTTTGGCTTTGGTCTGGCCTCCGGCGGGCGCCACTCGTCGATGGGTGGAGGAGTCGGGATGTCAACCGGTGGATACGATCCCGAGGAGAGTGCCCGGGTCGTATTCCGCGCGGGCCTGGTCACCGAGGTTGAGCTGATCAGGCCCTAGCAGATCAAAACCGGTCGATTGTCCGCAGGAAGGCGGCGGTGTCGGAAAAATCGGCGAAAACCGCGGTGGGATTGTGGGAACCCAGCTCAGCCTGGCCGAAACGTCCGGTCGCCACCGCGATGGTCTTGGCCCCGATCACCTGGCCGCACTCGATGTCGTGCGGCGTATCGCCGATGATGAACGTGTTCTCGGGCAGAAATTCAACGGCGTGCTTTTCCTTCGCCCGGCGCAGCGCATGCGGGCCGAGATCGTTGCGCAACGGACTGTCGTCGGCGAAGGCGCCAAACTCAAAGTAATGCCAGACCTTGTAGTGGGTGAGCTTTAGCTCGGCCCCGCGCTTCAGGTTGCCCGTCAACAAGCCTTGGGCTACGTCCGGCCGGCGTTGGAGCGTCTCCAACAGGCTCAGGACGCCCGGCAGCACCTGGCCTTGCGGACCTTCGCGCAATTCCCGCGGCAGCAATTCCAGATAGGCTTCGAGGTAGTCGTGGGAATTCTGCGGCGTGTCCGGAATGCCGGTGTGGCGCAGAACCTCGCCGGTGATCCAGCTGTCGGTGCGGCCCGCCCAGTCGATCTTTCGCAGATCACAGGTGACCCCGAAACGCTTGGTGAGCGCCCGTTCCATGGCCCGCACTCCCGCGCCGTGCGAGACGATGAGCGTTCCGTCTATATCCCAGAGAATGAGTTTTTTCACGTTCAAGTCGAAGGAGGGAAGCCAAGCCGGCGCCCCCGGCAAGCTTGGATGTCATTCCGCCTCGACATTGGCGGTGTTGGCGTTGCGCACGGCGGTATAGGAAGTGCCGCCGAGGATCAAGGCGGCTCCCGCCAGCTCCTGCCCGCTGAAATGTTCGTGGAAGAAGGTGAAGCCGCCGAGGGCAATGCCGAGCGGCACGAGCATCTGGATAAGTGAACCTTCCGCCACCGGCAGGTCGCGGAAAGCCCGCGTCATGGTCAGCTGTCCTACTCCGGCGGTGATGCTGGCGACCAGCATGACCGCCCACGCGCCGGCAGACAGGGACTGCCAGGTGAGATAGGCCGGCACGGTGCAGATGATCAGGCCATAGACGCATTGGGCGGAGAAGATGGTCGCCGTGTGTTCGGTGTCGTGCAGCTGGCGGATGGTCACGACGACATAGGCGGAGAGCAAGGCCGCCACCACCGCCAGGCCGTCGTAGAGGTTTGGCGCGGCGCGGGTCGAAAGCACGTTGGTCAACAGGGCAAGGCCGGCCAGGGCGGCGACACTGCCGACAATCACTGACGCGCGGAGCTTTTCCCTGAGCACCCAGGCGGCCAGCAACGCGCCCCAGATGACATAGGTGTTGTTGATGAACGTGGCCCGACCCGCCCCGAGCTTCACGACGCAGAGGTAGGTGAGGTATACGCCGAGGCCGCCGATCACTCCCCGCTCGACCAGCTGGCGATTGCGACCGAGGTGCCCCGGCTGGAATTCGCGCCAGTAGACCGCCGCGATCATGCCCAGCCCCACGACGAATCTTGCACATGACACCAGCCAGATGTTGGCGGAGTTCATGGCCCCGAGCGCGCGGACCAGCAACACATTGGCGGTGAAGCTGGCGGCGGAAAGCAGCATCAGCGCGAGCGCCCGGCGGTGGGCGGTTCGATCAGCAATGGTCATGGAAAAAGAAACCGCGCCAACGGCCGGCGCGGTCAAGCGGCGAAAATCTGTACGGGCTGATATTACAGGGCGTGTATGGCCGATTTGCTCACCGCGAGCGCAGCCTCCTTGAGTGATTCGCCGACGGTCGGATGCGCGTGGATGGTGCGGCCGAGGTCTTCGGCACTGCCGCCGTATTCCATGTGGGTGACAATCTCGCCAATGAGTTCGCCGGCGTTATAGCCGAGGATCTGGGCGCCGAGAATCCGGTCGGTCTTGGCATCGGCGATGATCTTCACAAAGCCGTCGGTGGCTCCCACGGCGATCGCGCGGCCGTTGGCGGCGAAGTTGAACCGGCCGACATTTACGGCCCGGCCTTGAGCTTTCGCTTCGTCTTCGCCGAGGCCGACCGCGGCGACCTCCGGTTCGGTGTAAACGATGCCCGGCACAAGCTCCCAGTTCACGTGCCCGGCCTTGCCGGCGATCCACTCGGCGACGGCGACGCCGTCCTCCTCGGCTTTGTGCGCCAGCATGGGACCGGCGACCACGTCGCCGATGGCCCGGATTCCGGCGACGTTGGTCCTGAGCTGGTGGTCGACCTTGATTCGCTTCTTGTCGTCGAGCTGGACACCCGCCTTGTCGAGGCCGAGACCGTCGGTGTAAGGCCGGCGACCAACGGCGACGAGCACCTTGTCGGCTGGGAAGGAAAGCTTTTCCTCGCCGCGTTCCGCCGTAAGCACGCCGTCGGCACAGCCGGTGACTTTTGCGCCGGCTTCGATCTTGATTCCCTGTTTTAGCAGCAGACGGGTGAAATTGCGGACGATGTCGTCGTCGTACGCGGCGATGATCTTGGGAAGAAATTCCACGACGGTAACCTCACTGCCGAGGCGCGACCAGACCGAGCCCAGTTCGAGTCCGATGGCTCCACCGCCGACCACGACCAGTTGCTTTGGCACCGCTGGAAAATTCAGGGCCTGATCGCTCGAAACGATGGTCCGACCGTCGAATCGCAGGAAGGGCAGCTCGACCGGCGCGGAGCCGGTGGCGATGACGAAATTCCGGGCGGCGAGCCGTTGGGGTTTGCCGTGGGCCTGATCGCCGGATTGGCCGAGCGGTGCTACCTCGATTTCCGTCGGTGATACAAACGTGGCTGTGCCGGTGAAAACGGAAATCTTGCGGGCTTTTGCGAGCAATCCGACGCCCCCCACCAACTTGGACACCACGGCATCTTTTTTCTGCAGCATGGCGGCGACGTCCATTTCGACGGAGCCGAGCTTGATGCCGGAAGCGGCGGCATCGTGCTTCGCCCAGGCATAGTGCTCGCTCATGTGCAGCAATGCCTTGCTGGGAATGCAGCCGATGTTCAGGCAGGTGCCGCCGAGCGTGGGCCGTCTTTCGACCAGCGCGACCCGCAGGCCGAGTTGCTGTGCGCGAAAGGCACAGACGTAGCCGCCGGGACCGGCGCCGATGACGATGAGATCGAATTCAGTGGGCATGATGTTTTGTCAGAAACGACGCGAGGAAGGCACGGAGATCAGTGCGGGAAGAGAAGCAGATGGATTTCGGCAAACTCCAAGTCGGCTCAGGGCTCCCGATGTCGAGAATCAGACCCCGACGAGCAGGCGGGCGGGATCCTCGATGGCCTGCTTGACTTTCACGAGGAAGGTAACGGCCTGCCTGCCGTCCACGATCCGGTGGTCGTAGCTCAAGGCGAGGTACATCATCGGGCGGATGACT
>JBBIHQ010000074.1:4314-15371 GCA_037446975.1 Opitutia bacterium
GACATGAAGCCCAGCTTCACGCCGTTCTTCTTCACGAATTCCTCCTGATACCTTGTACGCAAGGCCATGACTGCGGACATGTCGCACTCGTTGAATGTCGTGAGCATCGCGGCCTCGTGCTGGGCGGCGACCAGGCGTTGGGCGATCTTCTGGCGCAGGGGCGACAACTTGCGCCGGGTTTGCCGGGCGGACGCAACCGGGCTCGGGGCAGCCGGACCGGCGCCAGCGGCTCCGGCTGCCGGAGCCGAAGGCGCGCTGGCGACTGCGCGGCCAGCCTCTGCGGCCGCCAGCATGTCGCCCTTGGAGACGCGGCCGCCCTTGCCGGAACCGGCGATGGTGGCGGGATCGATGCCGGTTTCGACGGCCAGCCGTCGCACGGCGGGCGATTGCTCGTGTGATGCCTCGCGGGGTGAAGGCACCCCACCCACCGCAGCGGCAGCCGGCGCGACACCGGCGGCGGACTCGTCGATCGACGCGACGACCTGGCCGATTTTCACGTCGGCTCCGGCTTCAATTTTAATGGAGATTTGTCCCGCGGCCTCGGCAGCGCCTTCCGCGGTTATCTTGTCGGTCTCCAGCTCGAACAGCGCCTGGTCCTTCTTAACCAGGTCGCCGTCCTTGACGTACCATTTGGCCAGCACGCCGGTGGTGATGGATTCGCCCATCGAGGGGATTTTGACTTCGATTGCCATGGGGAAAAATTGCCCGCTGATAACGCGAATAGAGGGGAATCAGAAAAATTCGAGCTGATTAACCTGCTTCGCGGTCGGTCGGACTGGGTGCATCAGAGGGTAAAGGCGGCCTGGAGGAAAGTCGCCAGTTGCAGGCGGTGCACGGCCAGCACTCCGACCGCCGGCGAGGCGGCGGCATCCCGGCCGGCGTAGATGGGCCTGCGACCGAAGATTTCCTCCAGCGGCGATTTGAGATGGGTCCAGGCCCCCATGTTCTTCGGCTCTTCCTGGCACCAGATGAGGCGCGCATCCCGGCCATAGGCATCGGCGATTTCACCCAGGCGGTCGCGATGCAGCGGGTAAAGCTGCTCCAGGCGGACGATGGCGGTGTGCTCGGCCTTGTTCCGTTCGCGCCAGTCGCAAAGATCGTAGTAGACCTTGCCCGAGCAGAGGATAAGGCGTTCGGTTTGCTTTGAAGCGGTGGGATCGTCGATGATTTCCTGAAAGGCACCGGCCGTGAAATCGGCGAGGCGCGACACCGCGGCCGGGTGACGCAAAAGCGACTTGGGCGACATGACGACCAGCGGTTTTCTGAAGTCGCGTTTCGTCTGCCGGCGCAGGGCGTGGAACAACTGGGCGGGGGTGGTGAGATTGGCGACCTGGATGTTGTCCTCGGCGCAGGCCTGCAGGAAACGCTCGAGCCGGGCCGAGGAATGCTCGGGGCCCTGGCCCTCGTAGCCGTGGGGCAGAAGCAGGGTGATGCCGCTGCTGCGCTGCCACTTCGACTCGCCGCTCGCAATGAACTGGTCGATGACGACCTGGGCGCCGTTGGCGAAGTCACCGAACTGCGCTTCCCAGACGCAGAGCATATCGGGGTAGTCCAGCGAATAGCCATAGTCGAAACCCAGCACGGCGGCCTCGGAGAGCAGCGAGTTGTAGACGCAGAAGTGCGGCTGCCTGGCGGCGACGTTGTTCAAAGGCGTGTATCTCGCACCCGTCTCGACGTCGGCGAAGACCGAGTGGCGGTGCGTGAACGTGCCGCGTTCGCAGTCCTGACCGCTCAACCGGATGGGCATGCCGTCAAGGAGCAACGTGCCGAACGCCAACGCCTCGCCCAGGCCCCAATCGTAAGGTCCGCCGTTTTTGTGGGCCTCGGCCCGGCCGTCGATGAAGCGCCTGATTTTCGAATGCACCTTGAAGCCCGCCGGCACCGTGGTCAGTGCGCGGACCACCTGATCGATCGTGGCGGCGCTGACGGCGGTGTTGACCGGCGCATGGGTGAAGACGGGCTGGAAGACGGCGGTCGAGCCTTTGAACGGATTGGTCGTGTATTTCTCGTCGGTCACGGCCGCCCGGCGTTTCTCGGCCTTGGCGGCTTCGCGGGCCTTGGCCTTCGCCAGGTTTTCATCGAGGGCGGCGGAATACTCGGTCTTGATTTCCTCCCCCTCTGCCGGGGTGAGGCTGCCGGCGGCGACGAGTCGCTTGGTGTAGAGGGCGGAAACGAGGGAATGCGCCGCGATCTTGCGGTAGAGCATCGGCTGGGTGAACGACGGCTCGTCGGTCTCGTTGTGCCCGTGCTTGCGGTAGCAGTACATGTCGATGAAGACGTCGCGCTTGAACTGCACCCGGAAATCGACCGCCAGTTGCGCCGCCATGCAGACCGCCTCGGGATCGTCGCCGTTGACGTGGAATACCGGGGCCTCGATCATCTTGGCAATGTCGGTGCAATAACGGGTCGAGCGTCCGTCCGTCGGGTCAGTGGTAAAGCCGATCTGGTTGTTGATGACAAAATGCAGCGTGCCGCCGGTGCGATAGCCGGGCAGCTGGGAGAATTGCAGCGTCTCCGCCACGACGCCCTGGCCGGCGAGGGCGGCATCACCGTGGATGAGCAGCGGCATGACCTTCCGGCGCTCGACGATGTCGCCGCGGATCCGCTGGCGGGCGCGGGCCTTGCCCTCGACGACCGGGTTCACAATCTCGAGGTGCGAGGGATTCGCGGCGAGCCGGACCTCCACTTTTTTGCCCGCGGTCGTGGTCAGGACGGACTCGTAGCCGAGATGATACTTCACGTCACCGTCGCCCGCGACCGTGTCCGGAATGTAGTTCTCCGAAAACTGCTCGAAGAGCAGGTCGAAGGACTTGCGCATCACGCTGCAAAGGACGTTGAGCCGGCCGCGGTGCGCCATGCCCATGACGATTTCCTCGATCCCCACGCCCGGACAGTGGTCGATCACCGCGTCGAGCGCGGCGATGATGGTTTCGCCGCCTTCGAGTGAAAAACGTTTCTGCCCGACATATTTGGTGTGCAGGAATTTCTCAAAAAGCTCGGCCTTGTGGACCCGGCGCAGGATGCGGACCTTCTGCGGCTTGGTGAATTTGGGCTGGAGCCGGGAGGATTCGATGCGTTCCTGCAGCCAGCGGCGGCAGTCGGTGTCCTGGATGTGCGTGAATTCCACGCCGACATGGCCGCAGTAAGTCTGCTGGAGCGAAGCGATGATGTCGCGCAGGCTCATCTGGCCGCCGCCGAGATAGGTCCCGGTGTCGAAAACCAGGTCGAGGTCGGCGTCGCTCAGATTGAATTGCGCGAGCGCCAGCTTCGGCTGGGCGGGCGGCGGACCACTCAGCGGGTCGAGATGCGCCTGGGTGTGGCCGATCGCCCGGTAAGCGTTGATGAGGTAGTGAACGTGCGCCTGCTTCAGGCTGTCGATAACGGCGTTCCGGGCGGTCGCGGCGGCCGGGGTCTGTCCGCTGTTGCCCAAAGTGAACCCTTGGAAGAAGGCACGCCACGTCGGATCGACGGAGTCGGGCTGGTCGAGCCAGCGTTGATAATATTCCTCAAAGAGCCCGGCATTGGCGCGTTCGGAGGCGGAAACGGGATTCATGGCGGAGTTGGTGGATCAAATTACCCGGATGCAGGCTTGCCTGCATCCAAGGGTGATTGTACACGCGGAAAGTGAAAGGGAGCATCCAGCAACTGCAGACACAAGTTGATTCAGGCCCGGTCCGCCTGGGTGAATTTCAATTTTCCCGTTACCAACCGGCTCAGCCATAATGCTTAATACGCGATTGACGGCATGATTGAAGAAAAAATCAAAGCAGCGCTTATCCAGCTTCATGCCGGAATAAAAATCTCTGATGGGACGGCGATTTCCGGCGCGCTCAATCAGATCGAGAGCGTGTTCGACGCCCACCGCGCGGAATTGCATCCGCAGCTGGCGCATTTTCTGGCCGGCCGGAGCTACGCCAAGGCGCTGGCGTTCCTCGGCGGCGGAGATGCACTCTCCGTGAAACCGGCGTCGCCGCCGGGAGGCTGCGGAAAAAATGGAGCCTGACCTGCGGGCAGGTTTTCAGGACTTGCCATGCTGGGTGCAGCGAAGCCTCCCCGCCTTGTTTCCCCGATGGATCCATCGCATGCTTCAGAATGACACCTAATCTAGATGAGCTCGTCTGATAAGATCCCAACCAGCGGCGGCCAGTCGCTCGGCCAGAATCCGTTTGCCGCTTTGAGCAACACCGGGTTGCCCGCGGCGGCACCACCGGTCGCGGGGAAACCGGTGCCCGGGCCCGCGGCGGCAAGAAATCGCGGCCGCGTGGACATCCTGCGTGAAACCGCCGGGCGCGGGGGCAAGACCGTGACAGTAGTGACCAACTTTGCCGGCATCGGACTGCCCGAGAAAGAGCAGCTCGCAAAGAAAATGCGGAACGCCTGCGGCGCAGGCGGCACGGTCAAGGACGGCCGCATCGAAATCCAGGGCGATCGCCGCGAAATTGTCGCCCGCATCCTGACCGAGGCCGGCTTCCGGCCGGTGTTGGCGGGAGGCTAAACTACCGCCCCGTCGGGTCGCTCACGGCTGGTGCGCCCGGGCGTAGTCGCACAAGGCGCGCAGATTTCCTGCCGGGGTCTCCCGGGGAACCTCGCAACCCGCCCCGACGATATACCGCGGGCCGGCTGCGCGATGGCACGAGGCCACGGCGGCGTGAATCTGCTCCGGCGTGCCGCGGCTCAGCACCCCGACCGGTTCGATGTTTCCCAGCAACACCTGGCCGGGCCCCATTTGCGCGCGTCCTTCGGCCAGATCGGAGAAATAGTCGAGGTCAATGATGTCCGCGCCGCTGCGACCCATGCCCTCGAGAATCGTGCTCGTGTTTCCGCAAATGTGCAGGCGGGCTTTGGCGCCCATGGCGTGGATCGCGTCAATCATCCGCTGCTCGTAGGGCAGGACCATGCCATTGTAGAATTCGGGGCCGATCAGCGACGCGGCGGCATCGCCGATGCCGATGAGATCCGCCCCTGCCTCCACCTGCGCGCGCGCAAAGCGGATTTCCATCTCGGTGGCGAACTCGAACAGATCGGTGATGAAGGCGGGATCGTCGTAGAAATCCGTCATGATGGTGTTGATTCCGCGCAGGTCGGCGCCCTCGGCCATGGGTCCCTCGATCCAGCCCTCGATCAGCTTCTCTGAGCCGATTTCCTTCCGGAAGAGCTCGAGCGCCCGCAGCCGGTCGGTCATTCTTCCGCCGGCGTGCGGGTCGGGTATTTTCAATCGCCCCAGCTGGGTCTGGTCGGCCAGGAGGGCTTTCTCCTCCTTGAAGGCGGGCGGCTGGTTGTCGAACCAGGCGATGTCGGCGCCGCAATCGGCCGCCTCCCGCGCCGGATCGGAGATCGCGGAGACGTAATCGAAATCGTATTCCCTGGCGGTGCGGATCTGGCCTTCCACCAGCAGCCGGTGGTCCGTGGCATACTCCCGGTAGCCGGCGCGGATGAGATCGGACGCGAACTGCATCGTGATCGGCATCAGCGGCAGACGGTCGACCGGGCGGCCTTCGAGGTGGGCGAGAATTCGTTCGCGGCCGTTCATCAGGTGGAGACGGTTAATGAGCCGAAATCGACCGCGAGGCAAGGCCACCGGTGGCGCGGGTTTTCCGCCGTCCCGGGCTAACCGCACCGGTGAATCAAGCCGCCAGCCCTGCGGCGAGCGCCAGCGCGCTCTTCGCCCGGTTCATGATGTAGAGGTGGTAACCGGGTGCGCCGTTGGCCAAAAGGCCGCGGATCTGGTCGAGCGCCCAGTCGAGGCCGATCATCTCGACTACTTCGGCGTTCTCGGCAGCGACTTCGAGTCGCGTGACGAGTGGCGGCGGCAACGTGGCCCCGCACATCTCGGTGAAGCGCCGGACCTGCTTGAGCGAGAGCACGGGCATGATGCCGGGCACGATGGGCACGGTGATCCCGCCTGCACGGCATTTTTCCACAAAGCGGTAATAAACGAGGTTGTCGAAGAACAGCTGGGTGGTCACGAACGCCGCGCCGGCGTCCACTTTGCGCCGCAGGTGGGTGAGGTCGACGTCGAGTGACGTCGCCTCGGGATGTTTCTCGGGATAGCCGGCCACGCCCAGGCAGAAATCCGCGTGGCGCGCCTTGAGCAGGCCAACCAGTTCGCCGGCGTGGCTCAGGCCGTCGGAAGCGGCGCGGAATCCGGCGTCGCCCTTGGGCGGATCGCCGCGGAGAGTCATGATATTCCGGAATCCGGAACCGTGAAGCTGGTCGGCGATCGCGCTGAGCTCGGCCCGCGAGTGGCCCACACAAGTGAGGTGCGGCATCACGGTGAAGCCAAAATCATCCTTGAGCATGGCGCTGGCCTTGGCGGTGCGATCGCGCGTAGTCCCGCCGGCGCCGTAGGTTACCGAGACAAAATCCGGCGCGATCCGTTTGAGGGCCGCAGCGGTTTGCCGCAGCGTCTCCATTCCGGCGTCGTCCTTTGGCGGGAAAAACTCCAGCGAGCGCACCGTGCGCTTCGTGGAAAAGAAATCAGAGATCAGCCGATCCTTTGTCATCTAGGCATCAATACATCCGGATTCGATGATATGTAAAGGTTAGAACGGTGCGTTCAACGTAATTTTGATGCAACAGTCGCTTCAAGAATAACATGTGTATCAGTCTCAGCGACTGGCGTCAGGGTGAAGTAAGGGGCGCGCCACTGGGCGCGGGCGCGTACGAAATCGGAAGTCGGACCTGATTTTCCGAGCACGAGATAACGCAAACCGGCCTTCTGCCAGCGTTGGGCCACTGCTTCAGGCTTCAGTTTATCGTCGAAAAGCCAGCTAACCTCTGGGCTCCAGAGTGGCGCAACCGCGGTGTCGATGGCCGCAAACACCCGGGGCATGCCCGCGTCGTCGGAGAGCACTTCCCGGCGCCCGGGCAACGGTTTGAGCTTTGCCAGCAACGCCTGCTCGTCAGTCCGCACTGACGCGATGAACCGGCCGCCCGCAGCCGGCCAGTCCCGCGGGGCGACACGATACGGATTTTCCGGCAGCACCAGGGTCTTGGGCAGCGACTCCAACAAAACCAGCGCCACGGCCAGCGCGGTGACTTTGCCTACAACCTGGTTTCGGGAGTAAAGGCTGGCGGTATAACTGGTGGCGACCACCAGCAGTGCAAACACCGGACTCAACACGCGCATTGAATAGAACATTCCGCCGGCCGTGTAGGCCATCGAGGCAAACCAAAGGGCAAAAACGAGCGCGGTAAACAAAGCCACCACTTGCGCGTCGCGCAGACGTTTGACCAGCAGAACAACCAAGGCGACAAGTCCCGCCGTTGCCGGCAGCGCCCAGAGCAGCCAGTAGCGCCCCAGCGCCTGCCAGTTCGCCAACGAGTCCAGGGCAAACTGATGCGGGCCGCGGAAAACGTCGTTCCAAGCCGTGAAGACCGGGTTCACGGGAAAAAGCCCGCCGAAATTCAAGCTGTAGAGTGGGTTGCCGGTCAGAACCCACACCCGGACCGGCCAGGCGGCAGCCAGAGGCAGCGCAATCAGGGCGAGCACGAACATCTGCCGTCGGGGCGCCCGCAGAAAAAAGAGGGCGGCGACGGCCGCGACGGCGAAGATCGGTCCATATTCACGTGTATTCGCTGCGGCCACGGTGAAGATTCCCGCAAGGGCGGCCCAGCGGACACCATCGTCCTCGCGCAAATGATGCAGGCACCAGACGAGCCCGATCACCGCCAGCGCCGTCAGGCCGGTTTCCTGGCCGATCAGCACCGACCAGGTCAGCAACGGACACGCAGCGGCCAGCAACACGGCGCGCCGGGCGACGACTTCGCCGCCCCAACGGCTGGCCAGCCGCCAGATGATTTCATGCAGCGAGAGCAATTGCAGCGCGATGACCGGTGACGTCCACCAGGCCAGTCTGCTGCCGCCGCAGGCGTAGGACCACGCGTAGAGGCTGGCGATGCCCGGCGGAATGCTCTCCGCCCAGAAGTACTTGACGAAATCCCCGCCGGTGCGCGGGGGATAAAAATCGAGCGTGCCGAACCGCAGCATCTGTTCCGCGAGCCAGCTCCAGCGGAAATAAACATCCGGACCGCTGAGCGGCTGAACGGCCAGCCGGTAACCGACGATGGCCCAGAAGGCCAGATAGAGCGGCAGCCAGCAGCCCATTCTTGAAAAACAGGCAAACGACGAGTTGAGGCTGACCGGCCGACCGCGCACCGGCACCAACCGCCCGGCAAGGGTCAGCAAGCCAAGCGCCGCGGCCAGCGTCAGCAGCGAAATCGTGGCTCCGGTGCAGGCGAAAACCAGAACGACAACGTAGAGGACCACACTAGAGGTGACAAATGCCGCCGCCAGCGACCAAGGGAGCCGCAGCGCGCGAAGCAGCGCGGTGCCTGGCAGGAGCAAGCCGGCGAGCAAGAGGACCAGGCGCAGAACGTTGAAGAGTAGGGCGGGCCAATCCATGCGACATCCCGACCGCTAGCAGGAGTGGCCCGCGTTGCAATGGTGGGGTTAGGCGGGCGTTATGGTCTTCGAAGACACCAGTCGCCGAATGGGACGCCGGCCAGGTGCTCTTGCTGGCCGGTGGATTTTGTGGACGGGGTGCCTTCACCCCGCGAGGCCTGGCTGCGATAGTCGCCACAGCGGGCGAGGGCACTCCGCACCCAACAAATCTGACCGAGCAGAGCTACGAAGCGGCCGCCGCTTCGCGCGCCTTCTCGGTCTTCAGACGCAACTGACCGCACGCCGCGTCGATGGCGTGGCCCTTCTCGCGGCGAAGCGTGACAGATACGCCGCCGTCGAACAGCACGCGGGCAAATTTTTCCTGGCGGGTGAGGCTCGGGCGTTTCCACGGCAGTCCCTCGACCGTGTTGTAGGGAATCAGGTTCACGTGGGCATGCAGGTCGTAGGCGATGTCCCGGAGTTTGCCGGCCTGTTCGAGCGAATCGTTGATATCCTCGATTAGGATGAACTCCAGTGTGACCATCCGCCCGTGCTTTTCGGAAAACTCCCTCACGGCCGGCAGCAGCTCCTTGAGCGGCCACTTCTTATTGACCGGCATGATCTGCTCCCGCACCTCATCGGTGGCGCCATGCAGGCTGATGGCGAGCCGGATTCCCAGCGGTTCACCGGCGAGCTGCCTGATTTTCGGAACCAGTCCGGACGTGGAAAGAGTGATGCGGCGGGCGCCAAACCCCAGGCCCCAGCTCGCGTTCAGGATGGTGAGGGCGCGGATGATGGCGTCGTAATTATGCAGCGGTTCGCCCATGCCCATGACGACCAGGTTGTCGAACGATACCAGCTCGGCGCGGGCTCGCGGCGTCCGGCTGTCCTCCTGCCGGCACACGTGGATGAGCTGGTGGACGATCTCCCCGGCGGAGAGATTGCGTTTCAAACCCTCCAGTCCGGAGGCGCAGAATTTGCAGCCCATGGCGCAGCCCACCTGGGTGGAGATGCAGATGGTCTTGCGTGAATTCTCCTGGCCGACGCCGAGCTGCGGGGCGCGAATGATGACGGTCTCGATGAGCGATTTGTCACCCAGTTCCAGCAGGAGCTTGTCGGTCACATCCTCCGATTGCTTCGTCAGCACGAATGCGGCCGGTTCAAGCGTGAAGCTCGCCGCCAGCCACGCCCGCAGGGGGCGCGAAAGGTTGGTCATCTCCTCCCAGGTGCCGACCCGTTTCTTGTAGAGCCATTCCATGATCTGCCGGGCGCGAAAAGCCGGATGACCCTCTTCCACCAGGCGGGCGGTCAGCGAGTCGAGGGTCTCGCCATGGATGGCCGGTTTTTCAGGGGTGAATGACATGCGCGGAAACGACGGTTGAGATGGAGGGCGGAAAGAATCCTGGAGACCAAAGTCAGGCGTTGCGGTCCGACTTTCAACCTTCAACCTCAACCCCGCATCCTCAGCCGCATGAATCTCATCCACCGGCATATTTTCGCCAATGTCATCGTGACGTGCGGCGCCGCCGTGGGGATGTTCGCTTTCGTGCTGATGATCGGCAACGTCCTCAGCGACCTGCTGGGCCACATGGTGGCGGGGCAGCTGGAGGCGGGCACGGTGCTGCATCTGGTCGGTTTGATGATTCCGGTCGTGGTGTCGTATGCGTTGCCGATGGGCATGCTGACCGGCATCCTGCTGGTGTTGGGCCGGATGTCGGCCGACCGGGAGATCACGGCGTTGCGCGCCTCCGGGCTGAGCGTGGCCTGGCTGTCGGCCCCGATCATCTTCTTCGCCCTGCTGGCGGTGGTGCTGAACCTGGCGATCAATTTCCAGTTCATGCCCCGCGCCAAGGTGGCGTACGAGGCGGAGCTGGCCCAGGCGGTCCGCCAGAATCCGCTGAGCTTCATCGTGCCCAAGACATTCATCCGCGACTTTCCCGGCATCGTGATCTATGCCGGCGACAAGAAGGGCACCGTGTTGAAGGATTTCTGGCTGTGGGAGCTCGACGCGCAGAACCGGGTGAAACGGTTTGTGCGGGCCGACACCGGGCGGGTCGATTTTGACGAGAAGGACAACAAACTCGTTTTGACGCTGCAACACGCTCAGGCCGACGTGCGCGACGAAAAGGACCCGGAAAACTTTTCCGAGGCCCGGGGCGCGGTGGCGATGGACCAGGCCACGTTCGAGCTGCCGCTCGGGCGCCTGACCGGCCGGGGAGCAATCCACGTGAAGCAAAAATGGCTGACCTACGGCCAGCTGATGACGGAGTGGCGCCGGCTGAACCGACCCGATCCGGCCGTGCCGCTGGCCGAGCGGGAGAAGCTGCAGATGCGGGTGCAGGTCACCATCCACGAGAAGTTCGCCACGGCGTTTTCCGTGCTGGCATTCGCGCTGGTCGCGGTGCCGCTCGGCATCAAGATCTCGCGCAAGGAAACCTCGGCGAACTTCGGCATCGGGTTGGCGCTGGCCATGCTTTATTATTTTGCCACCATCGTCGTGAGCTGGTTCGACGGCCAGATTGCGCTGCGGCCCGACCTGCTGATGTGGCTGCCCAACTTCGGCTTTCAGGCGCTGGGCCTCTGGATGTTCTACAAGGTGGACCGGTCGTAGGCCTTCATTTCTTAACCGCGTCCGCCGGGGTCGTTGTCAAGAGTCAAGGGCGTGTTGCCCAAA
>JBBIHQ010000075.1:0-15367 GCA_037446975.1 Opitutia bacterium
GGCACTCCTTCGTTCCAGCTCGCTTGACCACGCCTTTGGGCAACACGCCCCCGCAGCCTGACCCCTGCTATGGGCCCCGTGGGTTCATCTTTGGCACGCTAGTCTTTACCGTGCTTTGGTTGGCTTGTGGGGTTCACTCTTCGCTGCGCCCTAACACCGCCCAAGCGCATATTTTTCCAACTCAGCTAGTCGTACGTTTGGGCAACACGCCCACAAAGCCAGACCCCATTTCAGCACTCCTTTTATGGTTCCATCAACAAATACAGCGACGTGCCGCCTGGACTTTTCGCAGCCAAAGCGCAGATCTTTTGAACTATTTGAAGTGCATCTTCCATCGACCAATCTGGCGATACCCGGCGGCCAGTTTGAGAATGGGTTCGCGCCGGCTTCGACATTTCTGCAGCCCATTTCCGAGCAACGTCGGCAGGAGAAGCCGAGATAGCACGAAGCACATCCTTTCGGATTTCAAAAATCACAGCATCGTGTGGTGGCGGCCCAAAGAGCGCCTGCTGCGTCGCCGGAAGTCTGTCTATAAGCTCTCCGAGAGAATCTAACTCGAGAGGTGTGAGTCCCTTCGTCGCCCAGTGCGGCGCCTTCGCTACCGCGTCTGGCAGCCTTGCCTCCAGGTAAGCGTTGTAGTCACCGCGTAGGGTCTGAATAGTTGGTGTTCGCTCGGATGTCGCCGCTGGGGGCTCGAATCGCGGTTCTCGCGTCCGGACGGTGCGTGTGCCGAATAAATCAGTCACGACTCGGGTTTCCGGTTCTGGCAGTGGTGGTTTCCACCCCGGGAATGCGGATGTCAGTGTTGCTGCGGACATCACAAAGAAAGTGGTGTAGATCGCCATATGAGACTCGGGACTTTGCACGACAGTTAACATGATAGACGGCTGACTGCGCGAGCCCCAAAGAGAGCATGGACTGCCGCAACACCGAATCGACTACCCTTAACGTTATTAGATGCACTGCACCGTGGACGCCGAGGGCCAGTGCATCCATTCGGCCTGGATCGACCAGAACGAACGGTCGGCCTTTGCCGCCAATTTCCAGAGTTTGCCGACGCGGAGCTGGTCGCTGGGCCTTTGGCGCTTACGCCAGCTTGGCGCCGCGGGCTTGGGCCGCCCGGATGAGAGCGTCGGCCATGTCGGATGGTGTCACCGCCACCTCGATGCCGCATTCCTTGAAGACGGCGATCTTGGCGGCCGCGGTATCCTCGGCTCCGCCGATGACGGCACCGGCATGGCCCATGCGGCGGCCTTTCGGCGCCGTCGCCCCGGCAATGAATCCGGCGACCGGCTTCTTGCAGTTGGCCTTGATCCAACGGGCGGCCTCGACCTCGGCGTTGCCGCCGATTTCGCCGATCATGACGATGCCCCAGGTTTCTGGATCGTCATTGAAAAGCTTGATCGTGTCGAGGTGCGACGTGCCGTTGACGGGGTCGCCGCCGATGCCGACGCTGGTGGTCTGCCCGATATTTTTCGTGGTGAGCTGGAAGACCGCTTCGTAGGTGAGGGTGCCGGAGCGGGAGACAACGCCGACATGGCCTTGCTTGTGAATGTAGCCGGGGGCGATGCCGATGCGGCAGCCGCCGGCGGAATCCGGGCCGGTGCCAGGCGTGACGATGCCCGGGCAGTTCGGGCCGATGAGGCGCGTCTTGCTGCCGGCCATGGCGCGCTTCACCTCCACCATGTCGCGAACGGGAATGCCCTCGGTGATCGCGACGCACAGCGCGAGGCCGGCGTCCACACCCTCCAGAATGGCGTCGGCGGCGAACGGCGGCGGGACGAAGACGGCGGCGGCGGTGGCACCCGTGGCGGCCACCGCGTCGGCGACAGTGTTGAAGATCGGCACCCGGTGAACGCCGTGTTCAAAGAACTGGCCGCCCTTGCCGGGCGTGACACCGGCGACGATCTTCGTGCCGTAATCGAGGGAAAGCTTCGTATGGCGGCCGCCGAATTCGCCGGTGATGCCCTGGACGAGAACGCGGGTTTCAGGTGTGACGATGATGGACATGGGAAAAAAGAAATTGGACTCCAGGAGGCAGGAGAGGGAACGGTCAATTCTAGGCCTTGCGCTGGTGAAGACCGATCTGATTGCCGTCGGGATCCTTGACGGCGAACATGCGACACGGCGGGAATTCCATCACGTCAAACGCGATCGTGACACCGGCCGCCTTCACGGCCGCAAGCGACTCATCGAGGTCGGCAACCTCGAGCGTAAGACTGGCTTGGGGTTTGCCGTCGGGCATGGCGTTGGAAATGGCGAGCGCCTGCCCCGCGACGTCATATTCAATCCACCACTGGCCCGGAGCGAATTCGATCTGCAGGCCGAGCTTCAGCCCGAGGAGATCCTCGTAGAACTTGCGGGCGCGGGCGACATCGGTGACCGCGTGGAAGACAAATGCGAATTCCGTGACCTCGATGTTCATTGGGGGACAGGGATAAGTTTTGCGGGGAAGGAGTATGCCAAGCCAATCAGGCGACGAGTTTGACGATCTTCTGCGCGGCGTCAGCCATGGTGGTCGCCGACTCGATCTTCAGCCCGGATTCGGCGAGGGTTTTCTTTCCCGCGGTGACGTTGTTGCCCTCGAGGCGGACAACCAGGGGGATCTTCAGGCCCAGGTCGCGGGCGGCGGCAACCACCCCGACGGCGATCGTGTTGCAGTCCATGATGCCGCCGAAAATATTCACCAGGATGCCCTTTACATTGGGATCGGTGAGAATGATCCGGAAAGCGGCCTGGACCTGGTCCTTCGAGGCGCCGCCGCCGACGTCGAGGAAGTTGGCCGGGCTGCCGCCGTAGTGCTTGATGATGTCCATCGTGCTCATCGCGAGGCCGGCGCCATTGACGAGGCACGCGATGTTGCCATCGAGTGCGATGTAAGACAGGTTGAATTTTGAGGCCTCGATCTCCTTCGAGTCTTCCTCGTTGAGGTCGCGCAGCGCGACGACATCCGGGTGCCGGAAGAGCGAATTGTCGTCGAACGACACCTTGGCGTCGAGCGCCAGCACCTGGTTGTCCGCGGTCGTGATGAGCGGGTTGACCTCCACCATGGCGGCGTCGGTTTCCCAGTACATCCGGTAAAGCGAGTTGATCAGCTTGACCGCGTTCTTGAAGACTTCGCCGGAAAAGCCGAGCCTGAAGGCGAGTTCGCGGGCTTGGTAGCCCATGAGGCCGACCGCCGGGTCGACGAAGATCTTGAAGATCTTTTCCGGTGTTTCGTGGGCAACCTTCTCGATCTCGATCCCCCCCTCGGTGGAGGCGACAATGACCGGCCGGGAGGTCACGCGGTCGAGAAGAATAGCTAGATAGTATTCCTTTTTGATGTCACTCGCGACCGTGAAGTAGATCGTCTGCACCTTGCGACCGGCCGGACCGGTCTGCGCCGTGACCAGCGTGTTGTTAAACATCTTGTTGGCAAAATCGAGGGCCTCCGCCTTGGTCTTGGCGAATTTCACGCCGCCCTTGAAGCCGTCGGTAAAGGTGCCTTTGCCGCGGCCGCCGGCGTGAATCTGGGATTTTACGATCAGAGGCCCGTCGTGCGACAGCGTGGACAGGGCAGACTCAAACTCGGCGGGAGTACGGGCAGCCACGCCGCGGGGCACGGCGACGCCAAATTTTTCGAACAGGGCCTTGGCCTGATATTCGTGGATGTTCATGGGAAATGGGAAACCTAGTTTTAGCCACAAAGCAGGAGCAAATGACACAAAAAAGTGTTTTCGCGGCCGTTGACGCTTCGTCCGATCACGGCAATCCACCGGGATCGTGCGGGTTTGCCGGGTCCGGCATCCGCCGGAGTCCGATCCGGGGATCAACCGGCGTGGAACCGGGCGTCACCCGCGCGGCGGGCTCAAGCGAGGGTTGCCTTTGTTCAAAGCGGGCGCAACATGCCCGGCCATGCAATCACACGAATTGCTCAAGGAGGTGCTGAAGAAAACCAGCGCAAAACAGATTTCGGCCGATATGGGTTTATCGCTTTCGCTCATCTACAAGTGGGCCGAGCCGCCGGAAGACGAAACGGGCAGCGGGGCATACAATCCGCTCGATCGAATCGACCAGCTGTTGAAAACCACCAACGACGGGCGCATCGCCCAATGGGTGTGCGAGCGGGCCGGCGGTTTCTTTATCACCAATCCCAAGGCCAAGCCGCACGCCTACCAGCTGATCCCGGCGACCAACAGCATCGTGCAGGAGTTTGCCGACATGCTGGGTGTCATCGCCTTGGCGGCGGCAGACAACGCGATCACCCAGCCCGAGGCCAGGGCGATCCGCCGCCGCTGGGAGGATCTGAAGTCGGTCACCGAGGGCTTCGTCCGCAATTGCGAGCAAGGAAATTTCACCGCGATCAAGGAGAAGGCCGAGCGCCCGCCGCAAACCTGACCGAGGGGCGATCGGGGCCGATCACCGAAACGAGGTTTCGCGAATGCCCTCCGGCCAGCCGCCACGCAAAAGGCCCGTGCGGGTGAGGCACGGGCCGGGGAATTCGGTCGCGACCGACCGGAACAGCGGTCGGGAATCAGAAGGTGATCGCGTAGCTGATGGTGACCACGCCGCGCCCGACGGCGGCGGAATTGGCGACCTTGGCAAATGATCCCTGCTTGATGAAATTGTCGGAGCCCTTCGTATAAGCGACGCCGACGACGAGCTTTTGCGTATCCTTGACGATCTGGAACGGCGCGGAGACGCCGATCAGATAATAGTTGCCCCAGTTTTTCACGTCAGGAGAGGTGTCCGCTGCGGCAGAAGTCCATTTGAAGGTGCCGGCAGTGCCGGTGAAATCGAGTTCGGTGTCCAAGTCCTTGAGCGGAACGGTGTAGGCGGCGGTCAGTTCCAGAGTCGGGCCTTTCAGCACGACATCGTAATAGATCTTGGGGGTGAACTTCCAGCCGGCGACGGAATAGTTGATGGCCAGGTTGGGCTCGAAGGTGGCGGTGTAGAAGCCGTTGGCTTTCTTCGCATTCGGGTAGGTGTAGATCGTGAATCCGGGCACCCAGCTCAACGTATCCTTTACCACCTCGATGCTGTAGGATCCGTAGATATCAAATTCAGGGTCGGACTGGCCGTCGACTTTGTCCGCGATGGGGAAATTGGACCAAACCCCCAACGCCAGGCTGCCGCTGTCAAATTCGATTGACGGCTCGAAAGACGGACCGCCCAGGCGTGCGCCGCGGAACATGTACTGCGAGGCGAACGAGGGGGTGAACGTCCAGGAGCTGCTGGGCGCGGCGTCTGCAGCCGGCGCCGGCGCGGCAGGAGTCTGCGCGGAGGCCGAGAGCGCACCGATGGTCAGGGCGCTGAGGAGGAGGGAGGCGATTTTTTTGTTCATGCGATTTGGATTTTCGGGGCGCGGTCGACGAGGACGTTGACCCGAATAAGGCATGACAGCAGGTGCCTTGCCAAGTCGCGTCTTTGTTCTGTCATGCAAATGGGGTGCTCCGGCGATCGACCGACGGCTGGCCACGCTGTCGTGAATAAACCAGACGCCGGACTGTTTGCGTAAAGCGTCCATTGGACGATAGTTGCACGGTATTCGTGGCGGATCTTGCGCCGCCGATTAGGTCTCAGCGTGCCCCATTGGTTGCGGGAACTTGGTCGGGAAAAAAATCTCCGCGGCGTTATCCCCCGGATAGAAACGGCCATGCCTGGGCACGGAATGAATCAGAATTCTTAATGACCGCCGCCCGCTGGGGCCATGGCAGACAACCTGCTGAACCCAGTGACGGATTCGCTCGACCGGTTTCCGGTGCGGCGGATTCATTTCAACACCAACACAGAAAATAAACCTAACGTACTCATGACTAAGCATGCCTCAATGAAAGCTACTTGGGCCGCTTCAATTCTCGCACTCGCGGCACCCTCGTTTGTCTTGGCCGATATCAAGGTGAACGATAGCCTGACCTTAAACGGCTGGGCGACCGCGTCGTATGACTACACCAAGCCGTCACCGGGCTCATATACCGATTCGTTCAATGTGGACGCTGCTTTGCTTGGTGCTGTGATCACACCCACCAAGGGGCTGACCTCGACGGTAAGTGTTTTGTATCGCCCCTCGGCCGAGGGAGGCGTCAGCCCAGGAGGCAGTGAAGCCACCCTGTTGGACGCTTTCGTTACCTACGATGCGGGTGGCGGTTTGACGATCACGGGCGGAAAATTTCTGAGCTATCTCGGTTATGAGTCCTTCTACTTCATCAACGACAACATGATTACGCTGGCCAACCAGCAATTCCTCGCCCCGATCCCTGGCTATCACGAGGGCATCAAGTTTGACTACGCGGCCGACAAAACTGTCACGGTTGGCGCGGCACTGGTCGATGCACTCTACCAGAAACCGGGCTATGCCGCCACGGCTGCCGACGGTGAGTTCAAGCACAACGGCGGGGTGGAAGGATACGTGCAATATACCGGCGTATCCGATCTCACGCTTTGGGCTGGATTTGGGTACCAATCAAAGACCAAGCCCGGCATTGATACCAGCGGTGTGGTTGTACCGAGTGGTAACGCCATCACTGTGGTGGACGTCTGGGCAAGCTATCAGATCAACAAGGTATCTGCGCTGGCTTTGGAAGAAATATACAAGGACGGAGGCACGGGCAACAAGGGTTCCAACTGGCTCGGGTATTACCAATACAATTTCAGTGACAAGGTTTCGAGCTGGTTCTCCGTCGGCGGGGAGACAGTAAGCGACGGGGGTCCAAGCTATACGAAATACAGCATCAGCCCCAACTATGCGATCAACGCCAACCTTTCACTTCGCGCGCAGTACTCCTACACGAAATACAGCAAATTCTCGATCAACAACGCGAACTTCTTCGGCGTAGAGGCGCTCTTCAAGTTCTAACTCCAGAACTCAGTTCCTATCTCCCGCATAATCATGCAGGTGGCTCACTCCACCGCCTGCATTTCTCCACGCAACAAGGACTTTATTCCCCGCCCGGCCGATACCAAAGCGTATCAGTGCGCCGGGCAATGAAACCCGAGCGACTCAATATGTCGCTTTACCACCCTCCAGTCATGATCAAGAAACTTCCTCTATTGCTCAGCGCCTTGGCTTTCGCCTTGGCTGCTTCAGTCGGCTCCGCTCACGCGGCCGACACCGTCAAAGTCGGCGTGCTCCACGATCTTTCCGGCACGATGGCGATCAGCGAGACTTCGCTGCGCGACATCCTGCTTTTCACCTTCGACGAAATCAACGCCCAGGGCGGTGTTCTCGGCAAAAAGATTGTGCCGGTGATCGTGGACCCGGGTTCGGACTGGCCCACCTTTGCGGAAAAATCAAAGCAGTTGCTCGAGGTGGACAAGGTGGCGGTGGTCTTCGGCTGCTGGACGTCAGTGAGCCGCAAGTCCTGCCTTCCGGTCTTCGAAAAGGACAACGGTCTGCTCTTCTATCCCGTGCAGTATGAGGGCGAAGAGGAGAGCCAGAACGTCTGCTACACGGCGGAGGCGGTCAACCAGCAGGCGATCCCGGCGGTGGATTACTTCCTCGCCCAAGGGAAAAAGAAATTCTACCTGCTGGGCACCGACTACGTTTATCCACAGACGACCAATCTCGTCCTCCTCGAGTATCTTCGCAGCAAGGGTGTGCCACTCGAGAACATCGGCGGTGGATTCAAAAAGGACAGCTCCGGCAAGATCATCTCCGCCGGCAAATACACCCCGTTCGGCCACAAGGATTACCAGCAGATCGTGGCTGAGATCAAAGATTTCGCGGCCAGCGGCGACGCTTGCGTGATCAGCACCCTCAACGGCGATACCAACCCGCCGTTCTTCAAGGAATACGCGGCGGCGGGTCTCACCGCCGACACCTGCCCGGTCGTGTCCTACTCGATTGCGGAAGATGAATTCCGCAGTCTTCCGGCCAAGGACCTGGTCGGCCAGATCGGTTGCTGGACGTACTTCCAATCGATCGAAACCCCGGAGAACGAGAAGTTCCTGGCGGATTTCCAAGCCTGGCTCAAGGCCACGACCGCTGACGGTGTCGTCAAGGAAGGCCGGGTGGTGGATTCACCGATGGTGTTGAGCTACGACGGCGTCTATCTGTGGAAAGCCTGCGTGGAAAAAGCCGGCAGCTTCGACGTGGACAAGGTTCGGGCGGCGTGGAAGTCGGGGGTCTCCTTCGTCGGTCCGGGCGGCAAAGTCACCACCCAGCCCAACATGCACCTTACCAAGACGGTTTACATCGGCGAAAGCAAAGCCGACGGGCAGTTCAAGATTCTCAAGTCGTTCCCTGATGTCTACGGCGAACCGCACCTGAAGGGCACCTTCAAGGCCAAGGAATGAGCGATCGCCGCCATCCGGCCGAGTCCGGATGTTTCGGCTGATTTTTTCAGACGAGGGGCGGTTCCCACCGGAGCCGCCCCTCCTGTTTTTGAAAATTCGTACCGCTCTTTGGGTTGAGGAAGCCGTTAGGCATTCCGCCTGCTAGTTGGATTCCCATCATGGTTGGTCAATATCCCCGCAATCTCATGGTTGGTGCGCTCGTTCCCCGCAAACTGATCGGCTTCATCTGTCTCTGTCTCGGCTTGCTGGCCAATGTGCACGCGGTGGCGGCGCCGGAAACGGCCCGGGCGGTCATCGTCCGGGCCATCCTCGCCCCCGACGACACCCAAAAGCGCGAGATCATCGGCTCGCTGGCGGGCAATGGCGACGAGGCAATCCGGGAGCTGTTCACCGCCTGGCGGCAGGACAGCCTCTTTGTATATACCGACGCCGAGGGAAAGAAGATCCCTGTCGAGCTGACGGATGACAAGGACGCGAGGGGAACGCAGACCGCGGTCCGCGTCGATAATGGAACCCAGTTGAAAGACGCGGCCGGCCAACCCCTGCGTCTGGTGGCCAGGCGGCTCGTGGCCGTGGAACATGATGCCAGGTTGCGCCGCGCAATGAAAGCCGTCGTCGATCTGCTGGATCTCGGTTCCACCGACCTCACCAAGCGCCTGCGGGCCATCCAGATGATCGGTTTTGCGCAGAAGTCCGAAAACCTGCCGGCCTTGGAGGCGCGCAGCCGGATTGAAACGGACGAGTCGGCCCAGGCAGAATTGCGCGAGGCGATCGCCCTGATTCATTTGGCGGACCCGGATGATGGCGTTAAGATCAAGGCGCTCGGTGTGCTGCGGGAGCTGCACAATTCTTCCAGTTACGACGTGATCAGACGGGTCGAGACGAAGGCGGAGTCAGGCGGCAAGCCGGGGCTAAGGGCGGCGGCGACCGCCGCCCTCGCCGCGATTGATCACCACCGGGCGGTGGTGAAATTCTACGGCACACTTTTTCGCGGCTTCAGCGCCGGCAGCATTTTGCTCGTGGTGGCGCTGGGCCTGGCGATCACGTTCGGCCTGATGGGGGTCATCAACATGGCACACGGCGAGATGATCACCGTCGGGGCCTATGCCACCTACCTCACCCAGAATGTTTTTGGCGAGGGCATGAATTTCACCCTGCCGTTCGTCAAGATTGCCATCCACCTGCCCGGGCTCCACCTGACGGGCTGGGCCTACCAGCTCTATTTTGTGGCGGCGATTCCCGTCGGTTTTTTGAGCGCCGCGTTGGTGGGAATCGCGTTGGAACGCAGTGTCATTCGGTTTCTTTACCGCCGTCCGCTCGAAAGCCTGCTCGCGACGTTCGGGGTCTCGCTGATCCTGCAGCAGATGTTCAAGCTCACGTTCGGATCCAACAACGTCAACGTGGACAGCCCGACCTACCTCAGCAGCAACTGGACGGTCTTTGACGTCACCTTCGACTGGAACCGGGTCTTCGTCATCGGGTTTGCGGCGGTGATTGTGTTCGGCGTGTGGCTGGCGCTGACGAAGACGCCGCTCGGCCTGCTTATCCGCTGCGTGATGCAGAACCGGACGATGGCATCGTGCATGGGCGTGCGCACCGAGCGGGTGAACATGCTCACTTTCGGCCTCGGCAGCGGGCTGGCCGGACTGGCCGGCGTGTTTGTCACCCAACTCGGTACCGTGGGCCCCTCGATGGGGCAGGAGTACATCGTGGACAGTTTCATGACGGTGGTGGCCGGCGGTGTCGGCAGCATTTTCGGCACCGTGGTCAGCGCGCTGGGCATCGGCCTGGCCGATCAATCGCTCCAGCAGATTCTCCTCAATCCCGTTTTGGGAAAAATTCTCGTGCTGCTGGCGATCATCCTGTTCCTGCAATGGCGGCCCACCGGCCTGTTCGCGGCCCGCAGCCGCAGTCTGGACTGACCGTCGCCCCTCTTTCGCGCCCACCGCATGAGTTCAACCGACTCCGAACGCTCCATCATCCGCTCCCGCCATACGGAGTTCACGGCCATCGCCGTGATGTTGCTGCTTCTGACCGTGATCTTCCCGGTGCTCAATGCCCACGGTCTGCTCAGCGATTACCGGATCACCCTCTGGGGCAAATATCTCTGCTACGCGCTGCTCGCCCTCTCCGTTGATGTGCTCTGGGGCTACACGGGGTTGCTGAGCCTCGGGCAAGCCCTGTTCTTCAGCCTGGGCGGTTACATGCTCGGTATGTATCTCATGCTGCAGATCGGCATGCTGGGCAGTTACGCCAAGGCGGGACAAAATCCGACCGGGCTTCCGGATTTCATGGTGTTCCTCGGCCATACGTTCCTGCCGGCGTTCTGGCGGCCGTTTAACTCCTTTGGGTTCGCCGCGACGATGGTGTTTGTCGTCCCGGGGCTGGTGGCGCTCGTTTTTGGTTTTCTGGCCTTCCGCTCGCGCATCAAGGGCGTGTATTTCTCCATCCTCACGCAGGCTCTGACCTACGGCGCCACGCTGATGTTCTTCCGGAACGATTTCACGATGGGCGGGAACAACGGCTTTACCGATTTCAAATTCATCCTGGGCTATTCACTGGTCGACAAGGCAGGCGGGCCGGCGACGATGCGCGGCCTGTTTGTGGCCAGCGCGGTATTGTTGCTGCTGGCCTGTGTGTTCTGCCATTGGCTGAACGGCACCAAGTTCGGCCTGGTGCGGCAGGCGATCCGGGACGGCGAGAACCGCGTGCTCTTCAGCGGCTATGCCACCGCCAATTTCAAGCTGTTTGTCTTTGTGGTGGCGGCGTTCATCGCCGCAGTGGGCGGCGCGCTGTTCGTGCCGCAGGCCGGCATCATCAACCCGGATCAGATGACCCCGGAAAAATCGATCGAGGCCGTCGTCTGGGTCGCGGTGGGCGGCCGCGGGACCCTCATCGGCCCGATCCTCGGCGCGATCGGCATCAACGCCCTCCGCAGCTGGGCCACCGAGGCGTATCCGGACTCGTGGCTCATCATCCTCGGGGCGATCTTTCTCATTGTGGTCCTGTTCCTGCCGGGTGGGATCGTCAGCTTGCCGGGAAAAATCAAGGCACTGTGGCGCCAGCGCCAGAAGAAGGCTGACCCGGCCGCGGTGGCCGAACCGTCCGCTGAGCCGTCATGAGCCATCCCATCCTTAACGTCGAGGACGTCTCCAAGACCTATGATGGCTTCAAGGCGATCTCCGACCTCACCTTTTATCTCTTCGAGGGCGAGTTGCGCACCGTCATCGGTCCGAATGGCGCGGGCAAGTCGACGTTCTTTGACCTCATCACGGGCCGCGCCAAGCCGGACAAGGGCCGGATCGATTTCGGTCCGGCCGACGCTCCCACCCACGACCTGACCAAGCTTTGCGAATATGAGATCAACCGGCTGGGCATCGGCCGGAAATTCCAGACTCCGAGTGTCTACGTCGAACACACGGTCCGGGACAACCTGGTGCTTTCGCTCCAGGGCCCGCGCGGGGTCTTTGCCTCGCTTTTCAAGCGCCTCGATTCCACCGACCACGACCGCATTGCCGACCTTCTCCAGCTCATCCGGCTCGACGGGAAAAGCAGCTGGAAGGCCGGGTTGCTGGCCCACGGGGAAAAGCAATGGCTGGAGATCGGCATGTTGCTGGCCCAAAATCCCAAGGTTCTCCTTGTGGACGAACCGGCGGCCGGCATGTCCGACGAGGAAACCCACCGCACCGGCGAGCTGCTCATCAGCCTCGCGGGCAGACACAGCATCATCGTCATCGAGCACGACATGACGTTCGTCAAACAGATCGCCCGCGACAACCCTGTCACGGTTCTCCACCAGGGCCATGTGCTCTGCGAGGGAAAGTTCGAGGAAGTGCAGGCCAATCCCAAGGTCCGCGAGGTTTATCTCGGTCGCGGCAAACACGGCACCCGATGAACGCACTCCTCCAGCTTGCGTCGGTCGAGACCGACATCGGCGGTTCGCGCATCCTCCGGGGCGTAAACCTGGAGGTGAAGGCCGGCGAGGTCGTTGCTCTCATGGGCCGCAACGGCGTCGGCAAGACCACGACGCTGAAGTCCATCACCGGCGTGCTGCCCGTGCGGGCCGGCTCCATCACGTTTGGCGGCGAGCGCATCGACCGGCTGCCGATCGATGCCCGCGCCCGCGCCGGCATCGGCTACGTGCCGCAAGGCCGGGATATTTTTCCGCACCTGACGATCGAGGAGAACCTTCACGTGGGCCTGGTCGTGCACGGCCGCCGCGGCGGCGAGGCCCGCCGGATGCTCGACCGGGTCTTCACCCTTTTCCCGGTGCTCAAGGAAATGCTTGCGCGCAAGGGCGGGGTGCTGTCCGGCGGCCAGCAGCAGCAGCTGGCCATTGGCCGGGCCTTGCTGACCAACCCCAGGCTGCTCATCCTCGACGAACCGACCGAGGGCATCCAGCCTTCCATCATCGACCAGATCGGCGACACCTTGAAAAAGCTCAAGATCAGCAACATTTCCGAGGAGGAAGCGACCGCGCAATCCCGGCAGGAAGCGGCGAAAATCATGGGGGCGGTGCAGGAACTGAAACGCGAGGGCGCCCTGGCCATCCTGCTGGTCGAGCAATACGTTGATTTTTGTCGCGAAGTCGCCGACCGTTTCTACGCCATGGATCGCGGCACTGTCACCATCACCGGGCCGATCGCCGGCCTGACCGACGAGGTCGTCCGGCAACACCTGCAAGTCTGAGCCCCGCCTCGCATGCACCTGACGCCACGTGAACGGGAGAAACTTCTGATCGTGACCGCCGCCGATCTGGCGCGGCGGCGCCAGGCGCGCGGCCTCAAGCTGAACTATCCGGAGGCCATTGCGATCATCACGTATGAGATCATGGAAGGCGCTCGCGACGGCAAGTCCGTTGCCGATCTCATGAGCCACGGCACCACCATTCTCAAGGTGGCGGACGTCATGGAGGGGGTGGCGGAGATGATTCACGACGTGCAGGTCGAGGCCACCTTTCCCGACGGCACCAAGCTTGTCACCGTCCACCATCCGATCCGATGAGACAGCACGGCGAACCATCGGCCGCGATATTATTGGCCTCCCCATTTTTTCCCACCCATGATCCATGAACCGCGGTCCGGTGGTCCATTTTTTGCATGATTCCCGGTGAAATCATCACTGCGCCCGGCGCCCACGTCCTGCCCGCCAATGCCGGGCTGCCGACGATTGCGCTCAATGTGACCAACACCGGTGACCGGCCGGTTCAGGTCGGCTCGCACTACCATTTTTTCGAGACCAACGAGGCGCTGCGTTTCGACCGGCCGGCCGCCCGGGGTTTCCGGCTCAACATTCCCGCCGGCACTGCGGTGCGCTTCGAGGCGGGCGACACGAAGCGCGTCGAGCTGGTTGCGCTCGCCGGCACCCGCGAGGTGTTCGGCCTCAATGCAAAGATCAACGGGAAACTCTGACCAGCCATGCCGCTCAACCTCACCCGCCGCCAATACGCCGAGATGTTTGGTCCCACCACGGGAGACCGCGTGCGTCTCGCCGACACCGAGCTCTTCGTCCAGGTGGAGCGCGACCTCATCGCCGAGGGTGGGGGTTACGGTAACGAGATCAAGTTTGGCGGCGGGAAGGTCATCCGCGACGGCATGGGACAGTCACCGACGGCCCTCGACGCCGACTCGCTCGATCTCATCATCACCAACGCGCTCATCCTCGATCCGATCCTCGGCGTCATCAAGGCCGACATCGGCATCAAGCACGGTCTGATCGCCGGCGTCGGTCATGGCGGCAACCCGGGCATCCAAAGCGGCCTGGGTTCGATCTATCCCGATCCGCGCACCGGGAAGAAAAATCCGATGACGGTCGGTGCGGCGACCGAAGTGCTCGCCGGAGAAGGTTGCATCATCACTGCCGGCGGCATCGATTCGCACATCCATTTCATCTGCCCGCAGCAGATCGACGAGGCCATCAGTGCGGGCATCACCACGATGTTGGGCGGCGGCACCGGTCCCGCCCATGGCACGTTCGCCACGACTTGCACGCCCGGGGCCTGGAACCTGCACCGCATGTTCGAGGCCGCCGAGGCCTATCCGATGAACCTCGGCTTCCTGGGCAAGGGCAACTGCGGCACGCCCGAACCCCTGCGGGAGCAGGTGCTGGCCGGTGCCATCGGCCTCAAGCTCCATGAAGACTGGGGCACGACGCCCGCGGCCATCGATGTCTGTCTCGGGGTGGCAGACGAACTCGACGTGCAGGTTGCCATCCACACCGACACGCTCAACGAGTCAGGGTTCGTCGAGGCGACCATCAAGGCGTTCAAGGGCCGCACCATTCACACTTTTCACTCCGAAGGCGCCGGCGGCGGCCACGCGCCGGATATCATCCGCGTTTGTGGCGAGGCCAATGTCCTGCCTTCCTCCACCAATCCGACGCGCCCTTTCACGGTCAACACCATCGACGAGCACCTCGACATGCTCATGGTCTGCCATCACCTCGACGCGAGGATTCCCGAGGACGTCGCCTTCGCGGAGTCGCGCATCCGGCCCGAGACCATCGCCGCCGAAGACCGGCTGCACGATCTCGGGGCCATTTCGATGATGTCTTCCGACTCGCAGGCGATGGGCCGCATCGGGGAGGTCATCATCCGCACGTGGCAGACCGCGCACAAGATGAAGCAGCAGTTTGGCGAACTCTCCGGCCTCACGCATCCGGCCGCGGACAACTTTCGGGCGCTCCGCTATCTCGCAAAATACACGATCAATCCCGCCATCGCGCATGGCATCTCGCATATCGTCGGCTCGATCGAAGTCGGCAAGCTGGCTGATCTGGTGGTCTTCAAGCCGTCCCTGTTTGGCGTCAAACCCGAGGTGGTGCTCAAGGGCGGTTTCATTGCCTGGGCCAACATGGGCGATCCGAACGCCTCCATCCCGACACCTCAACCCACCTTCTACCGCCCGCAGTTCGGCGCCGCCGGCCGGGCGATAGGCTCGACGAACCTCACCTTTGTCAGCCAGGCGTCGCTGGACCAGGGTTCGCTCAAGGAGCTCGGACTTCGCCGCCGTTTGGAGCCGGTGAAGCAATGCCGCAAGATCGGCAAGAAGGACATGGTGCTCAACGACGCATTGCCAAGAATCGAGGTCGATCC
>JBBIHQ010000076.1:0-15082 GCA_037446975.1 Opitutia bacterium
TCGGCAAGAAGGACATGGTGCTCAACGACGCATTGCCAAGAATCGAGGTCGATCCCGAGACCTACACCGTCAAGGTGGACGGCGTGCATTTGACGTGCGAACCAGCCAAGGTCCTGCCGATGGCCCAGCGTTACTTCTTGTTCTAGGCCGGACCGGCGGATTTCTTGGGTCCATGCAGCTGATCACCGCGCCATTGGCTTCCCCTGATTCCTCGCTGCCCGAGGTGACGGTGCGCGCGGACCGGTTGAAACTGTCCAAGCGGCTTTGGCGCGGCGTGGCTGACGATGGCACGGAGTTTGGCTTTGAGCTTGAATCGCCGCTCAAGGACGGCGCCACGGTCTGGCAATGCCCGACCGCGCGCTACGTTGTCCGGCAGGAGGCCGAGTCGGTGATCGAGATTCCGCTTGAGGTGACGCCCTCGGCGGCGGCGGGTCTGGGCTGGGCCATCGGCAACCTGCATCTCGAGCTTTGTGCCGAGCCAACGCGGCTGCTTGCGCCCGACGATCCGGCGGTACGTCAACTGCTCGACCGGTTGGCCGTACCTTACCAGCCCGTGACGGCGGTTTTCCGACCCGGCCGGTTCGCCCGGGGCAACCAGCAAATCCATGAACTCGGACCCGGCCACAAACACTGACGCGGACTGGATCTGCGGTTTGCTGCAGGCCGGCGACTCGTTCTACCCGACGGGCAGCTACGCGCACTCCTTCGGACTCGAAGGCCTCGCCCAGGAGGGTGTGGTGCGCGACCGGGAATCCTTGCGGCAATACTTGCTGCAGTCGGTGCGTCCGGCGCTGCAGTGTGTCGAGCTGCCGCTGGCGGCCCACGCCTGGCGGGCGTTGGCGGAGCCGGATTGGCCGCAGGTGGAAGAGATCTGCCGTCTGGCCCATGCGCTCAAGACAGCGCGGGAAGCCCGACAGGCCGCGGAGAATATCGGGCGCCAACGCGCGGAGTTTGTCGCCGCGCTTCGGCCCAACGTCCTGGCGAGCGCGTTTCTGGAGCGTGCCGCTGCCGGGGGCTGGCCATTTTCTCCCCCGGTTGCGGCGGCCTTGGAGGGCCGCGTGCTAGGTGCGCCGCTCAACGCCGTGCTCGCCGGCGTCTATTATTCCTCGGTCGTGTCGCTGCTCGCTTCCGCGATGAAGCTGCTGCGGCTCGGCCAGAACGGCGCCCAGACATTGCTCACGGAACTGCTGGGGGCGGCGCCGGCCAGCATCACCGCGGCGATCGAGACACCGCTCGACGAGGTCGGCTGGTTTAATCCCTGGCTCGATATCGCCGCTGCGCGCCACGAAACGGCCGACGGCCGGCTGTTCATCTCCTGATTTCCATGGCCCGTCCCCGTCCTCCCCGCATCGGCATCGGTGGTCCGGTTGGCTCCGGCAAGACAATGCTCTGCCTCAAGCTCTGCCAGAAGATGCGCATCCGCTACTCGATGGCCGTGGTCACAAACGACATCTATACGTTGGAGGATGCCCAGTTCCTCACGCGCAATGGCGCGCTGCCGTCCGAGCGCATCGCCGGAGTCGAAACCGGCGGCTGCCCGCACACCGCCATTCGGGACGACACCACCATGAACGAGCAGGCGGTGCGGGCGATGGAAACGAGGTTTTCCGACCTGCAGCTCACCCTGGTCGAGAGTGGTGGCGACAATCTTTCGGCGACATTTTCACCCGAACTGGTGGATGCCTTCATCTATGTCATCGACGTGGCCGAAGGGGACAAAATTCCCCGGAAAGGCGGCCCGGCCATCCGGTTCAGCGACCTGATGATCATCAACAAAATCGACCTCGCGCCGCTGGTCGGCGCCGACCTCGGCGTGATGGAGCATGATGCAAGAATCCAGCGAGGCGCGCGGCCGTTCTTTTTCTGCGACCTCAAGCGCGAACACAATCTTGACCAGGTCATCGGCTGGATCGAACGCGAGGTGCTGTTCGGCGAAAAGGCAAAAAGGTAGGAGCGGTCCTTCCGGCGAGCCGCTGATCGCGTGGCTGACACTTTCAACCCAGGGCAGAACATGGCCGAATTCTCGGGAAATCTATTGCTGCGGGCCGAGGCGCGGTCGGACGGACGAACGGGGCTGGCCATGCAGTCCTTTCGCGCCCCCTTTCATCTGAGCAAACCTTATTGGGACGAGATTACCCGGACCTTGCTGGTGCAGGTGGTTAATCCGACGGCTGGCATCTTGGCGGGGGACCGGCTGGGGTCGGATATAGCCGTCGGCGACGCGGCGGCTTTGCTGGTGACCACGCCCAGCGCGAGCCGGATTTTCCAGATGAAGACGGGCACCGCCGAATGTGAGCAGCGTTTCACGGTGTCTCGGGGCGGCTGGTTGGAAGTGATGCCTGAACCGTTGGTGCCGCATCGTGGTTGCCGCTACCGGCAGGTGACACGGATCGAGGTCGAGCCGGGCGGGGAATTGTTTTTTGCGGACCTGCTGGTGCCCGGGCGGGTGGGCCACGGCGAGGCTTGGGTGTGGGACCGATTGTGCCTTGAGATCGACGTCCGGCTGGGTGGCGAGCTGATCCTGCGCGAGCGGCTCGCCCAAAGCGGCGCGGGGTTGCAGGCCCTCGCGCAACTGGCCGGATCGGGTCCCGGTGCGTGTTTTGCCAACGCGGTGCTCATCGGCGACGAAAGGGCCGACGACGTTGATTGGCACCACGCGCTGGCGGGGCTGCACGGCGGCGGCTTGTGGGTGGGACTCAGCCGGCTGCGACGTGGCGGGTGGAGTTTGAAACTGGTTGCGCCGGACGGAATGCGCTTGCGGCAGGCGTTGCGCGACGCCCGGCGAATTCTGGCCGCGCGCTTTCCCCGGCTGGGGTGCGATCCACGGAAACTTTAGAACGCCAGCGCCAAAGCCCCGACCAAGGCCACGGCGCCGCCGGCAAGCCGGATTGCTTTGCTGTGGTCTTTCAGGGCCGCGCCCAGCCCGAGTCCGACGACGTGCAGAACGACGGTCGCGGCGATGAAGCCGGCGCCATAGCTGAGGCCGCCCGCGGTCGCCGGCATTTCTGCGCCATGGGCCAGGCCGTGAAACAGGGCAAAGATTCCGACGATGGCCATGCCGGCAACAACTGGCACCCGGATGGTGGCGGCGATCAGAAGACCGAAAACAAAAAGGGAGGCGGCAATGCCCTGTTCAATACCGGGCAAGGCGAGACCGGCGCGGCCGAGAATCGCGCCCAGCGCCATGACGCTGACGAATGCTGCCGGTACGAGCCAGCGGTTGCGCCCGCCGAGCTGCGCCGCCCACATGCCGACTGCGATCATGGCCAAGAGATGGTCCCAGCCGGAAAACGGATGGCTGGCACCAGTCGCGAAATCCCACGTCATCTCATGGCCGTCGTGGCCCGGATGGGCAAAAGCCAGCGCCGGCAGGGCGAAGGCCGCCAAGGCGAGAATACGGGTCAGTTTCATAACGTAGAAAGAGCAGTTTTCACGCCAAGCTGCAATCTCGTCGCAATCGTCAGCCCTCCGGTACGATGACCGGTTCGCCCGACATATTTCGTTGGCCGGCCGAAGTTACTTCTTGGCTTGGGCGGGGATGAACTGTTCCCGCACCGCCTTCGCCAGCAGCGTCGGGGGCAGCAGACCCTGTCCGATGATGAAGTCGTTAAAGGCCTGACGGTTGAACTTCGGACCGAGGGCGATCTCGGTGGCGACGCGCAATTCCATGAGCTTGGTGTAGCCGTAAAAATAGGCGGTGGCCTGCCCGGGAGAGCGGAAGGTGTAGCGGTCCAGTTCCGACTGGGCGAAGGCCTCGGAGAGCCCCACATCCTGCGTGAGGATGTCATGGGCGCGCTCGGGGGTCATGAGGCCGAGGTTGAGCATCGGATCGATAAAGGCGCGGGCGGCGCGCAGGAGGCGCAACTGCAGGGTGATGAGCTGGGCGTCGATCGGCTCGTAGGGCCGCATCTCGGCCTCGGCGTAGAGTGCCCAACCTTCGACGTTGACGCTGTTGAAGGCGAAGATGCTGCGGGCTTGCGACACACCGCGTTCGACCATGGCGGAGAACTGCAACTCGTGACCGGGGCGGCCTTCGTGGGCCGTGAGCGTCCAAGCGGCGGCTTTGAAGGTGAAATCGTCATAACCGTTGGTTTTGGCGCCCGGGGTGGCGGGCGGGTTGCCGGTGGTAAGGATGAATTGTCCGCGCTCGCCCTTGTTGTTGACCAACGGCGGCGGTTGCATGTGGGGCGCGGGCTGGACGGCATTCTCGGCCTCAGAGGCAAGGCGCATGATCATGGAGCGCTCCGGCAGCGTGACGATGTGTTCGCGGCGGATGATGGCCTCGATGCGGCCGATGACGTCGTGGTAGTAGGCCTCCACCTGGTTTTTGCCCAATTGGTCCTGTTTCAATTCGCGGATGACGCCGCGATAGTCGGTGTCAGTGAATCCATGTTCCTTGGCGACGAGCGGTGCGAGCGCCTGCATCTCGTTGCGGACCTCGGCGAAGGCGAGCTGCGCCTTGTGCATCAGCTCCTTGGGGGGAATGTCCAGGCCGACATTCTTGAGGTTGTCGGCGTATATTTCGGCGGGCAGCCGGTAATCGGCGCTGGCCCGGGGCAGCACGGTAGCGCGGGTCCACCTGGCGTAATCGTGCAATTGGCGCTCAAGGGTGTCGAGGGCCGCGGACGCCCCGGCAAGTTTGTCGAGGCCGTACTGGGTGTAGAGCTGGCGGATGCCGGCGGTGTAACGGTCGATGTTGGCCAGGCTCTGCTCGATCCGGACCCGGTAAGAACCGAGGCGTTTGGGATCCACCGCCTTCTCATGGTAGCGCGCCTCGGCTAACTCGACGATCGAGGTGGAGCCGGGCTCAAGTCCGGTGTAGAGCTTCAGGCGCTTGAGCGCGGCGGGACGGCGCGCGGCGTCAACCTGGTCCTGCAGCAGACCGAATTCCCCGAGATAAACCAGCTGGCCGACATCAAGGTAAACCAATTGCAGCCGGTCTTGCAGCAGCGTGCTCTCAAGGTCGTCGCCAGCCGCCTTGATCAGGATTTCGAGATCCTGCCGGACCAACGGGTCCGTCTCGGCGAGGAGCCGTTTCGCCAGCTCGTCGCGGGCGGCGGTTTCCGCGGCGACGTATCGCTCGGTGACACCGGACTGCAGGTCGGCGACCTTGTCATCGAAGCCCGGGAAGCCCGTGGCGGAGGCATTTTCGGGTTGGAATCTGTTCGTGGCGTCAAGCAGAACCTTGGCGTTGACGTTGCTCTTGGTAATCCAGGTTGGAGTGTCATCGGCGCGGACGGTCAGGACCGCACCGAGGAGAAGAGCGCCGGCCAGGACAGGCCGGGCGAGGGGGTGGAGCGCAGGCGTGGAGGTGTGGCAGTGCATGGGAAAAAGGAAACGAACCGCAGCCGGCCGGACCGGTTCAGGGCAGGCACCGGGCGAGAAAGGCCGCCTGTTGCGCCGCCAGTTCTTTCAGGCCCTTCTGGGCGAGCGCGATCAGGCCCTGAAGCTGGGCGTGGGTGAACGTCGATTCCTCCCCGCTGCTCTGTACTTCGACGAACTGGCCCCGGCCGGTCATGACGATGTTGGCGTCCACCTCGGCATCGCGGTCCTCGATGTAGGCGAGGTCGAGCAGCTCCTGGCCCGCGCACAGGCCCGCGCTGACGGCAGCGACGGAGTCGGTCAGCGGGTTTTCCGCAATTTCCTTGGCATCGATCAGCTTCTGGACGGCGAGCCGGGCCGCCAGATAGGCGCCGGTGATCGACGCGGTGCGCGTGCCCCCGTCGGCTTGGAGCACGTCGCAATCGATCCAGAGCGTATGTTCACCGAGTTTCTGCAGATCGAGCACCGCGCGCAGCGAGCGGCCGACAAGGCGCTGGATCTCAACGGTCCGGCCGTCGATCTTGCCCTTGGCGATATCGCGCGGCTTCCGCTCCAGCGTGCTGTAGGGCAGCATCGAATACTCGGCCGTGAGCCAGCCGCCCGTGACTCCCTGCTGGCGCATCCACGAGGGGACCTTGGACTCGATTGTGGCGGCGCAAATGACGCGGGTGGAACCGTAGCCGATCAGCACGGAGCCCGAGGCGTAGGGCGCGATATTCGCTTCGATGGTGAGGGAACGGAGCTGGTCGGCACTGCGGCCGTCGGCACGGGTGGTAGGCATGAAGATCAGGACGGATCGTCGACCGGCTCTTCGTCGTCCTTGATGGTGGGCTCGAACGGCGTACTGGTGGAGGATATCTTGTGGGTGGTCGCCCTGGGTACCTTTTGCTCGGACATGTGGGCGATCAGCCGGTCGTTAAAGGTCTTGGCCGGATCGTGGCCCATGTTCTTGAGCGCCTGCACCATCGCGGCGACCTCGACGAGACGGGCGATGTCGCGGCCGGGCCGGACATAAAACTCGATGTGCGGGACCCGGACCCCGAGAATGTCGTAGTAATTTTCCTCCAGCCCCGTGCGTTCCTCTATCACCTCGGGCGACCATTCGCGGAGGGAGACGACAAGATCGATGCGTTTCTCGAGCCGGATGCTCTTCACGCCGAACATGTCGGCGATGTTGATGATGCCGATGCCGCGACACTCCATGTAGCCGCGGTTGAGCGGCCGGGAACTGGCGGATAGCTCACGCTCGTCCAGGAGCTTGATGACCGTGAGGTCGTCGGCGACGAGCGAATGACCGCGCTCAATCAGGGCCAGCGCGCACTCCGACTTGCCGATGCCACTGTCGCCGCGGATCATCACGCCGATGCCCTTGACGTCGAGGGTGGTCGCATGCTCGGTGCAGGAGGCGGCGAATTCATTGTCGATGCACAGCGTCGCGCCGTTCACGAAATTCATCGTGATCATCGGCGTGCGGAAGATGGGCAGCTTCATCTCCTCGGAGACCGCCAGCATCGGGTGGGTCGCGACAAAGTTGCGCGTGAGCACGATCGCGGGGATGGCGCGCTTCACCATCTCCTGGAAAATCTCGATCTGCTGGCGCTGCGGCAGGGTCTTGAGGTAGGTCATCTCGGCGGCGCCGAAAACCTGGATGCGTTTGTTCGCGAAATATTTGAAGAAACCGGTGAGCGCGAGCGACGGGCGGTTGATCGAGCCTTCGCGAATCAGCCGGTGGAGGCCGGCGCCGCCGGTGACAAGCTCAAGCTGCAGTTTGTCACGATAGGTCTCGTAGAAATAGGCGACGGTGATGCCGTGGATGGCTTTGGTGGGCATGGCGGAACGGGAGCTTTCGGCTTTAAGCGATAGGCTGTAGGCGATTTTTTCCCAAGCTTAAAGCCCGGATCGAGCCGGTGGAAGTCCTCACAGATTGAAGTCCTTGCCGAGGTATAGCTCCCGGGCCTGGGGGTCGTTGATGAGGAAATTACCCGAACCCTCGGTCATGACCTTGCCCTTGTGGATGATATACGCCCGGTCGACGATCCGCAGGGTTTCACGGACGTTGTGGTCGGTGATCAGGACGCCGATGCCGCGCTGCCGGAGTGCCAGGATGATCTTCTGGACCTCGGCCACGGAGATCGGGTCCACCCCGGCAAACGGCTCATCCATCAGCAAAAACCGGGGTCGCGTAACGAGGGCGCGGGCGATTTCCAGCCGCCGGCGTTCGCCGCCGGACAGCGTGTAGGCCTTCTGTTTTGCCAGATGGGCGAGGCTGAGCTCGTCCAGATGATGCCGGACGAGCGCCCGGCGATCGCTCGATTTGATCCGCAGCGTCTCGACGATGGCGAGGATGTTTTCCTCCACGGTAAGTTTCCGGAAAACCGACGCTTCCTGCGGCAGGTACCCGACGCCCAGCCGGGCGCGGCGATGCATGCGCAGGTGGGTGGCGTCAAGGTCTTTGATGAAAACGCGTCCGGCCGTGGCCGGCACGAGTCCGACCACCATGTAAAAGGTGGTGGTCTTGCCCGCTCCGTTGGGGCCCAGCAGGCCCACGACTTCGCCGGAATTAACCTTGATGCTGATCCCGTCGACGACCCGCCGATGGCCGTAATTCTTGACCAGCCCTTCCGTGCGAATGGTCGGACCGTTCGGGGTCGCCGGCGAATCTGGCGGCGCCAGCGTCTCGGCGGCCGGGGGATCAATCCCGGTCTGTGATTTGGTCTCCATGTTCAGGGCTGCTTGGGTGCCGGCGTGGGCGGCGGAGCGGACGGTTTCGCGTCCTTGTCAAAGCCGAGATCCTTGATGGCCGGAAGAACGATCCGGGATGGGGTGGCTTCGCCGCCTTCGATGACGGCGCGCCGCTGGCCGGTGTAGAGCACCATCCGCGGACCGGTGGCCACAGCGCCGTTGGCGAGATCCTTGACCACGGGATTGTCAGTCAGGATTATCTTGTCGTCGTCGGGCAACACCTCGGCCCGGCCGCAGGCGGCTTCGCGATCGGATTGCACGATATGCACGCTGCCCTCGGCCACCAGCGACTTGAAGTGGCCGAGTTTGCCGATGGTGGCGGTCGGATCGCCCTTCCGGGTGGAAATGACCTCGAGCCGGTCGCAGGTCAGCTTGAGATTCGTACCCGTGACAATGACGTTCTTGGTGAAGACGAACGTCGTGAGCGTGTCCGTGCTGCTCATGTCGAGCTGGTCGCTGAGGACGACGGTGGGTTGCACCGGGGCTTCCTCGGCGACGACCGGCACGGACCGGCCGGCAGCCAGCACCAAGGCGACGAATAAGCGGGACATTTTCATTTTAGGAAATCCTTGAGCTCAGCGTTAAAAACTACCCGGACGTTCTTGGCGATGGAAACCCTTTTTGCCTTGTGGTCGTAGCGCCAGGCGGATCCGGTCGCCTCGAACTCGTCGTTGATGACCCGGATCGTGCCCTCACCGGTTATGACTGATTCCGCCGGCAAAACCCGGGCGGTCGGGCTGAGAATCATGGTCTCGACCTTGTCGTCACCCTTCTCGGAAAAAATCGAGAGGGTGAGGTCCTTGATCTCGATCTGATCCTTGTTGGCGAACCGGGCCTCCGACCCGCGGACCAGCCACGAGCGATGGCCGTCCGCGGTGAACGTGGGCAGCCGGAAGTTGATGATCGGCTTTTCAGAGGAAACCTGGGTGCTCGCCGCGAACGCCGCCACGGCCGGCAGGAACATCAGGAGCAACTTTCGGGTTGAAAAGATCACGCGCTGCCTAATGACCCCGGCTCGCCAGGATTTGTTCACACACTTCGCGCACGGCACCGGCACCGGCCGGCCGCACCGGCACATAGTCAGCTGCCTTCAACGCCGCCGGCATGGAAGCACGGGGGGCGACGCCAACGCCGGCCCAGCTTATCGCCGGCGCGTCTATGTCATCATCGCCCATGTAACAGACCTGCGCGGCCGCCAGGCCCAGCCGGCCGGCCAGTTCCTGCAGGGCGGTGAGTTTGTCGATGCGGCCCTGAACCAGATGCGGCACCTTCAGCTCGGTCGCGCGGAGCGTGGTGGCAGCGGACGGCCGGCCTGAAATCCAGGCGACGGCGATGCCCGCCCGGTTCAGCCGGACGCTGCCCATGCCGTCGAGGATGGAAAAACGCTTGGTCTCCGTGCCGTCCGAGGAAACGGAAACGGTGCCGTCGGTCAGCACCCCGTCCACATCCATGGCAAACAACCTGATCGCGGCCCAGCGGCGGGCGGGAATTCCGGCGGTTCGTTTTTTGGTCTTCGTTTGCGCCACGGGGGAGGGTGCCCGGCAGCTTGCGATCAAAATCCAAAATCCCAAATCTAAAATCCAAAATTCCGTCAGCCCATCCAGGTTGCGATCGCCTCGACAATCCGGTCCTTGGTCGGGCGGTAGACGGCCTCGAGTTCGGGCGCAAACGGCACCGGCAGGTCCAGTGAGGCGATGCGCAGCGGCGGCGCCTTCAGCTGGCGGAAATGCTCCTCGGTGAGACGGGCGACCAGCTCGGCGCCGAACCCGTGGGTGCGACGGCCCTCGTGCACGACGACGAGCCGGCCGGTGCGGGCCAGCGATTCCTTGATGGCGTCAAGCCGGAGCGGCGAAAGCGCGCGGAGGTCGAACAGCTCGAAGGCGGTATCGTATTCGTCGGCCAGGAAGGCGCAGGCCTCGTCGCAGAGCAGCACCATTTCGCCGTAGGTGACGACGGTCGCAAAGTCGCCGCCGCGCAGCCTCTTGGGCTGCCAGATCTCGCGGTAGGCCGGATCCCATTTCACGGCATGCTTGCCGCGGCGGTAGAGCGCCTTGTGCTCGAAAAGAATGACCGGGTTGTCATCCTCGTAGGCCGCCAGCAGAGCGTTGAATGCGTCCTGCGGGTTCGACGGGTAAAGGGCCTTCAATCCGGGAAACGAGAGAAAGGCGGCTTCGAGTTCCTGCGAATGGAACGAGCCGAAGGTCAGACCGCCCCCGCAGGGAAAACGGAAAACCACCGGACACTTCCGCCCGGCCCGGAAATGGCACGTCGCCGCGTTCAAGACAATCTGGGTCGTGGCGTCGGTCGCAAAGTCGGCGAATTGAAATTCCTCGATGGCCCGGTGGCCGTTCATCGCGAGGCCGATCGCGTAACCCGTGCTGGCCGACTCGCACAACGGAGCGCTGAAAACGCGCGGGCGGCCGAAATCATTGACCAGCCCTTCCGTGACCTTGAACGCACCGCCGTAGGTGCCGATGTCCTGACCGAGCACGACTGACTCCGGCCGCTCGGCGAGGATTTTGCGCAGGCCCTGGTTGAGGGCTTGCGCCATGGTGAGATTCTCGAGTCCGGCCGGCAGGTTCCCGGCTGAACCGGTCAGGGGCAGCCACGGCAGCGGCGGCGGATCCGGGGCAAACAAGGACTCCCGCATTCCCGCCGGAGAAACCGGCGGCAGGGCCAGCGCGGCCTTGATGGTGGCTTCGACGAAATCGCGCACCTCGGCGTCAATGGCGTCGAGTTTCGGGCCGTGTCCGTCCGCGGCGAGCCGGGCGCGAAACTTGGGCAGCGGGTCGCGGGTCGCGATGGCCTCCGCTTCGCCGGGCTTCATGTAATCGCAGGTATCGTAGGCGGCATGGCCGCGCAGCCGGAAAGTGTGGGCTTCGATCAAGAGCGGGCTGCAGGTCTGGCGGGCGTGGTCGATGGCGGCACCAAGCGTTTGCCCGACGTGGACCGGATCGCTGCAATCCATCTCGAAGCCGGTCATCCCGTAGCCGTGGGCGCGTTGATAAAGATTGGATGCGACGTATTGCTCACAAACCGGCGTCGAGTACGCGTACTGGTTGTTTTCGATGACAAAAATCACCGGCACGGAAAGCACCGCCGCCAGGTTCATCGATTCATGGACGTCACCGGTGCTGGAGGAACCGTCACCGAGGAAGGCGAAGCCCACCGCCGCCTGGCCCAGCCGGCGCTGCGAGTCGGTGCTGCCGATGACATTCGAGAGCATGATCCCGAGGTGCGAGATCATCGGCAGGCTGCGGTTGTGCGGGTCGCCGTGGTGGATGTTCCCCTCGCGGCCGTGGGTCGGGCTGCCGCTGTTCGCCAGATACTGGCAAAGGTGATCGCCGAAATGACCGCTCCAGATCAGGTGCCCGCCAAAGTCGCGGTGGGAAAAGGAAACCACGTCGACCGCCTTGTCCGCGAGCAGGGTCAGCGGGACGATCAGGGCTTCGTTCCCCTGGCCACCGGTTACCGTGCCGCGGATCAGCCCTTGGCGGAACAGATCCAGGATGCGGTTGTCGCCCGTGCGCGCGAGCTGCATCCAGGCATAGATTTGCAGCAGGCTGTCTGGCGTGGTCAGATCCGAGGACCGGAGGTTGCGGCGCTCGAACATACCCGGGGTGGACGGGAAGTTCATCGGCCCGAAGTTGCCGCCGGGGTCTGGTCGCTTCGAGGAAAAAGTTTCCTCCCCGGCTCGTTGACGCGATGATTACTGCCTTTGGGCTAGGTCGGGTCAGAACTCCGGCGGGGGCTGTCAATCGCCGACCGGCGCGACAATGTGATCGATCTCTCGCATCACCTCCGGGGTGAGGCGGTCGGTGATCTCGAGGGCGCCGAGATTTTCCTGCAGCTGTTCCACCCGGGAGGCACCAAGGATGACCGAGCTGACCAGCGGGTTTTTCAAGCACCAGGCCAGCGCCAATCGTGGCAGGGTGGTACCCAGCTTTCCGCCGACGGCGGCCAGTTTCTTGATGGCCGTGAGGCGTCCCGGCCAACCGGGCCCGGTGACGCTGTCGCGCAGCCATTCGAGGCCGGGCACATCCAGCCGGGCACCGGGCGGAATGCCATCGTTGTACTTTCCGGTGAGGAGCCCGCTCCCGAGCGGCGACCAGACCGTGGTGCCCAGACCGCGCGCCTGACAAAGGGGCGCGAGTTCCTTTTCGACCCGGGTGCGATGGAAGAGATTGTATTGCGGCTGTTCCATCTGGGGGGGATGGAGCCCGAGCCGGTCGCACACGGCGTAAGCCTCGTTCAACTGGGGCGCGGTCCACTCGCTGGTGCCCCAGTACAACACCTTGCCCTGGATGACGAGGTCGTGCATCGCCCGCACAGTCTCTAGCACCGGCGTGTCCGGATCAGGGCGGTGGCAGAAATAGAGGTCGAGATAATCCACCTGCAGCCGGCGGAGGGCGGCGTCGCAGGCTTCCACGATATGCTTGCGGGACAGACCGGTCTCATTCGGGGCGTCACCGGCGGCGCCGAAGAAGACCTTGCTCGATACCAGGTAGCTGCTGCGCCGCCAGCCGGATTGCTTCAGGATTTCTCCCATGACAATCTCAGCTTGGCCATCGGCGTACGCCTCCGCATTATCGAAGAAATTGACGCCGGCTTCGTAGGCGGTGTGCATCAACTGGCGGGCGGTGTCGTCGCCGATTTGTTTGCCAAAGGTCACCCAGGCGCCGAACGACAGCGCCGAGACCTTCAGGCCGGATGATCCGAGGCGGCGGTAGGTCATGCTCATGATGCCAGCCAGCATGCGCAGGCCGCGAAGAAAGTCTAATGCCGAGTAAGGAAGGCCTTGGCGGCCGCGAAATCCGCGGGGACCAGGCCGTGCCCCGCCTGGTGTATCTGCAGCGACACGTCCGCGCCGGACCGGCGGAACATTTGGGCCAGCCGTTCGGGATGGTCGCCCGGGACGATGGGATCCTGCCGGCCGGACGAGATGAGCACGCGTTTGCCCGAAAGATCGGGCAGCTCGGCCGGTTCGAGCACAACCATTGGCCGCAGCAGGATGGCCTCGTTCGCCGACTCGGGCCGCAGCCACAAGAGGGAGGCGGCGATGTTGGCGCCGTTGGAAAAGCCCAGCGCCAGCAGGCGGCGGTGATTGAAGCCGTAGCGCACGGCGGCCGCCTCCACGAAATCCGCGAGCGCCTCCGTCCGGCGCGCGACATCCGCAAGGTCGAAGACTCCCTCGGCAAACCGCCGGAAAAACCGCGGCATGCCGTGCTCCAGCACATCGCCCCGCGGGCTCAGCAGCGCCGAACCCGGGGAGAGCTTTTGACCGATTGGCAGAAGGTCGTTCTCGTCCCCGCCGGTGCCGTGTAACAGCAACAGCGGCGGCGCGGCCGGATCCGTACCGGCTTCATAGCGGTGGACGTAGGTGAGCGAGGTCATGATCAATCAAGCCTGGGCAGGGCTGCCTCGATCTCGGCGCGGTGCGGCTCGAGACGCGGCGGCAGCGAGAGCCGGGTCCCCAGGGTCTCCACCGGCTCGTCGATGGCAAAGCCGGGTTGGTCCGTGGCGATTTCAAAGAGCACGCCACCCGGTTCGCGATAGTAGATGGATTTGAAGTAGGCCCGGTCGATCACCGGACTGACTTGAAGCCTCCGTTCCAGCAGGACCGAGCGTGCCTGCTGCTGGGCCGCGTCGTCCGGGACGCGAAACGCGATGTGATGGATGGTGCCGGCGCCATTGAGTCCGGACGGCAGACCCGGATCGGTCAACAGATCGACGTAGCTGCCCGGTCCGCTGCCGGTGGAGTAGCGGACCCGTTGGGCCGCCTGGTCAACGAGCTGAAAGCCCATTGCCTCGGTGAGCAGTGACGCGGTTGGCTTACCCTCGTGCAAAGCCAGCGTTGCGCCATGAAATCCGCGGATGGCATGTTCCGCCGGTACTTGGGCGGATGGCGCGGGTGGGCGTGGATCGGATTCGCCAGTCGCGATCAACTCCAATCGAAGCCCGTCGGGATCAAGCAAGGGCAGAACCTCGTCCTGAAATCGTTTTTCGGCGGGGGAGGTCTCGATTTTCATTTGGGCCAGGCGGGTCTGCCAATAAGGCAGTGAGCCGGCAGGAACCGAAAACCCGGTCGCGTAGGTCTGACCAATGCCGGGTCGGCCGCGTCGAATTCCAGCCCAAGGGAAGAAAGTCAGAATCGTGCCGGGTGAGCCGGCGTAGTCACCGTAGTAGAGGTGATAAGTTCCCGGGTCATCCTGATTGACCGATTTCTTAACAAAACGGAGGCCGAGCACATGGGTGTAGAATTCCATGTTTCGGCGCACATCGGAGGAGATGGCCGTGATGTGATGAATGCCTCGATTGTTCGTTGTCATGTAAGCTTTGATGTTAAAGGATATGGCAGAAAAATCAACTTTGGAGTCCGATCTTCTTACAAAGTCTCCCTAAATCAGCGAGTTCCGTCGACGAGAGGGCATTCATCTGGTCGGTCAACCGGGCGACGACTTTTGGAAACAGCGCGGCGATGAACGCCTGGCCGTTCTCCGTCAGCTTCACCACCACAAACCGGCGGTCAGCGGGATCGCGTTCGCGCAGCACGTGTCCCGCCTTCTCCAGATTATCGACGACCAAGGTGAGATTTCCGCCGCTCTTGAGCAGCTTCTCCGCAAGTTCACTCTGGCAAAGCGGGCCGATGTGATGAAGGGCCTCGAGCACTCCGAATTGGGTGATTGTCAGCCCTTCGGGCAAAACGGAATGAACCCTTGCCGAGACCGACTCGGCTGAGCGTTGCAGCTTGATGAACGCGTTAAGCGCATTGATCTCTTCGATTGAGCCGCGGTGCCTTGTTCCCACAAATCCATCCTTCAGAATATTACTAAGATATCAAAGTAATATGGAAGCTCAGTCACAAAATCTTATCATAAACTAACTAGCGTCAATTTTCTGAATGCGCGTCAGGTGCCGGCCGCCATCAAATGCTGTGTTCAACCACACTCTGACAATCTTCAGGGCTTCCTCCTCGGAGATCGTCCGCTGGCCGAGAGAGAGACAGTTGCCGTCGTTG
>JBBIHQ010000077.1:0-14696 GCA_037446975.1 Opitutia bacterium
CATCAGCGGCGAAGTCACCGAGGACTCGACCGTGACCTTCAAGGTCAAGGCCGGCGAATTGGTGATGGGCTGAGGCTGGATCACGAAGGAGCAAAGCAGCGAAGTTCACCGCTTGCCGCTTTTCGCTGCGTGGGGTGATGTCGATCGGTGCATGCTGACGGAACCCTGAACAACGCAGCTCACCGGCAACTGGCCCCGAGGCCGTCAATTGCCCTTGAGTCGCCAGCCAGGCTTCCGGTTGAATGGGAGGGTGAACGCGATTCCCTGCAAGGCGTCCAGGCTTGGCCCTTTTGGAGCAAGGTGTTTTCGCCTCGCCCGAAAACCCGTTGCGGTGGGCGTCTTGGTCTTCGTCCTGGCCGGTTGCGCGCATATTCAAGAAAGCTCGGCTGTTTCCGCGGCGGCAGCGAAACCGGCTCTGCCAGCCAAGATCGCCCTCGGGGCCGACATTTCGGCGCTCGACGCGCCGGGACACGGTCGTTGGGCGCCGCTGCCGGTCTACCAGGAAAACGGCGTGGCAAGCGATGAGCTGACCATCCTGAAGAATCACGGCTGGACGGTGTTCAGGGTGCGGGTGTTTGTTTCGCCCGTGCGCGACGCGCCGAACAACACGCTGGAGGCCGCCATTCCTCTCGCCAAACGAATCAAGGCGTCGGGTGCGAAATTTCTGCTGTGCATCCATTTGTCCGACACGTGGGCCGACCCGCAGCACCAGGAGATTCCGACGGCGTGGAGGAACCTGGATTTCGACGGCCTTGAAAAGCAGGTCGAGAGCTATGCCTATGACACCATCAGACGGCTGAAGGATGCCGGGGCCATGCCTGATTGGGTGCAGGTGGGAAACGAGATCACCCGCGGCACGCTCTGGCCGCTGGCGCAGGTCAAGGTGCCTGGTTCGACGAAATACAATCCGCCGGAACCCTACGACGATGCGGTCCAATGGGATCACCTGACGCGGGTGCTCAAGGCCGGCATCCGCGGCGTGAAGGCGGCGGCCGGTGACACGCCGCCGCGCATCGCCATCCACATCGACAAAGGTGCGAATTGGAGGGTGACGGAGTGGTTTTTCGATCACTTAAGCGCCGCCCGCGTCGACTATGACATCATCGCGCAGAGCTTCTACCCGGAATGGAATCACGGGACCCTCGAGCAACTCTGGGATAACATGAACCGGTGCGCCGCCCACTTTCACAAGGACTTCGCCGTTGTCGAAACGGGTTATGGTCGTTCCCATGTGCCGGACAACCCGTCGATGCTCTGGCCGGAAACACCGGAAGGGCGGCTGCAATACATGGCGGATATCATTAACACCGTGAGACAGGCGCCGCGGGGCGTTGCGGTGATGTATTGGGCGCCAGAACGGGAGGCTTGGAACGGAGATGGCGGCCCCGGCCCTGTCGTCTCGGTGTTGGACCACCTGATGACATTGTCCGCCCGGCCGGCGAGTCATGCGCCGACGGCCGTCATGCCCTGATCAAAGGATTCCGCGCAAGGAAAGTCGGGTCGGCGCCGTGCTGTTTCTTGCTTTGCGGCCTCGCTGCTTTGTGTGATGCCTATCGGTGCCATGCCGGCCGAGGCCATCCGCTATTATCATCGCTCCAAGAAAACCGTCGAGACCGAGACCGTCTACGGCGGAAGATGGCTGCGCTGGACCTATGAGACGCCTTTGGGCCGGGCGGCCCTCGGACTCCTGATCAGGCGGGCAGTCGTGTCGCGCTATTACGGCTGGAAAATGTCGCTGCCGGCCAGCGCCAACCAGATCCTGCCGTTCATCGTCGACTACGATCTCGACGTGGACGAGTTCGCCAAGAAGCCGTATGCCTTCAAGACCTTCAATGAATTTTTCTACCGGGCGTTGAAAGAGGGCGTCCGTCCGGTCGCGTCCGGCGATCGCACGGCCGTGCTGCCGGCGGACGGCCGCCATCTGGCGTTCCAGACCTATGACGCGGCGGACGGATTCTACGCCAAGGGCCAGCGTTTCAACTTGGAGGCATTCCTCGGCGAAGCCGCGCTGGCGACAGAGTTTGGCGGCGGCTCGCTGCTGATTTCACGGCTGTGTCCGGTCGACTACCACCGCTTTCATTTTCCCGTGGGCGGCACGCCCGGCGAACCACGGTTGATCAACGGCTGGCTTTACTCGGTCAGTCCCATCGCCCTGCGGCAGAATCTGGCCTACCTGTGGGAAAACAAGCGGATGGTGACGCTGGTGGAGTCGCCGGTGTTCGGCCGGGTCGCGGTGGTGGAAGTGGGCGCCACGATGGTTGGCAGCATCATGCAGACGTTCCTGCCCGGTCGCGCGGCGGGGAAAGGCGAAGAGAAAGGTCTGTTCAAATTCGGCGGCTCGTGCGTTGTGACGATTTTCCAACGGGGCCGGATCAAGTTTGACGCGGATCTGCTGAAACACAGCGCGGATGGTCTCGAGGTTTACGCCCGGATGGGCGACCGGCTGGGCGAGGCGGTCTGAACGCACAAAAAACGAGAGCGGATAGCCGGGCGGGATTCGGTCTTGCGTCAGCATTCCGAAATCCGAAACCTGAAATTGAAAATCACGACGCCCGGGTGGTGGAATTGGCAGACACGACGGTCTTAGAAGCCGTTGCCGCAAGGCTTGAAGGTTCGAGTCCTTTCCCGGGCACCAATTGACCTGACTATCATAGAACGAGGCAAAAAATGGAACATGGAATTATCGAAAGATGGCGGGCCGTGAATTTTCTTAGCCGGCATCCGGAGTCGGGGGGAGTTTGAATGGATCAGCCGATGCATCGGACAAAACCAGGCGGCGGCCCATTGAAGCTCCTGGTCGTTTTGCCTTTTCTCCTCCTCTCGGCCTGCAACGCCATTCCCATGAATTTCGAAGAGTGGAAGGCCGAACAAGCCAAACGGAAGGCGTATAAAGAAGCCGGCGTGGCTTACAAGTCGCCCCAGCAAATCAGGGCAGAGGCTATCGCGACCCGCAAAGCGGTGGGTGACGTTATATTTGATGGAACCAAGCGTTGAGGGCTGATCGGACCGCAAGAGTTGTTTCGCCGGGAGGTGTTTCGGGTCATGGCAGGGACTAGGCCGGCCAAGACGCCGAAGGCTGACGACGAACGATCAACAACCGGCGGAGCACAAGGGCTTGATGATCCCTTGACACCGGGCGGTTCGCCGGGCGGATTCACTTCGAATTCATGACCGAAAGTGACGGCCAGTCCAAAACGGAGACCCGGCAGGGGGCACAGGATACCGTGCTGAGGGTGCTGCTGGCGCTAAGTTGCGCCCACCTGATCAACGACACCCTGCAGGCCCTATTGCCGGCGATCTATCCGCTGCTGAAGAATTCGTATGATCTGAACTATACGCAGATCGGGCTGATCACGCTGACGTATCAGGCTACGGGTTCCCTGCTTCAGCCCTTGGTGGGATTTGTCACGGACCGGCACCACCAGCCGTGGTCGCTGGTCGTGGGCATGGGGGCAACATTGACCGGTTTGGCCGTGCTTTCACAGGCGGCGAGTTTTCACGCCTTGTGCGCGGGCGCGGCGACGGTGGGAGTGGGTTCGGCGATTTTTCATCCGGAGGCTTCGCGGGTGGCACGCATGGCGTCGGGCGGAAAGCACGGATTTGCCCAGTCCCTGTTCCAGGTCGGCGGCAATTTCGGCACATCGCTCGGACCGTTGCTGGCGGCAGCCATCATCATTCCGCGAGGCCAGGGCGAAATCCTGTGGTTCACGGGTCTGGCCTTCACCGGGATGCTCCTGTTGATCCGGGTGGGCGGCTGGTACCGGCGCAACCTCGCCCGTCTGAGGCCACCGGCGCGCGGGGCCGGCGCGGTCGCGCCGGCGCGCCTCTCGCGGGCCAAGGTGGTGCGCGCATTCGCCGTGCTGATCGGACTGATCTTCTCCAAGTATTTCTACCTGATCAGTCTCACGAATTACTACACGTTCTACCTGATCGACAAATTCCATGTGTCGGTCCAGGCCGCGCAAGTTTACCTCTTCGTGTTTCTGTTCGCCGTGGCCGCGGGCACGATCATCGGCGGCCCGGTGGGCGACCGCATCGGCCGCAAGCTTGTCATCTGGATTTCCATCCTCGGCGTCGCCCCGTTTACCCTCGCGCTGCCGCACTTCGGACTGACGGGGACCGTGGTGCTCACGGTGTTCATCGGTCTGATCCTGGCGTCGGCGTTTTCTGCGATCCTGGTCTACGGGCAGGAGCTTTTGCCGGGTAATGTCGGGCTGGTGGCCGGCCTGTTTTTCGGCCTCGCCTTTGGCATCGCCGGCATCGGTTCCGCGGTTTTGGGCCATCTCGCCGACCACACCAGCATAAGCTATGTCTTCAAGGTTTGCGCTTTCTTGCCCCTGCTTGGTCTCCTCACGGCGTTCCTGCCGGAGGTGGAAATGAGAAGAGAAGTCGTGGCTGGCTGATCGGCGTCCCCGTTGATCCAGGCTGCTCGAACCCATAAGTATACTATTAGTTGACATCAACTGGAGGTGAACGATGTCAACTAATAGTATACTTAAACCCCAAGCCGTAAGCGGGAAGCGACGGGACATCCCTTACGTCCTGATCCAGGGCAGGGCGTCGAGATTGACGTTGCCGCCGGTCAGGATGATGCCGATGCGCCGTCCACGCAGGTCGATGCGTTGCTCCATGATCGCGGCATAGGGCACGGCGGAGGACGGCTCGATGACGAGGCGAAGTTTTTCCCACAACACCCGCATGGCGGTGACGATTGATTCCTCCGACACGGTGACAATGTCGTCCACATATTGCCGGATGATCGGGAAGTTCTTCTCGCCCGTGCAGTTGGTGCGCAAACCGTCGGCAATGGTCGCCGGGGTGGGAATGGAAATCCGCCGGCCCGCCCGGAAGGACTGGGCCACGTCGTCAGCCAGCGCCGGTTCGACTCCGATAACCTTGATCCCCGGCTTCATGGACTTGGCGGCCACGCCGGTGCCGCAAAGCAGGCCGCCGCCGCCGACCGGGCAGAGGATGAAATCCAGATCGGGCGCATCTTCCAGCAACTCGACCGTGGCCGTGCCCTGACCGGCGGCCACGCGGAGGTCGTCAAACGGATGCACGAGGGTGGCGCCGGTCCGGGCGGCGACGCGAAGACAGGCCTCTTCGCGGGCCGTGAGGTTGGGTTCGCAAAACGTGATCCACCCGCCGTAGCCGCCGACGTTGTGCACCTTGGACTGCGGGGCATTGGCAGGCATCACGATGTGAGCGGTGATGCCGCGCAACTGGGCGGCCCGGGCCAGCGCGGCAGCGTGATTGCCGGAGGAATGGGTGACCACCCCATTGGCGGCCTCGGCGTCGGTCAGCGAGAACACCGCATTGCAGGCGCCGCGGGATTTGAAGGCGCCGGCTTCCTGAAAGTTTTCACATTTGAAAAAGAGCCGGCCGCCGCACGCCGCGTCAATCCCCTCGCTCGTCAGCACGGGAGTGCGTTTGATGAAAGGCCTGATCCGCTCATGAGCGGCACGGATGGCGGCAAAATCGAGGGACATCGTTGGAAGTCTGGCCACAAAGCGGCCTGAAAAGACACAAAAAAGAGACGGGAAAAATTCGCCCGCACCGCGCCCGACTGGAACCAACCAAGACCCCACGAGGTTTTGACCACGGATTTCGCGGGGAGATACGGATCATCTTTCGCCGAGGTTTTGGGCGCCGGGCCGGGCCAAGGCGATTTTAGACCCTGCGCCGACACCTCCGTGATTGTTTGTGGTGAGCAAGCGGGCCCAATCGATTCGAACCGTGCTTGTCCGCAGTCGGAACCGCCCAAGATTCTCTCCATTCACGTGAATTCGCGTGATTCGCAGGCGAAATTTCCTACGCTGGCGGCACCATGACCGTCAAAAAACTTCTCCACACCCGCCTGCGGGTAAATGACATCGAGCGTACGGTAAGATTCTACGAGCAGGCTCTCGGCCTCAAGGTTTCGCGCCGGCACACTTCACCCCGCGGGGCGCAACTGGTGTTTCTGGCCACTCCCAACAGCGACGAGGAAATCGAAATCTGCCAGATGCCCGCGGGGGCACCGGCGGTGCAGGTGCAGCCCGACCTGATGCACCTGGCGTTCGAGGTGGACAACCTTGAGGCTTTTGCGACCGGGTTGAAGAAGAAGGGTTTTGCCCTGAGCGATGGACCGACCAAGACGGGCAGCGGCTCATTGATCGCGTTCATCGACGCGCCCGAGGGCTATGAGGTGGAGCTGATCCAAACAGGGAAATGAACCACTCCGTTTCATCGTGAACAACCCGAGGGATGCATCGGCTCCCCGTTGATGGACGGGGATATTATCCCACCGAGAATGACAGCACCGGGCGGCTCCAAGTCGGTTGGCTGGTCTGATGCCTGGCCCGATGCCATCGCGTTTGCAGCCGGCCTGGCCCTGGCGTGGTTTGGCGAATGGCAGACCAAGGATCTGGTGTGGAGCCTGTGGCTTTCCAGCCTGCTGGTCGGCTACGCAATGATTGTTTGGAACATCTTCGGGCCGGTGTTGCTTTTGGTGCGGGGCACGACGGCGAGCGCCGCGCCGCCGTTGGCGCGGGCGGGTGCGGACGGGCTGTTTCTCTTCGGCGGTCTGTTCATGCTGGCATTCTTCACCTTCCATTTCGGGATGTTTCATTTCGTGCATTCGGTCTTCCTGAACCTGTTTTTCCCGATGCTACCGGCGCAAAACGCGGGGCCGAGTGTCGCGTTATACACCCGGGTGTTCCAGGAATACTGGCCTTTCGTGCTGGTGGCGGCGGTGGCCGAGCGGCAGTCATTCCGGCTGCCGGCACAAAACACGACTGCGCCGGATATTTCGGTCAAGGCGGCCGATGTAAACCGCCGCCTGGCGAATCAGAAGGCGGGCATGAATGGTATGATGGCGCCGTACAGGAACGTGATCCGGCTCCACCTGCTGATATTCTTTTTCGCTTTCACGCATTTCGCAAAGCTCGATAACTTCCTGGTCTACACGGTGGTCTATGCGGTGTATTTCTTCCCGTGGCGGCTAATCAAACGATCCGATCCGCAGGAAACGTAGCGTGGGATGGGTGGTTTTTCCCCAAGGTCATTTTCCGCCGAACTTTCTTTCCCACGCAAAGAGGTACTGCTGGGCCAGACCGGCAAGCGGGCCGAAGTGGGTGCGACCGAAATGAGCAACCTGGGCGGGCTTCCAACCGGTAAGCCCGTAACGCCGGGTCAGTGACTTCAGCACCCAGGTGTCCACCGGGAAGGCCTCAAGCCGGCCCGCACCGAAAAGCAGCACGCAGTCGGCGACCTTCTCGCCGACCCCGGGCAATTCGAGCAGCCGCGCTTTGGCGGCGGAATAGGCGAGGTGTTCAGTCTCGTCGAGCCAGCCCGGACGCCGGGCAATATATCCGGCCGTCGCATGAATGAATTTCGCGCGAAACCCGAGCAGACACTGGCGGAGCCTCGTTTCGGGGACTTCGGCCAGTTCAGTCCAGGCTGGCAGGCGGTGCAAGGGAAGGGGTCGGGGACACGCGGCAAGCGGCAAGTCGTGACCGGAAGGGACGGGTGCCCCGTGGCGCTGCGCCAGCAGGTCGACCATCTGCTTGATCTGGACGATCTGCTTGGTCGCACTGCACAGAAATCCCAGCAGGGTTTCGCCAAAAGGCTGGCGCAAGAGGCGCAGGCCGGGAAATGCCGCGATGCACTGGGCGAGATGCGGGTCGCTGCGCCAGGGGAGGGAATCGGTCAGCCCTGCCCAATCGGTATCGAGCGCGAGATAACGCGGCAGGGCGGCGGCAACCTGGCCCTGCATGGCGCCGGGCGCGCGCCATTCGAGCCGGCCGTCAGGACTCCGCAATTGGACCAAGTGGTCGGACCAGAGGCCGGTCCAGATCCCGTCGCAGTTTCGCCAGCGAAACGACTGCCCACCGTCGAGAATCTCGGCGAGGGAGGACGACGTCAGCCCGACATGCGGTTCGACGGGCTGCCACACCGACCAGGTGGATGGAGAAAAGCTGGCGTCTTTTGGTGTCATGCTGAGGTGGGCGACGCATCCGGCCGGTGCCAGGACGAAGAATGGCTTCTGCCCCGCCCCTGCGGGATCAGATGGTCGGCGGCCAAGGCTACGGTCCGGCGGACTTGTCCCAGAGATAACTTTTGGCGGTGGCCAGCACTTGGCCGCCGGTGCCAACGACATCGATCTTCCACGCCACCGGGTTCGTTTGGACGCCGGGCCAGTCGGCACCGGTCAAGCCGAGATTCAGGACGGTTTCACCGCCGCGCAGGTTGGCGGCAAAGGCGTGGTCGAGGGGTTTGATGCTGGCGGGCATGACAATCTGCAGATTGATTTTGACCGGAACAGCCGGGCCAGGGTTGGCGAGACGCAGAAGATAATAGTAGCCCGATCGCTGTCCGGGCTGGGAGCGCAGCATCTCTTCCCCATGGGTGTTTTCCCGGCCGGTGAAGTATTCGGAGATGTGCTTGAAGCTGGCGGCGTCCCGCCAGCCGGAAAAGACGCGAATGATCGTCAGCCCGTCCGCCGGCGCGCCCTCCTTCGCCAAGGCTGCGGAGGGCAGGGCCAAGGCGGTGGTTGTCGCAGCGAGAAACAAAAGGTGACGAAATTTCACGCGAGGAACGTGCTCTCAGGGGCCTTGCAGGTAAACCTTTTTGTATTGGTAGATGCCGATGGGGGCGGGTTCCCACCCGTGGACCGCCTGATCGATGAGGTAGTTCCGCGCGCCGAAGACCAACGGAATAATGGGGGCCTGCTCCAGCAACCGGGCCTCCGCCTCCTGGAAGAACTCATAGCGCTGGGCTCCGTCGAGAGTGCGGGCGGCCTGTGCAATCAGCTGATCATAGGCCGGGTCGCCCCAGCCGGTCCAATTGTTGCCGCCGTCCGTGACGAAAAGGTCGAGAAAAGTGACGGGGTCGGCGAAGTCGGCCACCCAGCCGTTGACGCCGACGGTGTAGTTCAAATCCGCCTGGTTTTGCAGGCTGACCTTTTGCTCGAGCAGCGCGATGCGGAAATGCACGCCGAGTTCGTGCTCCCACATGGCCTGGACCGCCTCGATGATCTTGGGCTGCAACTCATCGTTGCGGACCTGCACCTCGAAGGAGGGGAACCCACGGCCGGCGGGGAAACCCGCCTCCGCGAGCAACCGGCGGGCGGCGGAGAAATCATCCGGCACCTGGGCGCGGGAGTTGTAGCCGGCCAGGTTCGGCGGGACCAATTGATGGGCGGGAAGGCGCGAACCGTGAAGCAGGTTGCGGGAGATGGAGTCGCGGTCTATCGCCAGAGCGAGGGCGCGCCGGACCTTGGGATTGTCGAACGGCGGTTTCGTGACGTTGAAACGGATGAAGATTGTCTGGACGAAAAGATCGGTGCGGAGCCGGCCGGGATCGGTGGCACGATAGGCCGGAATTTTGGACAGCGGAATGTTGTTGGTGAGGTGGAGCTGACCGGCGCGAAAATCGCGCTCCTCGACCTCGGCATTTTCGATCGGATAGAAAACAATGCCGTTGAGTCGCACGGTGCCGGCGTCCCAGTACAGGGGGTTTTTTGCCACGACGATGCGCGAGCCCGGGGTCCATTCCTTCAGGATGAACGGCCCGTTGCCGACGAGGTTGCCGGGGCGGGTCCAGGCGCTGGCGCGATCGCTAAGGCTGCCGAATCTTGCGACCACGCGCGGATTGATCGGATACCACGCCGTAGCCGTGGTCAGGACCGGCAGGTAGGGCGTCGGATGTTCCAGAGTGATGACAATCGTGCGCGGATCAGGCGCATTGAAACCGAGTGCGGCCGGGTCGGTGATCGTCCCGCGGTTGAAGGCGGCGGCATTTTTGACCGGAAACAACAGATAGGCATAGGATGAGGCAAAGGCCGGGGCGAGGTTGCGCCGCCAGGACAGCACAAAATCGCCGGCGGTCAGCGGCTCGCCATTCGACCAGCGCAAGTTGGCCCGCAGATGAAAGGTCCAGGCAAGACCGTCGGAGGAAACCTCCCAGCTTTCGGCGGCGCCGGGCACGGGTTTCGAGGAGGTTTCATCGACGGCACAGAGGCCTTCAAACAGGGCGGCCTCGAGCCGCTGGTCGGTGTAGGCATTTTGCACATGCGGGTCCAGGCTCTCCGGTTCGGCGCCGTTGCCCAGGTGGAGGACCTGTTCGCGATCACCGACCTGGACGATGGTTTCCCGGCGGCTACAGGCACCGAGGGCCAGCAGTGAACAGAGAGCGGCGAGCAGCAGCGCACGGACGGGCATCAGGGTACTAAAGCAATAATCACGACCCGGGCAAGGAGCCGGAGAATATTTCTGTGTCCAAGTCCTAATAAACCGGGCAATCATCCGTCTAAGGAGCAAGGTAACGTGAACAACGAACCGGACAAACCCCATGCACCCGTTGATGCCAGCTCCTTTGTGTCGGCGGCGGTGGAACGCCATCAGGCGCCGCTCTTGCGCTACGCGACCCGCCTGCTCGGTGGCGACACCGAACGGGCGCGCGATGTGGTGCAGGACACCTTTGTGCGGCTCATGGCCCAGCCGCCCGCGGAGGTGGACGGGCATGTGGCGGAATGGCTGTTCACCGTCTGCCGCAACCGGACGCACGATGTGCAGCGGAAGGAGGGACGCATGAAACGCTTCGAGGAAGGCCAGGTAGAACAATTGACCGCGCCCGACCCGCGGCCCGGCCGCACCCTGGAAAGGGCCGAGCAACATGAAGCCGTGCTGCGACTGGTCGGCAGACTGCCGCACAACCAGCAGGAGGTCATCCGGCTGAAGTTCCAGAACGGATTCAGCTACCAGGAAATCAGCCGCATCACGTCGCTGTCGGTGACCAACGTGGGCTTCATCCTCCACACCGCCATCAAGGCCCTGCGCCAGGAGATGGCCGCCCAACCCGAATGAATGACCGCTAACGGAGAACAGAAGACGATGAATACGAACAAAATTTTCCCCGATGACCCGCGCCTGACCGCCTATGCCCTGAACGAAATGACGCCGGCGGAACGGGCTGAATTCGAACAGACCCTGGCGCAGGATGCCGAGGCCCGGCAGGCGGTGGCAGAAATCAGCCGCGCAGCAGCGACACTGACGAGTGCCCTTGAAATGGAGTCCGAACTGGACGCGGAAGCGCCGGCCGCGCTGAAAGCAACGGGGAGCGAACATAAAACCAAGCGCGATCCGTACGCCAAGATCAGCAAGTTTCCCTACTGGACAATTTCAAGTCTCGCCGCGGCGTGTTTTGCCGCGTTCTTCATCTATTGGCAGCGCCACGAATTTCGATCCGAGCCAAAACAATACCTCCCGGTCTCGCTGGTTGAATCGAAAGAAAAGGCAGGGAGTCCCGCGATGGCGGCCGAGCAGGCGAGCCGTGAAAATTTGGAGGCAGGGGCGACGGCCAGCGAGGCCAAGAAAGCAAGCGAGGTTGTGGCGAAGGACCGGACGCCGGCCGAGCAAGATGAGCCGGTCCAGAAGACGGTCGCGATGAACCGGGTTGCGCCGGTCATCATGCCATCGACGCTGCGCGCCCAGAGCGCCGCGGCCGCGCCTGCCGCGGCCGGCCAGCTTGACGCTGCGGATCAAAAGATCGTGTTGAGTCCATTTCAGTCGGGCGTTCCGGCCAATAAACCCGATTCAACGCCATCCACTCTGGCGGGCACGCGGGTCCGAACCGAACTGAGGGATTCGGCCGACAGCATTTCCGTCGTGACGGGTCAGTACCTGAAGGATACGGGCACCGGAGTCGGCCATCAATGGGGCGTCACGGATGGTGCGGCTATTGGCGGCAGCAAAGCCGTCGAGCCCAACACCGAGACCTATGCTTACCGGAGGGACAACGACTATCTGAGAGCTGCGGACAATCCGCTCTCCACGTTCTCCGTGGACGTCGACACGGCATCCTATGCGAATGTGCGACGATTTCTGATCCAGGGGCAGCGCCCGCCGGCGGATGCGGTGCGCATCGAGGAGCTGATCAACTATTTTCCCTATGACTACGCCGGACCGGTGCGAGAAATGTCCGCGGAGGCTTCAGAAAACAGAAAAAACAGCGCGCGAGCATCCGGTATGGCGGAGATTTCAAATGACCAGAACAACAAGCTTGGCGCACGGGACAAGAATCCCCCGTTCAGCGCGCATCTCGAGGTGGCGGACGCACCTTGGGCGCCGGAACACCGGCTGGTGCGGATCGGCCTGAAGGGGCTCGAGGTTGGTGATGCCTCCCGGCCGGCGGCCAATCTGGTCTTCCTGCTCGATGTTTCCGGCTCGATGAACGAGCCAAACAAACTTCCGCTGGTAAAGCAGGCGTTGCGGTTGCTGGTGAACAAACTGCGGCCGGACGACCATGTGGCCATCGCGGTCTATGCAGGCGCCTCGGGTCTGGCGCTGCCTTCAACTCCGGTGGCGCACAAGGCCGAGATTCTGGATGCGATCGACCGTCTCGAAGCCGCGGGCTCGACCAACGGGGCCATGGGCATCCAGCTGGCCTACGATATTGCCAAGGCCAACTTCATCGCCGGCGGGGTGAACCGGGTGATCCTGGCCACCGACGGCGACTTCAATGTCGGCGTGACGAGCGAGGGAGAGTTGGTCCGGATGATCGAGGAAAAGGCCAAGAGCGGGGTGTTTTTGACCGTGCTCGGATTTGGCATGGGCAATTTCAAGGATGCCACGCTCGAAAGGCTGGCCGACAAGGGCAATGGCAACTACGATTACATCGACAATCTGGCCGAAGCGAAGAAGACGCTGGTCGAGCAGGCCGGCAGCACTTTGGTGACAATCGCCAAGGATGTGAAGATCCAGGTGGAGTTCAATCCGGCGAAAGTTCAGGCGTACCGGCTGATCGGTTACGAGAACCGGCTGCTGGCCAAGGAGGATTTCAACAATGACAAGGTGGATGCCGGTGAAATCGGCGCCGGCCATGCCGTCACGGCGTTGTATGAAGTCATACCGGTCGGGGTGGCGATGCCTGCGGAAACAGGCTCGGTCGACGCGCTGAGGTACCAGGCAGTCGGCGGTCAGCGGACAGCGGCCGGCTCCGATCTGGACAAGGTTGAAAACCGGAAACTGACGACCGAGGGCAGCGTCAACAGTGAACTCCTGACGGTGAAGATCCGCTACAAGGAACCGGCGGGAGAAACAAGCAACCTGCTGGAATTTTCCCTGCGCGACAACGGGGCGAGCTTCGGAAAGGCGAGTGACGACTTTAAATTTGCGGCGGCCGTGGCGGCGTTCGGCATGGTGCTGCGGGATTCTCCTTACAAGGGGGCCAGCACACTCGGCAATGTGGTGGCGTGGGGCCGGGCCGGACTGGGCAGCGATCCCGGCGGCTACCGCAACGAATTCATCGGGCTCGTCGAACGCGCGGTGCAGGTAATGCAATAAAAAGGGCCGCCATTGCTGGCGGCCCTTGAAACGAGGTGAACAAAAAGTGTGTCAACTGCGCCGACGCCGAATCAGCGGCAGGGTCAATCCACCCAGGCCGAGCAGCATCAGCGCATAGGTGGAAGGCTCGGGCACGGCGGTAAAGTTCAGATTCAGGTTGCTGCCGGAGACGCTGAGCGAAAAGGAACCGATGTTGGGATTGCTGAATCCGGTGGTATCGATGGTAAAATTGGCGGTGCTGAAGCCGGCGATGGTCGGGGCCGTCGCGACGGTCCAGGTATAGTTGCTGGCGGGACTGAAATCACTGACGTTGCCGGCGGTGCCGCTGGAATTGAGGGAGATGACCTTGAGGGTGAAACTACCCGGAGTGAGCGTGCTGAGATCAAGTGTGCCGGCACTTACGGTGATCAAATCCCAGTTCGTGCCGGCCCCGGTGAGGGGGGCTCCGGCCACCGACTGCAGCTGCCAGTCGTATACGCCGCCGGGAGCGAAGGTCAACCCGCTGCTGAAAGTCAGGTTACCCGGCGAGTTACCGGGTGAAAGCGTCACGCCGGTGCCCGCGCTGACCGCGCTGCCAAACGTACCGTTGCCGGCCAGCGTGCCGCCGCTGGTGAGAATCAGCGGGTTGGCGAGCGTGATACCACTGGCGACGCTGAGCGTGCCGCTGGCGGAAAAGGTGACCGAACCCGTGCCCAATGCATTATTGGAGGCCGCTACGATCGTGCCACTGTTGACAAAGGTTCCGCCCGAGTAGGTGTTGGCACCAGAAAGCACATTGTAGCCGCCATTGATGGCGACCATCGTCGGTCCCGAGATGGTCACCGGCACGCCGGTCGAGGTGCCATCCTTGGTCAGATAATAGGGACTGGCGCTGGTGGTACTGGTTTGGAAGTTGAGGCTGCCGGCGCCACTGCCGGTGGTGATCACCGCGGCGTCAACGGCACCGCCGGTGCCGCCTTCCGAACCGATGAAAAGCTGGCCTGCGGAACCGGCGACGTCGCCCAAATAAACGGTGCCGGTGCCACTAGCGACATTGATCACTCCATTGCCATTCAAAAAGAACACGCCGCTGCCTTGGTAGCCAATGTAGAGAGAGTTGGCGAGATTCCAAGTGCTGATGGGTCCGGTTACGTAGGCGTAGGCGGCCGTCGCGGGATTGTAAGCCACGTAGCCGTTGGCGCTGTTGACCACGCCACCGCTGTACGCGGAAAGGCTGCCGCTCACTCCGCTGTAACCCACAATCAGGTCGCCGGTGTTGGTCCAGACGCTGCCGGCGCCACTGACTGACGCGGTACCGCCGCCGGTGTTGTTGCTGATGGTGCCGGTGACATTGGTGGCATGAGCGCCGTTGGTGAGGGTCAGGCTGCCGCT
>JBBIHQ010000078.1:0-14459 GCA_037446975.1 Opitutia bacterium
ATATAACTATATAGGCTGACTAAGCTCTGTTCACCATGTTGCACAATTCTAAGGCTAACACGAGGCCGAGTTTTGGGAGGAGGATGGAAAATAGCCGGACGATCTTCCTGGCCGGCGTGGTCCTCGTGCTCGCGGCAGTGGCCGCCTACCGCTCCAGTCTGGACGCCCCGTTCCTCTTCGACGACACGCCGGCGATCGTCGCCAACGAATCCATCCGGCACCTGTGGCCGCCGGGGCCGGCCCTCAGTCCGCCGGCGGACGGCTCGGGCGTATCGGGTCGGCCGCTGGTCAATCTTTCTCTGGCGGTGAACTACGCGTTCGGGCGCCTGACCGTGCGCGGCTATCACGTGATGAACCTGACGCTGCACCTGCTCGCCACCCTGGTGCTGTGGGGCGTGCTGCGGCGGACGTGGCGCCGGCTGCGGCCGGACGAGGCCGAGTTGCCGGCCTGGAGCTCAACGCTGCTCTGGACGGTTCATCCGCTGCTGACCGAGTCGGTCACCTGCGTGGTGCAGCGCAACGAGGTGATGGGCGGACTGTTTTACCTGCTGACCCTGTATTGTTTCATCCGCTCCACCGCAGATGGCGCGGCGGTCCGGCGGTGGTCGGTGCTGGCGGTGGTGGCGTGTCTGCTGGGCATGGCGAGCAAGGAGATTGTGGCCACGGCCCCGCTGGTGGTCCTGTTGTATGACCGCACATTCGTGGCCGGGACCTTCCGGGAGGCTTGGGGCCGGCGGAAGATATTCTACGGCGCGCTGGCCGCCACCTGGCTTCCGCTGGCGTGGCTGATGGGGCATACGGCGCAACGGGCCGGCACGGTGGGCTTCGGGCTCGGGGTGAGTCCGTGGGAATATTTGCTGACGCAATGCCGGGCGCTCACCCTCTATCTGCAATTGTCATTCTGGCCGCACCCGCTGGTCTTGGATTACGGAACGGCCATCGTGCGACACGTCGGGGACGTGTGGGCGCAGGGGCTGCTCATCGTCACGTTGCTGGCGGCGACCGCTGTCGCGCTGCGGCGCAGGCCGGTGCTTGGTTTCGCCGGGGCGTGCTTCTTTGTGATCCTTGCGCCCAGTTCGAGCTTTGTGCCGCTGGTCACCCAGACCATCGCCGAACACCGGATGTATCTTCCGCTGGCCGCGGTGATTGTCCTCGTGGTGGCCGGGCTGCAATTCCTGGTCGGCCGGGGGACGGCCGGCCTGTGCGTCGGATTGGCGGTGGCACTGGGCCTGGGCACGGCGGACCGCAATGCGGATTATCGGGACGCATTGACCGTGTGGTCGGATGCGCTCGCGAGGTTTCCCGGAAATCCCCGGGCGCAGTCCGGAGTGGGTACGGCTTACTACAAGCGCGGCGACTACGCGGAGGCGGCGCGGCATTTCGAGTTGTCGCTCCAGCTTGGGCCCGGATCCGCGCTGACGCACTACAACTTGGGACTTACCCTGGACCAAATGGGCCGGCGGGAGGAGGCAATGGCGAATTACCGCGAGGCGGTGCGGCTGGTGCCGACCCTGGCCCCGGCCCAGGCCGAGCTGGGGCGGCTGCTGTTGAAGCTGGGGCGGCCGCAAGAGGCCCTGCCGCATCTCCGGATCGCCCTGGCCGGTGCGCCCGCCATGGTCGAGGCGCTCAACAGCCTTGGCAGTGCCCTGGCGGCAACCGGCAACATCCCGGAGGCGACGGCGACCTACGAACGGGCGCTGGCCATCGAGCCGGATTCGGCCGACGTGCATTTCAATTTCGGCCTGCTGTTGGTTTCGTTGGGCCGGGTGCCGGAAGCCATGGGGCACTACACCGAGGCGGTGCGGCTGGACAAAACGAGCGCCGAGGCCCGGCTCAACCTTGGTATTTTGCTGGCGCAGTCCGGCCGGCTGGCCGAGGCGCTCGCGCAATTGCGGGACGCGGTCCGACTCAAGCCCGGGCTGGCCGAGGCGCAGATGAATCTCGGCCTCGCGCTGGCGCTGGCGGACCGGTCGGGGGAGGCGGTCGCCTGTTACGAGGAGGCGCTGCGGCTGCGACCGGATTACGCGGTGGCCCACTACAACCTGGGCAATGCCCTGGTCCAGCTGCGGCGTTGGCCGGAAGCCAAGCAGCATTTCGCCGCGGCGGTGCGCCTGACGCCGGATTTTGCGGCGGCGCGCGAGATGCTGGAAAAACTGCAGGCGGCGCCCGACGGACCATGAGGCCGGCAGGTCAAGACAGGTGCAGAAGCGGCGCCCTCACCTCCGAAAATCAAGTCGCATAACCTGAAGTCAGCCGGGGGACGATATCCGGCCCGCAAAAACGCCTGCTCCCGGCAATAATGTCCGGAGCAGACCCAGCCAGCACAACCGCGCCGGCCGGGTTGAAATTCTTTGCCTGCCTCCCGTTCTGCGTTCAACCTCGGCCAGGCTTATGCAACCACCACGTCGTTGGATGATCGCCATTTTCACGCTGGCGATGGCCGGACAGACCCAGGCCGTCGACCGCCTGCCCATCGAGGATTTCGCCCGCGAGCCCTCGACCAACTGGGCCAAGCTTTCGCCCGACGGCAAACGGCTGGCTTTTTTGCGCGAGTATGGAAATCGCGCCACGCTGCATGTCGCCGAGATCGATGATAACAAGCTGTCGCGGCTCGACGTGGGGGAGGCCGAGTTGGTGAATGATGCAAGGAAAGAAGTGAGCGACTTCAACTGGATCAGCGATCGGCGTCTGGTGGTCACGACGACCGTGTGGGATATGTTTTACGGGGTGATGGCCACCAACTGGAACGGCGGCCAGACCGTTCCGATCAGCGGCCTTGAGGACAACCAGATCACCCTAAATTCAGGCAAGCTCTATGCCCGGGAAGTGATTCATACCTTCAATGACGCGGATCAGACGATCCTGATGCTCGACCGGCACGAGGGCGGGCCGGGCAACCCGAACCGGCCGGACATCCTGCGGGTCGACACCCTGAACGGACATTTCCATGTGGAGGTGAAGAATCCCGGTGAAGTGGCCCGTTGGGGCCTGGATTTCGACGGAGTGGCCCGGTTGGGCATACTCTCCCACGGCGAACAATCCGGGGTGATTTACCGGGGAAATGCCGAAGCCCCGTGGCGCACGATATTGCCCTTGCACAACCGCGGGGGCGGAATGCGACCGCTCGGCTTCGACCGGGCCAGCGGCAAAGTCCTGGTCGCGGCGCTGACTCCGGAGAAACGCTGGACCGTTTTTCCGCTGGATCCGGCCACGGGTGCGTTGGGCGAGCCGTTGTTATCCGATCCCGAATACGATATCGTGCCCGAGGGTTTGGGCAATGTGGCCGGCGTCGGCTTGGTGAGTCTGATTTTCTCCCGGACCAAGCAATCCCTGGCCGGCATCCGTTATTTTCAGGAGGCACCCCACATGAAATGGTTCGACAAGGAGTACGCCGGTTACCAGATGGCGATCGACCGGGCCATGCCGGATACGGTCAACATGCTGGCCGGGTCCAGCCGGGATGAGAAACGTCTGCTCTGGCTTTCCTTTTCCGATCAGAATCCCGGGACGTATATGTTGATGGACGTGGCAACGCACAAGTTGAAGTTGCTCGGGGGCCGGATGAACTGGATCAAGCCGGAGCAGATGGCCCCCATGCTGTTGGTGAAATATCATGCGCGTGACGGGCTCGTGATCCACGGCTACCTGACCGTGCCGGTCGGACATCAGCCCAAGGGTCTGCCGCTGGTGGTGATGCCGCACGGCGGACCATGGGTGCGGGATGTGTGGGGCTTCAACCCGCTCGTGCAGTTGCTGGCCAACCGCGGCTACGCGGTGCTCCAGATGAATTATCGCGGTTCGCCCGGCTACGGGGAGGAGCTATTCCGCAAGGCCCGCCGGCAGATCGGACGGGAGATCCAGGATGACATCGAGGACGCGACGCGGTGGGCCATCGCCGCCGGCGTGGCCGACCCCCAGCACATCGCCATCATGGGCGGAAGTTACGGGGGCTACTCGACACTGTTCGGCCTTGGCCATAATCCCGAACTATATCGCTGTGGCATTTCGCTGGCCGGGGTGACCGACTGGCCGGCGATCTTTGACAGCCGCCGCGGCGATCCGGACTACAAGCAGGCCAACATGCATTGGCGGCGGGAGATCGGCGATCCCGACCGGGACAAGGAAATGCTGGAGTCGATTTCGCCGGTGAATTTTCCCGAAAAGATTGTCGCGCCGGTATTGATCATCCAAGGCAAGGACGACCGGACGGTGCCGCAGGATCAGGCCAAGCGCATGATCGCGGCCCTCGACAAAACCGGACGGAAGCCCGAGAGCCTGTTCATTTCCGGCCTGGGGCACTCTTTTGGCAACGAGAAGCAGCGGACCGAGATCTTCAAGGCCGTGGACAAGTTTCTTGAAACGAATCTCGGTCCCGGGGTGAAATAGGTCCGGCGGTCAGGGCGGGTCGGTCGGTTTCAGTTTCGGCATGCCGTTGTCCACCGAGATCGGCCCGGCGCCGCTGAGGGCGAATATGACCAGCAGGAAGAACACGAGAGCGGAGAACTCCAGTGACTGGCCGGTGGTCATCAATCCCTCCCCGCGATGCAAAAACAGGGCTCCCGCGAGAATCGGGACCTGCACCCACGCGGCGATGCGGGTCAGCAGCCCGACCGTCAGCATCAGACCGCCCACGAGATGGGCCAGCGCGATGAAATGGAGCAGGGCTACGGTCACGACCCAGGGATAATCCAGACGCTGAAGCAGGTCCCGGATGAAATCCGCCCGGGTGTTGGTGATGATGAACACCCCGCGGATAAACAGACCCAATCCGAGATAAATTCGCACGCAATCGAGCCAGACCTTGGGGTGGGCATCAGCCCACCCGATGAAACTACGCAGCTTTTCCATGGGGCACCTCGTGGTTGGTGGGATATACCCGGAGGGCTAAATGTCCGCCGGGGCGACGGCAGGATACCCCGGGTCGCCCCCGCTCGTCAACGGCAGGTTGGGGCGGCGGCGGGGCCGGTGCGCCCGCCCGTCAGCTCAAAATCCGTGCCGCTGGAGCTGCGTCTGGAGCTCGAGTTGGAACGCCTGCACGTCCGGCGCGCTGGGTTTGTACCCCGGGTTGCCGGTGTCGAGCATCAGGCGGCCATATTGGTCGAGCGCCCATTTCCCGGACACTCCGTCGCTGAAGATCACACTGCCGCTGACCGCCGCCCCGGGGCGGACAATCCGGTCGATCTCCAGCCTGAGCCCGGCCTGGCCGGCGGGTGCATCGGATAGTTCATCGGCATCGGGTTCGGGCAGACCCTCGGCCGGCAGTTCATCCTCTTCCGCCGGACCCAACCCGACTTTCTCCTTCATCTTGTCAATGAAGCCCTTCTTTTCCGGTGCCGGCGCCCGGGGCACCGCGGCACCGGCGCTCTTGCTCACGTCCGAGACGTCGGCTTTGGGGGCGGCGTTTTTCAGCTCCAGCCCCAGATCGTCCACCAGGAAGCGGACATCCATGTAGGTCAGGGAAATCTTGAACTGCTCGGCCAGCTTCTTCTGGACCGCGGAGAGGTTGTCCCCCGCGGCGACCCAGGAGGCGACGGACTGTTTCTGTTCGGGAGTGAGGGTCATCGGTTTTGTTTTAGGATTTCCGGCGCTTGATTTCAAGCCATCTGCCGGTGCGGGAACGCAACTCCGGCAGGCGAAAATCGCCAACCAAAAATCACCTCACTTCGACAGCTGAGTCTTGAGGAAGTCAACGCTGCCGCGAACCGTATCGTCCTGCTCCATCATGTTCTCGACCGTCTTGACGGCGTGAATGACGGTGCCGTGATCACGGCCGCCAAAGGCCTCGCCGATTTCCTGCAAGGAGTGGCGGGTGAGCTGGCGGCAGAGGTACATGGCGATCTGGCGGGGAAACGCGATGGCGTTGGGCCGGCGCTTGCTCGTCATGTCCGAATGGCGGATCTGGTAATGGTCGGCGACACGCTTCTGGATGCCCTCGATGTTGAGGCGGTTCTGCGCCTCCTCCATCAGCACATCCTTGAGCAAATGCTCGGCGATGGCGAGGTCGAGCACCTTGCCGGTGAGCGCGGCATAGCTGGAAATCTTGATCAGCGCGCCCTCGAGCCGGCGGATGTTCTTCGAGATGTGCTGCGCCATGAACTCGATCACGGGCATGGGCAGCTCGATCTTCAGCGAGGCCGCCTTGGTCTTCAGAATCGCCACCCGCGTCTCAAAATCGGGCGACTGGATGTCGGCGGAGAGACCCCACTGGAAACGGGACACCAGCCGCGCCTCCAGCGTGGCGATCTCGGTGACGGGACGGTCGCTGGAGATGATGATCTGTTTCTGCGATTCGAACAGGTCGTTGAACGTGTGGAAAAATTCCTCCTGGATGCGCTCCTTGCCGGCCAGAAACTGGACGTCGTCCACGAGCAGCACGTCGACGCTGCGGTAACGCTGGCGGAACTTGGTCAGGGCATTTTCCTGGATGGCGTGGATGTATTCGTTGGTGAATTTTTCCGTGGAGAGATAAGCGACCTTGGCCTCGGGGTTGCGCTGAAGGATGCTGTGCCCGATGGCGTGCATGAGGTGGGTCTTGCCGAGGCCCGTGGCGCCGTGGATGAACAGCGGATTGTAGGCTTGGGCCGGGGCCTGGGCGACGGCCAGCGCGGCGGCATGGGCGAGCTGATTGTTCTGCCCGACGACAAAATTGTCGAACGTGTTGCGCGGGTTGAGCGAACTGGTGGCGGCCAGGCGCTCGTCGTAGCGCAGCGGGCGCCGGGCCGGGGCCGTCCGGCCTCTCGGGTCGGGCGCGGGCCCGCGGGCCGGGGCGGTGCCATTGCCCGATTCGGTCTTCTTGAGCCCGACGTGGACCAATCGCCCGGCCGCCAGCCGCAGGCGCTGGGAGATCAAATCGAGGTAGTTGTCGTGGATCCAGATGGCGGCAAAATCGTTGGGCACGCCCAGGGTGATCGAGTCCTCGGAAGCCTCCAGGCAGTGCAGCGGCTCAAACCACATCTGGAACACGTCGTCCGGGAATAGCCCCTTGAGGTCACATTTGACGGTTTCCCAGAGGCTGGTCTGGAGCGGGTTTGAGGGCATGTGACTTGGGCAGATAGGTGTCGGAGATCTCACACCTCAGCAACTGCATTTGCTGCAACATCCGCCTCGTCAGTGCGGCCGTGTTCGTCAGGGAAAATGGGTTCAGGTCTGCGCCAGGCGGGCAGCGGGAGGCTGCGCGGTGTGGCGGCAGAAGCCGGCGTCTGGTGAGAACCCTGTCGAATCGGGCACAATGTGCGCTGCGGAGTTGGCAAAGAACAGTCGAGGGAGAGGTAACCTTAAAAGGTACTTTGCGAATAACGTGAACTAAAAAATGCGTTTCAAGTGTAATTTCCCGACATCTTGTTCACACCGGCCGGGCCATAACTTTTCGCGTTTTTTTGTTGCGAAAAAAACGCCGGCCGCGGGGTGCGATTCTCCCTCGGGAATCCGGGATTCAGGACCGGGGCGCGGAAGCTTCCGGCGAGCGCGGGCAACGCAGCCAACCTTCGCCAAGGCTTCCGCCGCCGCTTGAGGAGCTGTGGCGGAGCTGCCGGCCGGGAGCTTTCGCCCGCGCCTCACGACGGCGCCAGCTGGTGCGGTTCGGGATCGGCCCATTTGCCGTGCTCCCGGATCAGCGCGATCAGCCGGGCGTCCGCCTCGGCTTGGGGCAGGTTGTACTGCACGCAATTCTTGCCGACATAGAGGTTGATCTTGCCGGGGGCGCCGCCCACGTAACCGAAATCCGCGTCCGCCATCTCTCCGGGCCCGTTCACGATGCAGCCCATGATCGCGATCTTGACGCCCTTGAGGTGACCGGTCTGGGCCCGGATGCGCTGGGTGGTGCTCTGCAGGTCAAAAAGCGTCCGCCCGCAGCTCGGGCAGGCGACAAACTCGGTTTTCGAGATGCGCGCCCCGGCGCCCTGCAGCACATTGTAGGCGAGTCGCACCGATCGGGCGACGTCCGTCTCGGTTTCGACGCTCACCAAATCTCCCATTCCGTCGCACAGCAGCGCGCCGGTCAGAAAACTGGCCTCGAGCAGCTTCGAAAGAAAACTGTTGTCGCCGCGAATGCCGGATCCGGCGGTGTTGCGGATCCAAACGGGGGCTTTTGACCCGATCCGCTTCAAGCATTCGGTGAGTTGCCGATAAGCACCGACGGCGTGGGCCGGGGCCGCCGGCGTTCCCGCACCGGACAGGAAAAACAGCAGGTTGCCGTCTCCCCATTGGCGGAGGCCGCTCTCGTAGGCGGAAAAATCCTCCGGCGCCACCCCTGCGGCAAGGAAATGGCCATGTTTGCGCACCGTCGCGAGAAACTGGCCGAATGCAACGGTGTCGTGGGCGGCAAATTTCCGCACCAAAACCAGGCGAATCCTGCTGGTGGCCAGCAACGAACCGAGCTCCGGAGGCGCGATTGCCGGACCGAGTTCCAGAGCCAGAAACTCGACAGCGAGAGGGCGATCCGGCAGCGCGCCAAGCTCGGCGGCCGAATTGATCGGCACCAGCAGGCCTTCCGCCGGCGTGTCAATCATCGACGGGGCTCCCAGGGCCTTGAGTGCCTCGGGCAGCTGGGCGGCGGAAGCGACGCGCGCCATTACCCGCGGAGGTTGTTCCGGCCCGACGAGGGCTTCGTCGGAAAGCGTCAGCGTCGTCGTCTCACGCCGGGTGAAATGGTAGGGATCGACGGTATCCTGCCCAATGTTCGTATTACGAACATTGGACGCGGGGGTGGTCCCGCCCGTCGCGGTTTGCCAGAGCGCCATCGCCTTGTCGGCGATCGCGCGGGCCACGGGAATTTCGTAGACCGAATCCTCCGTCAGCGACACCCGGATCGTGTCGCCCAGACCGTCGAGCAGCAGGCTGCCGATGCCGATGGCGGATTTGATGCGGCCGTCCTCGCCGTCGCCTGCTTCAGTCACCCCCAGATGCAACGGATAGTGCATGTCCTCCTGTTGCATCCGTTCCACCAGGAGCCGGTAGGCCTGGATCATCACCTTCGGATTGCTGGCCTTCATCGAGAGGATGATGGCGTGGTAGTCGTGGGCGCGGGCGATCCGGAGAAATTCGAGCGCGCTCTCGACCATGCCGAGCGGCGTGTCGCCATAGCGATTCATGATGCGGTCGGACAGCGAGCCGTGGTTGGTGCCGATCCGCAGAGCCCGGCCCAGTTCCTTGCTGCGCTTCACCAGCGGGGAAAACGATTCATGCAGGCGCGCCAGCTCGCGGTCGTAGTCCGCGTCGGTGTATTCCTTGACGGCGAACTTCTTCTTGTCGGCGTAATTGCCGGGATTGACCCGGACCTTTTCGACGTGCTCGACCGCCTCCAGCGCGGCGGAAGGCAGAAAATGAATGTCGGCCACCAAGGGCACCGCCCCGAAACCGGCCGCCGTGAATTTCCGGCGGATTTCCCGGAGGCATCTGGCCGCCGCTACGTTCGGGGCGGTGATCCGGACAATCTCGCAGCCCACCTCGGCGAGCGCGATGGACTGTCGCACCGTGGCCTCGATGTCATGGGTGTCGCTCGTGGTCATCGACTGCAGCCGGAGCGGGTGGGCGCCGCCCACACCCACGCCGCCGACCATCACCTCGACGGAGCGGCGGCGGATCGTGCGGTACCGGGATGCGCAGTAGGACATGGGCCTATTGGGCAATTTTCAGCGCTCGTCGGTCAATGTTCATTTCCGGGATGACCGATGGCCTTTGAGCGGGGCAACGGGACCAACGCTCAGGGCTTCGCTGGTGCCGGGGCGTGCTTGGGCGAACCGGCGGCCGACTCCGCGGCTTGGGCATCGGCCTTCGTATCCCGGACCCAGCGACGGACATCGGCAGCACTGACGTAAAGGATCATGCCGAGCAGGAGCACGATGAACAGGCTCTGGGTTGCGGCGATGAAGTTGATCGGCAGGGCCCGGCCCCGGATTTTGCCGATGGTGGCGAAGAGCATATGGCCGCCGTCAAGCACGGGAATCGGGAGCAGGTTGAAGATGGCCAGATTCACGTTAACCAGGATGGCGATCCAAAGCACATAGCGGATCCCGGCCTTCGACGCGTCCCAATAGATGCGCCCGATGCCGACGGGACCGCTGAGCTTGGAGATGCCGATGTCCGAGTGCGGCTGAAGCAGACTCACAAGGACCCGGATCGTCATGCTGACCTGGGACGCGACCTGGGCGAAGGGGTTGGTGTGCACCAGCCCGTAGTTGGAGCCGATGGCCGCGCCGAAAAACACCTGCGTGTCATCGAGCCGGGTCGCCGGCACCAGGATATCAACGGATTTTCCACCACGCTGAACGGTCAGCGTGAATTTCTCCGCCGGCTTCGCCTGCATGATGTCGATCAGGGGGTAGATATTCAGGAGCGGTGTGCCGTTGATGGCTTTCAACTGGTCGTCGACCTTGAGCCCGAGCGTCTGCGCATAGGATTTTTCCGGCACGCTGGCCACGATGGGCGTGAAAGCGGGCGAGATTCCGACTTTGCGCACGCCTTCCTCGCCGGACAGGCGCGGGTAGACGGTGATTTCCATCGGCCGCCCCTCGCGCTCGATGGAGAAGACAGCCTTGCGCCGTCCGTCCGCCGTGACGCCGGCACTCGTGACCAGGGTTTGCTGCAGGCCGGGCCAGTCGGAGACCTTGGCGCCATCGATGGCGCGGATGGTGTCGCCCACGTGCAGGCCGGCCTCGGCCGCGGGGCTGGGCACGGCCGTGCCGTCGGCCAGATTGATGGTCTTGGTGATATAGCCGATGCGGGTGGTGGACAGGTCCTCGCTGGTCGGCTGGCCGGCGAACCACAGGACGCACGCCAGCGCAAAGGCGAAGACGAGGTTGAAGAACGCCCCGGCGGCGAAGACGATCAACCGGGTGCGGTAGCTGATCGGGGCCAGTTTCTCCATGTCGACGTCCGATTCTCCCTCAAGGACGGCCATGTCGGCGAGTTGCGGCAGGGCGACGTAACCGCCGAGCGGGATCCAGGACAGACGGTATTCCACGCCGTCGCTTGACCGATGGGACCAGATGGCCGGGCCGAAGCCGATGGAAAAGCGCGAGACCTTGACCCCGCGGCGGCGGGCGGCGAGGAAGTGCCCCAGTTCATGCACGAAGATCGAGCCGCCAAAAAACAACACGATCAAGAAGATCGACCAGAGGTCGCTGAATAATCCGGAGAACAATTCCATTAGCAGAGGCCTGTCATCATGGGCGCGGTGAAGGATCCAGATTCAGGGGCGGTCGGACCGGTGGATTCTTCGCATCGTTCAGGATGGCAGATTACTTGGGCAGGTTGGTGAATTTTTGCGCGCGGTGGCGGGCCTCGGCGTCGATTGCCAAGACCGCAGCGAGACCGTCGGGTTCAAAGTTTCTCACAGCGGCGAGAGTCTGATCTATAATCCGCGGGATGGCAAGGAACGGCACCTGGCCTTCCAGAAACGCCGCTACCGCAACCTCATTGGCAGCATTAAAAACCGCCGGGGCCGCGCCGCCCGCGTTCATCGCCGCGCGCGCCAGCCGCAGGCAGGGATACCGGTTCTCGTCCACGGGACGGAAATCGAGGGAGAAGATCCGGTCGAGCGGCAGGGCGGTGTCGGTGCCCTCCGGCGCACGCGCGGGGTGGAGCAGGGCGTGCTGGATCGGAAAGGTCATGGACGGCGGGCACAGCTGGGCCAGGAGGGAGCCGTCGGTGAACTCAACCAGGCAGTGCACGATGCTCTGCGCATGCAGCACCGTCTGGCATTGCCCGGCGCCGAGGCCAAAGAGCCATTGGGCTTCGATCAATTCCAGGCCCTTGTTCGCCAGCGTGGCCGAATCCACGGTGATCTTCGGGCCCATCGCCCAGTTGGGATGCTTGAGCGCATCCGCCGGCGTCACCCGGGCCAGCTGCTCCATCGGCCGGTCGCGGAATGCACCGCCCGAGGCGGTCAGGACGAGACGTCTGACATCGGCGGCGCGGTGGCCCTCCAGGCATTGAAAGGCGGCGTTGTGCTCACTGTCAACCGGCAGCAGCTGGCTGCCGCTGGCGCGGGCGGCGGCCATCACAAACTTGCCGGCGAGCACCAGAATTTCCTTGGAGGCAAGCGCGATGGTCTTCCGGGCGGCGATGGCGGCGAGGGTCGGCTCCAGGGCCGTGGTACCGACGATGGCGACCAGCACGATGTCAGCCTCCGCGAGCGTCGCGAGTTCAAGCAGGCCGCCGGCGCCGCCATGAAATTTCGTGGCGGCGGGGAATTCCGCACTGTCCTGTCCGGCGGCGCAGGCCGCCGGGTCATAGAGGCCGACGTGACGGACACAGAACTGCCGGGCAATCTCCGCCAGCCGCCGGTGGTTGGCGCGGGCGGCGATGCCCACCAGCTCGAGGCGGTCACGATGGGCGGTGATGACCCGCAGGGTGCTTTCACCGATGGACCCGGTGGCGCCGAGCAGGACGATGCGTCGTTTGGGTAGTTCTTTCACCGAGGTGCGCGCCGGTATCACTCCAGAAAGATAAAGATAAAATACGCCACCGGGGCGGTGAGGATCAGGCTGTCCGTCAGGTCAAAGGCGCCGCCGATTCCGGGGACAATCGCACCGGTGTCCTTCGTGTCCGCCCGGCGTTTCAGGGCCGACTCGATCAGGTCGGAAACGATGGTGACCAAGGCCAGTGGCACGGCGATCAACGCGGCCACGGTGGTGGTCATCTTTTCGGGGAGATAGCTGTCGGCGAAGAAGGCGATTGCCGCACCCACGCCCGCTGAAACCAGCACGCCGCCCACCGCGCCTTCCCAGGTCTTCTTTGGACTGATGGTCGGCGCCAGCTTATGCCGGCCGATCGCCAGCCCGGTCAGCAAGGCCCCGATGTCGCAGCATTTCGACACGGCCACCACCCAAAGGCAGACCGCAAGATTGCTGCCACTGTCCGAATCCAGCATGAGTATCCGCACCAGAAACTGCAGCATGAAGGGGATGTAAACCAGGCCGAGCACCGTGGCGGCGAGGGTCTCGACCCGGTTGCTCGCATCGCGCTCGCCCAAGACGCGGATGCAGGAGACCAGCAGGGCCAGGGCGAGGAACCCGGAGACCAGATTCTGGCCCACTTCCGATTCGTTGACGAAATACGCCACATAGTAGGGCGCGGCGGTCATCAAGACGCCAAAAAAAACTCCCATTCCGCGGAAAGGACGCAGCCCCATCTTCTGCGCCATGCCATAGAACTCATACAGGGTGAGGGCCGAGAGCAGGGTGATGAGCGCCACGGCGCCGTGCGCGCCAAAGTACCAGAGGGTGCCGAGAATGACGGCCCACAGAAGGACGGTGCTGAAAATTCGGGATAACACGGGGGAGAGTAGGCTGGGCGGCCTTAGCTGGCGCCAGTCTTAATTTGTTCGGTGGTGAGCCCGTAACGCCGTTCGCGACGGCCATATTCCTCGATGGCGGACTGGAGCTCGGCCTTGCCGAAGTCCGGCCAGAAAACGGGAGTGAAGACCATTTCGGAATAAGCGCATTGCAGCAGGAGGAAGTTGCTCACGCGCTGCTCACCCGAGGTGCGGATCAGCAGGTCGGGCTCGGGAATGTCCGCGGTATAGAGATACCGGCTGAACTTTTCCCACGAATTGTCCTCAAGGCGTTCCCGGCCTTCCGTGACGGCGGTGGCGTAGGCCTTGGCGGCGTCGGCCACCTCGGTGCGCGAGCCGTAGTTGAGCGCGAGGACCAGCGTCCACTCGGTGAAATCCTTGGTGGCGGCGATGACCCGGTTCAGCTCGCGCTGGACACCGGCGGGCAGATCCTGGGTGCGGCCGATCGTCAGGAGCCGGACGCGGTTCTTGATCAGATTGTCCAGTTCCCGTTTGAGGAAGAAGTCGAGCAGGCCCATCAAGCCGGACACCTCGTCGGTCGGGCGTTTCCAGTTTTCCACCGAAAAGGCATAAAGGGTGATATAGTGGATGCCGAGTTCGCGGGCGGCATCAACCACCGTGCGAACCGTCTCCACCCCGCGCCGGTGCCCCTCGAGGCGGGGGAGTCCGTGCTGTTTGGCCCAGCGGCCGTTGCCGTCCATGATGATGGCGATATGCAGCGGGATTTTGGCGGGGCCGGATGGCGTCATGCAGAAGGGGCGATTTAGGTCGGCCGCGGCCGGTTTGACAAGCCGCCTTCGTGACCAACGCTTCGGCGAGCCAATGGGTCCGGCCGGAGCTTGCAACTATCTTTGTCCTAAATTGAATCGTCCCATGGCCCACCCCCTTTCCCCGGCGGAAATCACGGATGCGTTGCGGACGCTGCCCGGCTGGGGCTTGGACGGCGGGGCGCTGGCGAAGACATTCAAATTTGGCAATTTTCGCGAGGCGATGTCGTTCATGGTGAGGGTCAGCTTTGAGGCCGAGGCGATGGACCACCACCCCGACTGGACCAACGTCTACAATCGCGTCGCCATCCGGCTCCACACCCACGATGCCGGCGGGCGGGTGACGGCGAAGGACGTCGAACTGGCTGCGAAAATCCAGGCAATCAGCTGGGCGGGGT
>JBBIHQ010000079.1:0-14375 GCA_037446975.1 Opitutia bacterium
CCGGTGGTGCGGTCGCGGTCAACTTTGGCGTTTTGGGCCAGAGTGGCGACATGCCTGCAAAATTCTGCGCGAGCTGAAGGTACGATTCCTTCCCGGGGTCAGTTTCAGAGTCCGCGGCGAATTTGCGGTGGACCGCCAGACCGGCTGGTAAGGGAGTGGTCCGCCGGCGGGGAGCGGATCAGACGAGTGAATAGAGTTTTGGTTCGATGGCCGGCGGCGGTGCCGGCGGAGCGCTTGCCGGCCGCAGGTGGGAGCGGTGGGCGAGAAAGCCGATCAACTGCTCGCGAAGCTCGTAGTAGAGCGGATCCTCCAGGAGGGCCTGGCGATTGCGCGGACGCGGGAATGGAATGCTGACAATCTCGCCGACATGCGCGTCGGGCCCGTTTGTCATCATCGCAACCCGGTCCGCCAGATAAAGCGCCTCGTCGACATCGTGCGTGACCATCAGCGCCGTCTTCCGGTCGCGCTGCCACAGGTCAAGCAGCACGCTCTGGAGTTCGTAACGGGTCAGCGAATCGAGCATCCCGAACGGCTCGTCGAGCAGCAGCAGTTTCGGCGAGAGGGCGAAAGCGCGGGCGATGCCGACGCGCTGGCGCATACCCTGGGAAAGCTCGGCGGGGCGCTTATGCATTGCGTCCCCGAGTCCCACCAACGTCAGGTAGTATTCGGTCAGTTCGCGGCGGTCGCTTTTCGACGCCTTGAAAAAAACCTGGTCGACCCCCAGCTTCACGTTGCCGAACGCCGTGAGCCAGGGAAGCAGGCAGGGCGATTGAAATACCATGCCCCGGTCCGGTCCCGCCCCGGCCAGTTCCCGTCCCGAGAGAATGATGCCGCCCGTGGTTATCTCCGTGAGGCCGGCGACCATGGAGAGGACGGTGGACTTGCCGCAGCCCGAGTGGCCGATCAACGCGATGAACTCCCCGCGGGCAACCTTCAGGTCGAAGTCCCGCACGACTGTCACCGGTCCCGCGGGACCGGCAAAGGTCTTGGTGAGCAACGATAATTCCAGATAGGCGCTCATGGTACCTTGATCGTGGCTTCGCCGTTTTTGCCCCGCCGCGGGAAGGCCCGATCGATCCAGGTGACTTGATCGAGATTGGCGGGCACGAGTGCCGGCAGCCGGGCCGGGCGGCTGGCCGCGGGCCCGGAGGAGTGGCGGGCGGAAACCGTCAGCCACTCGAGGAGATCTTTCCGCAGGCGCTTGAACCTTAAATCATGGTTGAGCGCGAGCCGGTCCCGCGGGCGCGGAAGATCGATGGCGAAGGAAGGCCCGAAGGTCGCCCCCGGCCCGGCGCTGAGGGGAATGACGCGGTCGGCCAGCAAGATCGCCTCGTCAGGATCGTTGGTGATCAGCACGACGGTCTTCTTGTCTTCCTGCCAGATGCGGGAAATCTCATCCTGGAGGTTGGCGCGGGTGAGCGCATCAAGCGCACCGAGCGGCTCGTCGAGGAGGAGCACGCGCGGCTCCATGGCCAGGGCGCGGGCCACGGCGACGCGCTGGCGCATGCCGCCGGAGAGTTGGGCCGGACGCTTGTCGCGGGCGGGGGTGAGACCGACCTTGGCGATGGAGTTCGCAATGTGTTCGGCGCGCCGGGCGACGGTCCATTCTGCGAAAACCTGGTCGACGGCGAGAGCGATATTGCCATGAACGGTCAGCCACGGGAGCAACGAATAGTTTTGGAACACCAGCGCCCGGTCGGGGCCCGCGGGTGGCATCGGCTGGCCGTCGAGCCTGACGACGCCGGCATCGGCCTGGAGCAGTCCGGCGAGCAGGTTGATGAGGGTGGTCTTGCCGCTGCCCGAGAAGCCGACGATCGCAAGAAACTCGCCCTCGGCCACGTTGAGGTTCAGGTCGGTCAGCACTTCGCTGCGGCTTGCGCCGGTCCCGTAGCCCTTGCTGGCGCCGCGAAGTTCGATGACTGGAATGGCAGGCTTCAAGGCGTCAGTGGGCGGCGGCGCCAAAACTGACGGCGCGTTGCAGGGAGAGCATCGCGCGATCAAGCGCGAAACCGATCAGGCCGATGGTGAAGACCGCAACCATGATCTGCGCCAGGGTCTGGCTGCTGCCGTTCTGGAACATGTCCCAGACAAACTTCCCGAGACCGGGATTCTGGGCCAGCATCTCGGCGGCGATGAGCACCATCCAGCCGACACTGAGCGAGAGGCGCAGACCGGTGAATATGTGGGGGAGCGACGCGGGCAGGACGATCTTCCAGATCCTGGAATACCAGCCGAGGCGCAGCACGCGAGCCACGTTGAGGTAGTCCTGGTCGATCGAAGCCACGCCGACCGCGGTGTTTATCAAGGTCGGCCACAGCGAGCAAAGGGCGACGGTGAGCGCGGAGCTGAGAAACGCCTTTTCAAACCACGGGTTGGGCGGGTTGTAGAGGGCGCTCACCAGAATCATCACAATGGGCAGCCAGGCGAGGGGTGATACCGGCTTGAAGAGCTGAATGAAGGGGTTGAAGGCGAGGTTCAGGCTCTTGCTCGACCCGCAGGCAATGCCGAGCGGGATGGCGACAAGCGAAGCTATGATGAATCCGGTGAACACCGTTTCCAGACTGGTCAGGATCTGCTTGAAGAAGGTGGGATTGCCGGAATATTTGCGTTCCTTCCACTCGCCGTGCGGGTGGGCCGCGAGGTAAGTCGTTTTTAGTCCGGCCTGCCGCCGGTAAAACTCTTTTTCGCGGAGATTCTCGGCTTGGTGTTGCTCCCAGAGACGGCCGAATTCCGTGGCGACGGCAACCGGGCCGGGCAGTGAGCCGAAGCTCACCTGGATGTTCCGGGCCGCGAGCGACCACAAGCCAAGGAAGATCGCCATCGCGACCGTCGGAATGCCGACGTTGCGGGCCAGCCACTTCATGATCGGGTCTGCGCGGCTGACCTTGCCGGCCGAAACAGGTACCGAGGCGGGATGGTTCATGCGATGGAAGCGGCTCAATCCTTGTGCCCGATGGTGAAGCGGCGGAGGTACGAGTTGGGCTCGCGCCCGTCGTAAGGGATGCCGTCGATGAAATCGGTGGTCGCGGGCTTGAAGCCGTCGGTGACGGGCACATCGGCGGGGTTGAGCTTGTGCTCGGCAATCAGCGCGGCGGCGGCGGCGCGGTAGATCGCGGGCTGGTAGACCGCGGCGGCCGTCTGCTTGTACCATTCGTCTGTTTTCGCCTCGCCAATCTGGCCCCAGCGGCGCATCTGCGTCAGAAACCAGATGGCATCGCTGTAATAGGGATAGGTGGCGTCATAGCGGAAAAATACATTGAAGTCGGGCAGGCTGCGGGTGTCGCCGGGGGCATATTCCCAAGTGCCGGTCATGCTGTTGGCGATGACCTGGAAATCGGCGCCCACATATTCGGGGCGGGCGAGAAGGTGGCAGGCTTCGACGCGATTTTCGGCGGAGGCATCAAGCCACTGGGCCGCGCGGATGAGCGCCTTGATGACGGCGATGTGGGTCTTGGGATTTTTTGCCGCCCAATCCGCGGTCACGCCGAAGACTTTCTCCGGATTGTTCTTCCAGATTTCGAGGTCGGTAATGACCGAGATGCCGATATTGCGGAGAACGGCCTGCTGATTCCACGGCTCGCCCACGCAATAGCCCTGGATGGTGCCCTGGGCCAGGGTCGCCGGCATCTGCGGCGGCGGAGTGACGGAGATGAGCACGTCGGCCTCACTGGTGCCAGTGGTGTCGTCCGGGGTATAGAAGCCCGGGTTGATGCCGCCGGCAGCGAGCCAGTAGCGGAGGTAGTAGTTGTGGGTCGAGACGGGGAATACCATGCCCATCTTGAGCGGCGTCCCCGCGGCCTTGAGCCGCCGGACGACGGGCTTGAGACTGTCGGCTTTCACCGGCCGCGGTGTGGGCGCCGCCGCCAGCGCGGGATTCGCCGCGAGCATCTCAGCCCACACGGACTTGGCGAGCGTGATGCCGTTGCCGTTGAGATCCATCGAGAAGGCGGTGACAATGTGCGCCTTGGTGCCAAAGCCGATGGTCGCGGCCAGCGGCTGGCCGGCCAGCATGTGCGCGCCGTCCAGTTCGCCGGTGATGACCCGGTCGAGCAGAATCTTCCAATTGGCCTGCGCCTCGAGTGTGACGTAAAGTCCTTCATCCTCGAAGAAGCCCTTTTCCTTCGCGATGACGAGTGGCGCGCAATCAGTCAGCTTGATGAAGCCGAATTTGAGATCGGTCTTCTCAAGCTCGGCGGCGGTTGCGCCCCAGGAGGTGGCAAGCGCAGCGCAGGCCAGAAGCAGAGGGAGGATTCTAGGCGGATGCAAGGGCCCCGCCAGGGTGCTTGATGTTGGTTGATGCATGAGGGTCGAGGCTGGTGACTGCTTCGCGATAGAAGTCCTCGCGAAAGAGACGGCGGGGTAAAACGGGATCGGCGAGGGCGCGCGGCACGAGGCCGGCGGCCACGAGTTCGGCCTGAAGGGAGACGGCACGGGCCAGGGTCGGGGCATTGGCGGCGCCCCGGCTGAAGACATGAAAATCCGGGACGTATTCGACACGGCCGTAGCCGCGCGCGAAACGCCCGAGCAGCGCGGGGGCGATGATTTTGGCCGGCAGGTCCAGGCCTGACCGAGCGGCGAGCATTTGCACCAGTGCTGGCCGGTTATCCGGGACATCGCACCACGCGGCGGCCTCGGCGAGCGCCCGGATCAAGGAGATATGTTCCGGCCGGCTGTTCATCGCGAAATCGGTGCGAACCATCAGGACTTTTTCCACGTGACCTGGACTGGTCGAGGCGCTCCAGGCGGGGCACCAGCCTTCATGCTGCTGCACCGCCAGCGAATTCCACGGTTCGCCGGCGCAATAACCGTCCAGGGTGCCCGCCGCCAGGTTGCGGAACATCTGGGCCGGAGGCACAATGGCGATGCGCACATCGCGGCCCGGCTCGATCCGGGCGGCCCGCAGCCAGCTGAACAACATCAGCTGGTGCATTGAAAATGGAAACACGACGCCGAACGTCAGCTGGTTTTCCCCGCGCCGCCGCTGGGCTTCCGAACGAAGGGTGGCCGCGTCCACCACGCCAAGCGGGCGCAGCCGCGTGGAAAGCGTGATGGCGTTGCCGTGGAGATTGAGCACGAGCCCGGTGCAGACATCAGTGGCGGCGCAATCCAAGCCGAGTTGCGAAGCCCAGAGCAAGGGGGCCGGGGCATGGGCGACGTCGAGCTCGCCATGAGCGATTTTGTCCCGGATCGTGGCCCAGCCGATTTCGCGGCTCAGCGCGACGTGCAGGCCGTGCCGCTGGAACAGGCCCAATTCCCGGGCGGCGATCAGCGGTGCGCTGTCGGTGAGCGCCACGTAGCCCAGGCGCAAAGGGCGCAAGAGCACGATTTTAGCGTTGGCGGAGTTTCTGGCCATGGTCGCCTGAAAGCTCGTCATGTGCCATCCGGCAGGTTTGGCCCGAATACTGCTCATGAAAGAATTCATGACTGACATGAAACGGGCTCATGCGCGGGGCGCGGAGCGCGGCAGTTCCCAGGCAAACATATTTGAAAGCCGGCACCTGCTGGCCTTCGCCGCACTGGCGCGTTTGGGCAGCTTCACCCAGGCCGCCCAGGAACTCTACCTGACGCAGGGCGCGATCAGCCACGCCATCAAGGCGCTGGAGGAACAGGTGAATTGCAGATTGTTCGAGCGGACGGGCCGGCGGGTGAGCCTGACGCAGGCGGGTGAACAGCTGCAGCGGCATGTCGACCGGATTCTCGCGGAGATGAAATCCGCCCGCCGCGGATTGGAGGAATTGTCGCAATGGGGCCAAGGCCGGCTGCGGCTGGGTGCCAGCACGACAGCCTGCCAATATATTCTGCCCACCGTCTTGCGGGAATTTAAGCAGAGTTTTCCGAAATGCATCATCTCGATCGACCCGGGCGACCACGCCCGCCAAGTCGAGCTGCTGCGCAACCACGCGATCGACCTGGCGTTAATGCTCGAACCCGTCGGGCTGACGGACCTGACGTTTCTCCCGCTCTTCGAGGACGAGATGTGTTTCCTTGTTGCTCCCACCCATCCTTGGGCGCGAGCCGGGCATGTGTTACGTGACTCGTTTGCCGGCGAAACGCTCATTGTCTACAATCACACGAGCTATACCTTCCGACTGATAAGGGATTATCTCAGCAAGGAAGAATTGCCGCTGGCGAATTCTCTCGAACTGGGCAGCATGGAGGCGATCAAGGAGCTGGCAAAGATCGGCCTGGGCGCCGGCGTGCTCGCCCCGTGGGTCGCGCGCGTCGAGTTGGCCAAGGGAGCGTTGGTGTCCCTGCCGTTGGGCCGGCGCAAGCTGAGCCGGAAATGGGGCGTGGTCCATCTGCGCGGGCGGAGGTTGAGCCTCGGGGAGGAAACTTTTGTTGGCTTGTGCCAGACGGCGACGGAGGAGTTCGGTCAGCCCGGCGACCTGGCGGTCTGAACAACCGGGTTCCCCGGAGTTGGTCCTGGACGGCGCATACCCTCCATCGCGCAGAAGTCGCAAGGTCGAAGTTCGTCCGCTCCGCCGGGTTTCGTCCGGCTCGGTCGGCGCGAAGGGCGCTGACTTTCCAACGGAAGTTTCAGTTCTTCAGCAGGGCGGTGGCCGTTTCAGCGACGATCCGAATCGTGTCGTCCGTGACGGGCGTCCGGCCCTTCTTGAAGCCGAGATCGGTCACCCGCACGTGTTTCACATTGGCGAAGCCGGCCAGTTCAAGCGTCTTCTTCGCACAATCCAGTGGACAACCGTCAATGGCTAGGAGCGCAGGCGCCGCGGCCGCATTTGCCATCAGGCCGCTGACCCGGCCACCGATGCCGGCGAGACAGGACATCCACGCAACATTTTCGGCGTTGAGCCGGCGGGCGGCGCGGTCGGCGATCTCGCCCGTGTCCGCCGCACCAGAGCACGGATAGACGAGGGCGGCCGGGCCGGACCCGGCGTTGCAGCTGCAGGCACACTTGGGAGCGGAGGCATTCATGGGGGAAGATGTTCAGGTGAGCAGTTTCTTCGTCTCGTCCAGCGAGGGCACTTTGCCCGCGACCTTGACGACACCGTCGACGACGAGCGCCGGCGTGAACATCACGCCGAAGCCCATGATCTCCGGCAGGCCGGTGACTTTGGAAAGCTCATAGGGCGCACCGAGGGACCGAGCCGCTTCTTCGGCGACCGCGGCGAGTTTCTGGCATTTGGCACAACCGGTGCCGAGAATTTGGATTGTTTTCATGGGGAATTGGTTGATGCAACGGATGGGGAGCCTTGGGCCGTCGCAGGCTTGGCGGGGAACGCTCGGTGCCAAATTCGCGCAGCACCGAGTTGGGCTTCCTCGAAGAGCGAATAGAGTATCGGCACATAGACCATCGTGAGAAACGTCGCGACGAGCAGGCCGCCTATGGCTACGATGGCCAGCGGGGAAAGTCGCTCCAGTCCGATGGCCCACTCCAGCGCGATCGGGATCATGCCCACCGCGGTGCCGACCGCCGTCATCAGGATCGGCCTCGTGCGGATGCGCACCGAGTCCATGAGCGCATCATGGGTCGTGGCGCCGCGCTCCTTGGCGGCGGCGATGAAGTCGATCAGCAGGATCGAGTTTTTCACGACGATGCCGGCGAGCAGGATCATCCCCATCATTGATGGCATGCAGCTGTGTTTGCCGGCCAGCAACATGCTCCAAATCGCGCCGATCAGCGCCAGCGGGATGGCGGACATGATCGTGAGCGGATGCACCCACGACTTGAAGGCCGGCACGAGCGAGAAATAGAGCAGAATCAGCCCGAGCAGGAGCGCCTGGCCAAGCAGGCTGAACGATTCGTTCATCTGCTTGATCTCGCCTTCGTGGCTCAAGGTATATCCGGACGGCAGCACCAGACCGACCAGCGCTTTGTCCACATCTTCCTGAAGGTGGGAAATGGGCTGCTTCGACCGGTAGGCCTGGATGTCCAACGTGCGTTCGAGTCCCTGGCGGGTGATGACCGACGGCACGGCGTGCCGGGCCACCGTGCCCAGCGCGGCGAGTGGCACGCGGCCGACTGGCGTAATCACCGGGTAGGTGGCCAGTTGTTCGGCATAGGCGCGCTGCGCGCCGGGAAGCTGCACCAGCACGGTCAGGCCGTCCTCGTTGGGCACCCGGAAGACCGAACTCGGCTGGCCGCGTACGGCACCGGCGAGTTGTCCGGCCACGACGGCCGGCGAGATCTGGTAAAGGGCGAGCTTTTCCGCGTCAGCCGTGAACTGCACTTCGACCGAGTCGAGCGTCCACGAGCGGGTGACCGAGGTGGCGCCACGCAGGTCCTGGCGCAGGCGCTTTTCGACGTCGCGGCCCAGGCGATCGAGTGTCTCCAGGTCCGGTCCGGAAAGCATCACGTCCACCGACGAGCGGATGGTCGAGAGCGGTGTGGCGCCAAAGTCGAACACGTCCACGCTCTTCATGCCGGGGAGTTGCCGGAATTCGGCGCGCAGGGCGTCCTCGATTTCCCAGATGGTGGCCTTGCGATGAAAGCGGTCCACCAGATGGATCGTGATATTGCCCTGCTGCGGCAGGCGGCCGGCGCCGAACGAAATCACGGCGGGTTCCGATCCGATGAGCGAAGAAACCGATGTCACCCCGGGCCGCGCGCGAATCAGCGCCTCCATGCGCGACAAGGTCTTCTCCGTGTCGGCGAGCGACGTGTTGGCGTCGGTCTCGAAGTTGATCTTCACGATGCCGGTATCCATCGGCGGCATGAGATCGCGGCCGACCAACGGCATCTGGCGGAGCGAAACCGCGAGCAGCACCAGGGCCACGCCGAGGAAGAGCCAGCGGTGGTTGAGCGCGATGCCGGTCAGCCATACGTAGAAATCGCGCACCGGGCTGACCACATATTGGTCGAATTTGCCCACCAGGCGTTCGAAGCGGTTGCGGCCGGCGCCAGCGGTGCGCCGCAGCAGGAGCGGCGCGAGCAGTGGGATGACCGTGACGGAAACCAGATAGGAAACGGCCAGTGCAATCACGAGCGAGATCGAGAGCGGGCGCAGCACCGTCTGCACGAAACCGCCGATGAAGATGATGGGCAGCAGCACCATGATGGTGGCGTAGGTGCCGGAGAAGATCGCCAGCATCACCTCCTGCGTGCCGCCGACCACCGCCTTGTGCACGTCGGCTCCCTCCTCGTGGTAATGGCGTTCGATGTTCTCGAGCACGACGATGGCATCGTCGAGGAGCATGCCCACCGCGATGATGACGGCGGTCAACGTCACCATGTTGAACTCGTAACCGATCAGCCACATGGCGGCAAAAGTGAGCAGGTAGGTGAAAGGGATCGAAATCGCCGCCAGCAACATGCCCCGCAGGTCGGCAAGGAAAAAGAAGATGACGATCACGGTCATGATCACCGCGTCGCGCAGCGCATCGAGCATGTTGCCGACCGAAAGGTTGATCAGCTCGCCCTGCGTATCGGGAATGGTGAATTCAATGCCGGGATAGTCCTTTTGCAGCGTGGGCAGGAGCGCGGTCACGTTGGCGACGGTGCGCAGCGTGTTGCCGGAATTGGCGCGTTGGATGGCGATGGCGATGGCCGGACGTCCGTCGCCGTGGTAGGCGCTCTGGGCTTCCACTGTGCCGCGGCGGATGGTCGCCACATCGGCCAGATGCACGTCGCCGCCGGCGCGATGCGCCACGACGATGCGCTCCACGTCGGCCAGGCTCTGGAATTCGCCGGTGCGCTTGAGCAGGAACTGCGACTCCGCCGTGATCAGCAGGCCGATCGGCTGGTTGGCGTTGAAGGCGGCCAGCCGCTGGCTGACGTCGGCCGGAGTCAGGGCGAACTGTGCGAGCTTGTCGCGGTCGAGCGACACGCGCACGACCGGCTGGTGGGCACCGAAAACCTCGACGTTGGCCACCTCGGGCAGTTGCAGCAGGCGCTCCTTGATGGGATTGTCCGCGAGCTGCCGCACCATCGACAGGTCGAGCGGTGCGTCGACTTTGGGGCGCAGCGCGAGGGTGAGCACGGGCGGCGTGGCCGAGGAAACCTTGAAGACCATCGGCGGCCGGCTGTCGGGCGGCAGCAACGCCTTGATTTTCTGCAGGCCGTTGGCCACGTCAGTCGCGGCCGAGTCGAGGCTCTTGCTGTATTCGAATTCCACGGCCACCGAGGATACCTCGTCCTTGCTGACGGAGGTGACGCGGCGCACCTGCTCGATGGTGCTCAGCTCCTTTTCAATTGTGCGGCTGACCTCCGATTCCACGTCGGGCGCGGAGGCGCCGGGATAGACGGTGACAACGGCGATCTGGGGCCGTTCGGAATCCGGAAACAGATTCACCGGCATGTGCCGATAACCCACGAACCCGACGACCGCGGCCAGCAGCACCAGCGAGGTCAGCAGATGCGGCTTTTTGAGATAGCTTTCAATGAGGTTCATGGCGGACTCCGGTTACTGGCCTGCCGCCACGGTGATCTTCATCCCACCGGTCAGCGTCATCAGCCGCGAGGGCTGGGCGACGACGACCGGTTCGCCGGCGCGCAGGTCGCCCTTGACGACAACCTTTTCAAGCGAGCGATCGAGCACCTCGACCTTGACGGTGCGGACGGTATCGTTGGTGGCGGCGAAGACAAAGGCGCCCTTATCGCTTTCCAACACCGCGGCAGCGGGCACGGCCAGACCCTCGACGGTGCCCAACTGCACATCCACGCCGACGGCGCCGCCGGAGACGAAGCCCGCCGGCGGTTGCGGCACGTCGGCCTCGAATGACGCCAGCTGGTTTGCGCTCATCGCGGGAAAGACGCGCGAGACCGCCGCTACCACGCGGGCGTTGCCGAGCGTCAGCGTCACCGGGAGTCCGCTGCGCAAGGCCGTCCAATCCTCGGGCGGCAAATCGGCCCGCACGCGGACAGTTTCCTGACGGACGAATTTGAACAGCGGCTTGCCGGGCACGGCGAGATCGCCGGGGTCGGCGAGGCGGCGCGCGACGATGCCGGCGGCGGGCGCGACGAGCTGGCAGTAGGAAAGGCGCGTCTGGGCGGAGTCGAGGCGCTTGGCGGCGGCCTCCTGTTGCGCGGCGGCCGCGGCATCGGCGGCGACCGAGCGGTCCCATTGTTCCTGGGCGATGGCCTTGACCTCGAACAGCCGCCGGTCGCGGACCGTGGCATCGTGCTGCGCCAGATAGGCCGCATCCGCGGCGGTCTGCGCTGCTCGCGCCTCACTCAATACATCCTGCGCCTCGCGGTCGTCGAGCGTCGCGAGCACTTGACCAACCTGGACCACGTCGCCTTCGCGGACGTTGACGGCGACCACCTGAGCCATGACGCGCGGCGCAAGGTCGGCCTCGTCCGCCCCCAGCACCGCGCCGAGCACATGCCGGCTGCGGACCACCCGTTCCTGCGCAACCAATGCCACTCGCACCGCGACGGTGGGCTCGGGGGCCAGGAGCGCATTCTCCTTTTGTTGGACCCGTATCCGGCGGACAACGATCAGCCCCGCGATGATGACGAGAGCGATAACGATGATAAGGATGCGTTTTTTCATGGGAAAATCTCGTTTTCGGCGATGCTGTTGATCCGTTCACCCGCCGTGATGAGACCGGCCTGGGCGGCTGCCAGTGACGCCTTGGCTCCTTGTTCGCGGGCCAGGGCGCGAAGCAGATCCTCGATCGTGTCGGCGCCCGTGTCGTAGCGGACCTGTTCGATCCGCGCCGCTTCACCACCGGCCGCCACCTGGGCCTGGGCGGAAGCAAGGACGGTTCGCGCGGCATCGTGCCGGGCCAGGGCGTCCTGCAACTCGGCCTCGATTTTGAGCTGGGCCTGGGTCAGCGCCTCCTGCGCCGCCAGACGCTTTTCCCGCGCCCCAGCCAGCCGCTGATAACGCGCATGGCCGTCGAAGACCGGAATGGAGACACCCAGCGATACACCCCATGTTTCAAGCGAGCGGTTGATCGTCGTCCCGGTATTTTCCAGATAGTTGGCGCTGACACTCACCTTGGGCATAAACGCCCCGCGCGCAGAACTGACGCCGCGATCGGTTTGCTCCGCGTCGAGATGTGCCGCGTGCACTGCCGAATTGGAGGCAACCGTCATTTTCAAGTCATCCGGGCTGGCAACCAGGGCGGCGGAACCCGCCGGCAGCGGGTCCACCACCAACGCGCCAGCCGGATCACGGCCCAACAGCGCCAGCAGCAACCCCGTGACGCGAATCCGCTCGGCGGCGAGATTGGCCCGCTGCGCCTGCGTCCCGGCCAGTTCCTCGACCGCTTTGAGCCGGTCCAACTCCGGGCGTTTTCCGGACGACACCATCTCGTCAAGCCGGGCGCGCGTTTTTTCGAGCGCGGCGATCTGCTCGTCGAGCGCCGCCCCCATGCCATCGAGCGCCTGGCACGCCGTGTAGAGGGAAACGGCATTGAACCGCAGCTGCCAGCGCGTGCCCTCGAGGAGCAATTCGGATTTTTGCGCCTCGAGCCGGGCAATCTTGATCTGATTGACCAACTGGCCGCCAAGGTAGAGGGGGAGTTCGTAAACCGCGCCGTAGTGGAGCTGGTTGCGGTCAAACGGCAGACCCGGCATCCCGCCCACCAGCAACTCACCCGACATGGGCCGCAGGATTTGATCGTCGTTCAGCCGGGAATAGTTGCCGACCAGATTCAGCGCGCCCCAGCGCGCCCCGGAGGTGGCAGAGGCCTCCCGTCGGGCGGCTTCCGTGCGGTGGGCCAGCGCCTTCAGGCCGGGGTTGGCGCGCAAGGCCTCGGTAACGGTCTCGGTCAGCGAAAGATGTTCTGCCTTCGAGAGCGAAGCGGGGGGTGAAGAAGCTTCGGTTGCTGCCCGGCTGGCCAACGACAGAAGGCCGAACACCAGAGTAACCAACCCTACGGCATTTGTTTTCATCGGAGAGTTTCTGAGGTTTGGGATTCGCGGAGCCCGGCGGCTGAGTCCGGGTTCACATGATCGCGTTGAAGAGGAACCCGACGGCCATGATGCCGAGGGCCACCACGCCGAAGAAGGCGAAGATCAGCGGCAGTTTGAGAACTTTGCGGAGGATGATGGCTTCCGGAAAGGACAGCCCGATGACCGCCATCATGAAGGCCAGCACCGTGCCGAGGGCCGCGCCCTTGCCGAGCAGGGCCTGGACGATCGGGATGATGCCCGCCGCGTTGGAATACATCGGCACACCGAGCAGCACCGCGAGCGGCACCGACCACCAGGCGCCCTTGCCCATGATGGCCGCCATCGCATTGGTCGGCACATATCCGTGGATGGCCGCTCCCACGGCGATCCCGAGCACGACGTAGATCCAGACGCGGCCCACGATGTCACGCACCGCCTCGCGCCCGGCGGCAATCCGCCCGGAGAAATCCAGATTTTCATCGATCAGGCCATTCGAGCCGGTCTTGGTCGCATAGACCCAGTCTTCGACGTGCCGCTCGAGTTTGAGCCGGCCGATGATCCAGCCTGCGATGATCGCGATAAGAAGACCCGTGCCGAGATAGAGTCCGGCAACTTTCCAGCCGAACAAGCCGAACAGGAGGACCAGCGCGATTTCGTTGACCATCGGCGCAGAGATCAGGAACGAGAAGGTCACGCCCAGTGGCACGCCGGTCGTGACGAAGCCGATGAACAGCGGCACGGCCGAACAGGAGCAAAACGGCGTGACGATCCCGAGCAGCGCCGCGAGTACATTGCCCACCGATTCGCGTTTGCCTGCGAGGATCGCCCGCGTGCGATCCGGGGTGAAATAGGACCGCACGATGCCCACGCCGAAGACCACCAGCACGAGCAGCATCAGCACCTTCGGCACTTCGAAAACAAAGAACTCGACCGCGCCCGCCAGATGCGTGCCCTCCGCCAGGGCCAGGACATGAAAAGTCAGCCAGTGCGCCGCGGACGCGAGTTGGCCGTAGACCAGCCACCAGACCAGCCCGACCGCCCCGCCACCGCCGGCATAGCCGAGCCCACGCAGGAGGCGCGATTTCTCTCCGAACTGGGCGGCCGCAGTTGAAGCGGAATTCATCGGATTAGCTGGAGAAAACGTGATCAGGTGGCGCAGCAGCGGCGCATCTCCACGGCTTCGCCCAGCCGAGCGGCGTCCAGGCAGGTCATGAAGGAGGGCACGCAGGGCAGGGCGATGGTGTAGAACACCTGCAGCCCGCGCTTCTCGTCCGCCACCACGCCCGCCTGCTTCAAAACCGCGAGGTGGCGCGAGACGGTGGACCAGCCGGAGCCAACGGATTTCACCAGATCGCACACGCATCGTTCGCCCGCGGCGAGGTCATCAACGATGCGCAACCGGTCGGGGTGACCCAAGGCCTTGAATACCTCCGCCCGCTGACTGAGGCGACGAAGGGGAGTACGGGATTTCATGCCGCCACTATTTCGCCGAAAGGCGAAATAGTCAAATCCCCGGTCAGCGACCATCACGGGTTGCAGGCTGGCTTATGCGGCCAACAAGCCAGGGCACTAG
>JBBIHQ010000080.1:0-14287 GCA_037446975.1 Opitutia bacterium
AATCGTCAGTCCGATTCCGGTCGCCCCCTGCGTGCCTTGATACCCGCCCGATGTTTCTTGGATTGGATCATCCGAAGTTTCTGGCCACGGGATTTCTGACGCTTCTGCCGCCGGGCGAGTTCGCGGGCGGCCTGCGCCTGATTGGCCGACTCGGCCCGACGCCATTCCAGCTTTTCCGCCAGTTCGGTCCAGGCGAGCAGACGGTTGACGCTCTGGCTGCGTTCGCGCTGGCAACGCACTTCCACGCCCGTCGGCCGGTGTCGCAGCCAGACGGTTGACGAGGTCTTGTTGATCTTTTGCCCGCCCGCGCCGGCGCCGCGGATAAATCGCTCTTCGACATCTCCCGACCGCACACCGAGTGAGACAAATCGCGCCCGCAGCGGCGCTTCTACGATATCCGGAAATTCGGCCATGGTCTGGTTTAGTCACAAAGAGTCACATAATGACACGAAAAACAAACCGGTCCGGCCCGGCGTTGCGTCTCTTCTTTTGGGCATTTTTGTGACTTTTCGTGGTTAGTTTTTGAACACTGCGTCAATTCGACAGTCTCATCGGCTTCGAGCCTTGTTCCTCGTAAACCAGCCGGCAGCGGATCTTCACTTGTCACTGGTCACTCATTACTTATCACTCTCCCCATGATCAACGGTCCAACTTGGTCCCAAAAACTCCGCACTGAAATCGGCCAGGCTGTCATCGGACAGGACGCGGTCATCGAACGAATGCTGGTAGCGCTGCTGGCCAACGGCCACGTCCTCCTTGAAGGCATGCCCGGCCTCGCCAAGACACTCCTGATCAAGTCCCTGGGCGCCGCCCTCGGGGTGCAGTTCGAGCGCATCCAGTTTACCCCCGACCTGCTGCCCAGCGATGTGGTTGGCACGATGATCTTCTCGCCCAAGGACGGCGGGTTCACCACGCACCAGGGTCCGATATTCGCCAACCTCGTCCTCGCCGACGAAATCAACCGGGCTCCCGCCAAGGTCCAGTCGGCCTTGCTGGAGGCGATGCAGGAACGGCAGGTTACCATCGGCGGCACTTCCCACAAGCTCCCCCGGCCATTTTTCGTGATGGCGACGCAGAATCCGATCGAGCAGGAAGGCACGTACCCCTTGCCCGAGGCGCAGACCGACCGTTTTCTCTTCAAGCTCATCGTCGACTATCCTTCCGCGATCGAGGAATCCTCGATGATGGAAATGTGGGGTCAGGTGACCAAACAGCCTGAGGTCCACGCTGTTTCCAGTGGCGAGGAACTCCTCGAACTTCGGACGCAAGTGGATGCCATCCACGTGTCGCCCGCCGTGCAGGCCTACATTCTGGCCCTCGTCCGCGGCTCGCGCGATCTTGCCGCCCAAGCCGAAGGGACCAGCGGAGGGGCGAAGCGGCTGCTCAACTTTGGTGCTTCGCCGCGCGCCTCGCTTGCGCTCTTCCAGGCCGGCCGCGGTCTCGCCTGGCTTCGCGGCGCCGACTATGTTTCGCCGGCACTGGTCCAGGAGATCTTTCACGATGCCCTCCGCCACCGGGTCGGCCTGACTTACGAAGCCGAGGCGGAAGGGCTCACCTCCGACAAGATACTCGACCAGGTTCTGGTCCGCACCCCCGTTCCGGCCAAGGTCTGACGCCATCCGTGCCCATGTCGCCGTCGCCCGTCAACGAGCACACCTCGCTGGTCACGTCCCAGCTCGCACTGCTCAAGCAGCTCGAATGGCGCGTGCGCCACGCCGTGGAAAACGTGCTCAGCGGCGAATACCGTTCCGCCTTTCGCGGCCGGGGCATGGAATTCGACCAGGTTGTCAAATACACCTACGGCGACGATATCCGGGACATCGACTGGAACGTCACGGCGCGCCTCGGCGAGCCCTACCGCAAGAAGTTCATCGAGGAGCGCGAGGTCTCCCTGCTCCTCGTGTTCGAGGACAGTGTCAGCCTGCAATTTGGTTCCGGCGCCCAATCCAAGCGCGAGGCGCTGCTCGAGCTCGCCGGGCTGGTGATGATGCTGGGCGCCGTCAACCGCGACCGCGTCGGCTTTCTCCACGCCTCGCCCACAGGCTACACCCTGAAGGAACCGGTCCGGGGCCGGGGTCAGATACTGCACGCCGCCGCCACGCTGCTTGGAACGCCCGCGCCCTCGCTGGAAAGCAGCCCGGCGTCCCCGCCGCCGCCGAGCAGTGAAAATTACATCGTCCCCTGGCGATTGCTGGCCAAGGCCGCGCCGCGCCACAGCATCATGATCTGGCTCGGGGATTTTCCGCCCCGCGTTGAGCCCGAAGGCTGGAGCGTCCTGTCGCGCCGGTATCAGACCATGGGGTTTCGGGTGGATGACCCGTGGGAACGCGAGCTGCCGCTTGATCGCGTCCTGACCACTTATGATCCGGTCGCCGGCCGGCTCGTCACGCTCAACGGCACTTCCGCCACCCAACGGCACGCCCACGCCGAATGGGTGAAACAAAGGGAGGAGGCCTTCCGGGCCATCTTCCCGGATTCCCTCAGCCGGCTGGCGGTCCGCACGGACGAAGAGCGCCTCGACGCCCTCGTGCATTTCTTCCACGCCCGGATGTTCTCGGGGCACCTGCGTTGATGCCTTTCAACAACTACATTTTCCACGACCCGTTGTGGCTGCTGGCGCTGCTGGCGCTGCCGTTGCTGGTGTGGGTGCGGGGCCGGCGGGGCGCGCCGGTGCTCGTCGTGCCGTTTGCCGCCGCGTGGCACCGGCCGTCAATCATTCCGAGTTCGCGGTGGCCCGCGGTGCTCGCGGCGGTCGGTCTGGTGCTGCTCGTGGTTGCACTCGCCCGGCCGCAGAAGGTCGAGGACAAGCGCGAAGTGAAACAGCAGGGCTACGACCTGATGCTCGCCATCGACCTCTCCGGCTCCATGCTCGCCGAGGATTATGAGCGGGACGGAGAGCGCATCAACCGGCTGCAGGCGATCAAGCCGGTCGTCCAGGCTTTCATCAACCAGCGTGTTTCCGACCGCATTGGCATCGTGGTATTTGCCGGGCGCGCCTACACGCTGGCCCCGCTCACCTTTGACCACGACTGGCTCGCCCGCCAGATCGAGCGGCTCAAGATCAACATGGTGGGATTTGAGGACGGCACGGCGATCGGCGACGGCCTCGGCATCGCCCTGACCCGGCTCGAGCAGTCCGGCCGCGAGGAAGGCAACAAACGCAAGGGCGCGTTTATCGTCCTGCTGACCGACGGGGCCAACAACCGCGGCCTGCTCACCCCCGAGCAGGCAACCGAGCTGGCCAAGGCCCGCGGCGTGCCGGTCTATACCATGGGTGCCGGGCGTGACGGCCTGGTGCCGATGCCGGTGTTCGACGACAACGGCAACAAGATCGGTTACCGGCGGGCCATCGCCGATCTCGATGAAGGTGCGCTGCAACAGATCGCCGAGGCCACCGGCGGAAAGTTTTTCCGGGTGGCCGAGACCGACACCATTGAAAAGGCCTTCGCCGCCATCGACAAGGCGCAGAAGATAGAATTCCAGGCCAAATCCTATCTGCTGACCACCGAGCTGTTCCCGTGGTTGGCCGTGCCCGGGGCCATTTTCCTGTTTCTGGGCGCGCTGTCGGCCCTGCCGCCGCAGCTGCCATTCCGGCGCAAGCGCGCGCCGTCCGCCGCATGAGCTTTCACTCGCCGCACCTTCTCTGGCTGCTCGTGCCGCTCATTCTCCTCTTTTCCTGGGAGCTGGCCCGGCACCGGGCGCTCGGCGCCACGACGTGGCCGAAGATCGCCCGGGCATGGGCCGGAGCCTTCGATGTCTCCCTCGGCACCAAACACACGACCGCCGAGACCCGTCCGCGCATCTGGCTGTGGTTCGGCCTCGCCCTTTGCATCATCGCACTCGCCCGGCCGCAATGGGGCGTCGTGGAGGAACAGGTGTTCGATCAGTCGCGTGAAGTGCTGATCGCCGTCGACCTTTCCAAGTCGATGCTGGCGCAGGACGTGAAACCCTCGCGGCTGGACCGCAGCAAGCTGCTCATCCAGTCGCTGCTGGACGGGCTGAAGGGCGAGCGGGTGGGCCTGGTGTTGTTTGCCGGCACGGCGTTCCTGCAAAGCCCGCTGAGCGCCGACTACGAAATCCTCCGGGAGTTTCTGCCCGCGATGAATCCCGATTATCTGCCCGAGGGCGGCACCAACTACCGGGCGATGCTTGAAACCGCCATCCAGGCCTTTGGCACCTCGACCGCCGACCGTTATTTGATCATCCTGAGCGACGGCGAGGCGACCGACGAGGATTGGCGGTCGCTCATCGAACCGCTCAAAGCCAAGGGCATCCGGGTCATCGGCCTCGGCGTCGGCACCGCGCAAGGGGCGTTCATCCCCGACACGGGGGGCGGTTTTGTCAAAGACGACCGCGGCGCCGTCGTGCTGGCCCGGCTCAACAGTTCCACCCTGCAGGAGCTGGCGCAGGTGACGGGTGGCGCCTACACCGACGCGAGCGCTTGGGTGGACCTGCCCGGGCTTCTGCGAAAGACGGTTGAAGCCGGCCGGAAAGGAGACTTCTCGGAGAAGAACACCGCCCGCAAGATCGAGCGCTTCCAGTGGTTTCTTGCGCCGGGCCTGCTGCTGTTGTTCATCAGTTTCTGGGCCGAATTTCCTGTCCGGCCCCGCGAAAGAGCCCTGCCGCTGGGCAAAGCCCGCGGCCGGAATCCCGAGGGCGGAGCGCAGGCGATGGCTGCCGCCTCATTCGCGATTATCTTCGCCGTCCATTGCCTGCTGCTCACGGTTCGCCTTTCGGCGGCCGAGTCATTGGGCGACACCTTTGCCAAACCGCTGTCGACCACCGTGGACCGGCTGGCCGAAAAGGACGTTCTGGCCGCCAAGGACTATTCCGAGCTGGCCCAGACCACCATCACCTACGGTCAGCGGGTGAAGTCGGCGAAGCAACGGCCGCCGGAAAATGTGATTCGCGATGCGCTCCAGGCGGTTGATCTCGGGGAGAAGATCGACGCGAAGGCAGCTGACTGGCCGCAAGAACGCCGGGAACTGCAGGATCTGCTCAAGAAAGAGGAGCCGCCGCCACAGCAGCAGAAACAGAAGCAAAATCAGGACCAACAGAAGCAGGATCAGCAGAAGCAGGACCAGCAGAACAAACAGAACCCAGACCAGAAGCAGCAACAGCGGGACCAGGAAAAGCAGCAGTCCGAGCAGCAGAAGCAGGATCAACAGAAGCAACAGGAACAGTCGCAGAGGAAGAACCAGGATGCGTTTGGGGACATGAAACAGCCGAACGCGGAGAAGAAACCCCAGCCCCCGCCCCAGCCGGGCACGCAAAAAGTCGGCGGTCAGCAGGACAAGAAGCCGGAGGAGCAGCAGCAAGATCCCGAGCTCGCCATGCCCCTGCAAAAGCTGGAACAGGTGCGCGACCAGGATTCCCCCGCCAAGCTCCAACAGATCATGCAGAACCAGCAGCAACGGCCCAACAAGCGCCCGGATAAAGATTGGTGATTTTCATGACGAAAGAAATTTCCGCTTCCCCAGAGGTCGTCGCAAACCCGCCCGGTGCGGGCGGCGAACCCGCCGGATCGCTCCGCCGCCCCTTTCCGCGACGCGGCACGGTGCGCGGCATTCTGGCCGGTCTGTTCTTCTTTGGCGCCAGCGCCGCCTTCGCCCAATCCGTCCACTGGGACCCGCCGGGCGGCCAGCTCGGGTTCAATCAGGTTTCGCAACTCTCCCTGGTGTTCGAAAATTGTGAACCCGACGGAAATGTGGGCTTGCCCCACGTGGACGGACTCCAATTCGGCAACAATCCCAGCCGCAGCACGAATGTGGAAATGGAGAATTTCACGAACATCAAGCGGACCTACACGCTCGGCTTCCCGGTGCGGCCGACCCAGCGCAGCGCCCTCACCATTCCGGCCTTCGACGTCAAGACGGACAAAGGCTCGATCCGGGTCCCCGGCGCCAGCTTTACCGTGGGTGAAGCGACTGTGGGCAACACCGGCATCGCGATCGACGATGTCGCTTCGGCGAAGCTCACCGTGCCCCAGGAATCGTTCTGGGCCGGCGAGGTTTTTCCCGTCACCTACAATTTGAATGTGGTGCGCCGTTACTTTCATTCGCTCGCCACCAACATCGACTGGCAGCCCGCCCCGCTGGTGGCCGAGGAATGGACCAAGCCCGATCCCAGTGAAACCTTGATCCGCGGCGAACGCCGGGTGGTCTCCGCCCAATCAACCCGGGCGTATGCCAAGCAGCCCGGCATCTTTACCATCAAACCCGCCTCCCAGATGGTGAACCTTATGGTGGGCACGACCGGATTTGGTCTTTTCTCCCAACCAACCGTGGAGCAGCGCGAGATCGATTCGAATCCGCTTACGCTGACGATCAAGCCGCTGCCGCCCGCCCCGGCGAATTTTTCCGGTGCCGTCGGTGATTTCACTTTCACCTCCAAGGTTGTCCCGACCACCGCCGGGGTCGGCGATCCGGTAACGTGGACGATCGAGCTCGGGGGCACGGGCAACTGGCCGGACATCACCGGTCTGCCGCAACGCGAGGTTTCCAACGATTTCCAGGTCGTCCAGCCCAAGTCCAAGCGCACGATGAAGGACGGCTCGCTGTTCGAGGGCACCGTCAGCGAGGACGTGGTGCTCGTGCCGACCAAACCCGGCACCTACAAGCTTGCCCCGGTCCATTTCACCTACTTCGACGCAAAGACGGGCACATACAAGACTGTCTCCAGCGATCCGGTCACTGTGACCGTGACCGCCAGCTCGCCGGCGGCGCAACCGGTCGCCGGCAGCGGTGCACCCGTACAGTTCTCGATCACACCGCCGTCGTCGAGCACCGCGACGGCTCCGGCTCTTCCGGCCGCGGTGCCGCCGGTGCCGCCGGAAAACCTGCCCCGCGATCCCGTGGGTGAACCAGCCCGCGGCTTCGTGCCGTTCGCCCCGGATACTTTCTGGATCGTCGTGGCCGCGCCGGCGGCCGTTCTGGTCCTCGTTGCCTGGCTGATTCTCGCCGCCCTGCGCTCCCGGCAAAACGACCCGCAGCGATTGCGCCGGGCCGCCCGGGCAAACCTCGCGGCGATTCTTTCCAACCTCCGCCTTGCCACAGCGAAGCCGGGCGAAGGAGGGTCGCTGCTCAGGTCCTGGCAGCACGAAGCCGCGGTTCTCTGGGAGATTCCGCACGCCGCTCCGGGTGCGCCGTTGCTCCACGCATACGTGACCAAACGCGAGAGGGATGCGGCGAGCGCATGGGCCAGGCTCTGGTCCGAAACCGATCGCGCCCTCCACAGCCGCGACCACACCCTGCCCAAGGATTGGCAGTCAAGGGCCGAGACCGCGTTGCAGGCCGTGCGGGTGCCCGGCTGGCCGCCTTTCTCGCTCTTTGGCACCCGCAACCTGCTGCCGTTTCTATTCACGCTGGCCGTGATGTTCGCGCCGCTCGTGGTCCGAGCCGACCCCACCGCCGAAGCCTACAAGCGCGGAGATTTTGCGGCCGCCGAAGCCGATTGGCGCAAGGATACGGCGGCGGCGCCGGCCGACTGGGCCGCGCGCCACAATCTCGGACTCGCACTGGCCCAGCAGGACCGTTGGGCCGAAGCGACCGCGCAATGGACCAGTGCGTTTCTGCTCAATTCCCGGAGCGACACCACCCGATGGGACCTCGCCCTCGGATTGCAGCGTTCCGGAATGGCGCCAGCCGAGCTAGTGGAGCTTTCGCGGGGCGAGGGCCGTTACAGATTTGTCCGGTTGGCGACGCCTGGCGAGTGGCAGCTGGCCATCGTCATCGCCGCCCTCCTGTTGGCCGCGGCCCTGGTCGTGCTGCTGTTGCAGGGATACCAGCGCATCGGCGGCTGGGGCAAACCCGTGGCGCTGACCACCAGCCTGCTGGCCATGCTCCTCGCCGCCGGGGCCACCCTGAGTCTGCACACCTACGGACCACTGGCCAGTCCCGAGGCCGCCCTGGTATGGAAACCGTCGATCCTCCGCAGCATCCCGACCGAGGCCGATACTTCACAAAAGACCTCCCCGCTCTCCGCCGGCTCCATCGCCGTGGTGCAAAGAACGTTTCTCAGCTGGACCAAGCTGGAATTCACCGGCGGGCAGACCGGGTGGGTTCACACCGAGGATTTGATCAGATTGTATCGTTAACTCGTCTGGATGCAGCGATCGGCCGCTGGTCGCCGACGTCCGCCGGCTCTGGTTCGACCGGGTGGCGATGATGGCTCCACGAAGGCCCGACGCCCGGCTTACTTTGTTTGGAACCACTTGGCGTCGCCCGGCTGATGACTCCAGTTGTCAATCAAGGGAAAGATCTCGTCGATCGTGTGGGCCACGGCGTATTTGCCGCGAATGGTGGCATGCATGAATTTCTCGGCCACAATCCGGTCAAACAGGCGGAGCAGGTCGTCGTAGTATCCCTCCTGGTTGAGCAGGATGATGGGTTTGCGCAACACCTCCAGATGGGCGAGCGTCAGGATCTCGAGCACCTCTTCCAATGTACCCCAGCCGCCAGGCAACGCCAGAAAAGCGTCGGCCCGCGTTTCCATGAGCATCTTCCGCTCCCGCATGGTCAGGACCGAAATGAGCTCATCCGCCTCCGCAAACTCCAGCTCGCGCGCCTTCATGAACTCAGGAATGATGCCGACCACCCGGCCACCGTGGGATTTCACGCCGCGGGCAATCGCACCCATCATCCCGGTCTTTCCGCCGCCATAAACCAAGGTCCACTGCCGTCGCGCCATCACGTTGCCGAATTGGGTCGCCGCCGCGTAATACTTGGGGTCGAGCCGGTCGCTGGACGAGCAATACACGCACAGGGATTTCATCCATTCGGTACAACCATGGATCACACGGATAGGCACGGATAAAAGAAAACCGCCCAAGGCGGTTTCTGTTTTCCCAAGCTGAATCATCCGTGCTAATCAGTGTCCTCCGTGGCCATCCCTCCAAAGGTTCCTTACGTCGGCCGGCTCGCCCCGTCGCCCACCGGGTTGCTGCACCTGGGGCACGCCCGGACGTTCTGGACCGCCCAAGAGCGGGCTCGCGGGGCCGGCGGACTGTTGTTGTTGCGCAACGACGACCTCGACGCCCCGCGCAGCCGGGCGGAGTACATTGAAGCCATGCGCGAGGACATGCACTGGCTCGGTCTGCGTTGGACGGAGCCGATGATATCCCAAAGCCAGCGTGTTCCGCTCTACCGGGCGGCCTTGGCCCGGCTGCATGCCACGGGTTTCATCTATCCGTGCAGCCGGTCGCGGCGCGACGTGCTCGCCGCCCTCAGCGCCCCCCACGACACCGACGAAATGGATGAACCGGTCTTCCCCGCGCAATTCCGGCCGGCCGTCGACCGCCCGGTGCCGGCGTTGACCGAACCGGTCGCCGTCAATTGGCGGTTTCGCGTTCCGGATGGCGAGAAACTTGTTTTTACGGATCTTAATTTCGGTCCTCAGCACGCCGTGGCGGGACGGGAGTTTGGCGATTTCCTGGTCTGGCGGAAAGACGACCTGCCGGCTTACCAGCTCGCCTGCGTGGTGGACGATGCCGCCCTGGGCATATCCGAGGTGGTACGCGGAGCGGATCTGCTGCGGTCCACCTTTCGCCAGCTGCTGCTCTACCGGGCTCTCGGGCTGGCCGCACCGGCTTTTTATCACTGTGCACTCGTGGAGGACGAGCGCGGCGTTCGTCTGGCGAAACGCCACGATGCACTCGCGCTGCGCACGCTGCGCGAACAGGGCCGGACCGCGCAGCAACTGCGCGCGGGATGGGATCACAGCGGGTGATTCCGCCAGAAAGCCGGCAAAATGTAACCCGTGCCGAGAAGATAGTTGCGGTAGTAGAGCCAGAAGATGAGCACGCCCAGTCCGATCAGAAAGAACGCTTCGCCAAAGCCACCGCCGGTGGACCGGCTCGTGCGGCGCATCGATTGAACGGTCCAGATCAGCCCCGGGGCGATCGCAAAGGCGACGAGCGAGGAGCCGAACAGCACCATGCCCATGATAAAGAGTGTGCGGAGAAATCCGTCGTGGATGAGCTCGGCCTTGTAGGAGACTATCGCGTTGCAGAGATTCAGCAGCAGCAGACAACAGGGAAGTACGTAGTAGCGTTCGAGCGCGGCGCGGGTTCTCATCGGGGGGAAAAGGGCGGCAAGAGTAAGAGCGACGAACCGGCGCCCGTGCCAAGCTTGATTTTCTGAAGTTTTGACCTTCCCTTTAGCTTCCACCTCCCGATGGCCACCTACCTCTACGAGACCATCCCGCAACAACCCGGCGAGCCCCCCCGGCAATTCGAAGTGGTGCAAAGCATGAAGGATGCACCGCTACGAAAACATCCCGACACGGGTGAGCCGGTCCGGCGCATCGTCACCGGCGGTTTTGGTTTCATGAGTGTCGGCGAGAAAAAATTAGCCGTTCCGGCGCCCGCCGCGTCTTGCCGCCCAGGTTGTGCCTGCCACAGCGGCCCCCGCATTCCTCAACCCTGACCTTTATGGCCAAATCCCTGAAAAAATCCTACACCGAGCCGGCCGCGGCCAAGCGGGATGGCGTCAACTATGCTGCCCCGGATCTCACCCGGCATCCGCCCCGCAGCCCTCGCACGCGCCTGGGCGGGTTCGTCCACCTGCCGCGCCTGATTGACAAGGCACGCGCTGTCGCCGCCGGAACCAATGGCGACTTCCATTACAATTGTCCGATGGACCAGCGCTTCTGGACTTTCACCGGCATCAAGCCCGGCCCGTTCATGAAGCAGGTGAAGGCGGGCAGAAACGACAGCGAACTGCTGGCCTACGTGATGGCGAACCTCCGGCCGAAGCGCGGTCCCAGCGAGATCAAGGCCTGGTCGGCCTGGTATGAACAGCAGACGCCCGACAATCCCGACGGACGCGCTTTCTTCAACGACGTGCACCGTCGGAACGCCGCCCACCGTCGCGACATTGAGACGTGGTTCGACTGGCTGGAACTCGACGATTATGTGACCTACGGCGGCAAGCCGTGATGACCCGGTGGTTGCCGGACGGAGCGGGCGTTCCGGTTCCGCCGCTTTGTTTCTAGAGTTCCGTATATTTCTCGGCCCGGCCGCGCGCCTTCTCCACCGGATATTTCCGGGCGTTGGCCGCCATCTTGGTCTCGATCGCAGCCGCCAGATCGATGCCGCAGATGTTGGCGAACTCCAAGGCGTAGATGACCACGTCAGCGATCTCCGCCTCGATCGCCGGGCGTTTTCTCGGATCGCTGGCGACCTCAAGCGAAGCCTTCGAATCGGACCAGAGAAAATGCTCCATCAACTCGCCGGACTCGGCGGCCAGCGCCATGCTGAGGTTCTTGGGCGAATGAAACTGCTCCCAGTCCCGCTCGTGGACAAAGGCCAGCACCCGTCGGCGCAGTTCCGCCACCGTTGTCTTTGCGTCATGCATTGGATTCATCGCGATGGAGTCTGGCGGCAGTCAACTGGTTGCGCAAGCACCACCCCCGTCCGCACCGGCCGTACAGTTTCACGGATTTCGCGGGGGTCGGTGTTTCGTCATAGCTCAAAAAATTTCTTGGCGGATGGCACAAGGTGTGCATTTTGCAGGTGGTAGATCAATTCATGGCACCGACGCTTCCAGTCCAGCACCGCGCGGGTGGCACTTCGCTTACGAAGGCCGCCCGACTGATGTGCTGCACCCAGCAGCAGCGTCGCCTTAATGCCGTTTGGTCTATTAAAACCACCGGCACGGGCTGCCTGAGCTGACGAAACCGTAAATCGGTTAACCTTTAGCTCCCAGGAGTCCCGGCGGTGCCAAACCGACGAGAAAGGAACCATCATGCATACCATCATCCATCGCCTCAATCACAGCCGTTTCCCGAGCGCCGAGCCATCGCAGGCTTTTCGCTCGCCGCTCTATGACTGCATGGACCAGGCCCAGGCGTTGAAGCTCGTCGTCTACGTTCCGGGCGTCGACGCCGGCGGTTTGGAGATCACAACCCAAGGACCCGACCTGCTTGTGACCGCCCGCAAAACCCACCATGTCCGTGCCAACTGGCAGGCGTTGCATCTCGAAAGGGCGCAACGTGACTACCAGCTCAAGTTACGGCTTGGGTTGGGCTTCGATTACGACGCCCTGCAGGCATCCGTCACCCGGGGCGTGCTCACCATCGTGTTGCCGAAAAAGCAGCTGGCCACCGCCAGCCTGCCGGTCCGGCAACGCCAGGTGGCATAGCCCGAGGAAGAGACTTGCGCGTGCGGCCCGAACAGCCGCACGCGCAAGTTTTCTCGATAATTTTTGGAACAATCCGGTCTCGCCGGTGTTCTAAGAATGCCGGCTCCGACCAAGCCGCAGCCAATAACACCATGACTTATTTCCCGCACAACTGTCTCAAACGCCCTACGGCCACCCCGGCGGCCGCGTTTGCGCCCGTGCGGCAGGCAATTGTACGCGACATCCTGTGGAACCAGCCCGTCTTCAAGGCGCCGGTGCTGCCCAATCCGCGGATCGCCCTCGACCCCCTGCCCTTCACGGCCACGCGCGTCACGCAGCGCTGACCGGAAACCAGCCGCGCCGGTCTATTCCTCCGGTACGAGCCAGCCGCTCTGCGCCCGGGCACCCGGGCCGGCTCTGAGCCGCTCAACCAGGACCGGAAGCACGCCTTGGAATTCCGCGTCAATCTTCCACGGCGGATTTATCACGAGCAAACCGCAGCCTTTCATGCGGACCTGCGAACCGTCGCCGGTGATATTGAGCTCCGCATAGAATGTCGGCGGTGGAGAGAGCTCGATCAGGTTCTGGTGAAACTCGTCCACCCGGGCGCGCTCGGTGATCGGATACCACACGGCAAGGACCGCCCCGGGCAGCCTCCGCAACGCCTCGCCCAAGCCACGCAGGATGTCGGCAAACTCGCCTTTGTTCTCGAAGGACGGATCGATCAGCACCAAGGCTCGTTTCTCCGGCGGTGGCAGCAGGGCCTTCAGCCCGGTGTAGCCGTCCATCGCCTGCACCTTGACGCGCGACTCACGGGCAAATTCGAAATCCAGCGCCTCGGCATCGTCTGGCCGCAGCTCGCAAAGGGCGAGGCGATCCTGCGGCCGCAGGAGCATCTTTGCGATCCAGGGTGATCCGGGATAGAATTTCAGTTCCGGACCCGTGGCCCCCCTGAGTTCGTTGTAACGGCGCACGAGCGCTAGGAAGTCGTTCAACGGCGGGGGTAAGTCCGGTGTGCCCCAGAGCCGGCCGATGCCCGCCGGGTATTCGGGCTCGCGCGAGCGACCTTCCGGCAGGATCGACGGCAGGGAAAGGTCGTAGCCGCCGCGCCCAGCGTGCGTATCGAGATAAAGGAAACCTTTCTCCTTGCGCTGCATCGCCCGGATGAGTTGCCCGAGCAACACATGTTTGAAGACATCCGCGTAGTTGCCCGCGTGGTAATGGTGACGGTAATTCAAAACAGTGGACGGGAGAGTGAGAGTGGAAATGAGGCAAGCACAGTTCGTTTCACTCGCGCGTTCCTGTCGCTCTCCGCCTTCACTTATCCTGCCAATCAACCGGCACTTTCACGACTGCTTTGCGTACGAGCACCGGGCCGACCGCCGGCTGGAGCGTCGACATGTGACCATCGACCGGAAAGAAGATCGCCACATTGCCCGCAGGCATGGTCAGAAGCGATGCCGCCCCGGTGTCGGCATATTTGATGAGATCGCGCTCCTCCAAATAGGGCTGGCTGACGGTGAGACGACCGATGTCCTCGACTTCCATGCGTTCGGCCCCTTCGACAATCACCTGGACGTCGATATATTTGCGGTGCGACTCGAAGAAGACTTCAGGACGTAGCTTGGCTTGGTAGACCTGCTCGATGACAAAGGACCCGTCCGCCAAATCGATCCGTTCGTTGTAGCCGACCGGCGCCTGTTTGAGCCGCCGATGGGCTGCCGAATTGGAATCCAGCAAACCCGCGACGCAGGCAAACGCTGCGTCGAACCGGGCCTGACCATCCAATTGCCGCCGTACCGTGGAGAGAGGACCGAATAGTGCCATCGTTCATCCAGCTAGCGTATCTTGCTGGTGGCTGGCAAGCTGCTTACAATCGTTTCGCTGGAGCTTTGATTGTAGGCCATTGGACAGCGATGCAGCCGGGCGCAATTCGGCGTAGGATAATAGACGTTTTTTGCCAGTAAATTGCCTTGAGCCGGCGTTTTCCTCATCAAAGATTCTAATCAGAGCATGAATCGCCGCTTATCAGCTTCCGTTTGGTTCGGGACGCTGCTTCTGCTAGCGAGCGCGTTAAGCGTGCAGGCCCAGTTTACCTGGCTCGGCCTTAGTCCGACCGACGGCAACATCACGGATGCCCGAAATTGGACTCCGTCGGCACCCACCGG
>JBBIHQ010000081.1:0-14144 GCA_037446975.1 Opitutia bacterium
CTCCTCGGCAAATTCCGGCGCGAGGTGCCGTTGCTGACCCACCAACTGTAGGCAGACGTGCCGAATTTTCCCAAGTGTGACGGCACACCCGGGGCAAGGACTTCCCGGGTGTGGTGCAGCCCGCCAGATTCAAATCCCGATTTTTGAACTACTTGTGCGATGAGCCTCCCCGGCACGCGGCAAGCATGAGAATGGCCTGTCAACCCAACCTCAACCCGGAGACAAAATATATGAACCTGATCCGTTACAGCTATCCGCGCACGACATCGCTCGTGCCTGCCTTCGGCCGCAGCCCTTGGAATGGGCTCGAGTCGGAGATTGACCGCCTGTTCGAGAGTGCCTTGGGCGATTTTGCCAACCCGGCTTTCGAACACCGCTTCCCCGTGGACCTCTACGAGGACAAGGAAAACACCTACGTTCGCGCCGACCTGCCGGGGCTTGCCCGGGAGGACATCAGCGTCGAGATGGTCAACGGCTACCTCAGCATCGACGGCACCCGCAAGGTGACGGATGACGATGGCAAGGTAACCGAGTCCTTCTCGCTCAACCGTTCCATCGCGATTCCGGAAACGGTGCAGGTGGACAAGGTCAGCGCCGCATATGAGCACGGTGTCCTCACGGTCACCCTACCAAAATGCGAGGAAGCCAAGCCCAAGAAAGTCACCATCGAAATCAAATAACCGGAGGACACTACCATGACACTCTTACGATCCCTCATTCCGAACCTGGGGCAGGCGACCCGGATCAACCCGGGCCCGTCCGCCCAATCAACCGAAGCCCGGGTCAAGCCGGTTTACTCGGTGCGCGAAGATGCGCACGGCTACGAAGTCACCGTCCAGCTCCCCGGCGTGGCGAAGGACGGGCTTGAAATCACAGCGCAGGAAAACGAGCTGACCATCGGCGGTCGCCGTACTTGGACCCCGCCGGCGGAGTGGACCGCGCTCTACCGCGAAACGCCCCGGGCGAATTTCGAACTGACGCTGAGCCACGAAGGGGAGGTTGACGCCGGCAAGATCAGCGCGGAGCTGAAGGACGGCGTGCTTCGTCTCACCCTGCCGAAAGCCGAGGCGGCAAAACCGCGCAAGATCGCCGTCAGCTGACCTCGCGGTCAAGTCACCAGATTGGCGAAGGCCGGGCGCCATGGCTCCCGGCCTTTTTTGCGCCCGGCAGCGGTTGAAAGGCCCGGCCTTTCCCCTCTGTGACAATTGGGCGTCAGAGCCAGTGTAGGCATGGAATAAGCTCTTAGTTCGTCCGTTGCCCGGAGGCTTAGGGGTAGGTCGCCGGGCAACAGGCCCGCCACGCCGGGCTAAACCGCCGGGAGCCGCTTAGCGGCCCCGGCGAGTTTATTTTCGGGTCGTGCCAGGCGCCTTCGTGCGCTAGGTATGCGCCATGGCCCCGGTTCTTCTTTTCGTCCTGGCGGTGCTGGCGATGTTCATCCTGGCGTTCGGCCTCATGGTTTGGAACGGCAAGCGGACGGTGGCGCTCTTGGCGGTGGTCGCGCAACGCTTGGGCCTGAACCTCGTGGAGCAACGATCGTGGGGCCAGCTCACCGGCGCGGAATTGCACGGGTCCATCGGCGGCCGGGCGGTGCGCTTCCGGCAATACACGACCGGCCGGGGCAAGGCGCGGAATTCCTGGGTGGCCGTGGGACTTCGGACCCGGCAGGATGGAGGTTTCACGTTCGGATTCTCCCGCCAGGGCATCGTCAGCCGATTGGCGGAGCTTTCTGGCGCGAAAGAGATCACCGTGGGCGACCGGGTTTTTGACGACGCGTGGTTTGTTGAAACCAATCAGCCGGAATCACTCACCGCGGCTCTCGTGCCGGAAATCCGCGCCAGACTCATGGCCGTCCACGACACGAGCCGCTGGGGCAGCTTTCGGCTGGCGGACGGCGAGGTCGCCTATGTCGAATCGGGCGGATTTTCGAACCAGGAGCAGATGGCACGATTGGAGTCGGCCCTGCCCGTGCTGCAGGATCTGGCGGATGTGGCCGAGGTCGTCGGGCGCAAGTGAAGCGCGGCATCGGGCGACGGCCGCCGGTTGCCATTGACCCGGGCGGGCTGACCGAAAGACTTGGCAACGGGAAATGTCCGTATTCTTCGCCATAACCTCGACGGCCGATCTCCACACGCCATGGGGGTGGTGTCTGGCCATCCTTAGCATCGTGTTGATCGACATCGTGCTGGCGGGCGACAACGCGGTTGTAATCGCGCTGGCGGTACGGACGTTGCCCGCCAGGCAGCGGTTGATGGGCATTGCGCTCGGCTCGGGCCTGGCGGTGGCGTTGCGGGTCGGACTGACGTTTGTGGCCGCGCAGCTCCTCGTCCTCAACTACCTCAAGCTTATCGGCGGACTGTTGATCCTCTGGATTGCGGTGAAGCTCCTGCTCGACAACACCGGCGACCGGCCGCACGGCAAGGAGGCGGGCGGCCTCTGGCAGGCGGTATGGCTGATCCTCGTGGCCGACATTACCATGTCCATCGACAATGTCCTGGCGGTGGCGGGCGCGTCGAAGGGCAGTCTGGCCCTGCTGCTTTTCGGGTTGGGCTTGAGTATCCCCCTAGTGGTGTTCACAAGCAATCTGCTGGCTAGGCTGATGGACCGCTACCCGGTTATCATTTACCTGGGCGCGGCGCTTCTGGGCAAGGTGGGCGGCGACATGATCATGACCGACCGGCTGGTCGTGGAGAATTTTCTGCCGCCGCCGTGGCTGGTGAACGTGGTGCAAGGAGTGCTGGCGATCGGGGTGGTCCTTGTGGCGCTGGTGTGGCGGCGCGGCCGGCGCAAAAAGAGATCGGTTTGAAGGGTGGGGCAAACCATTGACAAGCGCGCCGGGAAGGCTTTCCAAGGGCAGTTTCACGTCATGAAATTCCGCGCTCTCCTTTCCTCCGGTTTGTTCCTCGTGCTGGCGCTCGTCGCGTCCGCCGAGGACAAGGCCGCCGCGACATCCGCCCATGACACGACCACGGCGGCGGCCGCAGTCATGGCCACCGACAAGCTGCCGCCGGCCCCGGACTTTTTGGAGCACCTGGTGGACTCCGTCCTGGAACGGTTTGATGTCCGGACCAGCGAGAACACAGTCGCCCACTATGGCATTGCCGCCATGTTTCTCGTTGGCGCACTGCTGCTGCGGCGGGTGTTGACGAACATCGTTTTCAGCCAGCTCAAAAAACTGGCGGCGAAAACCAAGACCACGCTGGATGACAAGCTGTTCCCGGCGCTCGAGTCGCCGGCGGCCACCTTCGTCATGTTGCTGGGGATTTTCTGCGCGTTGAAAGTGCTGAAATTCTCCGAGGTGAACGACCGGGCGATCAGTTACGGCGCCACGGTGGCATTCTCGCTGAACCTTTTCTGGGCGCTGTTGCGCACGCTTGACGCCCTGCTCGACCACGCGCACGAGGTGGCGCGCGCCAAACAGATGGGGGTGGCGGCGTTCATGCCCTGGATCAAGAAGACCCTGGTGGCGCTGTTTGTGGTGTTCGGTGTGCTGCTGACCGTCCAAAGCCTGGGCTACAACGTCTCCACCATCCTGCAGGGACTGGGCATCGGCGGCCTGGCCTTCGCCTTGGCGGCGCAGGACACCATCGCCAACCTGTTCGGGTCCATCGTGGTGGCCATTGACCAGCCGTTCAAACTGGGCGAGGTCATCAAGATCGGCGACAATGTCGGCACGGTGGAAGACATCGGTCTCCGCTCCACCAAGCTCCGGCTGATCGACAAATCGCTCATCGTGATGCCAAACAAGATGGTCGCGGCGGAATCCATCATCAATTTTTCGCGCTTCACCGGCCGGCGCGTGGAGCAGGTCATCGGCCTGACCTACGACACCACCGCCGAACAGATGGAGGAAATCGTTGCGGAGTTCCGCCGGCTCATCCTCGCCGAGGCCGAGGTCGACCCGGCGTCGGTCATCTGTTACTTCCGCGACTACAGTGCCTCGTCCCTCGACATCTGGCTGGTTTTCAATGTCATCGACCCCGACTTTCACAAGCACATGGCGTTGCGACAGCGATTGAGCCTTGCCTTCATGCGGGCGGTCGAGGCCCGGGGCCTCTCGTTCGCGTTCCCGACGCAGACGGTGCACGTGGCCTCGCTGCCGCCGGGACAGAAATAGGGATGGGGCTGGGATTCACGCACCGGCGCCGACCAGTTCGCCAGGCAAACTCAGTCCAGCGTCTGGCGGTAGCGCTTGACGCCGATGGTCATGGCGACAACCAAGAAGGCCAGCAGCGGCCACAACTCGTGGGCGAGGTCGAAGAGGCCGTTACCTTTCAGCAAAATTCCCCGCACAATGCGGACGAAGTGCGTGAGCGGCAGGCAGGTGCCGATCCATTGCGCCCACTCCGGCATGCCGCGGAAGGGAAACATGAAACCCGACAGCAGCAGCGACGGTAGAAAGAAGAAGAACGCCATCTGCACGGCCTGAAGCTGGTTTTGCGCCAGCGTGGAAAAGGTGATGCCCATGGCGAGATTGGCCGCAATGAACACCAGTGACACTGTGTAAAGCAGGGTTAGACTGCCGATCATCGGCACACCAAAGATGCACTTGGCCGCGATCAGGATCAACGTGACCTGAATATAGCCGACCGTGATGTACGGGATGATCTTGCCCACCATCACCTCGAACGGCCGCACCGGCGTGGCTAGGAGGTTCTCCATCGTGCCGCGTTCGCGTTCGCGAGTGATGGCGAGCGCGGTGATGATCACCAGCGTCATGGTCAGCACCACCCCGAGCAGGCCGGGCACGACATTGTACTGGGTGATGTTCTCCGGGTTGTAATGGGCGTGAATGCGGAAATCGACCGGTCCACCTTGGGCGTGCAACCGTGCCAGCGGACCCGGCAGGTCGCGGTTGAACACCGTGTCGGCCAGCGCACGGGTGGCGGCGACCGCCGGACCGACTGCAGCGGGATCAGTTGCATCCGCCTCGATCAGCACCGCCGGTTGTTCACCGCGCAGAAGCTTGCGCGAAAAATCCTCGGGGATGTTGATGACAAATTGCACTTCGCCAAGCTGGAGCAACTGTTCCGCCTCGGCTTCGGTGGCGGCTTCCTGAACAAGGTTGAAGTAGTCGCTGTGCTTCAGCGCGGCGACGAGCGTGCGGGCAAACGGTCCCTGGTCCGCGGCGCGGATCGCGGTGGGCAGATGCTTCGGGTCGGTATTGATCGCAAATCCAAACAGCGTGAGCTGCAGCAGCGGGATGCCGATCATCATGCCGAACGTCACCCGGTCGCGCCGCATCTGGATGAACTCCTTGAGCACGACGGCCCAGAGGCGGTGAAAGGTGAATCGTCTCACGCTGCGGCCCTCATTTGAAATTGTCCTCTGCCGTCTCCATCAGGCTGATGAACACATCCTCCAGACCGGAGGAAATTTTCGTCCACGTGTGGCGGTCGTCGTGCAACGCCGCAATGACGGCATCCAGCCGGGCCCGGTCGCGGCCGCTGACGTGCAGGGTGTTGCCGAAAGGCACGACTTGCTCGACGGCATCGCTCCCGCGCAGGCTCTCGGCGAGGTTGCGCAATTCGGGTCCGGTCACCGCCCAGGTGGTCAGCTTCGCGGCGGCCACGACCTCGGCGACCGTACCCCGGGTCAGGAGATTGCCGTAAGCAAGATAGGCCAGCCGGTGGCAGCGTTCAGCCTCGTCCATGTAGTGGGTGGTGATGAGTACGGTCAATCCGTCGGCGGCCAGCTGGTGAATCTCGTCCCAAAAATCCCGTCGTGCCTTGGGGTCGACGCCAGCGGTAGGTTCATCGAGCAGCAGCAGTTGCGGTGAATGAATCAGGCAGGCGGCGAGCGCCAGGCGTTGCTTCCAACCACCGGAGAGCTGGCCGGCGAGCTGACGGCTCCGGTTTTGCAGCCCCAGCCGCTCCAGGCTGCGTTGCACGGCCGCGGGACGGTCGGGCACGGCGTAAACCCGGGCGATGAAATCGAGATTCTCTCGGATGCTCAGATCCTCGTAATAACTGAAGCGTTGCGTCATGTAGCCGACGTGACTCTTGATGGCGGTCTGCTGGGTGAGCACGTCATAGCCCAGACAGGTGCCGCGGCCGCCGTCGGGCGTGAGCAGCCCGCAAAGCATCCGGATGAAAGTGGTTTTGCCGGACCCGTTGGGTCCGAGAAAGCCGTAGATTTCTCCACGCCGCACCTGCAGGTCGATGGCGTTGACGACGGTCTTGTCGCCAAAGCGTTTGGTGACGCCTGCGACGTCAATGACGAGGTCTGACGGGGAAGCTTCCATCAACGGTTCACGTCGACCGGCTGGCCGGGATGAAGATCGCGGGCAGCGGCGGCGTCAACCGGCAGCGCTTCCACCATGAATACGAGCTTGGCACGGTTGGCGCGGTTATAAAGGACCGGAGGCGTGTACTCGGGCTGGGGCGAGAGGTAGCTGATCCGCGCCTCGAATTCCGGGCGGCCGGTGATGGCGACGCGCACCCGGTCGCCGGCTTTGAGTGACGCAAATTCAGCCTCGGGGACAAAGAAACGCACCTTGATGTTCTTGGGCGGGAGAAGTGAAACAACGGGCGTGCCGGCCGGCACAAATTCGCCTTCGCGGAAAAGCGTGTCGTAGACGAGCGCGGCATTCGGGGCAGCCTGCGTTTTCTGCGCCACACTCCAGCCGGCGCGGTCAAGCGCTGCCTGGGCCGCGGCCACATCGGCTTGGGCGGCGGCGATGACATCAATGCGTCCCCCTAATCGGGCGGTGGCAAGTTGCGCCTCCGTTTCGGCGACCAGCTTGGTGTCGGCCTCATGGTTGAGGCGGGCGCGATCAAAGGCGTCGTCTGACAGGACGGCCGTTTCGTGTAGTCTGGACGCCCGCTCGAGCTCGCGGGCCGAAAGATCAGCCGCCGTCCGGGCTTGGGCGAGCCGCGCTTCCACGGCGGCCAGTTCGGTGGGCCGCTGCCCCTTGCCGAGATCCGCCAGCCTCGCCTGGGACTGGCGCAGCCGCTCGGCTGCTTCGCGCAGGGCGGAAACCTCGGCGCTTTGCTCAAGAACAAAGAGCGGCGCGCCGGCCTCGACGCGGGTGCCTTTCTGGACGGATAGTTTTTCCAGCCGGCCGGCGAGCGGGGCCGCGACATAGACAAAGTCACCTTCGAGGTAACCTTGGTAGGCGGTCGATTCATGCCGGGCACAGCTGGCGGCAAGCAAGATCCCGGTTAAAAGGATGACGGCGGGTTCCCCCCAAAAGCTGGCTTTCATGCCCGCAACTTGGCAGCCCGCCCCACGGCGTCCAAGCGTAAAGGCGATTCCGCGGTCGCCGGCACACCAGCCGGGCATAGGTGTCTTAGGATGCCGGCGCCGGTCAACAATTTTAAGACCGAGATTTCGTTCCTGATCGCGAGATTGGATCATGCCGCAGCGAAGATCTGCCTGGCGCCGTGGTCGCCCGCGGACGTGGCCGCTGTGGTGGGCGTCACGGATTTGATCGGCAATTTCGCTGCCGCGCCGGCCATCAGGCTCTGGACCCGCTTAAGAAAAAGGCCGGACAAAAGTCCGGCCGTGAAGGAAGTCCTGAATGAGAGCGATTATTCGCGACCGTAGCCGCCGCCGCCGCGATCGCCACCTCCGCGGTAGCCACCGCCACCGCCTCCGCGACCGCCACGATAACCGCCGCCGCCGCCGCGACCGCCGCGGCCACCACCATAGCCACCCCGCCCGCCGCCCCCGCCGTCACCGAATGAACGGGGCGCACGCTCTTCGCGCGGACGGGCGATGTTGACCGCGAGGGCGCGGCCCTCCATCTCGTAGCCGTGGAATTTTTCCACGGCCTTCTGGGCTTCGTCGCCGCTGCCCATGGTGACGAAGGCGAATCCGCGCGAACGGCCGGTGAACTTGTCGAAGATGATCTCGACGACGCTGACGGTGCCAACCTGACCGAACAGGGCCTCGAGGTCCTGAGCGGTGCTAGCGAAGGGAAGGTTCCCGACGTAGAGCTTGCTGTTGTCCATGTGATGATGAGAGCTGATGCTGTCGCCTTACCGCCCGTCCCCGAATCTCGGATTTCAAATCATCACTGAACACTGACGCTCACCTGACAATTCTCCGTGGCGATAGAATCTAACAAACAACCAACCCAACGGCCCGCAGGCTGGCGCGGACCCTGTTTTAGGCAAGCGATTTATCGGTCGCGCCGGGGCCGGTGACGGTCGCGCTGGCACGTGTTCGCGGGGCGCCCGGCGAAATATTTCGTGCACCGGACACGCGAGTCCGTAGCTTCCCACCTGATGTCCGCCCCTGCCGCCACCCAGCCCAATGAACCCGGCAACGGGGTTCTTATCCGCCGGCTTTTCGGGCTCGCGTGGCGCTACCGGCTGCACTGCCTGCAGGTGTTGGGCATCCAGCTGGTGCTGCTCACGCTGGGCATCGGCGGCCTCAGTTTCACGGGCCTGGGCATCGACTACATCCGCCACAAGCTCGAGGGGTCCCCGCCGGCCGCAAACCGGTTGCACCTCGCCCTGCCGGATGGCTGGCCGCCCCTCCACGTGCTGGGATTGCTGGCCGGACTGATCCTGCTCTTCGCGTTGCTGCGCGCCGTGCTCAACTACGTCTATGCCGTTTCCGTCAACCGGTTGGTGCAGCAGAAACTGGTGGTCGATTTGCGCGGGGAGGTTTACGACAAACTCCAGCAGCTAAGCTTCCGGTTCTTCGACGCCAACACCACCGGCTCGATCATCACGCGGGTGACCGGCGACGTGCAGTCGGTGCGGATGTTCGTCGACCAGGTGCTCATCCAGAGCGTGATCATGATCATCTCGCTGACGGCCTATGTCATCTACATGGTGCAACTCAGTCCGTCGCTGACCGTGGCCTGCCTGGCCACGACCCCGGTGCTGTGGCTCATGGCGGCGTGGTTTTCCCGCAAGATCCAGCCGGAGTACGCCCGCAACCGCACGCTGGTGGAACAAATGGTGCAGATCCTCACGGAGGGCATCCAGGGCATTGCGGTGACCAAGGGATTTGGCCGCGAGGCGGAGGCCCAGGCGAGATTCGACGCGGCCAACACGGCGTGCTTCGAGCAGCAGCGCGGCATCTTCTGGCGCGTGAGTCTCTTCTCGCCCGCGGTCGGATTTCTGACGCGTATCAACATGATGGTGCTGCTCGGCTACGGCGGCTGGCTCGTGGCCCACGACCAGCTTCCCTTGGGCACCGGCCTGGTGGTCTTTGCCGGCCTGCTCGAGCAATTTTCAGGGCAGGTCAACAACGTCGCGACCATCGTCAACAGCGTGCAGCAATCGCTCATCGGCGCGCGCCGGGTGTTCGAGATCCTCGATGCGTCCGTCGAGGTTAAAAGCGCGCCGGATGCGCTGCGTCGGCCCAGGCTCGACGGAACCGTGGAATTTGAGCAGGTGTCCTTCGCCTACGACGGCGCGGAGGCGGTGGTCCGCGACATCGACCTCGCGGTGAAACCCGGCCAGTGCGTCGCCATCCTCGGGGCGACCGGGGCGGGGAAAAGCGTCCTCATGAGCCTCATCCCGCGGTTTTTCGACCCGACGGCGGGCCGCGTGCTGATCGACGGCACCGATGTGCGGCACCTCAACCTCGAGGACGTCCGGCGCAACATCGGCCTGGTTTTCCAGGAGAGCTTTCTTTTTTCCAACACGGTGGCGGCCAACATCGCCTTCGGCCACCCGGATGCGACCCGCGAACAGATCGAGAAGGCCGCCCGGATTGCGGCGGCCCACGACTTCATCGCCGCCCTGCCGCAAGGCTACGATACGGTGCTCGGCGAAAGCGGGAACAGCCTGTCGGGTGGTCAGCGCCAGCGGCTGGCCATCGCCCGGGCGGTGCTGCTGGAGCCGGCCATCCTGCTGCTGGACGATCCGACCGCGGCGATCGACAGCGAAACCGAGCATGAGATCTTTGAAGCGCTCGACCGCGCCATCGCAGGGCGGACGACTTTCATTGTCGCCCACCGGCTCAGCACGCTGCGCCGGGCGGATTTCATCATCGTGATGGAAGGCGGGCGCATCGTGCAGCGGGGAACCCACGAGGAGTTGATGAAGCTGCCGGGCCCGTACCTCCGCGTGGCCAATCTCCAGCTCGTGGATTCCCGCGATCTGAAATTGCTCGGCCTGGCGGGCGGAGGAGCGCCAGCATGAAACCGCGCCCCCCCAAGACCGGGTCCTTGATCCTCGTCCCGCGGCCGGGCGACGATGAGGATGAGGAGCAATTCAAGCCGTTGGAATGGGGTCTCATCCGCCGGCTCTTCACCTACACGGTGCCGATCAAAGGCAAGGTCACCGCGCTGGCGGTGATGACGGTCATCCGGTCGGCCCAGCTGCCCGCCTTTGCCTGGCTGACCTCGCTGCTCATCAACGGGCCGATTACCAGCCGTGATTATGCGGGCCTGGCGCTCGGCGTCGCGGCCTATGGGTTGCTGGCGGTCTCGACGGACGGGCTGTTCCATTTCCGCCAGCGTTACGCGCTGGAGATCGGCGAGACGGTGGTCAACGGACTGCGGGCCGAGATCTTCGCGAAAATCCACCGGCAGCCGATGAGTTTTTTCAATCGCATCAAGCTGGGCCGGATCATCGGCCGGGTGACCAGCGACGTGGAGGCGGTCCGGGTGGGCATCCAGGACGTGCTGTTCGTGAGTGTCATCCAGTTCGGCTCGATGATTTTTTCCGCGGCGGTGATGGCATGGAACGACTGGGTGCTGTTTCTCGTTGTGCTCGCGCTGGCGCCGATCCTGTGGCTGCTCAACCGGCATTTCCGGGTGAAGCTCAGCCGGTATTCGCGCGCTTCCCAGGAGAGCTTCAGTCGGGTGACGGCGACCCTGGCGGAATCAGTCAGCGGGATCCGTGTGACCCAGGGATTCGTGCGCCAGGAGACCAACGCCGGCTTTTTCCGTCAACTGCTGGCCGACCATGCGCGATACAACATCGCCTTGGCGCGCACGTCGGCAATTCTTACTCCGCTGCTCGAACTGAACAGCCAGTTTTTCGTCGCTTTGCTGCTTCTGGTGGGAGGCTGGCGGGTGTTTCACGGTGATATGCCAATGGGCAGCCTCATCACCTTCTTCCTGCTCGCGAACCAGTTTTTTGCGCCCATCGCCATAATCGGCAACCAGTACAACCAGGCGCTCATCGCCATGGCCGGCGCCGAACGGGTATTCCGGCTCATCGACGTTTCGCCCGATTGGACGGACGTTCCGTCAGCAGTGGAGCTGCCCGATCCGCGCATCACGGGCGGGGGCGATGCCGCCCGGGCGCCCGTCGGCGCCCGCGTCGAGTTTCGCCATCTGTCGTTCGGCTACGACCCGGCGCGCCCGGTCCTGCACGACCTCAGCTTTGCGGCGGAGCCCGGCCAGACGGTTGCGCTCGTCGGCCACACCGGCAGTGGCAAGAGCTCCATCATCAACCTGGTCGCCAAATTCTACCTGCCCACCCGGGGCGAAGTGCTGATCGACGGCCACGAAATCCGCACGCTCACCAGTCATTCGCTGCACCGGCAAATGGGCATGGTCCAACAGCAGAACGTCCTGTTCAGCGGCACGGTCCTGGCCAACATCCGGCTGAGCCGGCCGGAGGCCACCGACGCGGAGGTCCGGGCCGCCGCCGCCGCGCTGGACTGCCTGGACGTTTTTGAGGCCCTCCCGGCCGGCCTGCTGACAGAAGTGGGGGAGAAAGGGGCCGGATTGTCCATGGGCCAGCGCCAGCTTATCTGCTTCACGCGAGCCCTGTTGGCCGATCCGCGGCTCATCATTCTCGATGAAGCGACCAGCTCCATCGACGCCCTGACCGAAGCGCGGCTGCAACACGCGCTGCGCCAGCTGCTGACTGGCCGCACCAGCTTCGTCGTCGCCCACCGGCTCAGCACCATCCGTCATGCCGATCTGGTGCTCGTGCTCGATCAGGGCCGTCTCATTGAACGGGGCACCCATGAGGAATTGCTCACCCGTCACGAACATTATGCCGGCCTCTACCGGCAGTTTGTGCAGGTCGACGACGGCGCCTGAACCACGGGCGCCCGACATGCGCGTTCCGGGTCGCAAGACTATTTTGCAGAATAATTCCGTTTTCCCCTCTGAGAAAAGTGATTCTCCCTCTAGAAAATCGTTGCATTGCTTCGGACGAGTTCTATGACGAATAGCACTATGGCTAAAAAATCAGCTCGCAAACCCAACGCCGCTTTCATGAAGCCGGTTACTCCCGACGCCAAGCTCGCTCTTGTCGTTGGTTCGACTCCGCTGCCCCGCACGGAAATGACCAAGAAACTCTGGGCCTACATCAAGAAGAACGGTCTCCAGGACAAGAAGAACAAGCGCATGATCAATGCCGATGACGCCCTCAAGGCCGTGTTCGGCGGCAAGGCGCAGGTCAGCATGTTCGACATGACCAAGCTGGTCAGCAAGCACGTCTCCTGACGTTTTCGCCTCAGGCGAATATTTTGAAACCGCCGCGGAGCGATCCGCGGCGGTTTTGTTTTGACGGATGGATTTCGGAGTGACTTCCGGAATTTCATCCTGGGCGCGGCACCGCCTCCGGGCGTTCGCGTCGCAAGGTCCCGAGCGTGGGCGTGGAATATCCGTTTCGCTTGCGATGAAAAACGGGGCGGGTCCAGGGGATCGGGCGAAATCATTTCGCTTTTCGCTGGATGCTTCGCGTGGTCCCGCATCACATGCAGGGGTTTTCCACCATGGTTTCCCCGCGCTCCATTCACACCCGGGCCGTCCTGATGCTCCTGCTCGCCAATCTTTTCTGGGGGCTGAGTTTTCCGCTCCTGAAGGCGATCATGCTGGTGCATCTGCAGGTGCTGCCGGAGAGCGGCACCTGGTTCATCACCGCCTGCACGGTTGCCCCGCGCTTTTTGCTGGCCGCCGGCGTTCTCGCGCTGGTGCTCCGGGGAAGCCTCGGTTCGTTCACGCGCTTGGAGATGGCGCAGGGCGCGCTGCTCGGCTCGGCCACGGGAGCCGGCATGCTGTTCCAGAACGACGGTCTGCAATTCACCTCGGCTTCCGTCTCGGCGTTTCTGACCCAATTCTACGCGATCATGATTCCGGTCTATCTGGCGGTCCGGCGACGGCGCTGGCCTTCGGGTACCGTGCTGGTTTGCTGCGGGCTGGTGCTGGCGGGCGTGGCGGTGCTGGGGCGGTTTGATCTCCGCACCCTGCGGCTCGGGCGCGGTGAATGGGAGACGCTGCTGAGCTCGGGGTTCTTCATGGTGCAGATCCTTTTGCTGGAGCGCAAAGCGTATGCGGCCAACCGCGCGCTGCCGGTAACGCTCGCCATGTTTGCGACGCAGGCCGGGCTTTTTACGGTGATGGCGCTGGCCACCGCGCCGCATGCGGCCGACGTAGTGGTCCCCTGGACTTCCGGCTCCTGGCTGGTGTTTACCGGGCTGCTCACGTTGTTCTGCACGCTTGGCGCTTTCACCATCATGAATCAATGGCAGCCGAAGATCACGGCTACCGAAGCCGGACTGATCTACTGCGTCGAACCCGTGTTCGCGTCGATCATGGCGCTATGTCTGCCCGCCATCTTTTCGCGCTGGGCCGGACTCGGCTACCCGAACGAGCGGCTTACCTGGCACCTCCTGCTGGGCGGCGGGCTCATCACCCTCGCCAATGCGTTGCTCCAGCTGAAGCCGATCCCAAGGACCTGAGCCGGGGGCAAGCCGTACGGTCCCGCGTCTCGCGACCAATGGGCACCGGACGCTCAAGTATACTATTAGTTGACAAACTACCAGCCGGGCCGCCGGCCCCGGCGGCGGACCCGCACCCATTCCAGCAACAGCAGCGTGCGCTCAGCATCGGGCATCCGCCGGCCGCTGGCGAAGTATTCGTTCACCGCCTGGCGATGCAGCCCCAGCAGCCGCGCAAGCTGGGCCTTTTCACCGCGGCGCTGCAGCCGCCGCCGTACCTCGTCGCTCAGTTTGTTCCAGAGCGGGGTGTCGCGTCCGGGGCGGATCGTGCCACCCACCTTGCGCCGCGGACCCAGATTCCGGCGAACGGAGGCTCGGGCTTCAGGCGAGAAGGATTCGATCAGGACCTCGAACAGGCCCAGGCTGGGGTGGAGACGGGAATAGGGCATGCGGTCATCAGCCTGGAATGACGGTTCGATGTCAACTAATAGTATACTTAGGCTCGGCGGTCAGGAGGACGACCGGGGTGGCGGAGTGAAATCGCGCGCGCGCGGACT
>JBBIHQ010000082.1:0-13992 GCA_037446975.1 Opitutia bacterium
CGTAGAGCAGACCCGCTAGGCGCGGATCTGGTCACAAAGCTGTCCGCCATGGCGAACGCGGCGACAGCGCGGGCGTCGCCGAAGGTTGGACCGAACCAGCAAATCGGTAGCCAATTGTCAGTATTCGCCGTCGTCTGGGTCGGCAGCTTTGGCCTGGTCTCAATTCAGGTCGACCGAACTCCAGGCATTCTTTGCGGCCAATTTGCAATTGCAGGCCTCCCTTTGGCGTGGGATTGTCCGCACTGCAAATCCAAGCACCCCGCTCAAGCCATCCGACAATCGACCTCAGCGGAAGACCATCCCCCCGTGCAAAACCTGCCCCAACGGAAGGGAGAATATGAGGCCGCCCCGCCGCCGCCTTTTCCGGGGCTGTTAATGATTTTGGAAAGCGATGACTCGATGACGGGCCGGAACAATCCCCTGCCAGCGGTCTCCAACCCGGGCCCATGACCGAGATTGCCTACATCCGGCTGATCGTGCTCCTGCACGCCGCGTTTGCGGGCGTATTCTATTTTATGGACCGGCAGCATCCGACGAAGTTTGCGCGCTACTTGGCGTTGAGCTGGACGATTGAGGCGGTTCGCGCCCTGATCCGCCTGCAGAACGTCAATGTTCCGGATGTGGTATCTTACGACTGGTTCGCACTGTCCGACGTCCTGCAGGTGTTTGCCAATTGGTGCCTGCTGGTGGCCTGCGCTGATCTGGCAGGAGTCCGGCTACCGCCACGACTCGGCTGGTGGTTTGTCTGGGTCAGTCTACCGCTGCTCGTCATCAATCGCTATCTGACACCACGCGTCCTGCTCGAGCTAGGTGTGGCCGCAGAACGCAGCACCTTTTTCGGCGTGTTCTTCAACCAGGTTTTACTGTTTGGGCCGGCGGCCCTCATCCGTCTCACCATCCTTGGGTGGCTGTTCAAGATCTGGCAGACGACCCGGCTGCCCGGGGCGTTGATCGCGACCATTTTCTGCGTACCGTATGCCGTTCTGGCCATCGCGTATCCTTTCCAGTACTACTATGGCTATGATCCGGACTGGGTCACCGCTCTGTGGTTGGTGCGAGTGCTGGGGTTTTCCGTCGGGCTGGTCATGCTGCTTCTAGACCAGCAACTGACGGCATTGCAGAAAAGTGAAGCTCGACTTGCCACGGCCCAGACCAACGCAAAGCTCGGAAGCTGGGAATATGATATCCGGGCCGGTACCGGCGTATGGTCGGCCGAGCTCTATCGGCTGGTCGGGCGCGAATCTTCGCTGGGCCCGCCGTCGGTCGCGGAGCTCCTGGCGCTGATTCATCCGGACGACCGGGCAGCGTTTGAACGCCTCTATGCGCCGTCCCTCCAGGTTGACCATCAACTCCGGGGAGAGTACCGGCTGATCCGGCCTAATCGCGGCGTGATGTGGGTGGAAGCCCGGAGCGATGTCGTCCGGGACGCAGCCGGCAAGCGAACACGACTGACCGGCACCCTGCAGGACATCACCGACAAGAAACAGTTTGAGGAGCAGTTCCTGCGCGCCCAGCGCATGGAGAATATCGGCCTGCTGGCTGCGGGCATCGCCCACGATTTCAACAACATCCTTACTCCGGTGCTCATGGCCGCTCCGATGCTGCGCGAAAATGTGGCGGACAGCGACCGGCGCAAACTCCTGGCGGCAGTCGAGCAAAGTGCCGAGCGCGGCGCGGCTTTGGTCGGGCAGATTCTTGCGTTCGCCCATGGCACCGGCGGCAGTCGGGCTCTGGTCCATCCGCATCACATCCTGCGCGAACTGGCGTCGATGATCACGGAGACCTTCCCGCGCGACCTTCGGCTCGAACAGCGCATCGCGCCCGACCCGTGGCCGGTGATCGCCAATCCCACGCAGCTTCACCAAGTCCTGCTCAATCTTTGCGTCAACGCCCGCGACGCTATGCCGGCTGGCGGCGTCCTGCGGCTCGGACTGGCGAATTGCGCGCTCGACGCGGCCGGAGCGGTCGCCATCCCCGGAGGCCGGGCCGGAAACTTTGTCCTGATCGAAGTCAGTGATACCGGTGGCGGCATCCGGCCAGAGATCCTCGCTCACATCTGGGAGCCGTTCTTCACCACCAAGAGCCCGAACAAAGGTACCGGTTTGGGTCTGTCCACGGTGCGCGGCATTGTCAGCAGTCACGACGGTTTCTGCAGCGTGCAGAGCGCGCCGGACACGGGCACTACCTTCAGGGTCTACCTGCCCGCGGCGGAAACCGGACAGGTCGCCGAGCCGGGGAGCGCTCATCCATTCGCCCACCCGGGACAGGATGAACTCCTCCTGGTGGTTGACGACGAGGTTAATGTCCGCGAGTTCGCCTGCTCCACGCTCGCCCGTCACGGCTATCATGTCCTTCCGGCAGCCGACGGACTTGAAGGCGCCGCCCTTTTCACTCTGCGTCAGGATGAAATCCGGCTGGTTATCACCGATATTCACATGCCCAATCTGGCCGGCGAAAGTTTGGCACAGCATGTCCGCCGGCTCAAGCCGGCCACCCCGCTGCTGGTCATAAGCGGACTCGTCGGTGTGGGCGATGAGTCGGCGCGAAACTTTGGTGACGCATTCCTGCTGAAGCCTTTCAAACCCGATGCCTTGCTCGTCGCAGTACACAAACTGCTGCACCGCGAACCGGTCCCGCCGGCTTGAAGAGCCATTGCTTGAGGAAAGCGGACCCCGGCCGAGCACCCCTACCCGCGTTCGCGGGCAATTTTCCTGAAACGAAATCTTTGCACCGGCGGGTAATCCGCTATAATTGCCAGCTTGACCTCACCGATCGAAAACGAGACGACCCACCCTTTCGAGCTTTTGCGGCGGATTAAGACGGGCGGCCTTTCGCCCGAGCAGCGGGCTCAGCTGCACCTGGCTAAATCCGACCCGACAGGCAAACAGGCTGCAATCCTTGTAGTGGACGACTCCGCCGAACTGCGGGCGGTCATTGTGTTGATCCTCCAGTCTCTTGGTTACTCAAAGATCGCCGAAGCGGGCGACGGCGGGACTGCTCTCGATCTCATCCACGAGCGGGATTTTGATCTGCTGGTCCTGGATATCGATATGCCCCGCCTAGACGGCTACGGCGTGCTCGAAGCTCTGCGACACGATCCCCGACACCGGCACCTGCCCGTCATCGTCGCTTCCGGTCTAGATCAGCTCGAAGCGGTGGTGCGATGCATCGAGCTTGGCGCGGAAGATTTCCTGCCCAAGCCAGTCAACTCGGTATTGCTCGGCGCCCGGGTTGCCTCCTCGCTGGAGCGCAAACGTCTGCGCGACCTGGAGCAGATTCGGCTCATCCAGTTGCAGGAAGAAAAGCAACTGTTGGAAGACGAGCAGGAAAAGTCGGAGCGGTTGCTCCTGAACATTCTGCCTAAGGTCATCGGCGATAGGCTCAAGCGAGGCGAACAAACGATCGCGGACCGGTATGCCGGAGTCACCGTGCTCTTTGCGGACCTGGTGGACTTCATAACGCTCGCCAACCACATGGATCCACAGGAGTTGGTGACCCTGCTGAACGACCTCTTTTCCCGCTTCGACCACATCGCTGGGCGATATGGATTGGAGAAGATCAAGACAATCGGTGACAGCTACCTGGTGGTTGGCGGGTTGCCGGAGCCCCAGACCAATCACGCCGAAGCAGTAGCCGAGATGGCCCTCGATATGATGGCCGCCTTGGCCAGCCTCAACCAAGAACGCGGCACCCGTCTCAGTCTGCGCATCGGTATCAACTCCGGCCCGGTGGTTGCCGGGGTCATTGGCCGCAAGAAATTTACCTACGACCTGTGGGGCGCAACGGTCAATCTAGCCCATCGCATGCAGGCCACTGGCCTGAACAGTCGAATCAATGTCTCTGCCAGCACCTACGAACTGCTGCGGGGCACCTTCAGTTTCGTCGAGCGGGGCACGATTCAGTGCAAGGGACTTGGAAAGATCCGCACCTATCTGCTCGAGGAGCGAGCCTATGAGGTGGCAAGGGTTGTCCGCCCGGGGCCCAGCGCAAAGAATGGCCGGTTGACTAGAAAAGCCCGAACCTGAAGTTGCGGTCATCCCGGGTGACCCGCTCAGATATCTGCCGGCCCGAGCCAGCGGAAATAAGTGATGGTGAACTTTCGTCCTGCTCCGCCGGGCGCAGACTCAGGCAGGCGCTGGACTATCGCTTCGCACCATGCGGCCGCCCGCACCGTTGTCCGGTCGGTGGCGTCAAGCGCATCACCGTAGGCGCGAATACGAAAGGTATCAGACCTTGTGGTCAACATGGGTCTGAGCCCGGTGATCAGCTCCGCGGGAGTCACACCGCTCCCACTGGCAGTCAGCGCAGTGTCCAAAAGCGTACTGCTGGCGAAGGAATCGACGGTCGTAAACGGCCCATTTACCACTTTCCCGATGGCGCTCGCAGCGGCCAATCCGTTCGCGATCCGGCTTGGCAACGAAGTAGTCATGGACGTCCCCATTGAAGTTTCGGCAAGAATCGGACCAAGGGAGAATGCGTTGTAAGTTTCAAGAATTCCGCGCCAAGCGACAGCCGAGTTTGTGTTAATGTTGAATGCACCTGTCCGGCGCACCATTTCGGCCGATTGGGGCCTCAGGTAAAACGCGGTAAGGGTTGTGTGATGGAAGCTGTCCTGCAGCACACTGGGAGTCAGGGCCGCATGGTCGGGAGTTGGCAGGAGTCTTAGCTGCTCATAGGAGATCGCCCGGGGCAATTTGGCCGAGTAGATCGTCAAAGCCGCGCGCAATTTCGCGGTGGCAGAAGTTGGCGGATTGCCGGCGAGAACAGGACTTACTACCGGTGAAGCCAAATCCGCTGCCGGAGAAAAGGCGCTGATTTTGACGCCCTCATCGCCAACCCACCAGGCGAAATTTCCCTCCGGGCGGCTCTGGACGGCCACTGGATCCACGGCGTTGATCGTAAGCTTTCCAACCTCCACATGCTCCGAATTGGCGGTGGAAGCGCCCACGGACCCGACGCCAACCAGGGCGGTTCGCACCAGTCCACTCTGGATTGCCGCCACCGGCGTTATCTCAGCCCCAGAGGCCAGCCATGCAACAAAGCCACCCGACGCGGACCAGACTCCGCACCAATGTCTTGTCGTATTGGACCCCAGCGCGGCTATGCCGGTGACTCCGGCCATTGCCGTAACCCGATCGTCAGGGCCGGCGTGCTTCTGCAATTGACCGAAGGCAATATCCAGGCCCAGCAGGGCGTTCTGTCGCGCTTGAGTTTGCTGCAATGATATCGCTGCAATTCGAGTATTGATCCTAGTCAGGGCGCTCAGGGCGCAAACAGCCAGTACCAGCAACGAGAGAAGTGCCAGAGTTAGCACCAGCGCAAACCCGGACTCTCGGCAAATCACCGGGTGTTCCTTCATAACGAAGCTCCTTTCATCTCAACCCGGCGGATAAACACCTGCGAATTGGCCTCGACCACCGCCCACCACCAGTCGGCGTCGGTGGCATGTGCGGCGGGTCTGCCAAGATGACCGGCGCCATTTTCGATTTCGGCTAGTAGCGCAGCCCCGTTGTCGCTCAGGAGTCTCACCATCACATCGGCCACTTCAGGGAATCGGGTGTCATCTGAAACGAGGCCGGTATCTTGCGCCGAGTGGGAAGCGTCGCTGGCTCCGGCTGGAAAGATTCGACGCAGGCCACCGGCCGAATCGTGAACATAAAACCATATGCCCAAGTCCACAATATTTGTGGCCAACGCGTCAGAACCGTTGGGGTTTGTGAGGGTCGCCTGGTCACGCGGGGCGGCCGGCGTGCTGGTCAAACTCCCGTATTCCGGGGCCGTAACATCATTTCCGCAGGCGAAAGTATTTTCCGCACTGATTGCAGAGCGGAACAGGATGTAACGCCGATCAGCCGGATTGGATGCACTGACCGATCCACTGACCGGCCGACGGATAACCTGATATGAAACCGCGACTGGCAGGCTGCCACCAGATTCTGTATTCGATGTGATAAACCGCACCCACGCTCCCGATAATCCAAACCGTGCGTTCCCAAGCAACGGCGGGCCACCGTCCGCAACGTTGGGCAACAGGCGCTGGCTGTCCACCGTGGCCGGTTTGCTCGCGGCCGAAGGCAGCCAGCCGTGCGAAACCAGTGCCGAAGGCAGATTGATGACATCGACGGCCAACCAAGTGTTGCCATCTTTGCGAAACACCGCCGTTTGCAGGTCGCGCTCGATCATATCCAAGACAAGTTTCGCCTGGCTGGCGGTCGAAAAACCGGCCTGCGTACGCTGCCAGAGATTGAGTGTACTCGATACAACCGCCAACATCAGACCGGCCAGCCCTACCGCGATCGTCGCAGCCACCAGTAACTCAAGCAACGTGAACCCGGCCTTGCTCGACGAGAAGCGCCGAGCTTTCCGGCCGTCAATCGCCGTCTGGCGCCTCATCGGACCAGAGAAAGGTTGAAGTTGACTTGCTCACGGGCAGCAAGAGGCACGATGGCCGAAGAGCCGGGAATATGATGGGGCCACGAAACTCGAGCGTGAAGCGCGAGCACTGCTCCGCCCGGGGCGAAGGCCAGCGGTGCTTGATCGAACCTCCACACTTCGATTAGAAAATATTGTTCGGCTTCAGGGATTTGCTCCGAGGCAGATGGAGGTAGATAGTCGAGGGTCTGCAATCGGCTGACGTCACGCGGACCAACCAATGCCAGGGTCGCCGGCAATGGGATAGCCATCGGTCTTGTTTGCCCGGCGAGGGCGTCAAATCCTCCCGACACTGCCAGGCGTTGAAGCTCGGTGTGGAGAGCATCTGGCAGGCGCAATGCGGCAAGAGTATCAGTTGTTCCGCTTGCTTGCCGGCCAAGCGCCGGAATCAGGGCAAGCATCACCGACGCTGTGGCGGCAAAGATCCCCGTCGCAATGATGACCTCCAAGAGCGAAAACCCGGTGACGATCTGGCCGCGCGGATGCATCAGAATCCGGACCGCGCATTGATCAGTGCCGGGACCGCGTAGGAACTCACCGTCAGGCCGCGAACGGAATCCGGGTTGATCAGTTCGATTGGTGATTCACCTGCACCACCTGAGCTGGGCGCACGCTGCCGGCCGGCGGCCAAGACTATGTCACCGGATTGCGCGGTGCCCGGATTGGCCGAGATCGTAATGCCGGCCCATTCCTCGGCCCTTGAGCTGTTGACTGCCTCAAGGATGATCTGATTTGAGCGCAGGGCGGTCGAACGCAAGGCAGAGCCGTCGGTTCTTGTCCAAGCGGTCGATCCCTCGGTCGCGAAAAGTCCGGACGGGAGGGACGCGAAATTACCGGGCACTATATAAACGCCGTCTGGCAGGAAGAAGTCGGCAACGGTCAGCCAGCCCCCGGCTGTCTGGGTCTGGAGCGCGACATAACGCAGGTAGCGCGCAGGCTGACTTGCACTGCCCGGATCAACATGGATCATGAGCCGGGACGATTCTCCGCTGGCCATGGCCTTGGTGCGGGCGGCGGTAATCATACTTGTCATGGTGCCCTGCGCCGTCTGCAGCGCTGCGGACTGGCCGGCCCCACCAAGTCCGTTCAGCAGAAAAAACGACAACCCTGCCAGCAGCCCCGCGACCACCAACATCTCGATCAGACTGAATCCTTTTGCACCAATGCTCATTTCCAGCTAAAAATAAAGACCGGGCTGTCGGGCGAAGTGCCTGGAGCGGGTCCATAGAAAATCACACCCGCGCGGATGCCAGTCACCGGGATATCGGCACTTGTAGGCGTGCAGCCATTGACCACCGGGAGTGTATCGCCATAATCGGCTGCATTGATGACGCCATCGAGGTTTCGGTCCAGCAGAACAGCAATCTCCGTGTTATCGAAGGCGTCACGAAGCAAATTAGACGGGGTAAAATCGGCCGCTGAAAATGAATGGAAGCTGATGCGTTTCCGATTTTGAGACTCGGGGAGCAGGCTGTCTGCACTGGCCGAATATTCAGGCAACGGAGAACCGTCGCGGCGGCGGGCGGCGAGGATGTCGTGAAAAAGATGCAGGGTCGACGGATCGGTCGCCTGACCGGGCGGGTTGACAAGACCGGAACCATCCAACGCCGGATAATAGCCATATTCGCTGCGAAAACCCTCCAACGCCGCGGCCCATTGGTTGAACTGGACGCGCGTGCGAGCTTTGGCGGCGGCAATCCGGGCCATTTGAAGGCTGGGAAAGAGCAGCGCAGCCAGGATGGCGACAACCGTGATTACAGAAAGGAGTTCGAGAACGGTGAATCCCACTCCAATCTGTTTCGCCCCGGGCCACGGTGAAGATGACGGCGCAGACATAATCAGGGGAGGTTTGCGCATAAGTTGTCGACGTTCTCCGGCGCACCCGAATTAACGATGCCTCCCGCCAGCAACGCGGCAGCATCACTCGCGTCGGGACCGATTGAGTAGAGGACAAACCCGGAATTGAGCCAACCTTCGGCCGGGACTTTGTAGACATAGACGTATGGCTGACCCCAGGGATCTACCAAGACAGCCGAAGGATCTGTGAAAGGGTCGAGCAAACCTGACGTCGCAAGGCATGATACCTCGACCAGGCAGCCCGAATCGACGACCGCATTCAACGGATCACGCTTGCCGATCAAGGACTGGAGCATCCTGGCCTCATCGTCGGTCTGCGGGTAATCGCCAAAAATGCAGCGGAATTTCTCGAGCGCGGCAGAGATTATAGCCAGTTCTGCTTTAGCGCGCGCGCGGCGACCCGCCTCGCCTGCCCGTTGCCCCACGCCAATCCCGATTCCGCACAGGATTCCGATTATAGCGACAACCGCCAGCAGCTCGAGGAGCGTGAATCCCCGGAGCAATCGATGCGACTTAGTGACAAGTTTATTGAGCATGAGACCAAGCTAGATCAGCAGTTGGCCCCCTGCCCCGACTGACAACTGACTTATTCTTCGTCGTGTTTCAAGGCTGAGATGACAGCAAAATCCTCCAAGGTGGTGGTGTCGCCCTTGATCTCGCCAGACGTGGCCAGTTCGGTAAGGAGCCGGCGCATGATTTTTCCCGAGCGGGTCTTGGGCAGACCGGCGGCAAATCTAACCTGATCGGGTTTGGCAAGCGATCCGATCTCCTTGCCAACGTGATTGCGCAGCTCCTCTTTCAGCGCGTCGCTGGCGTCGTGCCCGGCCTTAAGTGTGACGAACACGACCAATGCATGGCCTTTGAGTTCATCCGGTCGGCCGACGGCCGCAGCTTCGGCCACCGCCGGATGCGAAACCAATGCGCTCTCGATTTCGGCTGTGCCGATCCGGTGGCCCGAGACATTGAGCACGTCATCAATCCGGCCGACGATCCAGAAATAGCCGTCCTTGTCCTGCCGGGCGCCGTCGCCGGTGAAATAATAGTGGGGATGCTTGGGAAATTCGCTCCAATATTGTTTCTTGTAGCGTTCGTCGTCGCCCCAAAGGGTGCGGAGCATTGAAGGCCACGGCTGGGTTAGCACAAACTTGCCCCCATTGTTACGCGGCACTTCCTTGCCGTCGGAATCAACCACCTTTGGCACTACCCCGAAAAATGGCAGCGTCGCCGACCCGGGTTTGGTCGGCGTGACACCCGGAAGCGGTGTTATCATGATGCAACCTGTTTCGGTCTGCCACCAGGTGTCCACGATCGGACAGCTTTTCTTCCCAATCAGCTTGTGGTACCACATCCAAGCTTCGGGATTGATCGGCTCGCCGACCGTGCCAAGCAGCCGGAGCGAGTCGAGGCGGTGGCTAAGCACGTAATTGTCTCCCCAGCGCATGAAAGCGCGGATCGCCGTTGGTGCCGTGTAAAGAATAGTCAATCCGTGGCGGTCGATCATCTGCCAGAATCGGTCCGGGCCGGGCTGGTTCGGGGCACCTTCGTAAAGGAAGATGGTCGCCCCGTTGGCCATCAATCCGTAGACAACATAGCTGTGCCCGGTGATCCAGCCGATGTCAGCCGAGCAGAAATATCGGTCATTCTCTTTGAGGTCGAAAACATAGTGGGAACTGAGTTTGGCTCCGAGCAAGTAGCCCGCCGAGGTGTGGAGCACGCCCTTGGGTTTGCCGGTCGATCCGGAGGTATAGAGGATGAAAAGCGGATGCTCGGAATCGAAGGCTTTTGCCGCATGTTTGTTCGGTGCACCCTCCCAAGCCTCGCGCCACCACATATCCCGGCCTTCCACCATGGTCACCGGGTTGCCGCAGCGTTTGACCACCAATACTGATTGGACGCTCGGGGTACCCTCGATAGCCTTGTCGACGTTAGCCTTGAGTTCGACCACCTTCCCCCTTCGCCAGCCGCCGTCGGCCGTGATGACCAGCTTTGCCTTGCAGTCGTTGATTCGGTCCTTGATGGCCTCGGCGCTGAATCCGCCAAAGATCACGGTATGCACCGCCCCGACGCGTGCGCACGCAAGCATTGCAATAACTGCCTCCGGGATCATCGGCAGGTAGATGGCAACGCGGTCGCCAGCCTTGATTCCCAGATTCTCAAGGATATGAGCAAAACGGCACACATGAAAATACATCTGCCGATAAGTAATTGTGCGGACATCGCCGGGCTCGCCTTCAAAAATAATTGCCGCCTTGTTTTCGCGGGCGGTTCCGAGATGTCGATCAATGCAGTTCTCGGAAATGTTTAACTTGCCACCCAAGAACCACTTGGCATGTGGTGGCTTCCATTGCAGCACCTGTTTGAATGGTTTGCGCCAAACCAGGTGTTCGTTCGCTTGTTTCGACCAAAATTTGTCTGGAGCGTTGACAGACTCGGCATACAGCCTACGGTAAGTGGCGAAGCTACCAAGGTTTGCTTGGTTCTTGAACTCGGCTGAGGGTTTGAAAATTCGACTCTCCCGAGACACTGAGGTAATCGTTTGGTCCGTCACAAGTTTCTCCTCTTTTGGGGTTGAAGCTGAATGGTTTTAGCAATGTCCCCGACGGATTTCACGGTCAAGCCTAGGTAGCTCGAAAAACACGTTTTGTATGGATAAAGATAATTCGCCTGCCGCCCCTGCGGCGTCGCCGGCCCCCGCGCCAACAGCTCCGGTCCCACCGGAAAATACCATTCGCGTCGAAGGCATCCTTGACATCGACAACAGCCGCAATGGTCAGTTGCTCGACCTGGCCCGCCACGGCAAACGCCGCCCCACCGATCCTTTCGTGCCGCGCGAACTGGTCCGCCGCTTTAAGCTCCAGCAGGGCAGCATCATCACCGCCACCGCCACGCCTGACGACCGCTTTCCCAACCCGAAGGTGCGTTTCATCGAGAAAGTGGACGGCTTGGATCTGGAAGCCCGCCGCCGGGCGGTAGATTTTGCCAACCTGGTCACCATCACGCCTGACAAGCAACTCCGACTTGAAATGAAGGATGGGCGCATGACCAATCGGGTCATTGATCTCTTTTGCCCGATCGGAAAGGGAACCCGGGGTCTCATTGTGGCCCCACCGCGCACCGGAAAGACGACGTTCCTCCGCGATATCGCGCTCGGAGTTTTGGAAAATCATCCTGAGTGCCACGTTATGATCCTTCTGGTCGATGAACGGCCGGAAGAAGTCACCGATTTCAAACGCAGCGTGCCCTGCGAGGTTTGGGCTTCATCCAACGACGAAGCTGTCGACAATCATTTGCGCATCGCCGACCTTTGCATCGAGCGCGCCAAACGCTTGGTTGAAGCGGGCAAGGATGTCGTGCTCCTCCTCGATTCGCTCACCCGCCTGGCCCGTGCCCACAACACCCAGAAGAACTCCGGTCGCACCGGTTCCGGCGGGCTGGATGTACGGGCGCTCGAAAAGCCTCGCCAGCTCTTCGCCGCCGCTAGAAACACCGAGGACGGAGGCAGCCTCACCATCATTGCCTCGATCCTGGTCGAGACGGGCAGCCGCATGGACGACGTGATCTTTCAAGAGTTCAAGGGCACTGGAAACATGGAGCTGGTCCTCGATCGCAAAGCCGCCGAGATGCGGATCTGGCCGGCGGTAAACATTGCCTCCTCCGGCACGCGAAAGGAGGAATTGCTTATTGATGCCAAGAAACTTGAGGGCATCCATTTCTTCCGCCGGGCGCTGGTGGCGCAAAAGATCGAAGAGGCCACCGATACGATGGTGACCCGCTTGGCCAAGACCAAGACCAACGACGAATTCCTTAAGTTGATCGCCCGCTAAACTTCGCTCTTGCCCCGGTTTTTCAAAGACGAGACAACTAACCTCCTGCGCCCACCCTTTGACACGATACCGCTGAATGAATAGCTTCTCCGAGCAATGTCTCGATATGGCCCGCTCAATGCTGAGCCATAACCTTGATTCAATAAACCCTGACGGCACCGTCACTCCCATCCCTGGCGAAAAGCCCCGCTCCGACGAGCCCGGCCACGTCGCGTTCGCCCTCGGCGAATATTACCGCGCAACCGGTGAAAATACGCTCGGTGGCCACGACCTGATTGACCTGACAGCCCGTTGCGTCACCGCTCAGGCTTTCACCGAGCCCGCCGGGGAAAACGGTCTCGCCTACGCTTCCCTCGGACTCCTTTCGTTCGGGCCCTCCAAGGAACGTAATCCGGTCTGGGAGCGATTGGTTGAGGAGACACGTCAGCGCCTGGACAAACTTCTGCTGACCCGGAGCGACTACGACAACTATTGGCAGGCTTTCAACATCGCCAAGGCAGTCTGCCGTTACAGTTTTGGCCTTTCGAAAAAAGACGAGACATCCCGCCTGATCGAGCGGATGGCTGATCGCATCGAGCAGACAAGCTCAACCGGATTTTTTGACGACGTCGAAAAGGGGTTCGGCGGCCATTTCAATCTCTACGGGGTGATGACGCTGGCTTTCGTTCGGTCGGCCTTGCAGTTGCATGCCAATGCCGCATTGCGCGAACGAAAACTCCCCACCCTGCGAACCTACGCCGAGAAGTACATCAAGATGATGCCGGATCTCGTCCGCTCCGACGGCTTGGGCTGGGCCTATGGGCGCGCCGCCGGCGCCTACGGCCAGATGCACTGCATCAGCCTGATCCTGCAGGGCCTGCGCGACGGCTGGATCCCCGATGAGCAAAAGAACAAGTACTTCGATATCCTCCGCCGTTTGTTCTATTATTTTTTCCAAACTTATCTCGACCAGGAACAGGGCTTCCTTGACGTACGCGACGATGAGCGCACGGCCTACGCTTCCCACACGACGCGGATGGCGAACTTCGACGCAGCTCGTTACCTTTGTCAGTGGTCGCGGCTGGCCAAGACCGTCAATATGCCGGATTCGGTCAAGGTGGATGCTCAGCGAACCAGCGGGCGGTTTGTAATTTTCGACAAGAGCAACCGCAAGGAACAGGGCTTGTTTCTCTACCGCGACGCTGAATCCGGCCTGCACGTCCAATTACCACTCGTCAGTTCGGGAACGGACTGCACCGCCGACAACCTTCCGTTCCCCCATTGCTCGGGCGTCTTCGACTGGCCGAACAATCTCTATCTTCCGATTATGGTGCCCGAACTCACGTTCGGCGAAAATGTGACGCTTCCCGCCTTCTACGGACAGAAGTGCGTTACCGGGCTTGGAATGAAGAATGCCTTTTATTTCCGCTACGAACAGCCCGAGCTGATCAACACCAAGGAGGAACTGGTCCGAGGCATCGGCAGCGTGAAAGTTCAGTGGACTTTCACCGGAAGCAAAATCGCGGCCGAGTTCGCCTACACGGTCAAGAACCAGGTGCAACTCGACAAGTTTCGCTTCGCCCTTGTCATCGGAGCCCCGCATTCCCGTTATCGACTTGGCACCTCGCCGGCACTGGGACCGCTCGGCCACCGGTGTTCTGTGCTGAAGGACGATTTTCAGGCGAATTGGGCGGAAACCGAAGTGGTTACGGCCGATCCCACGTATCGCACCAATTTCGGCAAGCTCCACTATGTGCAGATGTTTGTCCGCGACCATCCGTTAATTATGAGGCCGGGCCAAATCTATCGCCTTTCAGTCAGCTTTGAGCCGGATCTGACCATGGTAGAATCCTGAGGCTCCGTCCCTCGCGGGTGGAGTCGCCAGACGGCAGGCAGGCTA
>JBBIHQ010000083.1:0-13834 GCA_037446975.1 Opitutia bacterium
GAGGCCAAGGCCGCCCTTACCGCCGAACTGGGCGCCGACAAGTTCACCGACATTGACCTCAATGTCGTGTTTGAAGACCTGCAATACAAGGCCTACCGCAAGACCGTCCTCGAGCGCGGCGTTCGCGCCGACGGCCGCGGGCAGAAGGACATCCGTCCGCTCAGCTCGCAGGTCGGCGTCCTTCCTCGCGTGCACGGCTCAGCGATGTTCCAGCGTGGTGACACCCAGAACATCGCCATCACCACTCTCGGGCCGACCAAAGAGGCCCAGGACATGGACGGCCTAACGGGCGGCGCCACGTCGAAGAGCTTCATTCTCCACTACAACTTCCCGCCGTTCTCCGTCGGTGAAACCGGCCGCACCACCGGGCCCGGTCGGCGCGAAATCGGCCACGGCGCCCTCGCCGAGCGTTCGCTCGTGCCGATCCTCCCGCCCGAGGATGTCTTCCCCTACACCATCCGCGTCGTCTCTGAGATCATGGCCTCCAACGGTTCGACCTCGATGGCCTCGGTTTGCGGCGGCTGCCTGTCCCTGATGGACGCCGGCGTGCCGATCATCGCCCCCGTCGCCGGCATCTCCTGCGGCCTCATGACCGAGAACGGCGCCGACGGCTCCATCACCAAATGGACCACCATCACTGACATCCTCGGCGAGGAAGACCACTTCGGCGACATGGACTTCAAGCTGGCCGGCACCACCAAGGGCATCACCGGCTTCCAGCTTGATCTCAAGATCCACGGTCTGCCGTTCGAGATTGCCAAGGCCGCCATCTTCCAGGCCCGCGACGCCCGAGTGGAAATCCTCAAATCCATGCTGGCTTCACTGCCGGCCCCGCGCGCCGACCTTTCGAAATACGCCCCGCGCATCCAGACGATCCAGATCGATCCCGAGAAGATCGGTCTCCTCATCGGGCCCGGTGGCAAGACGATCCGCCGCATCACCGAGACGACCGGTGCGCAGATCGACATCGCCGACGACGATTCCGGCAAGGTCTTCATCTATTCGAACAATGCCGACGCCATGAACCGCGCCGTGCAGGAAATCGACGCCCTGTGCGGCGGCGGTTCCCAGATCGAGATCGGCAAGATCTACACCGGCCGGGTCACCGGCACCAAGGAGTTCGGCGCGTTCGTGGAGTGCCTGCCCGGCAAGGAAGGCCTGGTGCACATCTCCGAGCTGGCCGACTTCCGGGTGCGCCGCACCGAAGACGTCGTCAAGGTCGGCGATTCCATCACCGTCAAGTGCGTCGGCATCGACGAGCGATCCGGCAAGGTCCGTCTCAGCCGCAAGGCCGCGATGCAGGAACTCGAAGCCCAGAAGCAAGCCGGTGGTGCAGCCACCGCGCCGACCGAAGCCACCCCGGTTCAGTCGTAAGGCCGGGCGGGTTCCCGGAACGAGCCGCTCTCCATTCAAGCCGCGACTTCGGTCGCGGCTTTTTCTTTTCCCACCACATCAGCCGGCCATCTCGACGACGCGCTGGATGTAGTGCTCCGGAACCGCCACCACCCCGGAGTCCGCCGCGAGTAACACGCGGCCTTCCAGATCAAGACCCGCAAATTCTCCCTCGTCTGCCCGCACCGTGTGTCCCGGAACCAAGTGGAAGCGCACCCGCCGCGGTGGTCCCCAACAACGGTTCAGGATCGGCACGAAACCGGACAACCGTCGTTCTTTAAAACTCAGGTAGCCGACCCGGATGGCGCGCAACAAAAGCTCCGCCAGCTTCGCCGGCTCAGGGAGTGGTTTCCGGGCAAAATCGGTCAGCCGGCCCGCGACGCCACAAAGCGCCGGGTCCTCCAGCCAGGGTTGGTTGCTGACATTCAGACCCAGCCCGACGCAGAGCGTGTCGCGGGTTCCCTGGGTCACAAGCAGGCCGGCGACCTTGCAGGATCCGATCATCAGATCATTGGGCCAACGCAGCCGCAGGCCGCGTATTCCTGCGCGCTGCAAGGCCCGGCGAACCGCCCAGCCGATCGCGAGGGCAAAACCACGCCAGGCCACCGCGTCCCCGTCATACGGCACCACGGCTGTCAGGTAAAGTCCGCCGACATTGGAGGTGAAATTCCGGTCCCGCTGACCCCGTCCGGCGGTCTGCCGTTTCGCCAGCACGGCATGCCAGGCGGGCAGACCGGTCGCGACGGATTGGGTGGAATCGACAACGTCGAACACCTGCAGGGTCCAGCCGGCGACTTCAGCGACCGGCCGGGCCGGCCGCAACGAAGTGCGACCGGCGGCCTGAATCGATACTGAACTGGCGGGGGCGGCACTCATACGAATGACTTGGGTGCGCCCGGATCCGGCGGGGCGGATGGTTCCGCCCGAGACGGATCACTCAATGACAAGCACCGTGGCACCCTCCTCGATGGCGTCGCCAGGATTGACCTTGATCGCAGCCACCCGACCGGCCCTCGAGGCGTTCACGTAGGTGTTCATCTTCATCGCCTCAATGGTCGCGACCTGGGCGCCCTCGACAACGACATCACCCAGCTTGACGTCGATGGAGACGACCTTGCCGGCGAGCGGGCTGTGCACGTCCCCCGGGCCGCCGGACGGTTTGGCCGCCGGCGCCGGTGCCGCGGGAGCCTTGACCGCGGCCAGGGCTGCGGGCGCAGGGGCGGCGGCTTGACGCGGTGCGGCCGCCGCGGGTTCATCGGGCAGTTCGACCGTCACGTCGAAGGCTCTGCCATCCACAGTTACTCGAAGTTTTTTCATGGGAAATTGGACGCGGTGACCTTTCAGCGGACTTTGCGGGCGTGGTGGATCTGGCGCCGGCCCTCGAGGGACCAGGGATGCATGTGCAGGTCGAAATCGGGAGCGGGCCGCGCCGGCTCGACGCCGGACACCCGGGCCTTGGCACCCAGTACCATGTAGACAGCCGCGGCAATGGCCGCGAGCATTTCGGGAGCGATTGAATTATTGGAGATCATGGCGATTGGAGTTGGACCAGCGAAGGCTGCTCAGAGTGGAATGTTGCCGTGCTTCTTCGGCGGCCGCGTTTCACGTTTGGACAACGTGTTGCGAAGGGCCATCGAGAGCATCGCGCGGGTCTGCGCCGGTTCGATGACGTCAGTGATCATTCCCTTGCGCGCAGCCTGGTAAGGCGACGCGAATTTCTCGCGGTATTCCGCAACGTAGGTGGCCTCCGTGGCCTTGGGGTCGGTCGCCGCGGCGATTTCGCGTTTGTAGAGAATCTTCACCGCCCCTTCGGCGCCCATGACGGCGATCTCCGCCGTCGGCCAGGCATAGACAAGGTCGGCGCCCATGTCGGAACTGCACATCGCCAGGTAAGCGCCACCGTAGGCCTTGCGGAGAATGATGGTGATCTTGGGCACCGTCGCCGCCGCATAGGCGAACAACATCTTGGCCCCGTGGCGGATGATGCCGCCGCGCTCCTGGGCCACGCCGGGCATGAAGCCGGGGATGTCGACCAATGTGACCAGCGGAATATTGAAGGCGTTGCAGAAACGGATGAAACGGGCGCCCTTGTCGGACGAATCGATATCCAGCGTGCCAGCCTTGACCATCGGCTGGTTCGCCACGATGCCACAGACAATTCCCTGCACGCGGCCGAATCCGACCACGAGATTCTTGGCCCACTCCCGATGCACTTCGAGAAAATCGGCATTGTCCACGAGCCGGTTGATTATCTTGTAGATGTCGATCGGCGCCCGGGCCTCCGCCGGCACCAGTTCGTTCATCGCCGGGTCCGGCGCGAGGTCGAGGTTCGGCGTCGGCCGGTGGGCCGGATCCATGACATTGTTGGCGGGCAGAAAACTGAGCAACCGCTTGGAGAGTGCGATTGCCTCGGCGTCGTCCTCGGCGACAAAGTGAACGTTGCCGCTGACGGAGGCGTTCACCGCCGCACTGCCCACCTCGTCCATCGTCACGGTCTGGCCGGTGGCGGCCTTGATAACCTCGGGGCCGCAGATGAACATGTTGGCGTTCTTCTTCGTCATGATGATGAAGTCCGTGAGCGCCGGGCTGTAGGCCGCGCCGCCGGCGCAGGGGCCGGCAATGATGGAGACCTGCGGGACCACACCGGAGGCGAGCACATTGCGGAAGAACACCTGACCGTAACCGGAAAGAGAATCATCCCCCTCCTGGATGCGCGCGCCGCCGGAATCATTGATCCCGACCACGGGAATGCCGGCCCGCATGGCGTAGTCCATCAAGTCACAGATCTTCTTCGAGTGGATGCGACCGAGGGCGCCGCCGCCGATCGTAAAGTCCTGGCTGAAGACGGCCACCGGACGGCCGTCAACATAGCCGACTCCCGTGATCACGCCATCGCCCGGCAGCGTTTTGCCCTCCATGCCGAAATCGTGGCAGTCATGGTCGGCATGCATGCCCCATTCCATGAAAGTATTGGGCTGGAAGAGCGCAAGCACCCGCTCGCGCGCCGTCATGAGGCCTTTTTCGCGCCGCGCGGCCAGTTTGTCCGAGCCACCGGCCGCCAAGGCGGTTTGCCGGCGTTTTTCAAGCTCGGCGATAAATTGTGGTGCGATGGGCATGATGAAATCTTCCTTAGTGGGCGGCCGGGACTCCCGGCTTTACGGCGCAGAACTCAGTCAGCACGCCGCGCGTCGACTTGGGATGCAAAAAGGCGACCAGTTTGCCGGCGGCACCCTCGAAGGGTTTTTCGTGGATCAGGCGCACCCCCGCACCCGCCGCCTGCTTCAGCTGACCTTCAATGTCGTCGGTGCGGAAGGCGATATGGTGGATGCCCTCCCCCCGGTCGGTCAGGAATTTCGCAATCGGGCTTTCCGGGGCCGTCGGCTCCAGCAGTTCCAGATGCACGCCGCCCGCATCGAAAAACGCCGTGCGCACTTTCTGGGATGCGACTTCCTCGCGCCCGAGGCAGCGCAGTCCCAATGCTTTTTCATAAAGGGGCACGGCTTCGTCCAGTGAGCGAACCGCAATGCCGAGGTGATCGATGGATTGGATCATGAAAAGAGAGATAAAGGCCTACGCGCCAAGCATAGCGGCCCCAGCCCACCGCTGCTCCGCATTTATTGTGAACTCATGCGCAAATCTAATTCGCGCCGCCATCTTGTGCGGCGTATCACCGGATCTTATTCATCAACCACCGACTTGAGTCCCGCTGCGGCGAGCAGTTTCCGCGCTCCTGCCGGGGCCGATATCTGACCAGCCGCAACCCCGGCTTCAAGTTCAGCCCGCGAAGCCTGGACCGCGGGATTGCCCAGAAAGGCGTCCTGCAGGCCCTGCTCAACCAAGGACCGCAACCAGGCCAGCGCTTGGGTTCGCCGTCGCCCGGCGAATGCTCCCGTCCGCCCGGTGTGGACGAAAAATTTCTGCACCGCCGACCAGACATCGCCCACTCCCTCACCGGTGGCGGCGGAACAGCTCAGCACCGGTGGTTGCCAGGCGCCCTCACCCGGGGCGAGGTAGTGAAGGGCGCGCGCAAACTCCAGGCGCGTGGCCTCAGCGCGGATCCGGTTATCGCCGTCGGCCTTGTTCACCGCGAGCACGTCGGCCAGCTCGATGATGCCTTTCTTTATTCCCTGCAATTCGTCCCCGGCGCCGGCAATCATCAGCACAAGAAAACAGTCCACCATCTCGCGCACGATGACCTCGCTTTGGCCCACTCCCACCGTCTCCACGAGCACGGTGTCGAAGCCGGCGGCTTCGCAAAGCGTGATTGTTTCGCGCGTACGCCGGGCCACCCCGCCAAGTTCGCAACCGCTGGGCGACGGACGGATGAAGGCGGCACGATGCCGCGCCAGCCGTTCCATCCGGGTCTTGTCGCCCAGGATGCTGCCGCCAGAAACCGGGCTGCTCGGGTCCACCGACAGCACCGCCACGCGCCGGCCGGCCTCGCAAAGTTGCAGGCCAAGCACGTCAATGAACGTGCTCTTGCCCGCGCCGGGCACACCCGTGATCCCCACCCGCTGTGCGCCGCCGGCCCGAGGCGTCAACCGCTCGAGCAGCTCCATCGCCGCCGCGCGGTGAGGCACCGCCCGGCTCTCCACCAATGTTATTCCGCGCGCCAGCGCCGTGCGGTCGCCCGCAGCGATCCGGCCGGCCAGCTCCGCCGGTTCCATTTTCCGGCGTTTCGCCGGGAGATGGCCTGCTCCGTGAGCCGCCGGTGCTCCCGATACCACCCGGGTGGCAAAGCCTTCTCCACCACCAAGCGGCACCCAGTCGGGATGAGTTGAAGGTTCAGGCATGGAGAATAGATCGGCGGGAGGCTGGTTCCGATTGCGGCCCGAAAGCCACCCGACTGGTCGCGGCGCAAAATCAGGTGACGTGGGCGGCGGTGAGTTTTTCCAGCAACTGCGCCGTGGACTGCGGAATGGGCGTGCCGGGACCGAAGATTGCGGCGGCCCCGTGCGCATACAGGAAGTCGTAATCCTGCGCAGGGATGACGCCGCCCACCACCACAAGGATGTCCGGCCGGCCAAGCTTCTTCAGTTCGGACACGAGTTGCGGCAGCAGCGTCTTGTGGCCGGCGGCAAGCGAACTCATGGCAACCACGTGCACATCGTTTTCCGCCGCGTCGCGCGCCGCCTCCTCGGGCGTCTGAAAAAGCGGCCCGATATCCACATCGAAGCCCATGTCGGCCATCGCCGTGGCGACGACCTTGGCACCGCGATCATGGCCATCCTGCCCCAGCTTCGCAATGAGGATGCGGGGCCGGCGGCCCTCACGCTTGGCGAAGGCATCAGCCATCGCCCGGGCCTTGGCGACATCGTCGCGTCCGGCGTAGGTCGAACGGTATACGCCCGAGATCGAGCGAATCTGGGCCTTGTAGCGGCCGAAGTGCTTTTCCATGGCGTCGGAGATTTCACCGAGGGTGGCGCGGGCCTTGGCGGCCTCGATGCTGAGCGCGAGCAGATTGCCCTGCCCCGTCCGCGCGGCCTCGGTGATGGCCTCGAGAGTTTGCCGGACCTTGGCGCCGTCGCGCTCGGCCTTCAGTTTCTGCAACTGCTTGATCTGAGCTTCGCGGACGGCTGTGTTGTCCACCTCGAGAATGTCCATGGGCGCCTCTTTCTCCAGCTTGTGCTTGTTGACGCCGACGATCGTTTCCTGCCCGGAGTCGATCATGGCCTGGCGGCGGGCCGCGGCCTCCTCGATACGGAGCTTCGGCAGACCGGTCTCGATCGCCTTGGCCATGCCGCCGAGTTTTTCGACCTCTTGGATGTGTCCCCACGCCTTGTGCACCAGCTCGTGGGTGAGCCGTTCCACGTAATAGGAACCACCCCACGGATCGACGACATTGCAGATGCCCGACTCGGCCTGCAGGAAGAGCTGGGTGTTGCGCGCAATGCGGGCGGAGAAATCGGTCGGCAGCGCGATGGCCTCGTCGAGCGAATTGGTGTGCAGGCTCTGCGTGTGGCCGAGGGTGGCCGCCATCGCCTCAACGCAGGTGCGGGCGACATTGTTGAACGGATCCTGTTCGGTCAGCGACCAGCCCGACGTCTGCGAATGGGTGCGAAGCGCCATCGACTTCGGATTCTTGGGATTGAACTGCTGCACGAGCTTGGCCCAAAGCAGCCGGCCGGCGCGCATCTTGGCGACCTCCATGAAGAGGTTTTTGCCCTGCGCCCAAAAAAACGAGAGGCGGGGCGCAAACGCGTCGATGTCGATGCCGGCCTTCAGGCCGGTGCGGAGATATTCGAGGCCGTCGGCGAGCGTGTAGGCGAGCTCGAGGTCGGCCGTGGCGCCCGCCTCCTGCATGTGGTAGCCGGAAATCGAAATTGAGTTGAACTTCGGCATCTTCTGCGAGGTGAACTCGAAGATGTCCGCGATGATCTTCATCGAGGGACCGGGCGGGTAGATGTAGGTGTTCCGCACCATGTACTCCTTGAGGATGTCGTTCTGGATCGTGCCCGCGAGCTTGTCCAGGGTGGCACCCTGCTCGAGGGCGGCCGTGATGTAAAACGCCAGCACGGGCAGCACGGCGCCGTTCATCGTCATCGACACACTGATGCGGTCGAGCGGAATGCCGTGGAAGAGCGCGTGCATGTCGAGCACGGAATCAATGGCGACACCCGCCTTGCCCACATCGCCGAAAACACGCGGGTGGTCGCTGTCGTAGCCGCGATGCGTCGCGAGATCGAAGGCCACGGAAAGGCCCATCTGGCCGGCGGCAAGGTTGCGCTTATAGAAGGCGTTTGATTCGGTGGCGGTGGAGAAGCCGGCATATTGGCGGATGGTCCACGGCTTGAGCACATACATGGACGCATACGGCCCGCGCAGGAAAGGCGCGATCCCGGCGGTGAAGCCGAGATGCTCGAGCGGTTCCAGATCGGCGTTCGTGTACAAGGGCTTGACCGGAATCTGCTCGAGCGTCAGCCAGTCTCCGAGTGCATCGGGACCGCCGGACGAGGCCTTCGCCGCTTCGAGCCACGCGGTCGCGCTGCCCCCGCCAGACCGGCCGGCATCAAGATTGAGCTTGGTATAATCGGGAAAGTTCATGGCGGTTCGGATCAGAGGCCGAGTTTGTCCTGAAGTTTGGCGAGCATTTGCGCACCGTTCGCCCGAAGATGGATAAATTCGTCCACTCCGGCGGATTTGTACTGCTGGAGCAGTTCGGGGGCGGCCGGCAGGCCCGCGAGCACGACCACGGGCGCTTTCGCCGCGGCCTTGAGCATCCGGGTCAGCGGCGGTACGAGCGCCGGGTAGGTGTCGTCACTTGAGCAGATAACCACGATCGGCGCACCGGACGCTAGAGCAGCAATCGCCGCGGTTTCCGGAGTCTCGAAGCCTTTTCCGATAATCGTCTCGAATCCACCGACGGCGAAAAAACCGCCGGAGAACTCGACGCGGGCCGCGTGCTGCTTGCGTGGCCCCATGCCCGCAAGAAAGACCTTGGGCCGCGCCCCAGTTCGCCCCAGAAAGTCCTCGGCGCGGTGGCGGAGCGCCTCAAACGGCTCGCTCCGGCGGCGGAACCGCAGCCGCTTGATGGCAGCCTCGTCCACTTTGCCGGCACGGAGAACCTTGGTGGCGTCGCCCAAGGTGGCCCCTTGCGCAAATACTTCCGTCAGCATCCGCATTTTGGCCGCCGCCGAGGCGTTGAGAGTGCCCGAGAGCCTTGCCAGCGCCCCGGCGCCACGCTCGGCCTCGGGCGTCGCCCGATAAGCGGCGATCTCACCCGCCCGCCGGGCCGCCAGAGCGGAAAAGTCGGTTGAAACGGTGCCGGCCAGCCTTTCCTTGAGATTTGGGTGCAGATTGGTGCCGATAATGCCATCGCGACGGGACTCGACGGTGGCGATGCGATCATTGGCGAGCTTTTCGACGGTATCCTGCGGGTAACCGGAACGAAGTGCCGCCGCCATGCCGCCGCGTCGTTCGATCTCCTGGAAAAGAGTCCACGCTCGATCGGCGAGCTGCCGGGTCAGGGTCTCGACATACCACGAGCCGCCCGCGGGGTCGACCACCCGACCCAACTGGCATTCCTCCGCGAGGATGATCTGGATATTCCGGGCGAGCCGGCGGGAAAAATCGTCCGGCACGCGGAAGCTTTCGTCGAAGGCCGCGACGTGCAGGCTGGCGCAGCCGCCCGTGACGGCGGCAAAAGCCTCGGTCGTGGCCCGAAGCAGATTCACATGCGGATCGAGCACGGTTTTGTTCCAAAGGGACGAACGCACATGGCATGCCAGCTTGGCCGCCGCCGCATTGCCACCGGCGGCGCCCACGGCGCGCGCCCAGATCAGCCGGGCCGCCCGGAGCTTCGCGATCTCCATGAAGAAATGTGAGCCCAGCGAATAGGTGAAGAGGAACCGGGGACCGGCACGATTGACCGTGACCTTGCGCGCCGCGAGCGCGCGAAGATATTCGACGCCTGTCGCCAGCCCAAAGGCGAGTTCGTGCACGGCGCTGCCGCCGGCCTCGGCCCACTGACCGGCCTGCACGCCGACAGTGCGGAGCGGCGACTTGGTCTTCGCCGCCCAATCGGCGAGCATGGCCATGTCGTCGTAGGCGGCCCCGAGGCCACCGGGGAGAATGCCGCGACCAAGCCATTCAGAAAATGGATCGGCGAGGACGGCGCCCTGAAGCGCAGACGGCTTTCTGCCTTGCTCGGCCAGAGCGGCCGCGAACATCGCCACGATCGCGGGTGCGGAAACACCGGCCGGAGCGTAGACCGGGACGGCAGCCAGGTCGACGCCGCGGAGTGCCCGAGCGAGATCGTCGAGCGTTGCGAGCGAAAGTCCGCAACCTCCAACCTCGCCGGGTAACGCGGAATCGGGATCGAGACCGAGGCGGGTCGCCACGTCAAACAGCAGATTCACCGCATTCTGCCCTTGGTTGAGGTCGCGGAGCAGCGCCGCGTTGAATTCCTCCGGTTGGCCGTAGGGCAGCTCCTGGCAAATCAGCCAGCCGTTGGCCCGGGCGCCAAGCGGCTCGGTCCCGCGCACGTATGGTTTGAAACCCGGCCAGGTTTCGCCCAGCGCAAGCTTTTCGCCATCGGCGCGCGAATATATCGGTTGGAGGTCGATGCCCTCAGGGGTGCGGGTGACCAGTTTTTTTTCAAAGGGCGCTCCGTCGAGTGATTCTTCCGCCGCCTTGCGCCAGTCGGCGTCGGACGACGGGGAAAACCCGGAGAATAGCCGCTCCGTTTGCGGTGCACTCATGGCGTTCAGGCAATCTCCTCGACAGAAACGTCGAAACGCTGGGCATTGACGGTGATGAAGAACCGGTTCAGGCGCTGGAAGCCGCTGCCATAGGTGGTCGCAGGAGCACTGGCCCGGGCGGGCACGGGAACAGGCTGCACCACCGAAACCGAAGCGATGGGTGGCACGGGAGCAGCCGGTTTCTTGTTATAGAGCGCCTCGGTTTCGCGCGGGAACATGGCATAGAGCACGGCGTTGTCGTCCGAGACCGGGATATTCTTCTTGCCGAGTTCCTCCAGCAACGCGGGCATGCGAGGCTTCAGGTGGTCGGCGGGCCGGCCTTCCACGGGTTCCTGACCCGACTTCTTGCGCGCGAGATCCAGCAACTCCTTGTCGACCGGACCCGGCGGCCGGCCGTATTTGCCGAGTGCAACGTCGATCGTGGCCTGGGCGAGATTCTTCCAGCGGCCGAATTTGACGTTAAGCACCGCCTGCGTGCCAACGATCTGGGAGGTGGGCGTAACCAACGGAATCCAGCCCAACGCCTGGCGAACGACGGGGATTTCCGCCACGACGTCGGCAAAACGGTTCTCCATTTTCATTTCCTTAAGCTGATTGCGGAAATTGCTCAGCATGCCGCCAGGCACCTGGTACATCAGAGTGTCGCTGTCGACGCGGTCATTGGCGGGGCTCATGAACGCAGCCAACTCCTTGGCCACGCCCTCAAAATACCCCCGCAGCTCCAACAGCACCTTCGTGTCATAGTGCGGCAACCGGGGGTTGCCGGCCAGTGCCGCGAGCATCCGAACGGTATCGGGCTGGGCTGTGCCATTCGCAAAAGGCACGATCGACGTCTCGACGGCGTCGGCACCGGCGTCAATCGCCGCAATGTACGAAGCCAGCGCCAATCCGGCTGTGTCGTGGCTGTGCACGACGACCGGCAGCTTGGGGTGGCGCTTCTTGATGGCCGTGACCAGATCATGGGTCACGCGGGGCGCGAGAAGACCGGCCATGTCCTTGATGCAAACCGAATCGACACCGATCTCAACCAGCTCATCGGAGAAAGCGGCGAGCTTTTCCGGCGTGTGCACCGGGCTGGTGGTATAACAGACGACACCTTGGGCGTGTTTGCCGGCCTTCTTGACCGCGCGGATGGGAGTCTGAAGGTTGCGCGAATCATTCAGCGCGTCGAAGATGCGGAAAACATCGAGCCCGTGCGCGACGGTACAACGGACAAAAGCCTCAACCACGTCGTCGGGAAAAGCCATGTATTGCACGAGATTCTGACCGCGCAACAGCATCATCTGCGGCGTCTTGGGCGCGGCGGCCTTGAGTTGGTCCAGCCGGGAGAACGGATTCTCACCCAAGAAACGAAGGCAGGAGTCAATGGTCGCTCCACCCCAGGTTTCCAGCACTTCAAAACCCAGGTTATCCAGGCTCGAAGCGGCGGGCAACATTTGCGCGGTGGTCATGCGGGTCGCAGCCAAGGACTGGTGGCCGTCACGCAGGACCGTGTTGTTGAATACAACCTTTTTCATTCAGGAGGGAGAGAGGTCCGCAGATCGCCGGGAGAGGCGGACCGCACAGTCCATGCGTCCAGTCGAAGCTGACTGGGCGCCCACTTGGAACCATGCGTTGATTCTGGACAGACCATCAGCCAACAAGTTAGCACGTCAGGTAGGCACAAGCTCACCGCTTGTTGTCATGCGCTGCGCGCCAATTGCCCCCCGGCCCGGGCGCGCGCTTGTGGCACCGGCAGAGGTAAATTTCGGCCGGGGATCCGCGCGCGAAAATCAACCTTGGTTTCGCCGGTCGCAGACCATCCGGTTCGGGTGACTGACCGGTCGGTATTTTTCTCCGGAGTCGCGACAGCCGAGGCGCTTGGTGAAATGGTTTGGATTTATCCTTTCCGTCGATGTAAAGGTCTCTACGTTTGTTTTTTCGTGCCGTCCCCTGCCCACAAAGCCCTCCGCCCCATCGCCACTCTGGAAGCCTGCAAAGGCGTCATCGTGCTCATCGTCGGTTTCGGTTTGTTGAGCTTCCTCGGGCGCGATGCCGAGGAGTTCGCCGAACAATTGGTGCACCGGATGCACCTCGACGTGGCGAATCACTACCCGCAGATCTTCATCCGGGCGATGGCCGAGGTCACCAACACGCGTCTCTGGTTGCTGGCCGGTTTCGCCGCCCTTTATGCGACGGTCCGATTTGTCGAGGCCTACGGACTCTGGTATGAGCGGCGCTGGGCCGAGTGGCTCGCCGCGCTCAGCGGCGGCGTTTACATTCCCGTCGAGATTTACGAGCTCGCGCAACGTGTCACGTGGCTCCGGATCGCGACCCTGCTGATCAACCTCATCATCGTGGCGTACATGGCCTGGCTCCTGTCGGAGTCAAAGCGCCGGCAACTCACCGCGGAAAAGAAGATGGCGGATGGAATCTGACCGTTGTTAGCTGCCGGTTTCCATGAAACTGCTGGTAACCAACGATGACGGCATCAACTCCCTCTTCCTGCACGAACTGATCGCGGCGCTGCGTACCGCTGGTCACGAACTCTACATCGTGGCCCCGCTGAAAGAGCAGAGCTGGACCGGCGCCTCCAAAACCCGCCACCGCCCGGTCAAATCCGCCGCCGCGGACCATGGCTTCGGTTGCCCGACGTGGATTGTCGACGGCACGCCATCCGATTGCGTCAATATCGCGCTCGCTCATCTGTTGCCCAGGGAAGCTGGCCGGGCGGGCCAGGGGCAGGCCCGCGGCGTGGACGGCGTCGTCAGCGGCATCAATGTCGGCTTCAACTGTTCGCTCGGGTTCATCCTCGCCAGCGGCACGGTTGCCGGCGCATGGGAGGGCGCGTTGCACGGATTGCCCGCCATGGCTGTATCCCAGGATGTTTCTGACGAGGTCTACTCTGAGCTCAAGGACCACGGCGGTGCGCCCGACGGTGCCTTGCTCTCAACCCTCCAGATCTCCGCCGCGCATGCCGCCCGCCTGGTGACGCCTCTCTTCACTGCGGCACCGGTCAACAGTTTCACGGTGCACAACCTGAATTTCCCTTTCCCCTGCCGGCCCGACACCGCGGTTCAGCAAACTGTTCCCGCCCAAGTGCACGCTCCCGGTCTTTTCAGCCCGGCCGACCGCGACAGCACGCATCGACTGATCTGGGGCAACATCATCGATGTCTCGCCTCCGGGCCTGCTCACCGACGTGAAATGCCTGGAGCAGGGTTTCATCAGCCACTCGACCCTCGACTACCGCCGGCTCGGACA
>JBBIHQ010000084.1:0-13748 GCA_037446975.1 Opitutia bacterium
CCCGCCATGAATACCCCGGCTGAAGAGTTGGTCCCGCCGCCGCTGCCGGAAAGGATGATTCCGGCCAGCGCGGGATTCGGAACCAGATTCCTGGCCCGGTTCGTCGACCTGGCTTATGGCTACGTGATCGGATTCGTGATGGGAGTCGGAGCCGGCATTCTTTTTGCGATCCTCAGCCGGATGGGGAAAATGCCGGCGGATTGGACGGTGCATCTCCGGGAAAAGACCTGGCACATGTACGGATTCGGGATCCTCGGCTATTATCTCTATCACGCGGTCAGCGAAGGCATCTGCGGCACCACCCTCGGGAAGCTGGCGTGCGGCTTGAGCGTCGTGCAGACCGACGGCCGGCCCTGCAAGCCCGGCAGTGCGTTCAAGCGCGATTTGCTCTACCACTGGGACGCGCTTTTCTTCGGCCTCGTCGGGTATCAGTCGATGAAGAAAAGCCTGATGCAGCAACGCTACGGTGATGTCTGGGCCGGGACGGTGGTCGTGAAGCATGCGATCTTCCCGCCAAGTCCGCCGAATCCCGGCTGGCGCTTTCCCGTCGGCATCATCCTCGGCTCGGTGTGCCTGATGACGTGTCTGTTCGCCGGCCTCCTGCTCAAAGTCCTATGAACGCCGTCCCGGGCCGGACGGGAAGTACGGCTTACTCCTCAAGGTGCTGACGGTGATCATTGGGGTCGTGAGCGGTCTGGCTGGCTTCGCCGGAGCCTTCTCCGGCCCTGAATCGCATGTCTGACGATTATCGTCGGAACCTGGGCATCTGTTTCTCCGCCCTCAAGGCGTGGCCTTCGGCGGGCTGTCGGTCGCGGGTTTGCCGAGATACCGGTCCAGGAACAGGGCGCTCTCATTGAGCATGACGACCCGGTCGGCAAAGGGCCAGTAGGTGTGGCTGGCCCAGGGAAAGGAACGCGACTGCACATTCGGGTTCTGCTTCTTGACCGCTTCCAGCATCATTCCGGCCTCGGTCGGGCTCACCACGGTGTCGTATTCGCCATGGATGATGAAGAGGGGCTGCTTGAGCTCGGCCGCGCGCAAATACGGGTCGATGAACTTCTCCTCCGCCGCGAAGTCCTCCCGGTTGAGGAGCGACTTCCAGAAGGTGTAGCCCGTCCGGTTGTCGAACTCCCAGCGGTCGTCGCGGATGAACTTGCGCCAGTTCGAGATCGCGGCGATGGCGATGCCGGCGCGGTAGAGTTCCGGATACTTGATCAGGCTCATGTAGGTGGCCCAGCCACCAAAGCTGCCGCCCATCACGGCCACGCGGGCCGGATCGACCTCCTTCCGGTCGATGAGGTACCGCACCCCGTCGGCAATGTCGTCGAGGACCACCGTGTCGAGGCGGGCCCGCAACCCGGCCTTCTGGAAGGCGGCACCGTAGCCGGAGGACCCGCGGTAGTTCACCTCCAGAACGATATAGCCGCGGGACGCGAAGAACTGGTTGGTGGCGTTGAAGCCCCAGCTGTCGCGGGCCATGGGTCCACCGTGGATGTTGACGATCAGCGGCGCCGGTCCGTCGCCGGGCTCGGGCGGGCGGGTCACGTAGGCCGGGATCTTCTGCCCGTCGCGGGCCGCGAATTCGATAGCTTCCGTCTTCGCGAGCGTCCGGCCCTTCAGCCGCTCGCCCAATTCCAGCAGCGGAATCAAACGTGATGCCGCCGGCTTGAAGACGTAGTAGGTGCCGGGATCCTGTTCGCTGGTGGAAAAGTAGATGAAGGTGTTGCCGTCCGTGGACCAGTCGATCGGCAGGTTGACGTGGTCCGGGAAGGTCGCGTCCATGCTTTTTTGCACGGCGGCATAGTGCGGGTCCAGCCAGACCACCTGCGGTTTTTGTCCCTCATAGATCATGCCCAGCAACTGGGGGGTTTTCTTCGCGAACAACAGCCGCGCCAAACCGCCGTCGCCGGTGGTGAGGTCGTATTTGGGGTGCTTGGCGATCGTCCGCTTGATGACCCCCTCGGACATGCTGAACGCCGCGAGTTCGAACTTGTCGGCCCCGTTCAGGCGGGTTGACACATAGAGCGTGTCGCCGTCGGGCCCCACGGAGTGCACGTCGACCACCCGGTCGAGCAGTTGCGCCCCGCGCGTGTTGAACCGGAGACCCGGTTGTTTGACCACGTCATCCAGTTCCCGCCACCGCGCCCCGACGGTGGGCCGGAACGAGTAGGTGACCTTGTCCGATTCATAACGCGCGAAAACCCGGTCATTGCCGTCGCGATCAAAGAGGAAATAGCCGGCTTCGAGTTCCTGCAGATCGAATCTCTTGCCCGTGAGAATGTTGAGCTTGTCCGTCCACCACCCGTGAAACAGCAGGAGGATTTCCGGTTTCGCGGGCAGAGAGGCAATGATCCCGTTGACCCCGTCGCTTAGCATCCGGGTCTGGCCGGTGTTGGCGTCGAGCAGGTAGAGCTTGTGCTCCCAATGCCGGCCTTCCTTGTAATAGGCCTCGGCGACGTAGGCCACCTCATGATCGGACACCCAGGTCAGGTCGTGCACCGAATCGTCGGAGTTGCCCACCGGCGTCTCGCACAGCAGCTTCATCGAATCGAGATCGTACACGATCAGGATTTTCTTCGCGTCCCGCAGCCGCAAGGCGGCCAGCAGCCGGCCGTCGGCCGAGAGCGCATGCCAATAGACTTCCTCGGACTTGAGCAGATCGGCGGCCGGCAGGCCACGGACGTTCTTCACCAGGCCGGCATAGTAGGCGAGCACGTCATAGGCCTCCCGGTGCAGGCTTGACCGCACCTCCAGGGCGTTGGTGAAGACATGCACGGAGCCGACCGCGTCCACCTGGTCGGGCAACTTGATCTCGATCGCCTTTGGTTTGCCCGCGCTCAACCGGCCGAGCGGGACCAGCCTCGTGCCCACGGAGCCTTCCGTGATGAAACTCACCAAGGCATAGCAGTTCGACATCGCCCGGTCGGCCACGAGTTTGGCCTGATAGTGAAACCTGATCACTCCGGGTTTGGCCCGCTCCTTCGGGGTCGCGTTCCGCAACGGATCCAGGTCGGCCTGAATGTCCGTGACCTCGACAAAGCCCTCGGCAAACGCGGTTCCGGGACGGATATGGCACTCCATGTCCCAGGTGGACAGTTTCTTGCCGTCCTTCAGGACGGTCCAGTAGTCGTTACTGCAGTCGACGATGGGCAGCAGATCGCCCTCGAGCCGCGCATACGGCTGCATCTGGCCGGAAAGCGGGGCGGCTTTCAGGCAAAGCATCGCGGCGAGCACGGCGACGTGAAAACGGGGGGAGAGCATGAGGTACGGGGGGTTGAAACTGGCGACCAAGGACCACCGCGGGTGTTCGCATCGAAACACCCCGGCGCCCCCCGATCGTTGCAGCAGGCAATGACTGGGCAACTGGTGTGTGCTTAAGCCTGGCCCGACTCAATCACGCGCGACCATGAAGACAATCCGCCGGGGTCGAGGCAAGTGCACAGTCACATTTGCCTGCGCTGAGCAATCATCACAAGATTCCAGACTGACCTCTGCCATGGGTTCTTATTTCTCCCGAACGTCCGCCCGCGTTCCCCGAACGGTTTGACCACGGATTGCACGGATGGGCACGGATGGAGGCGCGGGACTGACCTGTCATCCGTAGCCTTGGCGAAGGATGATAGTCCCGCCTGCCATCGGGCACCCTTCACGGAGCCGCAGGCAGATGTCTCACGCAGAGGCGCGTAGAACGCAGAGAGTGTCCACTTGGGTGGGAGAAAGATCAAAGGTTGAATCCCCACCCTGCCTGGCTACCTTCCCGCCATGAGCACGGTGCAGGAAATCGAGAAAGCCATCAGCCGCCTTTCCTCCGAGGAAATGCGCCTGGTGCGCGACTGGCTTGAAAACCAGCTCGAGGACCAGTTGCAGATGAACGATGAATTCAAGGGCCGCATCGAGAGTTCCGAACGTCAGCTGGCTGAAGGCCAGCGTCCGAGAACCCGATCCGTCCCTGAATGAGCCGCGCGCTGCAGTTCTATTACACCGCGTTCGACGAGGTGTTTCTGAAACTGCCGGAAAGTGTCCGCCACCGGATCGAAGCTGCCCTCGATGACCTGGGTCTGCGCCTGGGCAACTTTCCCCACTACCGCATGACCGGCGGCAATCGCTTCCGTCTCCGCGTTGGCGATTACCGGATCATCGACGCCTTCGACACCGCCCGGAACGAAATCCACCTCCTTGCCGTCGGTCACCGCCGCGAGATTTACCGCTAGGGTCGCCGGATAGTCCGGGATTGCCGGCGCGGCCGAAATGGTCATAGCTGACGGCCTCGTCGGGCCAGGCGGGAAAGATCCATGGCCGCGACAGAACTCATCCCGGTTCCCGAAATCCAGCAGCGCATCCACGTCGTTCGTGGCAGACGCGTGATGACCGACGCGGACCTCGCGCGCTTCTACGGCGTGACCACCAAGAACCTGAACAAGGCGGTGTCACGCAACTCCGATCGCTTCCCGGACGACTTTTCTTTTATTCTTTCATACGAAGAGGTTGCAGGTTTGAGGTTCCAATCTGGAACCTCAAACAAGGGTCGTGGCGGGCGTCGCACGTTGCCGAGAGTCTTCACCGAGCAGGGTGTCGCGATGCTGGCGAGCGTGTTGCGAAGCGAACGAGCGGTGAAGGTCTCTGTGGCGATCATCCGGGCGTTTGTGCAACTGAGAGAGTTGCTGTCCACTCATCGCGAACTGGCGGCCAAGCTCAATCAACTCGAACGCCGCCTCGGGGACCACGACGAGGCCATCGCCAATCTCTTCGAGGCCATGCGGCAGCTGCTGGCGCCGGGCGGACCGCAGCACGACCGCAAGATCGGGTTCAATCGCTAAACAGGGGACGGCGGCAACACCGAAGAACTGAAGAGACTCACGTGGAGCCGCCAAGAAGAGATCAAGCGCGGACCCGCCTACGCCCCTTCGACAGGCTCAGGGCTACGGCGAGGCAAGGAGCACGGAGGAACTGAATCACGGAGCTGCTTCAGTCGGGGTGAGGTTGCCCTGATTTGACGGACGACAAACGGCATGGGAAATGAAGTGGAAGGAGAAAACAGTTTGTAACCTATTAGGTTACATGTGGCCCGCGGCGGGATGGGCAGATGCCGGATGGCGGTGGGTTTTGCCCGCGTCTCCGCAGATTTGCGCTGCGTCTCCGCCCGTTTGATTCGCGTCTGCTTCCGTATCTGCCGCGTCTCCGTCCGTTTGGTTCGGGAACCAGCGGAGATGGAGTCAGTCGACCCGGCGACGGGCTTCGCATCTGTGAATACACGCCCCGTCTGTGCCGATGTGGACGTTCAGTGCCCACGTTTGAAGACCAATCCTGCGGAATCGGCCTGCTGGCCCGCGGGTGCCGGCCGTAATGGCACGGCTGATGATGCCAAGACTTGGCGCTACTACTCCAAACCCGGCCTTGCGCTGAGAAGAATCGCCGTTAATCCTCAAGACCTCGTCGGGGCCACGGCGGGTGGTATGAACTTCTGTCGCTTTCTTCCCGACCTACCGTCTGGTCATATGCCCCTCGTTGTGCGGGCCTTTCCGGCTGAGTCCGTTCCCCAGGCATCAACATCCGCAGCCTGACCACTTTCCCAGTCTCCTTTTTCTGCCCCCTTATGCGCTCCATCCCAATCTTCCCACTGCTTCTAATTGCGCTCTGCGGCTGTTCTTCGGTTCAGACGGAAAAGACAACCAAGCCGCTAACGGCAATCCAAGCGTCGGAGCGGTTTCAACTGTTGGTGCGAACGGGAAATGGAGTCATGGACAAGCTGGTTTACGAAATGGCCTACCAGCAGTTTGGAGGCGTTGTGCCGTTACGGGAGAAAGAACCCTATACGGGTGTCATGGAGATTACCTTTGCGAGCTCAGATCAAAGCGCGTTTGTTAGCACCTCGAGCACGGTTGGAAATGCAAACGCTCAGGCCACTGGTTGGTATTCTGGAAACGGGTATGTGAGAGGCACAGCAGCAGTGTCCGGCAGCAGCACCACAGTGAGTGCAGGCGGTGCTTTCACTTGGCAGAACAGCACGATGTTTATCGTTCTAAAAAAAGAAGACGGCGAAAGACTTTGGACCGCCGACTACAACTACAAGGGAGGTTGGGAGATGTCGGGATGGGTTGTAAACACGCCTGACGAAGCTGCGCGACTTGTAATCAAACGACTCAAGCAGAAATTCCTTGATGATTTTAAGAAAGGCTAGCCATGACACTCATTATCACAGCCCTAACATCAGCCGGTATCGTGCTAACTGAATCCCCAAGACCCCGTTAGAGCCGCTGGTATGATCGTTTGAAGGGAATACCGAAGAGTTTTCCAAGAACTTCTCTTGACGCATTGAAGATCAAAAGCAGGTCCCGATCGTTCGTCATGATGCCATCGAAATAACTAGCGTATGCGGCATAGGTCAGATCGGTGATACTATTACGAACGCCTTCAGGTTTCTGCGGGGCATTTCCGCGTTTAGTCCAAAGCAACTGCAAAATCGCAAGACATAGCGTGAATCGAAATTGGAAGGAGTTTTTCACGAGTGATAGCGGTGGACGCTGGCCCGGTGAAAAACCCAGTTCCGCATACAACGACTTCGTGTTGGAGATAACATCCCTTATGAGGCGCTGGCGGAATGTCTCGGAAATCGGTTCCTCTCTGCGAATGCAATCTACTTCGTTTTTCGGATACTCCTCAATCTCTGTGACGAATCGCTTCCGTATTACCTCAGCTGAAGTGACGAGACGCGAGACATGGTCATAGGCGCGCCCAGACTTCGCGAGCAGGTCTTTAGTCATCCCCCCGTCTCGTCGATGAATGGCATTGCAATATCCAGGGAATAAGCGGGTCTGCTCAACATCGATCAATCGATTAACCAGGCCGCTTTTCTGCCAGTTCAACCGGCCAATGACTGCCGTGCTTTTTAACACTATAACCTGCCTGGAATATGGAGTCAGTATCCCAAACGCTTCCCGGACAGTGCGTGTATCAGGTGCACTAAAAATATCGTGTGCAAGATAGTCGGTCAGCACCGCTTGATTTCTTGCATCCCGCCCAAGGAAATTACGCAATTCGGGCGTGCACAGAACATTTCTGTCGACGACAAGCCGCATAGGATAAGAAACGAGTAAGGGCGCGAGGCAATTGGCGGGTTTCGAATAGCTCACATCTCGTGCAGGCACCATCTCCCATCAATTCTCAATCGACAATAATACCTCGGAGCAAAGATCAGGGAAGATCAGTCGCTCCCATCAGGTAGCGGTCGCACTCGCGGGCTGCCCCGCGTCCTTCGTTGATCGCCCAGACGACCAAAGATTGGCCGCGGCGACAGTCGCCGGCGGCGAAGACACCTTTCAGGCTGGTCGTGAACTTCTCGTGTTCGGCCTTCACGTTCGACCGGCCGTCCACCTCGACGTTGATCTCCTTGAGCAAAGCCTGTTCCGGCCCGAGGAAGCCCATGGCGAGAAGCACGAGCTGCGCGGGGCGAGTCTTCTCCGTGCCGGGGACTTCCTTGGGAATGAACTGACCCTTGTCGTTCTTCTCCCACTTGATCTCGACGGTCACGAGCTCCTTCACGGCGCCACTGGCGTCGTCGATGAACTTCTTCACCGTCGTCAGGTAGATCCGGGGATCGGCGCCGAACTTGGCGGCGGCCTCCTCCTGGCCGTAGTCGAGCTTGTAGACCTTGGGCCACTCGGGCCAGGGATTGTCGGCCGCGCGGTCCATGGGCGGCTTGGGGAGAATCTCGATCTGCAGCAGGCTCTTGCAGCCATGCCGCATCGACGTGCCGACGCAGTCCGTGCCGGTGTCGCCGCCGCCGATGACGACCACGTCCTTGCCGGTGGCGAGGATGGGACTGGCACCGTTCTTGCCGAGGACGGCCTTGGTGTTAGCCGTGAGGTATTCCATGGCGAAGTGCACGCCCTTGAGGCCGCGGCCCTCGATGGGCAGGTCGCGCGGCTGGGTGGCGCCGGTGCAGATGACGGTGGCGTCGTATTCGTGGAGGAAGATCTCCGGCTCGACGTTCTCGCCGACGTTGGCGTTGCAGATGAACTTGATGCCCTCGTCCTCCATGAGCTTGATGCGGCGCAGCACGACCTCCTGCTTGTCGAGCTTCATGTTGGGGATGCCGTACATGAGGAGGCCGCCGGGGCGGTCGGCGCGCTCGAAGACGGTGACGGTGTGGCCGGCGAGGTTGAGCTGCGCGGCGGCGGCGAGCCCGGCGGGGCCGGAGCCGATGACGGCGACCTTCTTGCCCGTGCGGACCTTGGGGGCCTGCGGGACGACCCAGCCCTCCTCCCAGCCGCGGTCGATGATGGCGGCCTCGATGTTCTTGATGGTGACGGGCGGCTCGTTGATGCCGAGGACGCACGAGCCCTCGCACGGCGCGGGGCAGACGCGGCCGGTGAATTCGGGGAAATTGTTGGTCCGATGCAAGCGGAGGAGCGCCTCCTGCCAGCGCCCGCGGAACACGAGGTCGTTCCACTCCGGGATGAGGTTGTTGATCGGGCAGCCCGACGCCATGCCGCTGATGAGCTTGCCCGTGTGGCAGAACGGGACGCCGCAATCCATGCACCGCGCACCCTGGTTGCGGAGCTTCTTCTCCTCCATGTGGTGGTGGAACTCCTTCCAGTCGTGCGTGCGCTCCAGCGGCGTGCGATCGACAGGGAGTTCCCGCAAATACTCAATGAAGCCTGTAGGTTTTCCCATGGTGAATGGATTATTGGCTCACGCGGAGACGCGGAGGACGCAGAGCAGAAGGCTGAAGTTCTTGTTAATCACGGAAACACGGATTTAGCTCACGCGAAGACGCGGAGAGGAGAATGAGGGAAGTATGATTTCAATGGAGGGAGCTGGGGATTTTTATGTCTCAGCGTTCTCTGCGGCTCTGCGTGAACCATGGCTTGGGTTTGGTCAATTGCCGCCGACGCGCGACAGGTCGCGGGCGTTCTCCTCGAACGCGGCCATGATGGCCTCGTCGCCGGTCAGGCCCTGGACCTCCGCCTTCTCGATGCAGGCGAGCATCCGCTTGTAGTCCTTCGGCAGGACCTTGACGAACTTCGGCACCATCTGCTCCCACTGGTCGAGGACCAGCCGGGCCCGCGTGCTCTTGGTGTAGTTGAGATGATTCGTGACGAGCTTCTTCACCTCGGCGATCTCGGCCGGCTTTTCGAGCTTCTCGATGCCGACCATCTGCGGGTTGACCCGCGAGGCGAAGTCGCCGGCCTCGTCGAGCACGTAGGCGATCCCGCCGGACATGCCGGCGCCGAAGTTGCGGCCAGCCGGACCGATGACGACCACCCGGCCGCCGGTCATGTATTCGCAGCCGTTGTCCCCGATGGCCTCGACCACGGTGTTGACGCCCGAGTTGCGGACGGCGAAGCGCTCGCCCGCCATGCCGCGGATGTAGACCTCGCCGGCGGTCGCACCGTAGAGCGCGACGTTGCCGATGATCATGGTTTCCTCGGCGTTGAAGGTGGCGGCCGGCGACGGGTAGACGATGATCTTGCCGCCGGACAGCCCCTTGCCGAGGTAGTCGTTGGCGTCGCCCTCGATGGAGAACGTCATGCCGCGCGTCATGAACGCGCCGAAGCTTTGGCCGGCGGAGCCCTTGAAGTGGATGCGGATGGTGTCCTCCGGCAGGCCCTTGGCGCCGTGCTTCTTGGTGACCTCGCCGCTGGTGATGGTGCCGACCACGCGGTGGACGTTGCGGATGGGCATCTCGGCGAGGACCTTCTCGCCGCGCTCGATGGCCGGCTTGCAGAGATTGAGCAGCACGGTGAGGTCGAGCGACTTCTCGAGGCCGTGGTCCTGCTTGATGGAGCAGAAACGGCCGACCTCGGGCCCGACCTCGGGCGCGTAGAGGATGTTGGAGAAATCGAGGCCCTTGGCCTTCCAGTGGGTGATCGCCTGCTTCGGTTCGAGGTAGCCGACCTGGCCGATCATCTCCTCGACGGTGCGGAAGCCGAGCGATGCCATGAGCTCGCGGACCTCCTCGGCGATGAACCGCATGAAGTTGACCACGTGCTCGGGCTTGCCGGAGAACTTGGCGCGGAGGACCGGGTTCTGCGTGGCGACACCGGCCGGACAGGTGTTGAGATGGCAGACGCGCATCATGATGCAGCCGGTGGCGACGAGCGGCGCGGTGGCGAAGCCGAACTCCTCGGCGCCGAGCAGCGCGGCGATGACGACGTCGCGGCCGGTCTTGAGCTGGCCGTCGGTCTCGACGGCGATGCGCGAGCGGAGATTGTTGAGGACGAGGGTCTGGTGCGTCTCGGCAAGGCCGAGTTCCCACGGCAGGCCGGCGTGCTGGAGGGAGGTTTGCGGCGAGGCGCCCGTGCCCCCGTCGTAACCGCTGATGAGGACGACGTCGGCGTGCGCCTTCGCGACGCCCGCGGCGACCGTGCCCACGCCGACCTCGGAGACGAGCTTCACGCTGATGCGGGCGTCGCGGTTGCCGTTCTTCAGGTCATGGATCAGCTCCGCGAGATCCTCGATGGAGTAGATGTCGTGGTGCGGCGGCGGGGAGATGAGGCCGACGCCGGCGGTGGTGAGGCGCGTCTTGGCGACCCACGGGTAAACCTTGGAGCCGGGGAGCTGGCCGCCCTCGCCGGGCTTGGCGCCCTGGGCCATCTTGATCTGCAGTTCCTTGGCCTTGACGAGATATTCGCTGGTGACGCCGAAGCGGCCGGAGGCGACCTGCTTGATGGCGCTGTTGCGGGAGTCGCCGTTGGCGTCGGGCGTGTAGCGCGCGGGGTCCTCGCCGCCCTCGCCCGTGTTGGACTTGCCGCCGATGCGGTTCATGGCGATGGCGAGCGTCTCGTGCGCCTCCTTCGAGATGGAGCCGTAGGACATGGCGCCGGTCTTGAAGCGCCGCATGATCTCCTCGGCGGTCTCGACCTCCTCGAGCATGATGGGCGTGCCCGGCTTGAACTCGAGCAGGCTGCGCAGCGTGCAGAGGTTCTTGCCCTGCTCATTGATGAGCTTCGAGTAGGCCTTGAACGCCTGGTAATTGTCCGTGCGCGTGGCCTTCTGCAGGTGGTGGATGGACTCCGGCGTGAACAGATGGGCCTCGCCTTCGGCACGCCACTGGTAGAGGCCGCCGGAGCCGAGCACGTGGCCGTTGACCGGCCGGTCGGGATAGGCCGCGTGATGCCGCGCGAGCACTTCCTGCGCGATGACGTCGAGACCGATGCCGCCGACGCGCGAGGCGGTCCAGGTGAAATAGTGGTCGATGACATCCTGCCGCAGGCCGAGCGCCTCGAACACCTGCGCGCCGCGGTAGCTCTGGATGGCGGAGATGCCCATCTTCGACATGACCTTGATGACGCCCTTCGAGGCGGCCTTCACGAAATTCTTGCAGGCGGTCTTGTGGTCGATGTTCACCAGCGCGCCCTCGCGGATCATGTCGTCGATCGTCTCGAACGCGACGTAGGGATTGATGGCGCTGATGCCGTAGCCGATGAGCAGGGAGAAATGGTGCACCTCGCGCGCCTCGCCCGTCTCGAGCACGAGACTGGCGCGGGTGCGCAGACCCTCGCGGATGAGGTAGTGGTGCAGGCCGGCGACGGCCAGCAGCGCGGGGATGGGGGCGAACTCGCGATTCACGCCCCGGTCGCTGAGGATGATGACGTTGACCTCGTCCTCCTCGATCATGCGGCGGGCCATCATCGAGAGCTCCTCGAGGGACTTCGCCAGGCCGCGTTCGCCGCGGGAGACGCGGAAGAGCGTGGTCAGCACGCCGATCTTGAGGCCCGGCAGCTCCATGCGGCGGATCTTCGCAAATTCCTCGTTGGTGAGGACCGGCCACTTCAGCTCGACGCGGCGGCAGGCGGTCGGACCGGGATGCAGGAGGTTGCCCTCGGAGCCGAGGCGGGTCTCGGCGGAGGTGATGATCTCCTCGCGGATGCAGTCGATGGGCGGGTTGGTGACCTGCGCGAAGAGCTGCTTGAAATAATCGTAGAGCAGGCGCGGCCGGTTGGAGAGCACGGCCAGCGCCGCGTCGTTGCCCATCGAGCCGACCGCCTCGACACCGTCGCGGGCCATCGGGGCCAGGATGATGCGCTCGTCCTCGTTGGTGTAGCCGAAGGCGATCTGGCGCTGGAGCAGCGTCAGGTGGTCGGGCAGCGGCACCTCGGGCGCGTCGGGCAGATCGCTGAGATGGACCAGATGCTGGTTGAGCCATTCGCGGTAGGGCCGCTCGTGGGAAAGCTGCGTCTTGATCTCCTCGTCGGTGATGATGCGGCCCAGCTCGGTATCGACCAGGAAGATGCGGCCCGGCGCGAGGCGGCCCTTGGTCAGGATGTTCTCCGGCGGGATGTCGAGCACGCCCGTCTCGGACGCCATGATGACCAGGTCGTCCTTGGTGACGCAGTAACGCGAGGGGCGCAGGCCGTTGCGGTCGAGAATGGCGCCGATCTGCCTGCCGTCGGTGAACGCGATGGCGGCCGGGCCGTCCCACGGTTCCATGAGGCACGCGTGGTACTGGTAGAACGCACGGCGGGCGTCGTCCATGTTCTGGTCGCCCGACCACGGCTCGGGGATGAGCATCATCATCGCGTGCGCCAGTGGACGGCCGGCGAGGACGAGGAGCTCGAGCGTGTTGTCGAACATCGCCGAGTCGCTGCCGTTCGGGTTGATGATCGGGAGGATCTTCTTCATGTCCTCGCCGAAGACCTCGGACTCGAAGAGCGCCTCGCGGGCGTGCATCCAGTTGATGTTGCCGCGAAGCGTGTTGATCTCGCCGTTGTGCGCGATGTAGCGGTAAGGGTGCGCGCGATCCCAGCTCGGGAAGGTGTTCGTGCTGAAACGCGAATGGACCAGCGCGAGGGCGGTCTCCATCGCCGGATGCGAGAGGTCGGGGAAATACTTCTCCAACTGGTCGGTCAGCAGCATGCCCTTGTAGACAATCGTCTTGCAGGACAGGCTGGCGACATACCAGGACTCCGCGCCCCCGAGGGTCGAGGTGCGGATCTCGCTGTAGCCGCGCTTGCGGATGAGGTAGAGCTTGCGCTCGAAGGCGGCCTCGTCCGGCAGGTCCGGGTTGCGGCCGACGAAAGCCTGGCGCATGAACGGCTCGCTGGACTTGGCCGTCTCGCCGAGGGAGGAATTGTCCACCGGCACCGTGCGCCAGCCGAGGAAGGTCTGGCCCTCGGACTGCACGATCTGCTCGAAGCGCTGCTCGAGGCGGCGGCGCAGGCTCGGGTTGCGCGGCATGAAAAGGATGCCGCAGCCGTAGTCGCCGGCAGCGGGCAACGCGATGCGGACCTTCTTGCAGACTTCCAGGAAAAACTTGTGCGGCATCTGGAGCAGCACGCCGGCGCCATCGCCGGTGTTGGGCTCGGCGCCCGCCGCGCCGCGATGGTCGAGGTTGCGGAGGATCTGCAGGCCGTTCTCCAAAATCTGGTGCGACTTGCGGCCCTTCATGTCCACGACGAAGCCGACGCCGCAGGCATCGTGCTCGAACCAAGGATCGTAGAGGCCCTGCCGGCCCGGCCGGCCGAAACCTGGTGACGGGCCGACTCCGGCGGCGGTTTTCCTGACGGACTTGGAATGGCGGTCAGGCCGGTCGGCGGGCGCAATTCCGGGAAAAGCAGGCGGGGGTGTCGGTGGTTGGCTCAACGTGGATGGTGCAGAGGAGGTTGTTACAGCTATTCTTGTGCCACGACCCGGGCGGATTCTGGCCGTCTCGCGCCCGGACGCGGGGGACAATCAACACGCGGCGGCGGCGGTTCTGGCAATCATGTTTTTTGCGTTCGGGCAAAGAAGGGCCGGGGTGTGCTGCC
>JBBIHQ010000085.1:0-13623 GCA_037446975.1 Opitutia bacterium
CTGGCTGCGTTGTTTTTTCGCCCACTGCGTAAAATGTTACGGAAGGCTTTGGTTGCTTTCTGCGTCCCCAAAGTGGTCATTTGGCAGCAAGTCATTGATTTTGCAATTCGCTCGAAAACGAAAATGAGTTCTTGCCAGCCTTCGGCATCTGCCAGCGCTCTTGCCCTAGCGGTTCGCAATTCTTGGGCAAAGTACAGTGCTGCCGTTTTATTTAACTCATTTTGCACGCTGAATGTATTCGCTTGCCGGACTATGAGGTCAAGGTTCGGTAAACCATGTAGGTTGCCGAAAATTTAGTCAGCATTCTTCTTCGCCACCCAGAACCGGCAGTTGTCGGAAAAGTTCCGGACCTTGGGGGTCTCGCTGGCGAGTTCGTCGCGCGTCCGGTCGTTGACATCGGCCCAGCCGGTCGCCGCCAGGTCCTCAAGCACTTCCTTCCGGTCCGGCAAGTGCATGAAGGTGTTCCCGTTGTCGTCCGTGAAATAACGATCGCCGAACTCCCGCAGACGCGGGTTCTGCTCGCCGCGCGCCCAGAGCCCGGCCTCCCTGGCCCAGGCGGCCACATCCCGGGGATCTTCGCGGTCATGCGTGGTGAAGATGAAATGCGCCCCGGGCCGGCAGAGCCGGTGCAAATTCCGCATGGCCTGACGCCGGTTATCGCGGCCCGGAATCTGCATCATGCCGTTGAACATGAACAGCACCCCATCGAAGAGTTTGTCATCTAATGGATGACAATCCTCCAGGCTCGTCGCGTCAGCCTGCAGGAAAGTGATGCCGGTAAGGCCCTGTTCCTGCGCGAGATTCCTGGCCTGCTCGACCAATTCGGCGGCAAAGTCGAAACCGGTAAGATTCCGATAGCCTTCATGCCAGAGCCCGACGGTCACACGGCCGGCACCGCAGCCGGCTTCGAGCAACCGGACAGTCCTGTCCGGGAAATAACGAGTGATCAGCGCAATCTCGGATTTCCACAGGCCGATGAAATGCGCAGCCCGGGTGTAATGGAGCACCGTGTTGATGGCGTTGAAATCGTCCCGTACGGTGTCACCGGTGACCTTGGTCATTTCCGCCGCCATGATGCGATAAACATACCGTTGGCGTTAAGCTCGTGCGGCCAGAGGATAAGAGAAGAGAGCATGGAACCAAGAGCCTGGAGCGGAGCGGGCTCGAGTTCCGGATGGGCGGCGGTGAATGCGTCGGCGACACCGGCGGTCTCGGCGCGGGTGAGCGTGCACACCGCGTAAACTAGCCGGCCGCCGGGTTTGAGCGAATTCGCCGCGTGGTCCAGAAGCCTCAGTTGCACGGCCGCGAGTTCATGCACGTCCGACGGCTGGGTGGTCCAACGGGCGTGCGGATTGCGCTGCCATGTGCCCACGCCGCTGCAGGGCGCGTCAACCAGAATGCCATCGAACTTTGTTCTGGTTGGCGGCTTGGCATCGCCTTCCCACGGGGCGGAGCGAAAATTGAATACTTTGGCCCGAGCGGCCCGTTCCTTGAGCTTCGCCAGCCGGCGCTGCGAGCGGTCGCTTACCCAGATGAGGCCCTTGTTTTGCATCAGGTCGGAGAGATGCATGGTTTTGCCGCCTTCACCGGCGCAGGCGTCCCACCAAGTCTCACCGGGCTGGGGAGCGGCGGCGAGCCCGACCAGTTGCGAGGCGAGGTCCTGAATCTCAAATTCGCCGTTTTGAAACTCTCTCGTGCGGTAGAGGTCCGTGAGGCCGGAATAGCGCAGCGCGTCGGCCGACTGCGGGGCGGGAATGAGGTGGCTGAGTTTTCTCGTGAGCTCGATGCCCGTGCCTTTCTTGGCTCGTATCCACAACACGGGCTCGCGTTGAAATTGGACCAGCGTGTCGGCCGGCAGAGCGTCCGTCTCGGCCCTGAGCCAGTCGGGCACCGCCCGGGCGGCAAGCGCCTCCGGCTTGAAGCTGGAGGGATTCAGGTTGAACCGCTCCTGCAGGCCGAGGGCGGCAGCCAGCTGTTTTTGGGGCGAGTCGTTTTCATCCAGCCAGCGCCACCAGCGGAAATAAGTGAAAACCGCCCGGCTGATGCCGCGGCGCTCGGCCGGCGCGGTGTAGTGCCTGTCCTGGGTGAGCGAATCGCGCAACGCCTGGTCGGCGGGCGTGCCGGCCTGTACGAGTTTCAGGACTCTCGCAGCGTTGTTGACGATGCTGGATTCGGCCATGGTCAGCCACGCTTGGACCAGCGCCGGGTTTCCTTGATCTCGACGCGCCGGGGTTCGACGACGGTGCCGGCGACGGCGGGATGGGAGCGCAACTCGTGAAAGGCTTCAGGCGCCACATGCCAGTTGAGGCTCGGGGCGATTTCGGCGACCGGTGCGGCGCGGTCCTCGAAGACAAACGCCAGTTCGACGCGAGTTTCGCCGCCTGAGGCATTGAGGGCGGCGCGCAGCTTCTGCAGAAAATCGGGCAGGCCCGCGTGGTCGGGTTGCAGCAGCCAGGTGATTTTTCTCACCGCCCCCGGGACATAGGCGTCGAGGGGATAGCATTCCTTGACGTTCAGCCGGGCGCCGTCGGTGCCGCGCATGATGTTGCCCAGGATGACAACCGGCTGATTTTCGGCGAGGTTCCTGCCGTAGTTTTCATACGCCTCGGAATACATGTTCACCGCGAGGCTGGCGTGCTTGCTGGCGAGGTTGAAGAACGCCCACGGCCGGTTGTCCTTGCGCGAAAGTTTCTTGGTGATGCCGGAGGCGATGCCGCACAGACGGAATTCCATGCGGTCGCCCTCCGCCAGCACCTGTTCCTCCGTGTGGGTGGTGATCGCCTCGGCCAGCCCGGCGTAGGCGTTCATCGGATGCCCCGAGATGTAGAATCCAAGCAATTCCTTTTCAAACTGCAGGCGCTCTGCGGAAGTGAAGTCGGTGTGCCGGCTCTGTCCGGCGCGGGGCAAGCCCGCCGCCCCGGGAACGTCGCCATTCGCAGCCGGTTCGTTGAGCACGTCGAGGAATGAATGCTGACCGGCGGCCGCGTCGCGCTGGCGCGAGGCGACCGCCGCCAAGGCCTCGTCGACCTGCCCGAAAAGGACGCCGCGCTTCCCGCCTGAAAAATCGAAGGCGCCCGTTTTGATCAGGCACTCCAACACCCGCTTGTTGATGGCGCGGCCATCGACGCGGGCAATGAAGTCGGCAAAATCCCTGAACGGGCCGCGGGCCTCGCGCTCGGCGATGATCTTCTGGGAGGCGGCTTCACCCACGCCCTTGATGGCGCCGAGCCCGAAACGGATCTTACCCGCGCCGCCGGCCGGGTTCACCACGGGGGTGAAATTTTCCCGGGACTCATTGATATCGGGCCCGAGCACGTGCAGGCCCATCGCCCCGCATTCGTCGACAAAATGGGAGATCTTGTCCGAGTTGCCAAGTTCGTTGCCGAGCACGGCGGCCATGAACTGCACCGGGTAGTTGGCCTTCAGGTAGCCGGTGCGGTAGCTGAGGATCGCATAGGCGGCCGAGTGCGACTTGTTGAATCCGTAACCGGCAAATTTTTCGAGCAGGGCGAAGATCTCGAGCGCCTTCTTCTCGAGGATGCGATTGGTCTGCATGGCCCCCGCGACGAACACGCTGCGCTGCTTCTCCATCTCCTCGACATTCTTCTTGCCCATGGCCCGGCGGAGCACGTCGGCGCCGCCGAGCGTGTATCCCGCGACCCGGCGCGCCGCCTCCATGACCTGTTCCTGGTAGACCATGATGCCGTAAGTTTCGCGGCAGACTTCCTCCAGCAGCGGGTGCGGATACTCGATGGTCGTCGGGTCCTTCTTGCCGCGGATATATTGCGGAATGAGGTCCATCGGACCCGGACGGTAGAGGGCGATCAAGGCGACGATTTCCTCAATGGAGTTGATGCTGAGCTGGCGGCAAAGCGCCTGCATGCCGCCGGACTCCAGTTGGAACACCGCGGTGGTGCGGCCGGAGTTGAGCAGGGCAAAGGTCTTCGCATCGTCGAGCGGTACGGATTCCATGTCGAACTGCGGGTCCGTGGTGCGGCGGATGCTGTCGACGGCATCCTGGATGATCGTGAGGGTGCGCAGGCCGAGGAAATCCATCTTGAGCAGTCCGAGCTTCTGCACCGGATCCATCGCGTACTGTGTGGTGATGTCGCCTTCCTGCAGCGTGAGCGGCACAAACTCGCTCAACGGCCGGTCGGCGATGATGATGCCGGCGGCGTGCTTGCCGGTGTTGCGCACCATGCCCTCGAGCACGAGAGCCTGGTCGATGATCTTTTTGGTAAAGGGGCTGGCGGCGATCACGTCGCGCAGTTCGGCGGACTTGTCGATCGAGGTCTGCAGGTCGATGTTGAGCTCGTCGGGAATCATCTTCGCGAGCCGGTCGGCCTCGGCGTAGGGCAGATTGTGCACGCGCGAGACGTCGCGGATCACGGCCTTGGCGCCCAGCGTGCCGAAGGTCACAATGTTGGCGACGCACTCGCGGCCGTATTTCTCGCGAACGTAGGCGATGACCTCATCGCGGCGGCGCATGCAGAAATCGATGTCAAAGTCCGGCGGCGACACGCGCTCGGGGTTGAGAAAGCGCTCGAAGAGCAGGCCGAATCGGAGCGGCTCAATGTCCGTGATGCCGAGGAGGTAGGCGACGATGGAGCCGGCGCCCGAGCCGCGGCCCGGACCGACGGGAATGCCATGCGCCTTGGCCCACGCGATAAAATCCCAGACGATAAGGAAATAGTCGATGAATCCCGTCTTCTCAATGATGCCCAGTTCGTAGTCGGTGCGCTCAACCACCGTTTGGGCCAGCGCGAGGTCGGTGGCTTGGGCGGGACGGTGGTAATCCACGTTGTAGCGGGTTTTCAACCCGGCCACGCAAAGCTCCTTCAAATAGGCCGGCTTGCCGGACTTGATCTCGGCGGGGAGCGGATAAAGCGGGTAGCGGTTCTCGCCGAACTTCAGGGTGAGGTCGCACATCTCGGCCACCGCCTGGGTGTTCGTCACCGCCCCGGGCACCTCGGCGAAGAGCCGTTCCATCTCGTCGCGCGACTTCAGATAGAACTGCGGCGTGTCGAACCGCATCCGGTCGGCGTCGTCGAGCTTCGCGCCGGTCTGGATGCAGAGCATCGTGTCGTGCGGCGACGCGTCGGCGGCGTTGACGTAATGGACATCATTCGTGGCGACGACCTTCAGCTTGAATTCGTCAGCCAACTTCAGGAGCAACGGGGCGATGCGGCGTTGCTCGGGGATGCCGTGGTCCTGCAGTTCGATGAAAAAGTTTTCGCGCCCGAACATGTCGACGAAGCGCCCGGTGGCTTGGCGCGCGTCTTCCCAGCGGTTTTGCAGCAGCATCTGCGGCACCAGGGCTGCGAGGCACCCGCTGAAGGCGACGAGGCCGCCGGCCAGCGAGGCGAGGGTGTCGAGGTCCGTGCGGGGCTTGTAGTAAAAACCCTTGAGGTGGGCATCGGAGACCAGCTTGAGCAGGTTGGCGTAGCCCTGCGCGTTTTTCGCGAGCAGACCCAGGTGGTAGAAACTTTTCTCGCCTTCCACGCGGGCGGTCTTTTCCAGCCGCGAGCCTTCGACCAGGTAGATCTCGCACCCGACGAGCGGCTTGATGCCCCGGCCCTTGGCCGTGTTGAAGAAATCGATGGCACCGAAAAGCACCCCATGATCAGTGAGAGCCACGGACGTCTGGCCCAGCTCCGCCACGCGGTTGATCAGCCGGTCAATCCGACAGGCTCCGTCAAGCAGGCTGTAGTCGCTGTGGACATGGAGATGGACGAAATTCTGGTCGGTGGAACCCACGGAACGTGATGGGAAGCCCGCTGATAGTGCCGGGCAAGAAGAAATGACCCCGGTGACCTCGGCCTTCGAAGCTGCACGCGCAATTTCCAGCGCCAGAGGAGTGAAAGCGTAAGGTTTTTCGCCCACGGGGTTTAGCCAGATTCCTCTGGCTGCGGGCGGCCGCCGTCCTCCCGGCCTTTCCTCCATTAGGTCAGCTCGACCGGACGGACTTCAAAATTGGGGTTGACGGTGGGGAAAGCGGCTGGCTTGTTGCTCGTTTTCTCCAACACCAACCAGTCTATTTTCCATGTCTATTGAGATCAAGATGCGTAAGAATGAGCCCATCGATCGTGCGCTGCGGCGCATGAAGAAGAAGCTCGAGCGCGAAAGCATCATCAAGGATGTGCGCACCAAGCGTTACGCCGAGAAGCCGTCGGAGCGCCGCCGCCGCAAAGAGAAGGTCATGGCGTTCACCTGCATGCTCCGCCGCCGTTACGCCGAATAATTTCCCGCAGGTTTCCTTTCTTTGGCCGTGTGTCTTCGGATCCACGGCCTTTTTTTTTGCCCGGATTTTGCGTGGCAAGAACCCGGGACAGGCACCGGGCGCAACAATGAGCCGGCAACGGTGTCGCCTGGCCCCGCCATCCGCTCGGCTTGATTTCGGGCCGGGCACCTGTCCTAGTGCCTTTTGCGCATGAAGCCGATCGTCGCCCTCTCATCCTGCTGGTGCTCGCACCGCCACCAGGACGGTTATGCGATGCTCCAGGAGATGGCCGATCTGGGCTTCGAGTGGGTCGAGCTGAGCCACGGCATCAGGATCACGCTTGTTCCGGGCGTCCTCAGAGCCGTGGAGGAAGGGGTGATAAAGGTCTCTTCCTGCCACAATTTCTGTCCGCTGCCGACCGGGGTCATGCATGCCGCCCCCAACCTCTATGTGCCCTCGGCCGCCGATGGGCGCGAACGCGACCAATGGATGCGGCACAGCAGGCGCACCATCGACTTCGCCGCCCAAGTGCAGGCCCGGAAGGTCGTCATGCACCTCGGTTCAGTGGAATATTTCTGGTTCAATCCGGCACGGAAAGTGGAACATTACCTCGATGCTCATCCCGGCGCCGTTGCCGCGACCGATGCCGCCTACCAGAAGCTGCTGGCCCGGTCGCTTGCCAAGCTGAAGGAGCGGATGCCGCCCTACTGGGAGAACACCAAAAAAGGCCTGACTGACCTGTTGCCGTATGCGGAGGAAAAGGGAGTCAAACTCGGTTTTGAAAACCGGGAGAGAATGGATGAGCTGCCGCTCGACGAAGACCATCCGGCGCTCGTTGCAGCGATGGCGAAGCCCGGAGCCTGCGGCTACTGGCACGACGCCGGCCATGCGCAGATCAAACATGACATGGGTCTGCTCAACCACCGCGAGCATCTCGAAAGAAACGCCGCCAACCTCATCGGCTTCCACCTGCACGACGTCAGCGCCGACGGCCGCGACCACCAAGCCATCGGCTCAGGAAAGATAGATTTCGAAATGGTCAGCAGCTTCTGGCGCCCGGAACACACGCTCGTGATCGAGCTCAGTCCACGGCTGGCACCGGAGGAAGTGCTGGCGTCGAAGCAACGCGTGGACGAACTCGTCGCGGTGCGGTTCGGTGGCTAGCAGGCTAGGAAATACCTGCGGGTCCCGCAAATCCTCCGAATAACATCGGAATCCGGCCGGGCCCTAAGGCACGGTGAAATCGATCAGGCGCTTCTGACGGTCGACCTTGTCGACGACGACCTGGACCTTGTGGCCGAGTTCGAATTTCCGTTTGTTCTTCCGGCCGATAAAGGCCGTGCCGGCGCCGTTGAGCACGTAGAAATCGTCCTTGAGCGATGAGACCGGCACCATGCCGAACGCGCCGGCCTCGGCGACTTCGATAAAGAAACCGTGATTGCGCACGTCGGTGATGATGGCGGTGAACACCGCCTTTTTTTTCTTTTCCGTCTCGCGTTCGAAATATTCCATGAGTTTCACCTTCACGGAATCGCGCTCCGCCTCGGTGCTGTTGATTTCAGTCAGGCTCAGGTGCTCGGCGAGATGGTCGATCTGCGCAATGCGGTAGCTGATCTGGCTGCCGTGGCCGCCTTGGTGCCTGGCGAGATAGGCGTCGAACACACGGTGCACGACGAGATCGGCGTAACGCCGGATGGGCGAGGTGAAATGGGTGTAGTCGATCTTGTTCAGCCCGTAATGGCCGTCGGGCGTTGCGCGGTAGCAGGCCTTGCGCATGGAACGGAGCAATTGTGTGCGCAGGATGTAGCCCTGGGGATGATCCTTCAACACGCCGAGCAGCCGGACCACCTCCTCGCGTTTCATCAGGTCGCCGACCTTGAGGTTGAACGTGACGAGGAACTGCCGGTATTCGGCCAGCTTGGTCTCGTCGGGATCGTCGTGCACGCGGTAGAGCGAGGGCAGGTGGTTGCTGCGGGTGAGGCGGGCGACGGCCTCGTTCGCCATCAGCATATATTCCTCGATGAGCTGGTGGCTCTCGTCGTTGTGGATGAGTTCAATGCGGTCGGCGTAGCCGCTGGCGTCGACGAAGATCTTCGTCTCGGGCATGTCGAGATCGAGGCTGCCCGCCTTCATGCGTTCGCGGCGCAGCTTGCCCCCGATGGTCCAAAGCTGGCGCACCCACTTCTGCAGGTCGGTGAGCTCCTGGCGCGACAGCTCGCTGAGCGCCCGGCCGGTCGCGCCGGTCTGGTGGGCGGCGGGCAGGGGCAGTTGGCGAATTTTCTCAAGATTGTCCTCGAACATCAGTGCGAACGCCTGCTTGTAGGTCAGGCGCTTGACGCTGCGGATGACGGTGTTGGCGTAGGCGGTTTCCCTGAGACGGCCGCTGGCGGTGAAGGTAAGCAGCACGGCCTTGGTCAGCCGGTCCTGTGCCTCGACCAGCGAACAGAGACCGTTGGAAAGTTTCTCCGGCAGCATCGGCACGACGGTGCCGACGAGGTACGTGGAGTTGCCACGATTCTGCGCTTCGCGGTCGAGGGCGGTGCCGGGTTTCACGTAGTGACTGACGTCGGCGATGTGCACGCCGATGCGGACGTCCCCGTGGTCGAGATACTCGACCGAGAGCGCGTCGTCGAAATCCTTGGCGTCGTCGGGGTCGATGGTGAACGTGGGGATGGCGCGGTAGTCCTTGCGGCCGGTGAGATCGGCGGGACCGACGACGCCCGGCAGGGCGGCGGCCTCGCGGACGACCTCGGGTGGAAAGACGGGCGCGAGCTTGTATTTGTGGAAGATGGCGGCGAGTTCGGCGCGCGGTTCAAAGGTGCGGCCCAGCCGCGCGGTGATGACGCCATCCGGATTTTGCTGGCGGTCGTTCCATTCGTTGAGCTGGACCACGACCTTGTCCCCAACCACCGGTGGCGGTCTCAAGCTGCTTTTAGCGGGATCGGCGACGATGATGTCGTGGCCCATGCGCGGGTCGTCGGAAGACACGTAAAAATAAGTGCGCCCGCGCTGCAGGGTGCCGGTGAGGGTGGCGGTGCCGCGGGCGAGGATCTTGATGACCCGACCCGCCTGCTCGCCGGGCTTCAAGAAATGCGGGAAGTCGCGCTCTTTCGGCGAGCGGAGCCGCACGACGACGGTATCACCCTGCAAGGCGACGCCCGTGTCCTCGCCCGAGATGAAGATGGCGGGCAGGCGCGGTTCGGTGACTTTGACCTCGGGGAAGACCATGGCCGAACCCTTCTGGCGGAAGTTGATTTTGCCAGTGACGAGGTCCGCCACCTTGGGCACGCAAAGACGGTCACCCTTGATGACGGCGATCTGTCCCGTGTGGACCAGTTCGCGGGCCAGTTGGGCGAATTTGCGGCGATCCTTGGGATTGAGCCGCCATTCGCGGGCAATGGCGTCGGCGGACGCCGGCACATAGCCGCGGCGGGAGAGATGGGAAAGAAGACGGTCGGAATAACTCATGAAGAAGGATTGGGCGGGCCGGTAGAAATCACCGCGGCGGGACGGGCCCAAGATTTTCTAGTGGAACCATGCGCACGGGTCGGTAGTGTTGCAACATGCGAATTGTCCATGCGGCCAGTGAGATCTTCCCTTACCTCAAGACTGGCGGGCTGGCGGATGCGGTTGCGGCATTGACCGGGGCGCTGGCGGATCGGGGGCACGAACTGGCGGTATTCCTGCCGGGGTACCGTTCGGTGCTGGATGGTCCGCATCTGGCGGGCGCCAAGCCCAGCCACAAACTCAAGGTGGAGATGGGTGACACGTTTCTGGCTGGCGACGTCTTGACGCTTAACCCGCGGCCGGGGTTGACGCTTTACCTTGTTTGCCGCGAGGAATTCTTCGATCGGAAGCTGCCCTATTGGACCGGCGAGCGCGATTATGATGACAATGACGCCCGGTTCATCTTCTTCCAGAAGGCGGTGGTCGAGCTGTTGCGCTTGACCGACTTCAAGGCCGACATCGTGCACAGCCACGACTGGCAAACCGGACTGCTGCCACTTTTCGTCCGCGATGCGGAGCGCCGGTACGAGGTAACGCTCGCGCTGAAGACAGTGTTTACCATCCACAATATCGCGTACCAGGGCATCTTCCCGCGGAAATCCTTTGCGCTGACCAATCTGCCCGACGACCTGCTGACCATCGATGGTCTCGAGTACTATGACCAGATGTGCATGCTCAAGGGCGGCATCGTCTATGCCGACCGGGTGACGACCGTGAGCCCGCAATATGCGAAGGAGATCCAGACACCGGAGTTCGGCAACGGCATGGACGGCGTGATTCGCACGCGGCTGGACGACCTGCACGGGTTGCTCAACGGCATTGACACGGCGGTGTGGAATCCGGCGACCGACGCCGGTCTGCCCGCCCGTTTCACCGTCGACGACCTGAGCGGCAAGACCGTCTGCCGGGCGAAGCTGTTGAAGGAATTTGGCTGGACCGGCAAGTTCAAGGGACCGGTATTTGGCATGGTCTGCCGGTTCACGCCGGGCAAGGGACTGGATCTGGTGCTCGGGGCGAGGGATTTCTTTGCGAAAGAGAACTGCCGGCTCGTCATCCTGGGCAGTGGCGAGAAGACATATGAGGAATCGGTCCGCGAGTTTGCGTCCACGATGCCGGGCAAGGTCGGGGTTTGCGTGCGGCATGACGAGGCCATGAGCCACCTGGTGGAGGCCGGAGCGGATTTCTTCCTGATGCCGTCGCTCTTCGAGCCCTGCGGGCTGAACCAGATGTACAGCCAGGCCTACGGCACGGTGCCGCTGGTGAGCAATGTCGGCGGGCTGGTCGACACCGTGACCGATATCGCGGTCAGCCCGGATCTGGGCACGGGCATCATGTTCGCGCCCCGGCAGGAGGATTTTATAGCCGGCTTGCACCGGGCGCTGGCGCTGTATTCCGACAAGTCGAACTACGCCGCGGCGCAACGGCGCGCCATGCAGCGGGACTTTTCGTGGACCAAGGCTGTCAGCGCCTATGACCAACTCTACACCGAGGCGCTTTGATTGGGTGTTTTATTCGTGTCTGAAGCGCCTGGTTTCATTTCGGTGACCTCCGACTAATGTCCACGACGCTTGTCTGGTTCAGGCAGGATCTGCGCTTACAGGACAACCCCGCGCTTGCCGCGGCGGTGAAGCGGGGTGGGGCGGTCATTCCGGTTTTCATACTGGATGATTCGGGCGCCGGTCGTTGGCCAATGGGGCGGGCGGCGCGCTGGTGGTTGCATCACTCGCTGGAGCGGTTGGGCGAGGCATTGGCGGTCCGTGGCTTGCGATTGGTGCTGGCCCGCGGAAGATCCGGCACCGCGCTCCACGAACTGCTCCGCCAGACCGGTGCCACGGCGGTTTATTGGAATCGCTGCTATGAGCCGGCGGCACGCGCGCAGGCCAAAGCCGTCGAGACCGCTCTGATTGCAGACGGGGTTGATGCAAGAGGTTTCAACTCGGCGCTTCTGTTCGAGCCGCACACCGTGCAAAACAAATCCGGGGGTCCCTTTCAGGTCTTCACGCCGTTCTGGAAACATTGCCAGACACTCGATGTTGAAGAGCCGGTCAGGCTTCCGGCCGGAAGAGTCGCCGGCCCGCCGAGATGGCCGGGATCGCTGGCGCTCGCCGACCTCGATCTTCTCCCCCGGATAAAATGGGATGCGGGCATCGCGCAGACCTGGGAGCCTGGCGAAGCAGCGGCCATGAAGCGATTGCACCGGTTCACCGCCGGTTCGATCCGGGAATACGGGGAGCGGCGGAACCTCCCGTCCGCGGAAGGAACGTCGGCGCTCTCACCCCACCTGCATTTTGGCGAGCTCGGACCCCGGCAGATTTGGGCGGCGGTCCGTTCCCTCTCTAAGGAGAGCGGGGTATTCCCGGCCAGCCGGGGCGGGCAGGTCTTCCTGAGCGAAGTGGGCTGGCGCGAGTTTGCCCACCATCTGCTATTCCATTTTCCACGCACACCCGAGGATCCGTTGCGCCGGGAATTCAGGGCGTTTCCCTGGCGGAAGAACGCAGCCCATCTGCTGGCCTGGCAACATGGGTTGACGGGCTATCCACTCGTTGATGCCGGCATGCGACAATTGTGGCAGACCGGCTGGATGCCCAATCGGGTGCGCATGGTAGCGGCGTCGTTTCTGGTGAAACACCTGCGCATCTCCTGGCGTGATGGAGCGGCGTGGTTCTGGGACACGTTGGTCGATGCGGATCTCGCGAACAACACGCTGGGCTGGCAATGGACCGCAGGCTGCGGGGCTGATGCCGCGCCGTTCTTTCGGATATTCAATCCCGTGCTGCAGGGCCGAAAATTCGACCCGGATGGCGCGTATGTCCGCCGGTGGGTGCCAGAACTCAATGGGCTGCCGGTGAAGCTCATCCACCAGCCATGGTTGACGCCGGTCGCTGCGCTGGCCTCGACCAGGTTCAGGCTGGGCCGGGATTATCCCCCGCCCATAGTGGACCATGGCAAAGCCCGGGTGGCGGCGTTGTCGGCCTATCAAAGCATCCGTGCCAGCCGTCGCTGAAGATTCCTGAAATCGGGGCTTTTCAAACGAGGCGCCAAAAGTATGGTGGACCGCTTATATGCAGCGAACATTCATCATATTCAAACCGGACTGCATGGCCCAATGCCATGTCGGCAATGTACTCAACCGCTTTGAGACCGCCGGATTCACGATTGTGGGCGCGAAAATGATGCGCCTAACACCGGCTTTGCTGCGCGAACATTATGCGCATGTGGCCGACAAGCCCTTCTATCCCGAGATCGAGGCGTTTATGAGTTCCCGACCGGTCATTGTCATGGCGTTGCAGGGAGACAACATCGTGCAGAAAGTGCGCGACCTCCTCGGTCCCACGGACTCCCGCAAGGCTGCCAAGGGGACGATCCGTGGCGATTTTGGGACGGAAATGATGAAGAACGTCGTGCATGCGTCCGACAGCGACAATAATGCCAAGCTGGAGCTGGCCCGGTTCTTCAAAGCGGGGGAGCTTTTTGAACTTTGATCTAGCGGGTGGGAAGTCAGGATAGAACGGGGAGTCGCCTCGGTTCCTACTCTGGCTTTTCAGCCAACCCCAAGGCATTTTTTGCTTTCCTGTTTGCGCACTTGACGCCCGCCGCCCGGGTGCGCTTACCTGCTCCTCCATTTTTTCGCCCTCATCGTCTATCGGTCAGGACAGGAGATTCTCAATCTTCAAAGCGGGGTTCGATTCCCCGTGGGGGCGCCACTTTTTAGGCAGAGGCGCTAGAGCGTTCTTCTCAAGGGGCCTTTCCCCTTATGGAATGGAGCAGATCCAAAGGCTGGCTAAAAACAACCGGTGACTTGTGAACTGCGGCAGTTTCCAGTTATCCGACGAGCCGTTCAAGACGCCGGCGTTCATTCGAGAAATTACACGCGGGAAGAATTTTGCGCTTAGCCG
>JBBIHQ010000086.1:0-1777 GCA_037446975.1 Opitutia bacterium
GCTCGGCGAGCGCTCGTGTCACGACCGCGCAGTGGGTGGCGATCCGCTGCGCCAATGGAAGCGCCGACGGGGTCTCGATGGTGTAGTTGAGGGTTGAATGGAAGTGCCGCAAATAGATCGCCTCAGGCCAGGTTTCGCGCAGTAGCGGATCGCTGACCGGACGGATGATTCCCCGCTCGGCAACCGGTCGGCCGTCGATGATCGCGGCAGGCTCGATGGGGCCGAGGGCTTGCGCGGCTTCAACTATCGCCCGCGCGAGCGTGGGACGATTGTCGGGATTGAGCTCGTAGAGATAGAAGCCCGTGGATTCCCAGTCCTCGTGCAGGCAGATGATCAGGTCGAAATTTGGCTGGCGCTGAAGCCATGCCACGTGGGCCTGTATCTCGGATGATCGGGGAGCCTTGTAGTCGCGATTGAGGTCGACCTGGGCGTGGTTTTCCCGGGTGCGGCGGATGAAACCGGTCGGGTTGAGCAGCGGACAGACGAACCAGGTGCAGCGGGCGTCGAAAACGCCGGTCTCCAGCAGTTGCAGCAGCGCCCAAGGCGGGGCCGGCTCGTCGCCGTGGATGCCGGCGGACAGGTAGACCCGCGGCCGGGTTCCGGGGGTGCGTTTGGTCCCGGCGAGCAGCCGGTGACCGCTGATCTCGCCAAAAGGCTCGCAAGCGAATCCGACCCGGCGGGCCGCCGCCTCGAAACGGGGGACAAAATCGGCCGGATCCAACGGCAGGTTGGGAGAGGCTTTGACAGTTTCCACAGCTTTCTTCTTGCTGACCGTTCACCCTCAGCTCAACGCCATTCGGTTTCGTCATCGCAAGTCCGGCAAGGCCGGGCGTGGCGATCCAGTCAGATGGATTGCCTCGTCACTTTCGCTCCTCGCTATGACGGGCGGGAATCATTCTATCTCCACCATGTCCCAGGTTCGCGTCCGTTTCGCCCCCAGCCCGACCGGTTTCTTCCACATCGGCAGCGCCCGCACTGCGCTGTTCAACTGGCTTTACGCCCGGCATACCGGGGGCACGTTCATCCTGCGCATCGAGGACACGGACAAGGAACGGAACAGCGAGGAATTTCTCCAACTGATCTACAACAGCCTGAGCTGGCTGGGCATGGATTGGGACGAAGGCCCGAATTCAAACGGAGTGGGCGAGCGCGGCGGCTTCGGCCCCTACCGGCAGAGCCAGCGGGGCAGGATTTACGAAGAGTATAAGCAGAAGCTATTAGCTGCCGGCCGGGCCTACGAAAAGGACGGCGCCATCTGGTTCAGACTGCTCGGCGAGCGCTACAAGGTGTTCGATGATCATCGCAAAAAGGAAGTGGAGAAAGTGAAGTCGGCGCCGGTTGTCATCGACGACCGGATTCGCGGCCGGGTGGAACGGGCCGAGGACGAAGACTTCGTCATCTTTCGTTCCGACGGAAACCCGGTGTTTCACTTTGTGAACGTTGTCGACGACATCACGATGCAGGTCTCGCACATCATCCGGGGTGAGGATCACCTCTCCAACACCAGCAAACACGTGCGGCTCTACGAAGGCTTCGGCGTCACCCCGCCGGTGTTCGCGCACATCCCGCTGATCCTGAAATCACCGGAGATGGGGCAGGGCAAGATGAGCAAGCGCGACAAAGGTGCCTTGATCGAGGAATACCAGCAGCGGCATTTCCTGCCCGAGGCGCTCGTCAATTATCTCGCCTTACTCGGCTGGAATCCAGGCGACGACCGGGAGAAGATGCCGATTGCCGAAATCATCCGGCTGTTCGACCTGCCCGGGGTGAACCAGTC
>JBBIHQ010000086.1:1877-13616 GCA_037446975.1 Opitutia bacterium
AGATGCCGATTGCCGAAATCATCCGGCTGTTCGACCTGCCCGGGGTGAACCAGTCCAACGCCAAGTTTGACGGGAAGAAACTGGCGCACATGAACATGGTTTATCTGTTGGAAAAGCCGGCCGACCAGTTTGTGGAACTGGCGAGGACATTCTTCACCGGGCAAATCCGCGGGGCTGATATTATGGGCAACATGGCCTATTTCCGCGAGGTCATGCTGCTCGCCCAACCAAAGATCAAATCGGTCGACGAGCTTGGAGCCTACACGGCTTATTTTTTCACGGACGACTTTCCGGTCGACGCCAAGGTGAGGGAGAAGGTTTTGACCAAGGGTGACCCGAAGGCGCGGCTCAATGAATTGATCGCGGCAGTGCCGGCCATGGATCTGTCCAGCGACACCGCCATCGAGGCCGGTGTCAAATCTCTCGCGGAGAGCAAGGGGCTCGGGTTCGGTGACTATCAGGCCGTCGCCCGGCTTGCCGTGACCGGTACCAACGTCGGCCCGAGCATCACCAGCATCTTCCGAGTGCTTGGCCGGGAAAAGGTGCTTGCGCGGCTGCAGAAATTTCTGGCCTCAATCTAAAGTCTCCGTAACCACGGTCATTGTAACCCGTCTTTCCCCTTCAATCGCATGAAACATACTCTACGCTATTGCTTCATCCTCCTCGCCTTGGCTACCACCGGGCTGTTCGCCGAGGCCGCCACTGATCCGGTCATACCGTCAGCCACGGGTCACCACAAGACCGTCAGGGTCGCCAAGAAAGGCCACAAAAAGCACAAGAAGCACAAGAAGCCAAGGAAGCACGGCTAGGTCAGGGCAGGCTCGGGTTGGGCGTGCGATCCGCGGTTGCGGCCGGATTCCCGTCGCTTACGTCATCCGGGATGGCGGTGTCACTGGGAAACAGGCGGCCAAGTCGAGGGCCTTGTGCTTGAGGATGGATTCCAGCATTTCGCGGCTGGGCAAAACGGTCAGCGAATTTCCGAGGTGGGCGAGCAAGGGTGACTTGGGGTCCATCATCTCGACGAAGATCCGGGCGGTCGAGTTGAGTTTTTGGATCCGGGAAACGATATGCAGCGTCTTCAGGTCGGGATCCTGGAAACGGACGTTGGCGAAGACGAAAATATAAGCGGCGTCCCTGATATTGGCCTGCTGCAACGCCGCCGGGCTGAGCGGCACGCCGCGCACGAAGTGATGCTTGGGGTAAGGTTGCACCGCCACAAGGTCGGTGACGATGACAACTTCGCGCCGGGCCAGCTCCGGATAGCGGTCGAGCACATGGATCAATTCGTCGGCGAAAGCAGTGTACTCACAAATCACAATGTGGCTGGTCGCCTTGACCACGGCGGTGCCCAAACGCTTCTGGTGGGTCATCCCGTGGAGGGAGTCGGCGGTGATCGCGATGAAATTGGTGTAGCAATAAATGCCGATGATGATGGTGACCACGCCGGTGAAGCGCCCCATGGTCGTGACCGGCGAAATGTCGCCGTAGCCCACGGTGGTGGAGCTGACGAACCACCACCACAACGCGTCGCCCATGGTCTTGATGCTCGGATTGACGTCATGCTCGTAGGCCCAAAAGACCGCGCTGGAGCCGATCATGCTCACGAAAAGCAAAAGCCCGACAAACTTCAGCTGTCTCGCCATGGGTCGAGACTGCTAGCCGTGCCGGGCCGCCACGGCAAGCCGGCTTATTTCTCCCAGGTATCCTTGAGCGAAATAGTGCGGTTGAAGACGGGCCGGCCGGGCAAAGAGTCCTTGGCGTCCAGGGCGAAGTAGCCGAGGCGCTCAAATTGGAACCGCTCATCGGATCGGGCACTCGCAAGTGAAACCTCGAGCTTGGCTGCCACGACCTCGAGCGACTTGGGATTCACGTGCTCCAGAAATTTGCCGTCGGCGTCAGGCTCCGGAACGTCGAAGAGCCGGTCGTAGAGCCGGACTTCGGCGTCGAGGCAGTTGGCGGCGCTGACCCAATGGATGGTTCCCTTGACCTTTTTGGCGGAGTTTGGCTGGCCGGCGCGGGTGGAGAGGTCGGCGGTGCAGCGAAGCTCGGTGACAATGCCGGCGGCATCCTTCACAATTTCGTCGCACCTGATGATGCAGGCGTATTTCAACCGCACTTCACCGCCGGGTTTGAGGCGGAAGTACTTCGGCGGGGGCACTTCGGCAAAGTCATCGGATTCGATGAACACTTCGCGGGTCAGCGCGATTGTCCGGGTGGTCGGATTTTCATCCTGCGGGTTGTTGGTGGCCTGGCACGCCGACACTTCGCCCGCCGGGAGGTTGGTCAGAACCAGCTTGACCGGCCTGAGCACCGCCAGCCGGCGCTGGGCGGCGGTGTTGAGCTCGTCGCGGATGGCGTGTTCGAACAAGGCGAAGTCGGTAACACTGACGAATTTCGTCACCCCGACGCCGGTCACGAAGCGCCGCACCGCACTGGCTGGAATACCGCGGCGGCGGATGCCGCTGATGGTGGGCATGCGCGGATCGTCCCAACCGGTCACGACCTTTTCATTCACCATCTGGATGAGCTTCCGCTTGGAAACGATGCAGTAGTTCGGGATGAGCTTGGCAAACTCGTACTGGTGCGGCAGCGGGCGCGGCAGGCCGATGTTCTCCAGGATCCAGTCGTAGAGCGGCCGGTGATCGACGAATTCCAGCGTGCAGATGCTGTGGGTGACCCCTTCGAGATAGTCGCTGAGGCAGTGCGCGTAATCGTACAGCGGATAGATGCACCATTTGTCTCCGGTGTGGTGGTGCGAGGCATGGCGGATGCGGTAGAGCAGCGGGTCGCGCAGCCAGACGTTCGGCGCGGCCATGTCGATTTTCGCGCGGAGTGACCGGGCGCCGTTGGGAAACTCGCCGGCCTTCATGCGCTGGAAAAGGTCGAGGTTCTCCGCAATGGTGCGGTTCCGGAACGGGCTGTCCCGGCCGGGCTGGTCGGGCGCCCCGCGGTATTTGTCGGTGTCCTCCGGGCTCAGGTCGCAGACATACGCCTTGCCCCGGTTGATCAGAACGAGGGCATATTCGTAGAGCTGATCGAAATAGCTGGACGCCGAGAAAGGCTCGCTGTTGGCCCCAGGGGCCAGGGGGGCCAGAAAATAGTCCGGCTGGCCGTTGACTGCGGTCCGGGCCGGCGCCGCTCCGCGGGCCTTGAAGGCCAGGCAGTGATCGGCCCAACCGGCAATCAGCCACTGCACATCGGCGACGATGGAATCGACATACTCGACTTCCTCCTTTGCGGGGTTGGTGTCGTCCATGCGGAGGTTGCACTGGCCGTTGTTTTCCCGGGCGATGCCAAAATTGAGGCAGATCGACTTGGCGTGGCCGATGTGCAGGTAGCCGTTGGGTTCGGGCGGAAAGCGGGTGACGATCTTGGGGTAGCGCTTTTCCGCGACATGGGCCGCGACAATGTCACGAATGAAGTCACTGGGCGCTGGCGCGGGAAGGGCGGTCTCGACGGACATAAACCGGCAAATTGTGGAATCGGCGCCCGCGAGGCAATGACACAGTTTTGTTCAGGCTCCGCCCGCCGGGCTCAGGGTTTGAACGGCGAACTGGAGTGCCCGGGGACAAGCCCGGCTGTCACCATCTCCTTGAGCAGGCTGGTGAAGTAGGGGATAAGTTGTTTCTTGCGGCTGACCACGCCGGGCAGGTCGAAGATTTCGTCCTGCTCGACGTGAGCGTAGGAAATCCGGCGGATGAATTCGGAATCACCCTTTACCACCATCAATGAATTCTGGGTGTTGATGTCGGTGACGAGCAGGGCGGCGAACGCGAGCTTCTCGTCGGCGCGGAGTTCCGCGAGGGCGCCGGCGATCGCCGGCGCGTGGGACCAGAAATTATCAAAGCCCAGTTCCTCGACTTGGGAAACGGCGAAGCGCACGCCGTCCTCATGGTAGACCTTGAAGTCGGCGCGGACGATTTTCTCCGGCGGGCTGGCCAGGATGACCGAGCCGGAACTGAAGATGAGCTGGGCCAGCGCCCGGCCATGGATGCCGGCGAGCGATTCGAGCCAGTTCAGGAGCTCGGCGTCCTTGGGAGTCGAGGTCGGGCTTTGGAGGAGCAGGGTGTCGGATATAAGGCCGGACATCATCAGGCCGGCGAGGTCCGCCGTGGGCTGGAGCCCGTGCCGGCGGAAGAGATCGGCGACGATCGTACAGGTCGAGCCGACGGGCTCGTTGATGAAAAGAATGGGTTGGGGGGTGGCGATCGAGCCAAGCCGGTGATGGTCGATGATCTCGGTAATGGTCACCTCTTCGGCGCCCGGCACGGCCTGGGACAGCTCATTGTGGTCGACCAGCACCAGCCGCGTGGGCACGGGCTTGAGCAGGTCGGTTTTGGTCAGAATGCCCTGCAACGTGCCGTCCTCGCTGGCGACCATCATGGCGTGCGGCGTGCCCAGGGCGAATTTCCGCCGGATATCGGCGACCCGGGCGTCGGGGTTGAGCGAGGTAAACTTGCGGTCGACCAGGCCCTCGATGGTCGATGCGGTGCGGACAAACCATGCCGTGGTCGCCGTGTCGTACGGACTTGAAACCACGCTCACTCCGCGGGCCCGGGCCAAGGCGGTGATTTCGTCCTCCACCGGGAGGTTTCCGCTGATGATCAGCGCGCGGATGCCAAGGTCGATCGCCCGCTGCTGGATGTCGCGCCGGTCGCCGACAATGATGACGGACTGCGCGGGTGCGATGTTTTCCCTTTCGGAAATCTTCCAGAAGGTGCGGACATCCATCGCGCCGATGCGCACAAAAAGTTCCTCCAGGCGGTGCTCATCGACGGTGTGCAGCACGGTCGCGTGCAGCGAGCGGACAATGCGGGCAAGGCTGGTGCGCACCTGACGGACAGCCCGCGGTTCATTGACCCGCGGAATGAAGAAATGGCCGAGCTGGCCGAGCGAGATCAAGCCGAGGGCCTTGCGTTCCGGCGAGATCACGGGAAGCACCGTGATGTTGTGGCGATCGATGAGATCGAGGGCCTCCGCGCAGGTCGCATCATGGGCCACCGCAAAGACATCGGTCGCCATCAGGTCGTGCACGCGCGGCGACACGTCGCTCAGATAGACCGGCAACGGATGGCCGAAGCGGGCAAGCACGGCGTCAATGCGGGCGTTGGAATTGCCGCAGCGGGCGGCGACATGTCCGGATTCGCCCCGTGCCTCCTTGAAGGCGGCGTAGGCGATGGCGGAGCAGATTGAGTCCGTGTCGGGGTTCTTGTGGCCGATGACGTAGGTGGGCGTGGAGGTGGCCATGGATGCAGCGCGGCAGCATAGGTGGCGGAGACCTCCGAGGTGAAGAAATAAAAGAGCCCGGCTCGCGAGAACCGGGCTCCGCCATCGGTAATTAATCCAATGCGGTCAGTCAGCCAGCTCCGCCGGTGTCCCGGCCATGACACCCACTCCCGCCGGCGGCGTGGCGTAAACCCGGGGATTCATGGCATCGACCGAGTTGTACGGCAACGCCTTGAGGAGCGAACTCCCCTTGGTGCCATTGTTCAGCGTGAGCTGGCTGGCCGCCTCGGAGACGTTGGCGAAATACTGGATGTTGCCGCCGAGGAAAGCGATGTGACCGCCCGCGTCCTTGTAGACGCCGCCGTCCGTGCTCCAGGCGCCGGTGGCGAGCAAACCGCGCGTGAAGGCCACCGGGGTCGTCGGGGCATCCTTCATGCGCAGTCCGCCGACGAACTCAAAGCTCAGCACGCGGTTGGTGACAAAACTCGGGTCCAGCACACTGTGATCGGCCGGAGTGACGATGGCAGTGGGATAGGTGCCGTTGAAGGCGGGATCGTTCTTGGCGAAGTAGAAAGCCGGATCCGTCAGGATACCCCGCTGGGCGAGAATGCCGGCCCACAGGAACGGCCCCGAGCCGCCGGTGACCGGCGCGGGCGATTGCGCGCTGATCGCGGCGGGATCGGGCAGCCGGTCGTTGTTGTCCGCAGCGTAGATGATCGCCGCCTTGACGATCTCGCGGAGGTTGTTGGCGTCCACCGTGCGCTGGGCGGTTTCGCGGACTTTGCCGACGGTGGGAAAAATCAAAGCTGCCAGGATGCCGATGATGGCAATAACCGTGAGCAGCTCGATGAGCGTGAAGCCGGAACTAACGGGTCGTGTTTTCATAGGATGCAAAACTACGCCCGTTGCGGGCGGAACACTTTGACCCAAGAACGACAAATACAAGTGTATTTTGGCATCAGCGGACTCGACAATCCGGCGGGCTTTGCTGGAATCGATGGCATCATGGTCGTTTATTTTGATGGCAAGTTCGTCGATTCCACCGAGGCCAAGGTCTCCGTCTTTGACCACGGTTTGCTCTATGGCGACGGGGTGTTCGAAGGCATCCGGATATATCAGGGCAACGTCTTCCGCCTGGATGACCACCTAGAGCGGCTCGAGCTGTCGGCCAAGGCTCTCATGCTCGCGGTACCATTGTCCCGCGCCGACATGGCGGCGGCGGTGTGCGAGACTTGCCGCCAGAACAAACTTACGGACGGTTATATCCGTCTCGTCATCACCCGGGGCGTTGGCGATCTCGGTCTGGCTCCATGGTTGTGTGAAAAGCCGACGCTTTTCATCATCGCCAGCAAGATCTCGCTCTACCCCCAGGAACATTACGACAACGGCCTCAGCATTGTCACCGTGGCCTCGCGGCGCATCGCGCCCGACGCATTGCCGCCGACGATCAAGTCGCTCAATTATCTCAATAACATCCTGGCCAAACTCGAAGCCAGGCAGGCCGGAGCGCTGGAAGCCATCATGCTGAACGCCCAGGGTTATGTGGCCGAATGTACCGCGGATAACGTCTTTATCGTGCAGAAAGGCGAGATTCTGACTCCGGCGGCGTCCGCCGGAGCGCTGAAGGGGATCACGCGGGCCACTATTTTCGATATTGCCCGTGACCTCAAGATTCCGATGCGGGAAACCGACCTGACTCGCTATGACGTCTGGTGCGCCGATGAATGTTTTCTCAGCGGCACCGGAGCGGAGGTCATTCCGGTCGTCAAGCTCGACGGCCGGGTCATCGGCCCGGGGAAGCCCGGACCGGTCACGGCCCGGGTTTTGGAGAATTTCCGGCGCAAAGTGCTCGTCGAAGGCACGCGCACCTGAGCGATTTTCCCGCCTCCGCGCTTGCGTCTGCGCGGAGGCTTTGGCATGCCGATTGCAGGAAGGACGAGCCCGGGCCGGGGCGATTTGCGTTTCCGGTTCCGGGCGCTATCCTCCTTTCTGCTAAACCAAACATGGCTAATTCACTAAAGTGCGACCTCTGCTCCAAGCCGGCAACCGTACACCTGACCCAGATCGTCAACAGCAAGATTCACAAGGTCGATCTGTGCGAGAGCTGCGCGCAGGCCAAGGGCGTAACTGATCCCGGCGGATTCTCGCTGGCCGACCTGCTTTACAAAGCGTCGCTCAACCCCGAACCGACCGGAGATTTGCGCTGCGAATCGTGCGGCTTCACCCAGCAGGATTTCAAGAAGACCGGGCGCTTTGGATGTCCCTCGTGCTACGACTATTTCAGCAGCATTCTGGAGCCTTTGCTCGACACGATGCACAAGGGGGTCGCCCACACGGGCAAGGTGCCCCAGCGGGCGCTCGCGCGGAAATCCCTTTTTGAGCGCCTTAGCCAGCTCGAGACCGACCTGAGCCAGGCCATCAAGGCCGAGCGTTATGAGGATGCCGCGCGCTACCGCGATGAGATCTCCCAGGTCCGGCAGGCGACGGGCCACAAGCAGAACGCCTGAAATGAAGATCAACGAGCTCATCGATTCCCACTCCGAGCTGACTGATACGGCCGCCAGCAAGAGCGCGGTTGTCCTCATGACCCGGATCCGCTTGGCGCGCAATCTGGCGCAGCAACCCTTCCCGGGTTGGGCCAAAGAGGCGCAAAAGCGCGAGATCCGCGACCAATGCATGCAGGCGGTCGCCGCCCTGCCGCAAATGAAACGCGGACTGGCCATCCCGGTCGAGAACCTCGACGACCTGCAAAAACAGATTCTGGTGGAGCGGCATCTCATCAGCCGCGAACTTTGCCATACAAAGTCGGGGGCCGGTATCGTCATCAGCAAGGACCAGTCCTGTGTGGTCATGGTCAACGAGGAGGATCACATGCGTATCCAGGTTCTGCGCGCCGGATACCAGTTCAAGAAAGTCTGGAACACCATCAACGCCCTTGATTCTGATCTCGAGGAGCATCTGGATTACGCCTTTTCGCCCAAACTCGGCTACCTGTCAGCCTGCCCGACCAACCTGGGCACCGCCATACGCGCCTCCGCCATGATGCACCTGCCGGCGCTCGTCATATCCAGCCAGATGGAAAAAGTCGTGCGGGCCGTCAACCAGCTGGGGATGGCCGTGCGCGGCCTGTTCGGCGAAGGTTCGGATGCCAGCGGCAGCATCTTCCAGATTTCGAACCAGACGACTTTGGGGGAAAGCGAGGACGACATCATCAAGCACTTGAACGGCGTGCTGAGCACGATCATCGACCAGGAGCTGAACGCCCGGGAAAAGCTGATCGAGACCGACCCGAACAAGCTTTCGGACAAGATCGGCCGGGCCTTTGGCATCTTGCGCAACGGCTATCTGCTCAACTCATCGGAGGCGATGAACCTGCTTTCACTCATCCGGCTGGGCATCGACCTGGCGATATTTGCCGACGACCAACGTGCCTTGGTGGACCGGCTCTTCATCGAGTGCCAGCCCGGCCATGTGCAGCATGCGGCGAAAGGCGCCTTTGATGCCAGCCAGAGGGACTTCCTGCGGGCGGAGCGACTGCGCATGGAATTTGCCAAAATGCCGGTGCCTGACTTCAGTAACACGATTCGCTAACCGATCATACACCACACCACTGATGGAACCGATGAACAACTTCACGCCGCGCGCCCAACAGGTGCTGGCCCTTGCGCGCAAGGAAGCCGACCGCTTCCACCACAACTATGTCGGCACCGAGCATTTGCTGCTCGGGTTGATCAAGTTGGGGCAGGGTGTGGCGGTGAGCGTGCTCCAAAAGATGGGCCTCGACCTTGAGACGGTCCGCGGAGAGGTGGAAAAGCAGGTTGGCATCGGCCAGGAGAGCAAGACCCCCGTTGGCAGCATCCCCTATACGCCCAGGGTCAAGAAAGTGCTGGCCTTGGCGGGCAAGGAGGCAAAGGCGCTCAACCACAGCTATGTCGGGACCGAGCACATTTTGCTCGGCCTGTTGCGCGAAGGCGAGGGGGTGGCCGCTCGGGTGCTCAAGACCCTCGAGGTCGACATCGAACGGACCCGCAACGAGATTCTGCGCGAACTTGATCCCCAGTTTTCCTCGGGCCCGGGTGGCGAAGGCAACCCGCCCGCCGGTCCGGGCGGCGGTGGCGGCGAGGAAGTCGCCCCGCGGGGCAGCAATCCCGAGGACAAGAAGGAGGTCAAGACGCCGGCGTTGAAGGCGTTCGGTCGCGACCTGACCGAGCTGGCCCGCAAAGGCGAGATGGACCCGGTGGTCGGCCGCCAGAAGGAGATCAGCCGGGTCATTCAGATTCTTTGCCGCCGCACCAAGAACAATCCCGTGCTCGTGGGCGAGGCCGGCGTGGGCAAGACGGCCATTGTCGAGGGACTGGCCCAGGAAATTGCCAAGGGCAACGTTCCGGAGATTCTCGCCGACAAAAAGGTCATCACCCTCGACCTCGCGCTCATGGTCGCCGGGACGAAATACCGCGGCCAGTTCGAAGAGCGGATCAAGGCGGTGATGGACGAGATCAAGCGGGCCAAGAACGTCATGATCTTCATCGACGAGATGCACACCATCGTCGGCGCCGGCGCCGCCGAGGGCGCGATGGATGCCTCCAACATTTTCAAGCCCGCGCTTTCCCGCGGCGAGCTGCAGTGCATCGGCGCCACCACGCTCAACGAGTACCGCAAATACATCGAGAAGGACAGCGCTCTCGACCGTCGTTTCCAGATGGTCAAGGTCGAGGCCCCGTCGGTGGAGGACACCGTTCTTATCCTCAAGGGTATCCGCGGCAAGTACGAGGAGCACCACAAGGCCACGTTCACGGACAAGGCGCTCGAGGCTGCCGCCAAATTATCCGACCGTTACATCACGGGCCGTTTCCTGCCGGACAAGGCCATCGACGTGATGGATGAGGCTGGTTCGCGCGCCCGGATCACCAAACTCAACCGGCCGCCGGAGATCGAGGCCGGGGCCAAGGAAATCGAGGCCGTCTGCACCCAGAAGGAGCAGGCCATCGCGGCCCAGCATTTCGAGGAGGCGGCCAAATACCGTGACAAGGAGAAGCAATTGCGCACCCAGCAGGAGGAACTGATCGAGTCATGGAAAAAGACCCGCGACGAGCAGCGCATAGTCGTCGATGAGGATCAGATGACCGTTGTCGTCGCCGAGTGGACCGGCATTCCGCTAAGCCGGCTGGAGAAGAAGGAGGGCGAACGCTTGCTCCTGCTTGAGACCGAACTGCAAAAGAACATCGTCGGCCAGGATCCGGCCACCACCGCCATTGCCCGCGCTCTGCGCCGTTCCCGTGCCGATCTGAAGGATCCTCGCCGCCCCATCGGCTCGTTCATGTTCATGGGCCCGACCGGTGTCGGCAAAACCGAGCTCGCCAAGCAATTGGCCGCGCAGATGTTTGGCAACCAGGACGCGCTCATCCAGATCGACATGAGCGAATACATGGAGAAGTTCGCCGTTTCGCGCCTGGTCGGTTCGCCCCCGGGCTACGTCGGCTACGAGGAGGGCGGCCAACTGACCGAGGCGGTGCGCCGGCGGCCGTATTCCGTCATCCTTTTTGATGAAATCGAGAAGGCGCATCCGGACGCGCTGCAGCTTCTGCTCCAGATCATGGAGGATGGCCGCCTGACCGATTCGCTTGGTCGCACGGTCGATTTCCGCAATACGATCATCATCATGACGACCAACGTCGGCGCGCACCTTATCCAGCGGCAGACCACGATGGGCTTCGGCGCCGCCCATGGATCGGATTTCCACGATGTGGACAAGTTGAAGGACAAGGTGCTCGAGGAGGCCAAGCGCATCTTCAAGCCCGAGTTCCTCAACCGCATCAACGACCTCGTGGTTTTCCGTCCGCTCAACAAGGACGACCTGCTCAAGATCGTCGAGATCGAGGCGGGCAAGGTCGTCAAGCGGCTCGTGGCGCGCAACATTCACCTGGAGTTTTCCCCCGAGTCCAAGACTCTGCTGCTCGAAAAGGGCTACGACGAAAAATACGGCGCGCGTCCGTTGCGCCGGGCGGTCGAGCATTATCTGGAGGATCCGCTGGCCGAGGCCCTGCTGCGTGGCGAGGTCAAGGAGGGCGAACCCATTTTGGTGATCCGCAACGGCGACAAGCTGGAGTTCAAGGCCAAGTCGCCGACGGCGGAAAGCGGTGTCTCGCCTTAGGCAGATGGCTCGGCGCTTCCGGCCGACTACGATCCGGCGCAAAGCGAGGAATCCAGCCTCCGGGGGGACTCCGCCATTGATTTGCGGGTCCGTTTCGTGGACCGCCGCGCAGGTGGTTTGCGCACCGGTTGCCGTTTGCCTTGCCTGAAAGTGCGTCACCTGCCCGGCAGATCTTTGAAGCGTCCGCTGTCAGGTGGGGTCGGATACACCCGCCGATTTGCGTCCGGCCGACAGGCAGGAGGCGCCTTTGGCCGGGCTGGTCGGACGCCTCCAAGCCGGGAAAATCTAGACAAAAATGCATTGGTGGTGAACCTTTTCCGGCTTGTCGGCGTCTAAGACGCGACTTCACTCACACACTCAAC
>JBBIHQ010000087.1:0-10682 GCA_037446975.1 Opitutia bacterium
ACGCCATGATGAATGTTCAACAGGATCTTGCTCCGCTGGGCCAGCCCGACCGACGTCAGGGTATTCATGTTGGTGGTCTGGCCCGGAATCAAGGGGCGCGGGGCGGCGGGCTTGTGGACGAAACAATTGAGCCGGCCCAGCCGGCCGGCCTGCCGGCTGAAGTATTTCTCGCGGCGCGGCGAGCCGTGGCCGAGAAACAGTAGGTCTATGGGCCTGGTTTCGAACGGTTGCCGGAACCCGGCCTGGTGGCGGACTTCGGCGGGCAGCGGGCGGGTTTCCTCGATGAGCGGGAGCGGCGAGACCTCCTGAAACAGCGCTGAGTTGGCGACATGGCCCAACGGCAAATAGTCGCATCGATAGCCATGCTTGCAGATCCGGAGCGAAGAATCGAAGTCGATGTCCCAGATTGCGGCGGCGCGATCGAAGTGTTTCACCGAAAGGGCCAGCCAGTAGGAGGACGGCTGCTCCGTGTTGAAAATGATCAGACTCGCGGGCCACTTCTTCGCCACCAGATCCTTGCCGGCACCGAGTTCAAAGAATTCGTGCGGCGCGATCACCAGATGCCAGTCCGCCTTGGGGGCAAAGCCGGACCGCTCGTCGCGCTTTTCCACGCTGATGCCCAACTCCATCAACCCGGCGCCGATCAGGTCGCGAATCTCATGGAAGAAATAGTTGCCCCGGGAACTGGTATACAGGACGAACCGCAATTTGCCGCGCGGCGGAGCTGAGCCCGGAGTTGACGTGCTTTCGGTGGTCAAGACGGCTTCTTCTCGCAGTAGAGGTTTACCAGCGGCGCGTTTCCCCAATCGGGATAGTCCTTTGCTTGTACGATGCCGAAGCCGTAGTGGGTCAGCATCGAGACCAAATGCAGTGACGTGGGCCAAAAACTCCTGTCAACCAACCCGCTCAACGGATCGGAGTAGGGTCCTTCCTGGAACAGGATGCCCCAATAGCCCTCCCGCTGGATTTCCCTTTTCTCCGCGTAGTGAGTGGAGAGGAAGAACCGATCCGTGACGCGGGAAATCTGTTCGATCAACTCCCAGGGTTTTGCCAGATGGGACAACAGGCCCGAACAAAACACGACATCGAACCTGCCGTGCTGCGTTATGTCGTCGCGCTCAAAGTCACACTGGGCGAATTGCACCCGATTGTTGCCCAAGATCCGGCGCATAAACTCGGCCCGGTCGATCAGGTACTGGCGGCCCTCGAGCCCCACGAGCTTCTTGATGCGCGGCTTGGCTGTGATCGCAAAACTGTGCGCTCCTTCAAACGAGCCCAATTCCAGGACACTCCCGCCATGCGAACACCAGTTGAAAAAGTCACTCAGGCGCGGGTCGCCCGCATATGAATTGCTTCCGCCATAATTCTTCCCGTTGATCGTGTACTTGGTGAACCACGGGCCCAGAAGCTCGAATTGCTGCTGGAGGCGGGCCGGGTCGTCCAGCGCGGGCGAGGCTGTCAGGGCCAGCACTTCGGCGCGGTTGGAACCGGACCTGGCGTCACATCTAGAGAGATTGTTTTTGAGCGAAGTGTCGGTTGCCGGCGGTGGCCGGTCATCCTGGCCGGTCGAAGGGACCGCGAGCGCCACCGGCGGTGGGGAGGATTCGTCCGGGGTCAGCCGGGTCTGGAAAACCGGGCGTTTCATTGCAACCGCCGCAAGGTCGGCTGGCTTCATCCGCCGCAGGGCCACATCGTGGTAACCCCAGTGATGCAGACCGAGGTAAACGATCTCAAAGCCGTGCTTCCAGCAGAATTCGTTTACCGCGCGATAGACGCCGTATGGCGACTTCTCCAGCGGAGAATAGATCGTGTAATCATTGCACACGATCACGCCATCGGGTTTGATTGTTCGCCCGGCCTGGGCAAGATCACGCGCCGCACCTTCGAAGGAATGGTCGCCGTCGATATAGATGAAGTCGAAATGCTGGTCCGGCATCGTGGCGAGCAGCGAAGCCGAGTCCCCGTGATGCAGTACCACCAAGCCTTGCTCAACGGCCGGCTGGAATGAGGCGTGATCGAACACCGAGAAATCAAGATCGTACAGATGAAGCCGGGCCGGCTTGACCACCGAGCGGATCAGTTTGGCGAAATTGCCGGTCTGCGTGCCCACCTCCGCCGCGATTCCGCCCTTGGGCAACAGCGGCAGGATATGCTCCCGGCTCGGGAGAATCCGGCTGTGCTGCAGGTGGACTTCATCAAGCTGCGGCGGTTCGACCTCCCCAAATTCAACGGCCGCGTCGGCGTAGAACTTGTGCAGGTCGGGGAGGGAGGGATTGATCGTGCCGGGAACCGCGGGCGCGGCTTTGGCTCCTGCGTTCCGCGGAGATGTCTCCGGGCCGTTCGGCGCAAAGGCTTGGCTTGCCGGTCCGGGGCCGGACGGCAGTTCCGCGGTGTTGTGGGAGGAACCGTTTGTCGAATTGATCCGTTGCTGGGCGAGGCGGCGGTTCGCGGGGGCGGCGGCGGAATTTTGCAGGAGGGCCCTATTTTCACGGGCTACTTCGTTGGCCGGATCAATTTCCAACACCTGATCCAGCGCCGCCATGGCGCCGTTGTCATCTCCCAGGCAAAAGAAACATTTGGCCAGTGAAAGCAGGACGCCGGCTTGGTCGGGGTGCCGGTCGATCAGCTTTCCGTAAATCAAGGCTGCATCCTGATGGAGCTGCCGGTCGAGGTGGCAATCTGCGAGCAGTTTGAGGGCCGTGAGATCGTCGGGGCGCAGGGCCAGAGCGCGCCTGAGCCCGACCTCGGCTTCCGCTGGCTGGCTGAGCTGACGGTGGCAAAGCGCCAGCTGGACATACAGATCCGGATTGTCCGGGCTCAGGCGAACGGCCGCTGCGAACGCTGCGCATGCCTTTCGGTAATCCTGCAGTCGAAAATGGAGGCTGCCGAGTGTACCAAGGACCTGGGGGTTGGCCGGAGCAATCGAAGCGGCCAACTCCATGGAGTCGCGAGCAGCCGGCCAGTTTTCGCCGGCGTAGTGCGTATCAGCTTGCCGGAGGACCGCGTCGAGTGACATCTCATCCGGCGGGAGCAGATCCAGTGTGGCGGATGAACTGGCCGAGACCGGACCGGCATTTTGGACCCCTGCTTCTAGGTGTGATTTTGGCATATGGGGGAAACCTGCGCGCGCAAGGATCCCAAAGCGGGAAAAGCAAAATTGGCGCCAAGTGTTGCATGGCCTCCGTAACCCACTGCCGGGAAATGTATAGAAAAACTCTTTGGCCCCGGCAGAAACACCCGGGAGGCGCAATCGCTTCTTCCCCGGCAAAAATTGCTCGATGCGGATCGGGCGCCGTAACGGTCGCGGGAGAGAGGCGGCGGTTTCTCCGGCCGGGAAGGCGCGAAATCCCCCGGTCGGGGAAAAGGCGCGATTCGTGAGCGAGGCCGAAAAAGCGAAGGCCCCGGCGGTGAAACCGGGGCCTGCTTTCCAACTTTTCTGTGAAAGGTGCAACGGCAGCAGCACCAGTCTCAGAGCGGGGCCTCCGCTTGCGGTGGCTCCGGCCCGCCTCGTCCGGACCGCCATTTGGCGGCCCGGACTTGGCGAATCAGAACAACCACTAGGGAGATCCTATTACTGCAGCAACTTCAGCGCTGACTGCGCGCTTTGGTTGGCCTGGGCGAGCATCGAAGTGCCGGCCTGCACCAGGATGTTCCAGCGGGCGAGCTGGGTTGATTCGGCCGCGACATCGACATCCACGATCCGGCTGTTGGCCGCTTCGAGGTTGCTCTTGTTCGTGGTGATCAGCTCGCTGGCAAAGCCGAGGCGGCTTTGTTCCGATCCGTTGGTGGCGCGCATGGTGGCCACGTTCTGGATCGCCGTGGAGATGGCGTCGATCGTCACGGCGCTGTTGCCGAGGGACGTGACACCACTGGCCGTGAGCGCTCCGACGCCGGTGGTGGAGCTGCTGAGATCGGTCGTGGCGAGCGTAACGCCCGAACCTGAACCGTTCTCGGTCACACCGACCGTGCCGATCGCGCTCGAGCCGAACAGCGAAACGCCGTTGAACGTCTCGTTGGCGTTCGCGGACAACTGAGCCTGCAGAGCGGTGAACTCCGCGTCATAGTTTGCGCGATCGCTCGCGCTCTTGGTGACGTCACCGTACAGGGTCTTCAGCTCGCTGATGCGGTTGAGGACCTCGCCGCTGACCTTCAAAGCCCCATCCTGGGTCTGGAGGAGCGAAATGGCGTTGCCGATGTTGGTCGCGACGGCGCCCGAACGGACGGCCGCTGCAGACAGTTTCATCGACACAGCCAAACCGCCCGCATCATCGGAGGGATTGACGATCTTCGAGCCGCTGGAAAGCCGGTTGAGGCTTTTCTGCAGCATCGCACTGGAAGTGGCGAGGTTGTTGGAGGCAACGGTCGCCGCGTAGTTGGTATTAATTACGACTGACATGGTAATCTATCCTTGATTATTGCGACTTCCGTTGTCGCCACGTATCCGGTTGAAACGGCTCCGGATCGCGCCGTCCGCGGCTTGGGCCGCAAAGGGGTTCACGCCGCTCGGCGTGGAAAAGTGAGAAAAGTCAGGTTGTGCTTCGGACGATCGTGCCTGGCTGGGCCGGTCGGAACTCGCAGGCCGCCGCAACGGGTCGGTTGCGCGGACTCGACCGGGGCCGCACGGGCAACCAGAGGGCGGGGGGCGGTCAGATTATTCGCGGCCGGAGTGGGGGTGGCCGCGCCGTTCGTTTTGGTTCCGACAGACATCATATCTTCCGTGATTTGGGGGAGCGGCGTCCGTGCCGCGATTCGCCCGGAGGGAACGGCTTCCGGTCGCCGGTTGGGAGCACTTGCTCTCGACAGGGGAAGCTATCGTCGCGACGGCAGAAAAACTTTATGAGTTTCCCCAAAAATCATTTTTCCCGGATTTGAATTTTGGGCTAAATTCCCCCGGGTCCGGTGCCGATAGGAGGGCCGGGGTAGTGTCCCTCTTCCCACCAACAACCGCCAACCATGGCTAGCGTCCAACTCTCCGGACTCGTTTCCGGCTCCTTCAACTGGCAATCGGTCGTCGACCAGCTGATCACGGCCGACAGTGCGCCGATCACGAATCTCAACAGCCAGAAGACCAAGAACAGCGATCAAAGCACCGCGTTGCAGAGTCTCGAGACGACCATGAGTGCCTTGCAGGATTCCCTTCAGTCGATCCGGGCCGGCGGTCTGTTTTCGGGACGGACGGTGACCACGGACAACGCCAACAATACGTGGACCTCGACCTCCTCGAGCGGCGCGGCCATCGGCAGCTACAAGTTTGCCGTCCAGCAGCTGGCCTCGCAGGCGAAGGTACAGGGGGCGCTCGATGTCGGGCAGGGCTTGAGCGCCACGAGTGACGTGTCGGGCCTGACCCTGGCCAGCCTGCACGCCGCCACGCCGGTCACGGCCGGCACCTTCACCGTCAACGGCCAGCAGGTAACGGTCGCCCTCACAGATTCGCTGCAGAACGTATTCGATCATATTTCCACCGCGACGGGCGGCAACGTCACCGGCAGCTACGATCCCGCCACCGACAAGATTACCCTTACCAGCGCGAGCGGCGAACTCCTGCTCGGCGCCACCAATGACACGAGCAATTTTGCCCAGGTGATGAAGCTCACCAACAACGGCACCAGCAGCGCCACCAGTTCGGCCCCGCTTGGCGTGCTCCAGCTCACTGCCCCGCTGGCCAGTTGTGGTTTGAAGACGGCCCTCACCGGGCTCGACAGCTCCGGCAACGGCTCGCTCATGATCAATGGCGTCACCATCAACTACAATGCCAACACCGACAACCTCGGCCTGCTGCTCAACGAGATCAATCAATCCGGTGCCGGGGTCACCGCCAGCTACGACTCGGCGAACGACCGGATCAACCTGGTCAATAACAGCACCGGCGACATCGGGTTGGGGGCCCAGGACGTGACGGGCAACCTGCTCGCCGCGCTGGGCGGAACCACCGCATCCGGTGCCGTATTCGTCCACGGCACGAACGCCCTTTACACGGTCAACGACGGCCCGGTCCTTTCCAGCGCGAACAACACGCTCGACAGTTCCTCGCATGGCATCACCGGTCTCAGCGTGACGGTGAACAGCAAGGTCACCGAAACCGTCCAGGTGCAGAGCGACACGGCCTCGATGTTGACGGCGATCCAGGATTTCATCACGAAATTCAACGCGGTACAGACCGCCATCGGCACGAACACCAACATCACGTCGTCCGGCGGGACGGTCACCACCTCGGTCCTTTCCGGCAATAGTGAGGTGGAAAGCTGGGCGTCCAGCCTGCAATCACTCGCATTCGACCCGGTCAGCGGGCTCAACGGCACGGTGCAGCGCCTCGACAATCTGGGGATCGATTTCAACAGCACCTCGGGACAGCTGACGATCAAGGACAGCGGCAAGCTGAACGCGGCCCTCGTCAACAACCCCAACGATGTGCAAAATTTCTTCCTCACTCCCACCACGGGCTTTGTCGGAAAGATGTTTTCGGCCCTGACGGGCTTCATCAGCAACGATAATTCGCAACAAGCCCAGCTGACCAAGGCGTCCAGTGATATTGATGATCAGGTCAAGACCATCCAGACCCGCCTTGACAATGAGCGCGCCCAGCTGACCACCGCCTTCCTTGCGATGCAGAACGCCCAGTCGGCCGCCCAAACCCAATTGCAGGCCCTTACCAACATCTTGGGCTCCGGCACCTCGAGCAGCAGCAACACTTCGGGCAGTTCAACCAGCGTCACGGCCAAAGTCGGATGATATCCCGGGCATTGAATTCATCACGGATTTGCCGCGCGGGCTGGCTTCTCGCCGGTCTCGGCATAGGGCTGGCGTCCTGCCTCCTGACCGGCTGCGCTACCACCCGCGAGGGCATTGTCGACCGGGTGCAAGAGCGGGAATATTTTCGGCCCATGAATTACACCGGCGAGCCGCGCCTGCCGTGGAACGTCCGCCGTGTGCTCCTGCTGCCGGTCTGCGGCGGCTCGATCGTGCCGCCCGAATCCGCGGCAACGTTGGAAGAGGTCTTTGCGAGCGAACTGCAGCGGCAGCTTCGGTTCGAGGTCGTACGCCTTTCCCGACCGGAATGCATGCGGCGGTTTGGGGCTCCGGAGTTCTCCTCCACCGCGGCGCTGCCCCATGATTTTCTCGTGACCTTGGGCCGCGAGTTTTCGGCGGATGCGGTGCTGTTTGTCGACCTGACCTCCTACCGGGCCTACCGTCCGCTGGCCCTCGGGGTGCGCGCCAAACTGGCGACGGTCGAACAGACCCGGTTGATCTGGACCTTTGACGAGATTTTTTCCGCGGAAGACCCGGCGGTCGGCAACAGTGTGCGACATTATTATGGCGCGGCGGACGCAACGGGCATTCCGCTGAATGCGGCGCACGGGGCTTTGCAAAGTCCCAGCAAGTTCGCCGCTTACGTGGCCGCGGCCACGTTCAACACCCTCCCGCCGCGCTGAACCGGCGCTCGATATTTCGCTAAAGTCCGGCCAGGCTGGGTCGATTGATCAAGTATTCAACCAACGGCGTTCCCTGTATCGGTTTATGTCAGTGGCAGACCGTTATCATTCCTGAACATATGATACATTCCGCGTCCACTTCTCTTTCCGCCGCCCGCAGCGATGCGATCGCGGCGGCATTAAATCCGTCTGCCCCGCGTGTGTCGGGCAACGCGTCCGACCGGATCCATCTTGACATGCCGGCGGCATTGCGGGCCAGCCTGCAGCAGGTGCCTGAGATCCGTCCTGAAGTAGTCGAGCGGGCCCGGGCGCTCGCGGCAGATCCCGCCTATCCTTCGGCTGAGGTGATCGGCAAAATCAGCGCGGCCATCGTCAACTCGCCGGATCTGTCCGAAGAGCCTTCGTAACGCGCCGACATGCTCGCCCAAGGCCACGCGCGCATTTATCGTTCGAATGCCGTGCTCACGGCCAGCCCGGAGCAGCTCGTGTTGATGCTCTACGACGGTGCCTTGCGGTCGCTTGCCCTGGTGCGCGAAGCCTTCGATCGCCCGCCCGAAGATACCCGGCGCATCGAGATCATCAACCGCCAGTTGCAGAAGGCGCAGCTGATCCTCGCCGAGTTGCAGGGGGCGTTGAACTTTCAGGCCGGGGGCGAAGTAGCCATGGCGCTCAACCGGCTGTACGATTACTATAACCGCCGCCTGCTCGAGGCCAACCTGCGCAAACAGGTCGCGCCGGTGATCGAGGTCGAGCGCTTGGTGGGTGAGCTGCGTTCCGGGTGGGCCGAGATGATCTCCCGGCAGGGCAATGGCGAGTGCGTCGAGTCCGTGCGCGGAGTCGCTTGAGCCATGGAAACACCGGCCCAGACAGCCGCCCGCCTGCTGGCCTCGCTCGATGAGCTGACCGGGCAGGAAGGGATTTATCTGCGGGGCGGTTACTATGACCTGGCGGTGGAAACCCGGCGCCGCGCCGCGCCCCTCGTGCGCCTCCTGAATGACATGGCTGGCCAACCGGGCCTGGAAGAGTTGCGTTCACCGGTGACCGCGTTGCTTGAGCAAAGCGAACGCCATGCGGCTTTTCTTCGGGAAAAACTCGAGGCCCTGGGCGCCGAGATCCGGCGCATTGACCGGGCCCGTTACCGGCTGGCCCAGGTGGCGCCAGTGTATGCCCAGTCGCTGGTTGGGGAAATTCCGAATTTTCAGGCTGCTGGTTGAGCCGTTGGCCGCGGTCACCTGTCTGCCGACGGAGTTAAAGTCCCACGGGGGACAACCGATTATTTTACCCAACAATGTCCTCCCTTTCCAGCGCCTCCCTGGAGCCGGCGCTTCCGCCCTCGTCCTGCGATTCGCTGCTTGGCCCTTGGGCCAACAGCGCCGATCCCGCCTATTGCCGGGACCTGGAAGGCCGGCTGCTCGTCGTTAACCAGGCCTTTGCGCGCAAGTTCGGCAAGGCCGCCGCTGAGTGGCGGGGCGCACCTTTGACCGCGATTGTGCACGTCGACGACAACGCCGCGCTCGCCACCGTGCTCGATGAGCTGGGCCGCGCGCCCCATCGGGTCTTGCGGGAGCACCGCTGCGACACGCCGCAAGGCTGGCGGTGGTTTGCCTGGGAAAAAACCCCGCTGCGCGACGATCTGGGGCGGATGTTCGGCCTGCGCGCCGTCGGTCGCGACATCACCAAACAGCGTCTGGCCGAGGAACAATACCTGAAGCTCTCCCGCGCGGTAGAACAGTCGCCCGTGGCGATTGTCATCACCGATGCCGAGGGCCGCGTGCAGTATGTCAACCCGAAGTACACCGAGGCTTCGGGGCACACCCTCGAGGAAATCCTGGACGGGAATATCGATGTCCTGCGCGATGGGCATGCCGATGAAGCCTCGTATCGCACCATGCTGCAAACAGTGCAGGCCGGCCGTGAATGGCGCGGCGAATTGGTGACCCGGCGATCCGACGGCCGTCGGGTGTGGGAATCGGTGCAGGCTTCCAGCCTGCGCACTCCGGCCGGTGAGGTCACCAATCTGCTGTGCCTGCGGGAGGACATCACCGAGCGCAAACAGCTGGAGCAGGAGCTGCGGCAGGCGCAGAAGATGGAGAGCCTCGGCACGCTGGCCGGCGGCATCGCCCATGACTTCAACAACCTGCTCGCCATCATCAATGGCTACGCCGAGTTCTGCCTCAACCACAACTCCGAGGCCGCCCAGGTGCGCAAGAGCATGCAGGAAATCCACCGGGCCGCCCAGCGCGCCAGCGGACTGGTCCGGCAGATCCTGACCTTCAGCCGCAAGAACGAGGTGCGGTTTGCGCCGTTCGACCTCAACCACCAGGTGCGCGAGCTCGTGGCGTTGTTGGCCGAGACTTTTCCGCGCACGGTCACGTTCGACGTACGGCTGGCCGAAAAACTGCCGCACCTGCTGGCTGACCAGAATCAGGTGCAGCAGATCCTGCTCAATCTTTGCGTCAACGCCCGCGACGCCATGCCGCAGGGCGGCACCATCACGGTCAGCACGCAGGTGCGCCCGGGCGCGGAGTTCTCCGGCGTGACCGGAGTGGATCCCGGCAAGATTTACGCCTGCCTGCGCGTGGCCGATACGGGAACCGGAATGACCCCTGAGGTGCGGGCGCGCCTCTTCGAACCGTTTTTCACCACGAAGCCGGGAAGCCAGGGCACGGGTCTCGGATTGGCGGTGGTCTACGGCATCGTGACGAGCCACAAAGGCTTCATCGACGTGGAGAGTACGCCCGGCGCGGGCAGCGCCTTCCTGGCCGGCCTGCCGTTGGCCGAGGAGCCCGTCATCATGCCGACCCTCGCGGTTGTCGGTGAATTTCCCCGGGGCACCGAGACGGTGTTGGTGGTGGACGACGAGGTTTCGCTGCGCCGGCTGCTCGAAGCCACCCTCACGTCCCGTGGTTACAGGGTCGTCACGGCCGCCAACGGTCTCGAGGCCATCGATTGCCTGAGCCACAATGGACAGCCGCTCGACGCGGTGTTGCTCGATTTGAACATGCCCGGAGCCAATGGTCTCGACGTCTACAAGGTCATCCGGGTCGGCCGGCCGGACCTCAAGGTCCTGATCCTCAGCGGCAATCTTAACAGTGAGGCGCGGCGCGAGCTGCAGGGCCTCGGGCAGGCAAATTTCGTGCAGAAGCCATATGCGCTCGAGGAAGTGGGCCGCCGTCTGCGCGCGCTGCTCGACAGCCGGACTTCCGGCTGAGGCGGCGCGTTCCCGTGGCGAGCGGCGACGTTGCGTCGCGC
>JBBIHQ010000087.1:10782-12404 GCA_037446975.1 Opitutia bacterium
GGACTTCCGGCTGAGGCGGCGCGTTCCCGTGGCGAGCGGCGACGTTGCGTCGCGCACCCGATGAATTGCCGCGCGTCGAGGAGCAAGAGAAAGGAGTTCACCATTTGGTTGCGTCGCGCCTTCGTTGGTGCTCCCGATCTTTCTTTGTCCTTGGAGGACCGGCCATGATCACGGTGCGCGGGGGCGCGAAATGAGTTTGTCCTTTGATGGATGACAAACTCGGGCGGGAGGGACGAAGGACGAAAGCCGGGCAGAAAGCCAGGCGCCAGACCCCCGGGGACGCGCGCAACGGCCCCGCCGTCGCCCAGCGGGCGCACGCCGAGGGAATAGCTTCGCGAGCCAAGGAGATGAGACCGGCCCGGAGGTTACCCGATGGCTCCGATAACGAGATCGTGCGATTCTGATTTTGGGCGATCGCCAGCGGCTAGGCCCGCGAAGAACGAGACGAGCCGGACTCAGGCGGCGAGGCTGAATTGCTCGTTGGCGAGCGGGGTCTTCATGGTGATGGCCCCGCTGCCGATCTCGAGATGAATGGTGCGGTTGATCGTGCCGCCGACGTCGCGGTAGGCCACGGGCAGGCCGTTCTTGGTGAGAAATTCAAAGGTCGCGGTTGAGTTGCGTTCGCCGATCTTGAACGGGTCCTGATTGTGGAGCATGCCCGCCCCACCGGCGACAAAAACGCGCAGCCGCTGACGCTCGGCTTTCAGGCCGGCCATCGCCTTGAAGAGCAGGGGCAGGCCGGTGTTGGCAAACATGGCGGGTTGCCGGGCGGCTTTGTCCGGTGAAATCGTGGAGTCGGGCAGCAACAGATGCAGGATGCCGCCGATCTTGCCGACCGGATCGTAGACAATGACGCCGATGCAGGAGCCCAGCGCATAGGTGCTGAGGATCACCTGCGTATTGTTGGACACAGCCATGTCCCCGACGCCAACAATGACGCGCTGGGCAAAGAGGTTCGTTTGCGTCGGCGAGCCCATGGTCAAATTCCGGATTCAACCGGGGAGCCTGCCGTCGGTGTGAGATGGAGAAATGACATTGAAGTGACCGTCCGGCGGGGCGAAGCACCGGACGCTGCTAGATTAACGACCCGGCGGAGACGAAAATTAAGGGCTTCCCGAGGCAAACAAGCAGGTGCGATCACAAATAGACCAACAGGCGCTGCTGGATGGGTGTAATTTGATTGTGGCTGCGGATCTTCGCGATGGTGGCGGGGCTGAGTTCCTGGCCTTCGCCGATGAGCAGAAGACCGTGCGGACTGTAAATGCCGCTGGCCAACACCATCCCGGCCTCGAGTTCTTCCAGCATGATCTCCCTGACCTGGCGGGGCAGCCGGGCGAGTTGCGTCACTTTCAAGAACAACCGCACCGCCTCCGGGTCGTATGCCTGCCCGGAGCTGGCCAAGACGGCATCGAGCGCCGCCTGCTTGGGGAGACCGGATTCGACGAAGTCCACCGCGACGGCAAGGCAGCGGGCGGTCCAGGGAATGTTTTTGCCCGCAAGTCCGTCGGGGTAGCCGCGGCCGTCGAAGCGCTCGTGGTGGGCGCGGATCGTCTCGCCGAGGGCCGGCCGGCTGTCGACGTAGGTCGCCAGGGTTTGGGAGAAGACCGGGTGATTGCTGAGCA
>JBBIHQ010000088.1:0-12186 GCA_037446975.1 Opitutia bacterium
ACCACCCTCGACTACACCGATCCCGTGCTTTTCACGCCCTCCGGTGCCACCGAAGACTTGTGGGTCCACTGTGACCGCGTCATCGCCCGTTGCGAGAGTCGCTTCATTCCGGGGACCACCCTTGTCAACTATGGCGACGGAGACTGGGACGACACGCTCCAGCCAGCCGATCCCGCAATGCGCACCGGCATGGTCAGCACCTGGACGGTCGGGCTTGCCTACCACACTTTCCGCCAGCTGGCCGAGGTGAGCCGCCGCGCGGGCGAAACCGCCCGGGCCACCCGTCTCGACGGTCTGCTGCTCCGCATGCGGAGCGATTTTGCCGCCCGGGCCATGCCAGGCGGCGTGGTGGCCGGATTTCTCATCAGTGAACCCGGCGACCGTTTCCGGCCGCTGGTGCATCCAACCGACCAGGTCACCGGCATCCGTTACCGGCTGCTGCCGATGACGCGTTCGATCCTGGCCGAACTTTTCACCGCCGAAGAGGCGGCCCAGCATGCGGGCATCATCGAACAGGAGCTGCACTTCACCGACGGTGTGCGCCTGATGAGCGAGCCGGCCGCCTACCACGGGGGGCTGGAAAAACTTTTCAAGCGCGCCGAGACCGCGGCCAACGTCGGCCGCGAAATCGGCCTTCAATACGTCCATGCCCACCTGCGCTACGCCGAGGCCATGGCCAAACTCGGAAACGCCAACCGCCTCTGGGAGGCCCTGCAGGTGGTCAATCCGGTCGCTTTGGACCGCATGCTGCCCCTTGCCGCATCGCGCCAGAGCAATGTCTACTTCTCCAGCTCTGACGCAGATTTCGCCGACCGGGCCGAAGCCGCGGCGCGCTGGCCAGAGCTGCGCGCCGGACGGGTGCCAGTGCGCGGCGGCTGGCGGCTTTATTCCAGCGGCCCGGGCCTTTATCTCAACAAGGTCCGCACGTGCCTGCTGGGCCTCCGCGAGTCCTTCGGCGATGTGGTCTTCGATCCGGTGCTGCCCGCCAGCCTCGACGGACTCACCGCCGACACGCACCTGCTGGGCCGGCCGGTGCAGCTGGTCTACCGGGTGAAATCGGGCACCGGCGCGCCACACGCGATCACCGTCAACGGTTCCCGCCTGTCGGAGGTCGCGCGCGAGGCCAATCCCTACCGCCCGGGCGGTTTGCGGATCGCGGCGAACCACCTGGCCGGGTTGCTCTCCGCAACCGCCAACCGGATCGAAATCGAACTCTAGCTCGGACCGGGTTTCTCTGTTATGCAGACCGCCATCCCCATCACGTCCCGTGGCGGCTTGCCCCGACTCATCGCATCCGCCGGCAATCCACCTCCTCGAAGTCACTCCCCTGATGTCCACCCTGCCGAGCATCCCGAATCATAGGCGGCTATGCCAGGGACTCAGCCTGGGCTTGTTGGCCGCCCTGGGCCTCGGCGCCGGGTCGGCGGCCGGGATGGATTCACCGGCCGATCCGCCTTCCGTGCCATTGGCTGTACGGTCTGGCCCGCGCGGGCCGACCCTCTTCACTACTTTGCCGCCTGAGCGGACCGGCCTGAAGGCCCGCAATGCGTATGACGATCCGGCGATGTGGGGGGCACTCTACCACGAATTCAACAGCGGTTCGATCGGCACCGGCGTCGCCATCGGCGATTTCGATGGCGACGGCCGGCCGGACATTTTTGTCGTGAGCAAGACGGGCCCGAACCAGCTCTTTCGCAATCTCGGAGGCTTTCGTTTTGAAGACGTCACCGAGCGGGCCGGCGTCGCCGGTCCCTCGGGCGCGTGGAAACAGGGCGTGGCCTTCGCCGACGTGAACAACGACGGCCTGCTCGATATTTATGTCTGCCGGTTCAACGCTCCGAACCTGCTTTATATCAACCAAGGCAACGGAACCTTCAAGGAAATGGCCCATGCCTGCGGACTCGATGTCACTGACTCATGCGTGATGGCGGCGTTCTGCGACTACGACCGCGACGGCTGGCTCGACGTGTACATAACGACCAATCTGCTGGATCATGCCACGCACCCCGAAGGCCAGCGCGGTTATCTTTTCCACAACAATCGCGACGGCACGTTCACCAACGTCACTGTGCGTGCCGGGATTTCCGGCGGATCGCAGAGCCATTCCGCGACTTGGCTGGACTATGACGAGGACGGCTGGCCCGATCTTTATGTCGCGAACGACTTCTGGCCGCCCGACCGGCTTTACCACAACAACCGCGACGGCACATTCACCGACGTGCTCTCTTCCGTTGTTCCGCACACCCCGCACTTCTCGATGGGCGCCGACCTCGGCGACCTGAACAATGACGGGCACCTCGACCTGTTTGTCGCCGACATGGCGGCCACCACGCGTTACAAGGATCATCGCGGCATGGCGAAACTCAGGACCGCCCTGCCCGACGACGAACAGTATCCCAAGGCGGCGCCCCAATACATGCAGAATGCGTTTTTTCTCGGCACCGGCGCGGGGCGGATGCTTGAGGCGGCGCATTTGGCCGGTCTGCAGGCGACCGACTGGACTTTTAGCGTCCGCTTCGAAGATCTCGATCTGGATGGCCGGCTCGACGCCTATTTTACCAACGGCATGGTCCGCGAATTCACCAACGCCGACCTCGTGCAGCGCTCGATGGCCGCCGGGAGCATGGCCGAGCGCATCCGGATCATGAAGCTTAGTCCGCCGCTGGCCGAGCGCCACCTGGCATTCCGCAACCTCGGTGACCTGCGGTTTGAGAACGTCAGCGCGGCGTGGGGACTCGATCATCTCGGGGTCGGCTTTGGCGCGGCGTTCGGCGATCTCGACGGCGATGGTGACCTCGACCTCGTTTTCGCCAGCTATGACGGTGAGCTTACTGTCTGCCGCAACGACGCCGATACCGGCCATGCGGTCGTGCTCGATCTGCGCGGCACCGCGTCCAATCGCTTCGGCGTCGGCGCCACCGTGCGGATCACGACCGCCGACGGTCCGCAGATGCGCACGCTCACCCTCGCCCGCGGTTATCTTTCCACGAGCGAGCCCATCGTGCACTTTGGCCTCGGCGACCACACCCTCATCCAGCGGCTGACCGTCGAGTGGCCCAGCGGCCGCCACCAGACATTCAGCAACCTCGCCGCCGACCGGCGCTACACTATCACCGAACCCGCGGAGGCCCCGGTCGAGGCGCTGCCGGTGCGGCCCGCTCCGTTGTTCATTGAGGCCGGCCAGGCGGCGAATCTCGCTATTCCAAATCACGAGCTTCCGCTGGATGACTTGAGGCAGCAACCGCTGCTGCCTTTCCGCTTCAACCGGCCCGGCCCCGCGCTCGCCGTGGTCGACTTTGATGGTGATGGCGAGGACGACTTTGCCCTGGGCGGTGTGTCGGGTGAGCCCGGTCACCTGCTGTCCAATCTCGGCGGTGGCCAGTTTCTCGTCTACGGCGCGAACGTGTTCAGCGAAAATGTAAGCGTGGCAGACGGACCGATCCTCGCCCTGAATGCCGGTGCCGCCGGCGATCTTGACCTGCTGGTCACCAAGGCCGGCGTCGCGGCGCCCGCCGACTCGCCCGCTTACCAACCGCACCTTTGGCTCAACGACGGTCGCGGCCGGTTCGCGGCGGCCCCGGCCGGGATGCTGCCCGCATTGCCGATCAGCGTGGGCGCGGTGGCGGCGGCCGACTTCGAACACTCCGGCCGGCTCGGGATCTTCATCGGCGGTCGCGTCGTCCCCGGCCGCTATCCACAGGCGCCGCGCAGCGCCCTGCTCGCGTGGCGCGACGGACACTATGTCGACGTGACCGCCGAGTTCGCGCCCGCGATCGCGCGGCGCGGCATGGTCACCGCCGCGCTCTGGAGCGATGTGGATGGCGACGGCTGGCCCGACCTCCTGGTCGCGTACGACTGGGGTCCGGTCGCGTGCTATCGCAACGTAAACGGAAAACATTTTGAGGACGTGACGGAAAAACTCGGCTTCGCCGCCGCCGGCAACGGCTGGTGGCGCTCGCTGGCGGCGGCGGATTTCAACGGCGACGGCCGGCCGGATTATGTGGTGGGCAACATCGGGCTCAACACCCGCTATCACGCCTCCGCCGCCGAGCCGGCCGTACTCTATGCCAATGTCGTGCTCGAAGGCTCGGCCCCGCAGCTCGTCGAGGCGCAGGCCGAGGTGGGCAAATGGTATCCGTTGCGCACCCGCGAGACACTGGTGAGCGTATTCCCGTCACTGGCCCGCCGTTTCCCCACGGCCGAATCTTACGCGCAGGCCACGCTCGAGGAGGTTTTTCCGGCGGCGGTGCTCGCGGCCGCCACCAAGCTGGAGGCGGCCGAATTGCGCAGCGGAATCTTTCTTTCGCAACCGGACGGCACGTACCGCTTCACGCCCCTGCCGCGGCTGGCCCAGATCGCCCCGGTCCACGGCATCATGGCCGGCGATTTCGATGGCGACGGCCATACGGACCTCCTGCTGGCCGGCAATTCCTACGCCCCGATCCCCGAGACCGGCCGGTTCGACGGCGGTGTCGGCTGGCTGTTGCGCGGTGATGGCGCGGGTGGTTTCACCGCGGTACCGCCGGCCGAAAGCGGATTCATTGTGCCCGGCGATGCTCGCGCTTTGGTCGTGGCCGATCTGAACCAGGATGGCTGGCCCGATGCCTTCGTGACCCGCAACAACGACCGCCCGCTGACCTTTCTCAACCGCGGCCGGTCCGGCCGGCACAGTTTCGGCGTGGCGCTGCACGGCGCGCCGGGAAATCCTACCGCCGTTGGCGCCCGTCTCACGCTGCAGCTTGCTGACGGTTCCCTCCAGTCCGCTGAAATCAGCGCCGGTTCGGGCTATCTGTCCCAGTCGAGCGCGACCGTGTTTTTCGGTTACCCCGATTCCGCCCTGCCGGTGCGCCTAAAAGTTCGCTGGCCTGGTGGCCACGAGACCGAGCACGCATTAACTGCACCGCCGCCTAAGCTGATGCGGCTCTCCTTCCCATGAAGAATCGTCTCTCCGTCCGCGGCCACAACGAAGACGAATTCCCGCAACCCTCCCCGGCTTTGCGTTCCGCGCGACCATCCGGCGCGGTCTCGCTCCTTGAATCTAGAGACACGCTCCATTCGGACCAGGTCCGCTAAACTAAAACCGTGAACCCAACCCACATCCATGCGCACCTGGTATCTCATTCTCGGCGTCACGCTCGTTGCCGCTTGCACCGCCGTTGCAGAAAATCGCACCGTGCCCGCTGAACCGCCGCCGCCCTATCGCCGGGCCGACCTGCCAATCGAGCAGCGCATCGCCGACCTGCTCGGCCGCATGACACCGGAGGAAAAATCCGACCAGCTGACGCAATGGCATACGGGTGACCTGAACCCGAACAACATCGCCGCCCGGTCGGGCGTAATCCGGCCAACCTACGGTTCTTTTATTCTCGGCGGCTCGCTGGCGACGCGGAACGCGCTGCAGCGCGAGGCTGTCACCGCCACTCGATTGGGCATTCCGATTCTCTTCGGCGCCGATGTCATCCACGGCTTTCGCGCCATCACGCCGATTCCGCTCGCCCAGGCTTGCACGTGGAATCCCGAACTAGTCCGGCGTGGATGCGCGATGGCGGCGGCCGAAGCAAAGGCCCATGGCATTGATTGGACTTTCGCTCCGATGGTGGACCATTGCGTGGACCCGCGCTGGGGTCGCATCGCCGAGACGTTTGGCGAGTCGCCCTATGCCTCGGCGGTCTACACTGCGGCCTCGGTCCGCGGTTTCCAAGGCACCCGGTTTGGCGGTCCCGGATCCATCGCCGCCTGCCTGAAGCATTACGTCGGCTACGGCGCGTCCGAGGGGGGCCGCGACTACAGCTACACGGAAATCACCCGCCAAACGCTCTGGGAAATGCATCTGCCGTCGTTCGAGGCCGGCGTCCGCGCCGGCGCCCGCACGGTCATGAGCGCATTCAACGACCTCAGCGGTGTGCCCGCCAGTGGCAATCCCTACACGCTGACTGAAATCCTGCGCCACCGCTGGGGTTTCAATGGCCTCGTGGTGTCCGATTGGAACTCGGTACTCCAGCTCACCCACCAGGGCTTCGCCGCCGACGAGGCCGATGCAACCCAGAAGGCGATCAACGCCGGCGTCGACCTCGACATGGCGGACGGCCTGTACCGGGAACACCTGGCGACGCTGCTGGCGTCCGGCCGCGTATCGATGGCGACGGTGGACGAGGCGGTCCGCCGCGTGCTGCGCGTGAAGTTCGAACTCGGGCTCTTCGAACATCCGTACACGGAGCCTTCAGCTTCGGCTGATGCGGTGCCGACTGCGGCGCAGCTGGATCTGACCGAAGAGCTGGCCGGGCGATCCATCGTGCTGCTGAAGAACAACGGGATCCTGCCGCTCACCGCCACGGTCAAGCGCCTCGCACTTGTCGGGCCGCTTGCCGGCCTGAGCGGACCGTTGTTGGGTTGCTGGGCCCAGCAGGGCCGGCCCGAGGAGACCCAGTCCATCGCCGCGGCCCTGAAAGAACGCCTGCCGGCTGGCGTCACCCTGCGAACCGAACCCGGTTGTTCCATCCAGGGCGCGGCGGCGGATGATCTCGCTCCAGCGGTCGCCGCCGCCCGCGAGTCGGACATCGTGATCCTCTGTGTCGGCGAGGAAGGTTGGATGAGCGGTGAAAACGCCTCGCGCTCCACTCTGCGTCTTGCCGGTCGCCAGGAAAAACTCGTCCAAGCCGTTGTCGCCACCGGCAAACCCGTCGTGCTCGTCGTTGTTTCCGGGCGACCCATCGAACTGGCGGCCTTTGAAGATAAAATGTCCGCCATCGTCGCCGCCTGGGAGGGTGGCTCCCGCGCCGGCGCCGCGCTGGCCGACATTCTGCTCGGCCGCCGCAATCCTTCCGGCCGTCTCGCGGTCACCTGGCCCCGAACCACGGGCCAGATCCCGACCTATCACAACATGCGCCCGCGCGCACGGCTCGGCGATGAGGGCGCCTATCGTGACACCCTCTCCACCCCGCTCTACGAGTTCGCCCACGGCCTCAGTTACACCACTTTTGTCTACAGCCCGTTGCGGCTCGACCGCACCGAGGTCGCGGAGGGTGGCAAACTGACCGCCGAGGTCACCGTCACCAATACGGGCGCCCGGGAAGGAACGGAGACCGTGTTCTGGTTCATCCATGATCCCGCCGCCAGCATCACCCGTCCGCTCAAGGAGCTGAAATACTTTGAGCAGGCTTCGCTCGCCCCCGGCGCCAGCCGCGTGTTCCGTTTCGAAATCGACCCGATGCGCGATCTCTCCTTCCCCGACGCCGACGGCCGCCGCCTGCTCGAGCCCGGCGCGATCATCCTCACCGCTGGCGGCCAGAGCGCGACTTTTCGTGTGCGGCCCTGATCACTGCATCATTTCCTTGCCCCGCCAAGTCACCCGCCAGCTGATCAGGCCGCGAAGCAAATCCACCCCATCACCATGACCCCGCGTCAACAGCATATCACCGCAGCGTCAGACCTCATCCCGGCGTCGCAAAAAATCGCCTACGGCATGGGGGCGGTGGTCACGATTGTCGCCGTCAACTCCGTGGGGCAATTGACGAGCCTCGTCTACATTGTCGGCCTGGGCATCAGCGCGATCTGGATCGGCTATGCCCAGGCGTTGCCGCGGTTGTGGGATGCGTTCGTGGACCCGTTCCTGGGCAACTTGTCCGACAACTCCCGTTCGCGCTTCGGCCGGCGCATTCCCTTCCTCGTCGTCGGCGGCGTGCTGATCGGCATCTCGTTCTCCCTGCTCTGGACCGTGCCGCGGGACTGGAGCCAGCCGGCGATGTTCGCCTACTTCATCGTGACCTCGCTGTTCTTCTACACGGTCATCCCCATCTACTCGATCCCGCACGGAGCGCTGGGACTGGAGATGACCGATGACTACCACGAGAAGACCAGCCTATTCGCCTATGCGAGCTTCATCGGCAACATCGGTGCGTTCACCCTGCCGTGGATTTACTACCTCGCCAACCGGCCGGTCTTCCACGGCGATTCCGTGGCGGGAATCAAATGGGTGTGCGTGGGCATGAGCGTGATCCTCACCGTGTCGGCCTTGGTGTGCGCGGCGATCTGCAAGGAGGGAAAACTGAAACAAACCAAGACCCAGGAGAAAATTCCCGTCTGGGAGAGCTTCAAGATCACCTACCGCAACCCCACCTTCATCAAGCTCGTGGTCGCGTATGTCCTCCTGATCGTCGGATTCCAGCTGGTCATGGGGTTCAGCAATTTCGTCTCCATCTTCTATATTTTCAACGGCGACAAGGACCCGGCCTCGACCCTGATGGCTGAAAACGGGACGCTCTGGGCGGCGGTCGGCATCGCCGGCGTGCTGCCGATGGCCTGGCTGTCAAAACGCTACGGCAAGCGTTTCACCGTGCTCTTCTCGTTTGGCCTCATCATTGCCGGAAACCTGTCGAAGATCGTCTGTTACGCCCGCGCGCACCCGTGGCTGACCTTCTTTCCAACCATCTGCCTTTCCCTGGGCATGGTTTTCTGTTTTTCGCTCGTCAACTCGATGATCTCCGACATCTGCGACGAGGACGAATATGCGACCGGCATCCGCCGGGAGGGCATTTACTTCGCCGTGTACAACTGGTGGTGGAAGGTCGCCGTCTCCATCGCTTCCGTCGCCAGCGGCTATCTGCTGCGCCTGACTGGCTTCACGGAAGCAATGGCGACTCAGACCGAGTCGACCATGTTCTGGATCCGGTTTTGGGAAATCGGCCTGCCGCCCGTCCTGTGTCTCATCAGCGCCGGGTTGCTGTTCCAATACCCGCTGACCGAAGACCGCGCCTACCAGGTCAAGTCCCTGCTCGCGGCAAGAAAAGGCGGAGCCCCGGTTGTTCCAGCAGCCGCCGTCTAGACCCTCCCTTTGCGAGCCGAAGCCGAAGATCCAGAATCAAAACTAGGAAATCTTACCCTTGAACGCCGCCACCCGACTGTTTTCCCGCGTTGATCCCCCGAGGCCGGATCGTCGCCGCAATCCGGCAAATCGAGCGGGAATCTCGCGGCATTTGCGCCGCTTGCTCCCGTTTATCATCCTGGGATTCGCCTCTCTTCTTCCGGGCGCCGAGCCCGCCATTCCCTACGGCCACAATGCGCCAGCCGGCCATTTTGCCGTCCTCGACGGTATCAGGCTCTACTATGAGGCCTATGGCACCGGCGCGCCGCTGATCGTGCTCCATGGCAACGGCGGCAGCCTCTCGGCCCTTCGTTACCAGATCGATCATTTCCGCGCCCACCGCGAGGTCATCGCCATCGACAGCCGCGGACACGGCAAGAGCGGGATGGGGTCCGGCCGGTTGACCTACGAACAGATGGCCGACGATGTCGCCGCCTTGCTGGCGCAATTGCACGCGGCCCCGGCCGATGTCCTTGGCTGGAGCGATGGGGGCATTGTCGCCCTCCTCCTCGCCTTGCATCACCCCGCCGCCGTCCGCCGGATCGCCCTTTCCGGCGCCAACCTCACGCCGGAGGCCCTCGCGCCCGCCGACCTGGCCGGCATGACCGCGGATCTCGACGCCGCCCGGCAAAAACTCGCCGCCGGCGACCGGTCGCGCCCGTGGGACATCATCTGCCAGCAACTGCAACTGATGGTCACCCAACCGCACATTACGCCCGCGGATCTGGCCCGGATAACCGCGCCGGCCCTGGTGCTTGCCGGCGAGCACGACCTTATTCCCGCCGCTCACACCCGCGCAATCGCCGCCGGCCTGCCGCACGCCCAACTGCACATCTTTCCTGGCGCTGGTCACGGGGCGCTTCAGGAGGTGCCGGATCAGTTCAACGCCACGGTGGAGCAATTCTTCACCACGCCGCCTTGATCAAGCCTTCTGCCAATCTCCCCTGAACCACCAAATCCCTCTTATGCATCCGGAAACAACGATAGATTCAATTGCCGCACGCCGGTTCCTCCGGCCGGCCATCGGCGCGATCATCCTGCTGGGCGCGATTGCCGCCAGCGCCGTCGAGCCCTACGATCAACACGTCCTGTTCGAGAACTCCCTTGCCGCCGGCGGCTACGCCCACAGCGAAACGATGGTCGTCGCCCCGAGCACGCTCGAGCAAACCGACGGCAGGTTCCCCATCACGACCGAACACTTCGTCAGCCCGCCCAATGCGCTCAGGTTGCACTGGAAGTCCGCCCCAGGGGGCGACTGGCAGATGAAGCTGAGCGCGCCCGACCGCGACTGGCGCAAGTTCGAGCTGCTGGGCGACACCCTGGTGTTTTGGTGCTTCGCCGACACCGAGATCACAATGGCAAATTCACCCCGGGTCTTCCTGCAGGAAAGCGGCGGGCAGGGATCGCTTTCCGTCACCCTCGTCACCGGCCACGGGCGCATCCCGGCCGGCCAGTGGACGAGGGTTAAGCTCCGGTTCGACGGCAAGGACTCGATCTACAACGATACCGGCGATTCGCTATTTCATCTCAAGAACACCGCCAGTATCACCTTCACCCAGGGGCTCGACGACGGTTTGGAACACACGCTTTACCTCGACGATTTCATGATCGTCGACGGCGCCCTGACCGACACGACCCCGCCACCCGCACCCGCCGGCGTCGCTGTCCGGGGCTATGAACGGCACTGCGACCTGACCTGGAGGCCCAGCGACGCGGCGGACCTGCTCGACTATCGCATCTACCGTTCGTGGGACGGGAAGAACTTCACGGCGGTCGGCTCGCAACGCGGCAACTGGACCCGCTATGAGGATTTCACCGGGGAACCGGGGCGCACCGCGTTCTACAAGGTGAGCGCCCTTGACCTGGCTGGCAACGAATCGCCGCTCTCGGAGGCAGCCAGCGCGACCACCCGCAAGCTGAGTGACGACGAGTTGCTCGATATGGTGCAGGACGGTTGCTTCCGTTATTACTGGGAAGCTGGCCACCCCAACGCCGGCCTGGCGCCGGAAATCACCCCCGGCGACGAGAACCTGATGGCGGTCGGCGGCAACGGCTTCGGCGTCATGGCGCTTCTCGTGGCGACGGAGCGGAGATTCGTAACCCGCGATCAGGGGGCGGAACGGATGCTCAGGATTGTTCGCTTCCTCGCCAAGGCCAACCGTTTCCACGGCGCTTGGGCTCATTTTCTCGACGGCCGCACCGGCAAGGTCGTCCCCTATTTCGGCAAATACGACGACGGTGGCGATCTGGTGGAGACGGCTTTCATGATTCAGGGCCTGCTCGCGGCCCGCCAGTATTTCGACCGCGACACCCCGGCCGAAAGCGAGATCCGCGCCACCGCAACGCGCCTCTGGCGGGAAGTCGAGTGGGACTGGTACCGGCAGTCACCGGACAGTGACGTCCTCTACTGGCACTGGTCGCCCGACCATGGCTTCCACATCCATCATCCCCTCATCGGCTGGAACGAGACCATGATCATCTATCTGCTCGCCATCGCCTCACCGACCCATCCGGTGCCAGCGAGCATGTGGCACACCGGCTGGGCCGGGCAGTCCGAGCGCCACGTGCGCTACCGGCAAGGCTGGAGCCGCACGACCGACGGCGACCACTTCACCAATGGACACACCTATTATGGGATCAAGCTCGAGGTCGGCGAAGGGAACGGCTCCGACCTGTTCTTCACGCATTTCTCGTTCATGGGCTTCGACCCGCGCGACAAACGCGACCGCTATACGAACTACTTCGCCAACAACCGCGCGATCGCCCTGATCCAGCAGGCCTATAGCATCGAGAATCCCCTGAAGTTCGCCGGCTATGGCGCGGACTGCTGGGGCCGCTCGGCTGGCGTCAACTCGGGCGGCGGACGCGCGCTGCCCCGCGATGACAACGGCACCATCAACATCATGGCGTCGCTCTCCTCCATGCCCTACACTCCCGCCGAGTCCCTTGCCGCGCTGAAGCATTTCTATCGGGATCTCGGCGCGAAGACGTGGGGCATCTTCGGTTTCCACGACGGCTTCAACGAAACCCAGAACTGGTTCGACGAGGACTACATGGCGCTGAACCAGGCGCCCATCGTCGTGATGATCGAGAATTACCGCACCGGCCTCGTCTGGAACAAATTCATGGCCAACCCTGAGATCAAACCCGCACTGGACGCCATCGGCTTCAAGCCCGATCCCGCCCCTTGACCGCCGGCCTCAAATCCGCTTCCACCTCTTCTTCTATGTCAGACCGACACACCCCGGCGCTGCGCGCCGCCCCTCTTGGTGGATGGGAATTCGGGTCCGCGCAGGCGAAGTCCCCATAACCAGCGCCCAAGCTAG
>JBBIHQ010000089.1:0-12145 GCA_037446975.1 Opitutia bacterium
AGGATTATGAGTCCTCTGCTCTAACCATTGAGCTATAGGCCCGGACTACGGCGAAATGTGCGTTCTGTTCGCGAGGGAGCGAGCCTTTTTCGCAAGAGTGGTGACCGGCTCCCGCGCTCATCAACCGGCCTGATCATCGTGCATCGCCAGCCGGCCGAAAACAAGCTGGCGCCGGCCAATTACCCGAACCGGCGCAATCATGGCCTTGCACCGTCCGCATTCTTCCGGAATCATCAATTACCAGCCCCATGAAATCCCCGTTCGTCCGTCCCGGTCTTGTCCTCGCAACCTTGCTCCTCATGGCTTCCCCCACCCTCGCGCAAAACCCACCCGCCGCGGCTCCCAAGCCAACGGCCCAATACCGGAACTTCTCCGTGGCCATCTACATCCCGGTCGGGATTGTGCGCCACCTGGCTGACCCCGCCGTGCTCGCCGCGGAGTGGGAGCGCATCAGCAGTCAGCTGAAGGTTGACAAGGTTTACATCGAACCGCAACGCGACCGCCTGCTGGCGGACGATGCGACCATCGAGACGGTGAAAAACTTCTTTGTCAGTCATGGCGTCCGGGTCGCGGGTGGCATCACTTTTTCGGACAACGCCGGGTTCGGCCAGTTTCGCTCCTTCTGTTACACCGACCCGGCGGACCGGGCGTTCGTCAAGAGCGCCATGGAGCTGACCGCGCGGCACTTTGACGAGATCATCCTCGACGACTTCTTCTTCGTGACCACCAAGTTTCCCTCCGACATCGCCGCCAAGGGCGCGCGGAGCTGGACCCAGTTCCGGCTCGACCTGATGAACGAGGCCGGCCGCGAGCTGGTGGTCGGCGCGGCCAAGGCGGTGAATCCGCGCGCGAAGGTGATCATCAAGTACCCCAACTGGTACGAGCATTTCGCCGGCCTGGGTTTCGACCTCGCCGAGGGGCCCAGGATTTTCGACGGCATCTACACCGGCACGGAGACCCGGGACCCGAACGCCACCGACCAGTATCTGCAGCAATACGAGAGCTACCAGATCATCCGCTACTTCGAGAACATCGCCCCGGGCCGCAACGGCGGCGGCTGGGTGGATACGTTCAGTTCCTGGTACGTCGATCGTTATGCCGAGCAACTGTGGGACACCATGTTCGCGAAGGCCCGGGAAATGACCCTGTTCAACTGGGCGGCGTTGCTCCAACCGGCGAATCCCGGCAAACGCAAGGACTGGGAGGCCAAGGCGACGAGCTTCAATTACGACCAGATGCTCAAGTATCGCCAGGCCACACCCGCGCCGGCCAACGCGCCCGCCGCAACCATGGCCCGCGTCGCCGGCTATGCGCTGGACCAGGCGGACGCGGTCGTCGGCCAGCTCGGTACGCCCATCGGCATCCCGAGTTACCGGCCGCCCCATGCAACCGGGGAGGATTTTCTGCACAACTACCTCGGCATGCTCGGCATTCCCATCGATCTCCATCCGGCCTTTCCCGATAACGCCCCGGTCGTTCTGCTGACCGAGGACGCCAAGGGCGACCCGCAGATCGTGGCGCAAATCAAACGCCATCTCCTCGCGGGCAAGTCGGTGATCATCACCTCCGGGCTGGCCGTGGCCTTGCAGGGCCACGGCCTCGAGGACCTTGTTGAGCTAGAGACCAGCGGCCGGCGCTTTCTCGCCGACGGCTATTCGATCGGCTTCGGACCTGGCAACCGCGCTTCACTCACCAACGAGGTCACCGGCGCACCGCCCGTGCTTTTCCCGCAGATCGGGTTCCTCACCAACGATGCCTGGGCGCTGGCGAGCGCGATGTCCGACGGCGTGGGTTATCCGCTGCTGCTGCTTGACCGCTACGGCCAGAACGGACGGCTCTATGTGTGGACCATGCCCGACAATTTCCACAATCTCTACCGCCTGCCGCCGCCCGTGATCAGCGCGGTCAAGAATATCGTGATGGAGGGTTTCCCCGTCCGCCTCGACGGTCCGAGCCAGGTCGCCCTGTTTGCCTACGACAACAACACCTTCATCGTCGAATCATTCCTGGCCGGTGAGGCGGAGGTGAAGGTCCGCACACTGGGACCGGCAGCCAAGCTGCGCGACCTCGTCTCGGGCGAGATCATTGCCGGCCAGCCCCCGGCTTCACCGCAGGGGCCCTGGCGTCGGATGGACGAGCCACGCACTTCATTCGACGTGCATCTGGCGCCCCACAGTTTTCGCGCGTTCAAGCTCGAACCGTAATCTTTCCTCGCAGACCGGCCGGCCTGTTCATGGCGGTGAGCCCAGCTGGTCGAGAAATTCGTAACGGGCGCGGTGCTCATCGGGCGCAGCGCCCGGCTTCGAGCTGAGGTGCATCACTTGATAACCGTCCGGTCGGTCGTACGCCGGCCATGTCGGCAGACCCGGTCCGTTCGGATTGCCGGTCTTTGCGAAATTGGTCCAGTAGGAAGCCATCAACTCCGATACGTCGTGGTCTTCCGGCCGAAACGGCAGATTCTTCGATGACAGCACCCGGAAGACATATTCGATCTCCGCGGAGTGGTACGCCTGGGGCTCCGAGCCCGGTTCGGCGTCCACCGGGAGCGGCGGCGCCTGATCAAACTCATAGCGGTAAACCGGCGACCCGCCGGTCGCCAGATGCAGTTCAAGCCATTTCCAGGTGGGGTACGCTACGCCCCGATCGCCGCCGAAATCCTGCGCCGCCCGTCCGGCCGCGGCGTCGGTGTCCGCCGGGTACAATTTAAGGAATCTGTCCGCGTCGGGGCCAAACCGCTTCCAGACATGTGCGATGTAGTTCGCAACCGTCACCTCATCCTTGTCGAGCAGGTCCTCACGGCTGCCTTCGTCCCGGTTCCAGCCGGCCAGCAGGGCAATGTGGCTCTGCCGGCCCGCGGCATAGATGGACCGACAGTCCGCCGGCACGACGTAGCCGTCGATGTCGGGGTAGAAACGCTGCCGCGGGTATTTCAAGGCCGCTGCCAGCAATTTCCGGGCCGGCAGGGCCCGCAACGCCGCGAGCGAACTCGTGCCGAATTCGGTCTCGGCAAACCTCACCCCCGTGGCCTCGGCCTCGTCCCGCGTCTGCAGTGGCGGGAGCGTGTTGACAAACACCCCGCTCTCACCGATGCCGCGATGGAACAAGCCGCGCGCCAAGGGCGACGCCATCAACGCACAGACGGCTTCCGAACCGGCGGATTCGCCGAAAAGGGTGACATTGTCCGGGTCGCCGCCAAAGGCCGCGATGTTCCGGTGCACCCATTGGAGGGCGGCGATCATATCCATCAATCCGTAGTTGCCCGAGGCGTCGTGACCGGATTCCCGGGTGAGTTCCGGGTGCGCGAGAAACCCAAACACCCCCAGCCGGTAGTTCATGCTGACGATGAGCACGCCCTTCTTGGACAGGTTGCCGCCATCCTGCCGCGGCTCCGAAGATGAGCCCGCCACGAAGCCGCCACCGTAAATCCAGACCATCACCGGAAGTTTGCCGGTCGCGGGTCGGGCGGGCATCCACAGGTTAAGGTAGAGGCAGTCTTCGCTCGGCCCATCATCGTGAAAGATCATGTCATCGAAAATGCGGCCCTGCATGGGTCGCGGACCGTACTCGGAAGCTTTGCGCACCCCGGTCCACGGGACGACCGGCTGTGGCGCCTTCCACCGCAACGGGCCGACCGGTGGCGCCGCGTAAGGGATGCCCTTGAAGGTGCGCACCTTTCCGTCGGCGCTGACCACGCCTTCCAGCACGCCATCCGCGGTGCGCACGATTGCGTTGGGCGCCGGCGGCGGCGCAAGCAATCCCGGCAGCAGGGCGAACCAAGCGGCCAGTTTCAAGATGCGCGGCAGAACCATTCCCGGGGTAGCAGGCATGATCTCATGCTGACCGCCCGATGAAACTGGGCAAAAGAAAAACCCCTGACGCGGTCCCAAGATCGCCCTGCGACCAACAAATCTCGCTTCCGGCTTGCCGTTGCGAGTCGAGAAATAGCTTTGCGTGCAGGCTGGAAAACACGCACATCGGCTTTGCTCCGGTCCCGCCTGGTCCACCCCAACCACACTACCATGCCAAGACTCCCTGCGCTGATCGTCTTGCTGACGCTCGCCTTTAGGCCGTCGGCCACCGCCGTCGAATTGCCCGCCATTGCCCAAGGCAAGAACCTCCTCGCCCCGGCGGCCAAGCCGCAGGCCGACGCGGGCGCGAAGGATCCATCGGACTTTCCCCGGCCACCGGGCTTGGTGCGCCAGACCTATAGCCAAGCCGCAGGCACCGTCCGCGATACGGAAATCGCCACCTACCACGCGGAGACCGGCATGGACGAGGTCGCGGGCGCGTATCTCGAGCGCCTGCAGACAGCGGGCTGGAAGAAAGGCTCCGACGACGTCAGCGGCTCCGACATCCACCGGGTCCGGATCATCGAGTGGACGACGCCAGCGAAGGAGACCGAGATCCGTTTCTACGCCGTCAAAGGCCGCGGCAGCGACCTGCGGGTGCGCATCTTCACCTACAAGACGACTTCGCTGCAGGTCAACACCCCCACCAACGGCATCGCCACGCCGCTCGCGACCGCAGAATCCACCGCCATTGTGATCGTGCCCGATGTGACCGGACAGGAATTCGCGCATGCGCGGGCGCAGTTGAAGCAGTCCGGCCTGCAGGCGATTACCGGGACGGCGAAAACGACCCCGGATACAAGGCGCGCGGGGAATGTCGCGGGCCAGTCGCCCGCCGCCGGACAGAAAGTGGCCCGTAACAGCATGGTCACGCTGGTCCCTTGGCTGGTCCAGATCCCGGTGCCCAACGTGGTGCATCACTCGTTGCCGCTGGCCCAGAACGAACTCCGGGATCACCATCTTGAAGCCAAGACCGACCCGGGCAGGCCCACTACCTCGAACCACGATGTCGGGACAGTCGCAGAGCAAAGCCCTGCACCCGGTGAACTCGTGGCCGACGATTCCATCATCACCATCATCCCTTGGGCGCGTGCGGTCGTTGTCCCTGATGTGCTCGGAAGGCGCGTGGAAGATGCTCGGATGCAACTGGAGCGCAGCACTTCGGGACTTCATTTGGTGGTGCAAGTTGCTCCAGCGAAGCCGGACTTCACGGGCGGTCCGCATCGGGACGGATTGGTGGCAGAACAAAATCCGGTGGCCGGCATTACGGTGCCTGAGAGATCAACGGTCACCCTTACCCCCTGGGTCAGCGTCGTGCAGGTGCCAAATGTAGTTGGGCAACCGATCAACCAAGCCAAAACGCAACTGGAGCGGGGAATACACGGAGGACATTTTCTGGTGTCGATTGCCCCCGGAAGATCCGATGTCGCCGGCAATGGACCGCCCCGAGACAATACCGTGGCCGAGCAAAGTCCGGCGGGGGGGACTTACGCCGCGCCCGATTGCGTCGTCACGCTTACGCCGTGGGCCATGTTGGTTAGGGTGCCCGATGTCGTGGGTAAAACGAAGGATGCCGCCCAGCAGCATCTGCAGCAGGCTGGACCCGGCGTCCATTTCCATACGCTGGTTGGCCCGCCCAAGGTCACGCGCGAGCGGTCGTTTGACCGGATGGTTGCCGAACAAAGCCCCGCGGCAGGGGGACAGGCGGTCAATGGCTCCACGGTTACGCTTACGCTTTGGTTGCTGGCCATTCCTGCGCCCAACGTGGTCGGAAAGCCCTTCGATGAAGCCAAGGCTATGCTCGAGCGCGACGTATCCGGTATCCGTTTCCAAGTCCAGGTGGGCTCGCCGCACTGGACCCCGGAAGCCAAATTGGACGGGCTTGTGGCGGAGCAGAATCCGGCCGCCGCGCAGATTGTCCCCCGTGGCAGCACCATCACCTTGATGGTATACCAATACGGCCAGCCGTAAAGTCCTCCGCAGGAGGATCCAGGTTCAGGGCGAATCACGGGTTGAGGACATCGAACGCCGAAGGCTTGTGGAGATTGGCCACGGAGTACCCGGAAGATTCCTTTGCCGGCGTGCATCGTTCTCGTCCACCAATCCACGGGTATCAAAGAATGTATCGGGCGATCGCTTCCTTGCTGTTCGGTGCAATCAATATTCCAACCCGGTGTCACCTGCCCAATGGGCTTGGAGATCCTGCCTCCTCGCCCGGACCGCCCGGCTTTTCTGCCCCCGCGTCGGTTCTCCTGGCTTCCTCCTGACCCGGCTCAGCATTAAAGCTGTCCTGCGTTTGCGCTCCTGCGGGGCATTTGACAGACGGCGGGGTGGGCCGAAGAACGCGCCATTCGACAGGCCGGCACATCTTCTGGTGGCAGCCGAGCGGGCGGCGGCCAAGCTGCATTAAAAGAGAGCCTCTCGCGGTCAGTTCTTGGTGCTTAGGGTCAGTTGGATGTAGGTTTCCTTGCCGTCTTTGGTGATCATGGCCTGACAGGACCGGTTGTCCTTCTTGGCCGTGAACATGTAGCCTTCGCCCATCGCCATGCCGGCATCGACCGTCCAGTTCTGCTTCTTCATCTCCTCGGTGTAGAATTTCACCGCGTCGGCCACGGGATCGTTCGTGTAGAAACCCAGCATGCGCATCGGTCCGACGGCGTTGTCCATCTTCAGCACGGCCTTGGGGTAGACCGGGAGATCCTTTGGAAGATCGGTGGCGGTTTTCACGCCCTTGTCGCTGACGTTCAGGGTGACCTTCTCGCCCGACTTGGTCTGGATCTCCATGGTCGCCTGGTCGCCCTTCTTTTCCATCGTCACCTTGCTGCCGTCGGCGGTGGTGGCGGTTTCCTTGGTGTTCTTGCTGCAAGCGGCCGCCAGCAGAAGCAGGGCCGCGCTGAGGATCAGGGACAGGGTCTTCATGGAGATATGGGGGTGCGAAATGGGGGATGATCGCCGGAACCGTTCACCCCCGCGTATCGCGGGGGGCAACTGTCTGACCAAAGCAGGCAGCATGCGTGGTGGCCCCCCATGGGTCAAGGCCGCACGGGACGGCCGGTTTTGCCCGCAGGCACCGGGCTTGTTTTCAACGCCTTGCCGGCGGGAAGATATCCACCCGGTCCTTTAGTGACCGGGGTAAAACAAAAGCCGCCCGGCGGGGCGCTTCGTGGTTTTGCTGGCTCCTTGCTCCGGGCTTTTTGCCCTCGGTCCACTCAGGACTCGTAGGCCGGCAGCGTCTTGTCGACGTGCTCTTTGCCAAGCCGCACATAGGAAGGCAGGCCGTTCTCGTAAGGGATCGCGACCTCGCCTTGAATCAGCGGCGTGGCGTAACGGAAGAACTGGAAGTTCAGACTGACGCCATCTTCGTTGACCCACTCCGGCGGCAGTTTCTTCAGGTTGCCGACGATATCGCTGAGAGCGGACAGTCCCGTCTCGCAGGTGTAATTGTCGCCGTCGCCGCGCACGAGCGTGACCAGCTTGTCGGACTCGCCGCTGACCGCCGCCTTCACGGCAGCCTGACCGACCAGAAACGCCTCATCGGCGTCCGTCTTCGACGCCAGATGGGCGGCGGAACGCTGGGTAATGCCAAGGCGGGCAACGCGCGCCTTCACGGCGAGCTGCGACTCGATCAAATCCTTCATGAATTCGCCCACACCGCCCAGCTGGGCCTCGGTCGAACCCGTCTCGACGGCGACATAGTTGCCGTCCTTGTCCACGAGGCCTTCGCCCGCGACGATCACGCAGTGTTTTTCGCGCTTCAGCACGCGCCGGACATCCTCGAGAAACTTCTCGTTGGTGAAAGGAACCTCGGGCAGATAAACCAAATGCGGCGGATCGTTCGGGTGGTCGCGGCGCTTGGCCAGCGAGGCCCCGGCGGCCAGCCAGCCGGTGTTGCGGCCCATGACCTCCACGACGGTGACGAGGTCGCCCTGGCCCATGGAATCGGCGTCGAGCGAAAGCTCCTTCACGGTCGCGCAGATGTACTTGATGGCGCTGCCATAGCCGGGACAGTGATCCGTTGCGGGCAGGTCGTTCTCGATCGTCTTGGGCAGGCCGATGACGCGGAGCTCGTAACCCTGGGCCTTGGCCAGTTCGCTGACCTTGGCGGCGGTCTCCTGCGAGTCGGCATCACCGATGTGGAAATAGAAACGGATGTTGTGCGCCTTGAACACCTCCAGCACGCGTTCGAAATCCTGCGGCTTTTTCAGCTTGCCGCGGCAGGTGCCGAGCGCCGCTCCCGGCGTGAAACGAAGGCCGCGGATGGCTTGCTGCGACTCGGCCGCCAGGTCGACGAAATCCTCGTTCAGGAGGCCGAGAACGCCGTTAAGCGAACCGTAGACTTCCTCGATACAGGCATGGTTGAGGGCTTCGGCGACAACGCCAGCGACGCTGGCGTTGATCACGGCGGTGGGGCCGCCGGACTGGCCGATCAGACAGTTTCCAACTAGTTCTGCCATGGGATGGTGTGGTTAAAGCTGTTAAAGAATCGAAAGGAACGGTCAAAAAAGGCCAGCGTCCGAGCGCTGGCAAATCAAATCTCCCTAAATTACGCTTCCGCCGCACGGTGCCCTCTCCAGAAGGGGTTTACAAGCGCCCGCGGAATTTCGGGGCCGCCGCTTTGAATCCAATTCGCCCGCGCCTACAACAACCTGCCGGGACGGTAGTCCGCCGCGCCCTTGTGCCGTTTCCCGAGCAATTGCACGGCCGCCACGAACGCATCCACTTGGTGCGGCGCCGCGCCCACAAATCTTTCACTCTCCGACAAGATCTCGCCGAGCCGTTTCCGGCTGAGGCCGATTCTCTTGTCTCCCGCCAGCCGGGAAAACAGATCAACGTCGGCAGCACCTTTGAGCGGAATGGCGCCGCCGGATCGCAGCGCCTTGGCTGCCGCCAGCGCATGTTCCTTGATGGCCTCGTGCGCCGTCTCGCGGCCCGCGCCGCCTTTCACCGCCTCCATCAGTATCGTGGTGGTGGCAAGGAACGGCAGATTGCGTTCGTTCTCCGCCGCGATGGCCGCCGGAAACACCTCCATTTGCCGCAACACGGTCAACAGCGTCTCAAGCAGTCCGTCGATGGCATAGCAGGCATCGGGCAGCGCCACACGGCGCACCACCGAACAGGAGACGTCGCCTTCGTTCCATTGGTGACCGGCGAGATTCGCCGTCATGGCCACATAACCGGAGAGAATGGTCGAAAAACCGCAGATGCGTTCGCAATTCCGCGTGTTCATCTTGTGCGGCATGGAGGACGAACCCGTCTGGCCGTCCTGAAATCCTTCCGTCAACAGGCCGGCGCCCGCCATCAGCCGCATCGTCACCGCAAAGCTCGCTCCGGCCGCCCCCACCTGGTGCAGGGCGCTCACGACATCGAAGTCGAGGCTGCGCGGATAGACCTGGCCGACCGCGTCCAGCGACACTTTGAACCCAAGGTGCTTCAGGATCCGCGCTTCCAGCTGGTCCACTTTCGCGGTGTCGCCACCAAGCAGCGTGAGTTGATCGAGCTGCGTGCCGACCGCGCCTTTCAGTCCGCGCACGGGGTAGCGGGCAACCAGATCGGCGAGCCGGGCGTGGGCGACGAGCAGTTCCTGGCCGAACATCGCCAGGCGTTTGCCCAGGGTCGTCGGCTGGGCGGGAACGTTGTGCGTGCGGCCCGTGATCATCACATCGCGGTGCGCCGCCGCCTGCCGGCCAAACGCGAGCAGTGCCGCCACCACCTTGAGCTGGACCAGTTGCAGTGAGCGGGCCACCTGCAGTTGCTCGACGTTCTCCGTCAGGTCGCGGCTGGTCAGTCCGAGATGAATGAACTGGCGTTTGGCCAGGTCGGAAAACTCCTCCAGGCGCGCCTTCACGTCGTGGAGCGTCACCCGTTCGCGCTCCTTGATGCGCTCCACGTTCACGTCGTGGCGCACCCGCTCGTAGTCCTTGATCGCCTCGGCCGGAATGGCGACCCCGAGATCCTTCTGCGCTTTCATCACGGCAATCCAGAAATCGCGTTCGAGCAGGATGCGGCCTTGGGCCGACCACAGGTCCTTCATCTCCGGCGAGGCATAGCGCTCTGCGAGCACGTTGGGGATGATTTCGGCGGAAGGAGCGGGTGGCGTCACAACCGCGCAACCGTTGGGGAACGCCCGCGGGTTGCCAATGGAAAACAGCTTGGGGCGGGCGGGCATTGCGCGGAGTTCCGCCCGGTGGGGCGGCGAAACATTCCAACCGGCCGGATCGCCCGGCGCTTCGCGCATCCGGCAACGACCGACCAGGCGTCGCCGGCCGGGGCGAGGCCGCGGGCTTAGGTCAGGCAGCGCACCGCCAGGTCGCGGAGCACGGATTCCTGCTCGTCGGGCCGGCGGATGATTTCCTCGAACGCCCGCACCAGCTCCTGCTGGTTGTCGATCAACCGGCGCAGCGCCGGCAGCCGGGCCCCGCCGACCAGCTTGCCGGCGTACCATTGGTTCTGGGTGAAGATGTGGTAGGAACTCTTTTCCGTATCGCCGCCAAAAGGTTTCGCATAGGCGGCTTGCGCCCGGGCCCACGCCGCCTTGTCAAAACCGTAGGGGCCGGGGGCTCGCAGGTCTCCCGCGTCAATCAGAACCCGGCATTGGATGAGGATGCGGTTGCGGTTCTGCAGCGCGCTGATGATCGGCCGGGCATCGCCCCCGTTGAAAAAATGTCGCTGCAACTCGGCCAGCGTGCCGGGCAGATCCCCGGCAAAGAACCGGTCGGCCGCCGCAAAAAAATCCCCCTCGGCGAAATTCGGCGTCAGCTCCTCGACCTGCGCCGCTTCGATGACCCCGCGGTCACCGGTGTAGGTCGCCAGTTTGCGCGTTTCCTCGGTCAGCAGCCGGGTGTTGGCCCCGGTCTTTTGCAGCAGCACTTCGAGGGCCCCGTCACCAAAGGTCGCGCCGCACTCGCGGGCCTCAGCCTGCGCCACCGCCGCCAGTCCCTCGCCGCCGGACTCGCCGTCGCCGCCCGCCAGCGTGAATTCGGCGTGGCCCTCGCACCACTTCGGAAACGCGCGGCGCCGGTCGACCGGCGCCGCCGTGATGACCACCGCGACGTCGCCGGGGTTAACTTTCTCGAGCAGTTCCTGCAGAGCCTCAACTTGGGCGAGCGTGCCTTCGGCCCGGCCCGTCACGGTGTCCGCCAGAAAATTCACGTCCTTGAACCACACCACCCGCCGGCCGCCGAACATCGGCACCGTCTGCACGATCTCGCGGAAACGGTTCACCGCCGTTTCAACTTCATCCACGTTGGCGGCAAAACCGCTGGCAATTTCCTGCGAAAATTCATCCGCGGCGGCCTCGGCGGCCAACGCCGCAAACCGCTCCTTGCCCAGCCGGTTGACCAGAAAGTCGTCCGGGCCGCAGATGAACGAAAAGTTTTTGGTGGCAGCGGGCATGGGTGAACGGATCCCAGCACAGCATTGGTCGGAGCGGGCTGGCAAGCGATTCGTGCGCCCCCACCGGCCAGCCGGGTTGATCGGCGAAACGTCACGATGGCGCGAGCGATCCGGCTTCCCTGGTCTTTCCAGTGTCCCGCCAACTCAATTCGCCAGCGGAACCGCCGGCCGGCGGACCTCCCGCAGGATTTCGCGACGGAGCCAGTCGACGGCCGCCGTCACGGACCTTTGCTTCACCGCTTCACGCGGGCCCGGATAATTGAGCTTCCGGGACCAGGCGCCCGCCGGGGCATGCAGGCCCAGAAAGATCGTGCCGACCGGATTCTCCGCCGTGCCCCCGCAGGGCCCGGCAAATCCGGTGACCGCCAGGCCGAAATCCGCGCCGATGTGTTCCGCCACGCCGGTGGCCATCGCCACGGCGCACTCGGCGCTGACCGCGCCGTGCTGGGAAAGCAGGCACTCGGGGCAGTCGAGAAACCGCATCTTGGCCTCGTTGCTGTAGGACACGATGCCGCCCTGGAAAAATTTCGAGGCGCCGCAGATGTCCGTGAAGCTGTTGGACAGCAGCCCGCCGGTGCAGGATTCCGCGACGGCCAGCGTGCGGCCGGATTCGCGCAACTGGTCGGCCACCACCTTCGCGAGCGAATCGTGGCCAAAGCAGACAAAGTCGTCGCCCAGCAGCGCCGCACATTCCCGGGCAAGGGCGCGCAGCGTCTCCATGCTGTGCCGTCCGTCGGGCGAACTGATCCGGCAGTCCACCTGCCATTGATGCGCACAATAGGCGACGCCGAGTCCGGGATAACGATCGAAGAGGGGTTGGAATCTTGTCTCCAACATCGACTCGCCCACCCCGGCCGTGCGGATTTGAATATAGGCCTCGGCCTCGTTCAACAGCCCCAGCTTCG
>JBBIHQ010000090.1:0-1952 GCA_037446975.1 Opitutia bacterium
AATGGTGGACGCTACTGGACTCGAACCAGTGACCCCTAGTGTGTGATACTAGTGCTCTAACCAACTGAGCTAAGCGTCCGAAAGGGAGGCAGACGGTTAACCGCCGCCCGGCGCGAATCAACCCTGTTTTATTTCCGGGTGCGAACCGGCCGTTTGCGCCCGGGAAAAAGCCTCCGGCAGATTTCGCACACGGTGCCGTCACAGCCGCGCGCCGTGCAATGTTCCCGCCCATAATAGATCATCCGGAGGTGCAGCCGGTTCCAACGCTCCGGCGCGAATAGTTTCTTCAGGTCGCGTTCGGTCTGTTCGACGCCGCGGCCGTCGGTCAGCTTCCAGCGCTGCGCCAGCCGGTGGATGTGCGTGTCCACCGGAAATGCTGGCACGCCGAACGCCTGGCTCATCACCACCGACGCGGTCTTGTGGCCGACGCCGGGCAGGGCCTCCAGTTCCTCGAAAGTCCGCGGCACTGCGCCGCCGTGCCGCTCGACGATCAATCGCGACAGCCCCGCGATCGCCCGGGCCTTTTGCGGCGCCAAGCCGCAGGGCCGGACGATCGCCTGGATTTCTTCGACGGGCACGCGGACCATGTCAGCCGGGTTGTCCGCCACGGCCCAAAGCTGCGGCGTGACCAGATTGACTCGCTTGTCCGTGCATTGGGCCGACAACAACACCGCCACCAGCAGCGTGTAGGCATCCTTGTGCGCCAATGGGATCGGCGTCTCTGGATAAAGCTGCTCCAGCCGCTGGTCGACAAAGGCCGCTCGGGCTGCCTTGGTGGTGAATGTCAGCGTCATGCGATGCAGAAGATAAGCAGTTTCATCCCGCACGAAACAAAGCTTAATTGCACCCGGCCGGCGCCAAATCGCAGTTGCGCCACTCTCCTCCTCGCCTACCGTCCGCGGCATGGCTTCTTCCCGCGACCTGCTCGCACCGACCGACACTTTTGAACGCCGTCATTCCGGCTCTTCCGACGCTGACGTTGCCGCGATGCTCAAGACGGTGGGCTTTGATTCGCTCGATGCCCTGGCTGATGCCGCCGTGCCGCCCGCGATCCGGCTCAAGCGTCCACTGCGGTTGCCGGCCGCCGCCGGCGAAGGCGCCGCGCTGGCCGAATTGCGGGCCATCGCTTCGCGGAACCGGATTTTCCGCAGCTTCATCGGCATGGGTTACTACGACACGGCCACGCCGGCCGTCATCCAGCGCAACATTCTCGAGAATCCCGGCTGGTACACCGCCTACACGCCGTACCAGGCCGAGATTTCCCAGGGCCGGCTCGAAGCGCTGCTGAACTTTCAGACTCTGGTCACGGATCTGACGGGCCTGCAGATCGCCAACGCTTCGATGCTCGACGAAGGCACCGCCGCGGCCGAGGCGATGATGCTGGCCCACCGCGTCAAGCTCGGCGACAGCCACGAGGCCTCGGTGTTTTTCGTCTCTGAAAAATGTCACCCCCAGACCATCGACATCGTCCGCACGCGCGCCAAACCGCTCAATGTGGCGGTCGTGGTCGGCGACCACCGCGCCTGCGAAATCACCGGCCAGATCTTTGGCGTGCTCGTGCAGTATCCCGACACCACCGGCAGCATCCACGATTTTGCCGGCTTCTTTGAAAAAGCCCATGCGGCCGGCGCGATGTGCCTTGTTGCGACCGACTTGCTGGCGCTCACGCTGTTGCGGGCGCCCGGCGAATTCGGGGCCGATGTGGCCGTCGGCTCGGCGCAGCGTTTCGGAGTGCCGATGGGTTTCGGCGGCCCGCACGCCGGCTTCCTCGCCACGAAGGATGAATTCAAACGCCAGATGCCCGGACGCCTGGTCGGCGTGTCGAAGGATGTCCATGGCAACCCGGCGTTGCGTCTCGCCCTCGGCACCCGCGAGCAACACATCCGCCGCGACAAGGCCACGTCGAACATTTGCACTGCGCAGGTTCTCCTCGCCGTCATGGCATCGATGTA
>JBBIHQ010000090.1:2052-12060 GCA_037446975.1 Opitutia bacterium
GAATCGCGACGAATGGCGCGCGAGTTCTGCGGACGCATCCCGGGCGGCGAGCACGCCGCAACGGGACCGCTCCCGCGCGGGCGCCGTCTCCTCCGCGCCCTATGGCTCCGCTTCCATTCTCACCATCTCGTGGATGTTCATCCGCCTGATGGGTCCGGACGGTCTCAAGCGGGCCACACAATTCGCCATCCTCAACGCCAACTACGTCGCCAAGCGCCTCCAGAACCACTTTCCTGTGCTCTACCAGGGCGGCGGCGGACTGGTAGCCCATGAATGCATCCTTGAGTTCCGCCCGTGGAAAAAACACGGCTTGGAAGTCGAGGACGTGGCCAAGCGGCTCATGGATTACGGCTATCATGCGCCGACCATGTCCTTCCCGGTGCCCGGCACCTTCATGATCGAACCGACCGAAAGCGAGACGAAGACCGAGCTTGACCGGTTTTGCGACGCGTTGATTTCGATCCATGGGGAAATGGCGGCGGTCGCCGGCGGGGAGAGCGACAAGCTCAACAATCCGCTCAAGCACGCACCGCACACCGCCGGCGCCGTGTGCGCCACCGAGTGGAGTCATCCCTACTCCCGCGAGACCGCGGCTTTCCCGGACAAGTGGACGCGCGCCTCGAAGTTCTGGCCCGCCACCGGCCGCGTGGACAACGTCTACGGCGACCGCAACCTGGTGTGCTCGTGCGTGGGCATGGAGGCGCATATCGACTCGGCAAAGGCCTGATTCCCCGATGAGACTGATCCGTCATCTCGCTCCCGGCGGTCCGGCTTACGCCGCGTTGCAACCCGACGGCTCGGCGCGAGCGGTTGAAGGCGACATTCTCGGCAACTGGCACGTCACGGCAAAGGTGGTGAAACCCGGCAAACTGCTGGCGCCGTTGCAGCCGACCAACATCCTTTGCATCGGGTTGAATTACCGGAAGCATGCCGCCGAGAGCAACAGTCCGCCGCCGCCGCATCCCGTGCTGTTCATCAAAAACTCCGCCAGCGTGCAGAACCCCGGCGACGCCATCGAGATCCCGGTCAAGCTCGCCAGCACCCGGGTCGACTATGAGTGCGAACTCGCCGTTGTCATCGGCCGAAGCTGCAAAAATGCCCGCCGGGCGACCGCGCTGGACCATGTCCTCGGCTACACCTGCGCCAACGACGTCTCGGCCCGCGACTGGCAGCGCGACGGTGGCGGCGGTCAGTGGTGCCAGGGCAAGAGTTTCGACACCTTTTGCCCGCTCGGGCCGGTGCTGGTGACGAGGGAAGAAATTCCCGACCCGAACAATTTGCGCCTCAAGACCATTCTGAATGGCGAGGTGATGCAGGATTGGACAACTTCCGACATGATCTTCGACGTGCCGGCGCTCATCGAGTTTCTCAGCGCCAGCAAGACCCTCCTGCCCGGCACGGTGATTCTCACTGGCACGCCGCACGGTGTCGGTTTTGCTCGCAAACCTCCCGTCTGGCTCAAGGCCGGCGACACGGTCGCCATCGAGATTGAGAAAATCGGCTCGCTGACCAATCCGGTGGCGAACGAGCTGACCTGAGATGCAGCCGATGAAATTTCTGGCGTGATGGCCAGGCCCGGTCACGCCGGCCGCCTGTCCTCGCTGAATAGCTGTCCTACTCTTTTCTCGGCGTGAGCAGCTTCTCCCGCGCGACGAGATAGAGCAGCAGGCAGAGGGCGGCGAAGGGAACCAGCGTCAGGAAATCAGAGTACGGCCCGTCGAAGAAGGGATTGTGCGCGGTGGACCAGTCCGTGATGGCGGCGTCCTTCTGATCAAAGAACATCTGCATGACCGCGATGATGATGCCCGCGATCGCCCCGCCGGCGATATAACCCGACGACAGCAGCACGCCGGGACTCTTGTCGCTTTCGGCGTTGAATTCCGCCTGGGTAAGTTTCGCGTGGGCCGGCTGCCGGCGAAGCTTGCGGTCCACCAGCCAGCGGATCATGCCGCCGATGAAGATGGGGGACGAGGACGACAAGGGCAGGTAAACTCCAACCGCAAAGGCCAGCGCCGGCACAAAGGACATCTGCAGGGTCACCGCAATCATCACCCCGAGCAGCACCAGGGCCCACGGGAGTTTCCGATCGAGAATGCCCTTGATGATATAGGACATCAGCACCGCCTTGGGCGCGTCGAACTTCTTCACCTTGGTTCCGTCGGGCCGTTGGTCGTGGAATCCATTGATGCCGGGATCCACCAGCCAGACCGCCGTGCCGTCCTCGCGGACCAGGTAACGGCCCGCCGGGCCGCCCACCTCGTCGGTCTTTTGCCAGACCCGGTAAGTGTGGGCGTCGCCACGGGCCTGCGGGCCCACAAGCTTTTCCTCCTTGGCGAGCCGGGTCGCGTCGGTATGGAGACCGGCCGGGGCCACTTCCGCAACCGGCACGTACACCGTCTTGGCGTCATTCAACACAAGCAGGATCGGTCCAAGGACGACCGCCGAGCCGAGCGCGCCAATGAGGATGGCGTATTGTTGCAGCTTGGGCGTGGAGCCCAGGAGGTAACCGGTCTTGAGATCCTGCGAGGTCGTTCCGCCGTTCGACGACGCGATGCAGACGATGGCCCCGACGGACAGGGCGGTGACATAATGGGAGCCGCCGGTCCAGCCGATCAGCAGAAATATCAGGCAGGTGAACAGAAGCGTGGCGACCGTCATGCCCGAAATGGGATTGGACGAGGAACCGATCTCCCCGGTCAGCCGTGATGACACCGTCACAAACAGAAAACCGAACGCGATGATCAGCAACGCCCCGAGCAGATTCATGTGCAGCGACGGCGCCAGCATGATGCCGGCGATCAGGACGACGATGCCGATGCCGACAAATTTCAGCGAGAGGTCTCGATCCGTGCGCAGCACGGGGCCCTTGTCCGCCAGGCCGGCCCGACCAAGCCCGAGATCGTGCAACCCGCCCTTGAGCCCATGCCAGATGGTGGGCAGGGCCTGGATCAAACTGATGATACCGCCCGCCGCCACCGCGCCCGCGCCGATGTAGAGCACGTAGGCTTGGCGGATCTGGCCGGGATCCATCTGCGAGATGGGAATCAGGCCGGGCGCCAGCGGCCCGGGCAGGCCTTCGCCAAAAAATTTGATCAGCGGGATCAGCAGCAGGTAGGACAACACACCGCCGCCAGCCATCAGCCCGCCGATGTAGGGTCCGATGATATAGCCCACGCCCAACAGGGCGGGTGACACTTCCACGCTCACCGAACCGGCCTTGAACGGGGCGCCAAAGACCTTCTCGGCTACATCCTTCCATCCCTTCAAAGCCAGGTTGCAGGTGGTGTAGAGCAAACCGACGCCAAAGCCGGCAAAGATCGCCTGGGCTCCGGGTGCCTTGCCCAAACCCGCCGCTTCGGCCGCACGCATCTCGGCCTGGGCCGAAGGCGACGCCGCGGCGCGATCCCGGTCGTTGGCTCCGGTCTTCAGCACCGCGGCGCAGGCCGTACCCTCGGGATACTTGAGCACGCCATGCTCCTTCACAATGAGCGCGCGGCGCAGCGGAATCATCATCAGGATGCCCAGCAGCCCGCCCATGATCGCCACCAGCATCACATTCACCAATTCAAGATCAAAGCCGAGGATGAGGATGGCCGGCATCGTCACCCCGATGCCGAAGGCGATCGACTCGCCCGCCGAACCCGCCGTCTGGGTGATATTGTGTTCGAGGATCGTCGAATCCCGCACGCCCAGCTTGGACAAGCCGCGAAAGATCGCGAGGGAGATGACCGCCACCGGGATGGACGCGCTGACCGTGATCCCGACCTTGAGCACCAGGTAGAGCGAAGAGGCGCCGAAGATGATGCCCAGAACGGCACCGGTCAGGACCGCGCGCCACGTGAACTCGGACAAACTGGTCGCCGCGGGAATGAACGGCTCGAATTTCGTGGGTGCTTCCGGCGGCATTAGAGAGGTGAAACGCGGCGAGCGTGCCGGCCCCGGGGATACAGGCAATGCCGGAATGTGGACGGCAAAACCCCGGCCTCAGCGTGGTTTCGGTGGCGACTTGCGCGCCGCCAGCAGCCGCTTGATGAGCCAATAAAGCATTTCCAGCCGGGGCACCGGTACGCCAACGGTCCGGGCGCGTCGCACCGGTTCGCCCCAGATCTCCTCCAACTCAATGGCCCGGCCTTCGCGGAAATCCACCAAGCTCGACGGACTGTAGCGGCCCAGCTTGAGCGTGCGCTCAAACTGCAAATCCATGAAGGGTCGCGGAATGACGTGGCCAAACTTGGCGGCGGCCTCCAACACCTCCTCCATCAACCGGCGCGCCAGGGTGCGCAGCCCTTCGTCGGCCAGGATGACGTCCGTCGTGATGCAGCCCGCCGCGATGGCGAGTCCGTTGAACGGCACATTCCATACCAGTTTCTTCCAGCGCATTTCCTCAAGGTTGTCCTGCGCCTCGCATTTCACGCCAGCCTGACCGAATAACTTCGCAATATCCCGGGTGCGGGTTTGCGCCGGCCGGCCGAACTCTCCGACCATGATCAGGCCCGGGAAGGAACATTGGATGACTCCCGGCGCGCTGCGGGTGCAGCCGACAAAGCAGATGGCACCCAGCACATGTTCGCCGCCGACGACCTCGGCCACCGGTTCTTCGACCCCGAGGCCGTTTTGCAGCGTCAGCACAATCGTGTTTGGCTTCATCAACGGTGGCAGCAGCTTGGCGAGCACGGTGTTCGACGTGGCCTTCAGCGCGACAATCACCAGGTCGCACGGGCCGATGTCGCTGGTGGTGGCATAAGCCTGCACTTTCTTGAGATGGATGCGTTCGGTCGGGGTCTTGATCCGAATCCCTCGCGCCATGATCGCAGCGCGGCCGGTGCGGACGAGAAAATGCACATCGTTGGCAGCCCGGGCGAGCCGCACGCCGTAATAACAGCCCAACGCACCGGAACCAACTATTGCGATGCGTGGTTTCTCTGGAAAAGGGGCATTCACAACACCCCAGTCGTCACAAAGATAGCGGGAAAATACAACCCCACAGTCAGCCCGAATTTCCCCGCGAGCGCGGGTTTCTTCACAGCGCGACTTTTCCCGACCGTAACCTGACCAAAACCTACAGCTGAAATGGCTAATTATCCTCGGACGAGGAAGACCCCGCACGGTCGTTCTCCCGATGGCATGGCCGACAAATCAGGATCACCGGCCCGGCAAACCGCGTTTGCTGAAATTCTAATCACTTCGCCACAAGCATTTAGCCGCCGGTTTCCCAGTATCAATCGCCCTTATGCTGGCCGTCCGGCAAATAAGACGGGGAAAGTCCGTCACGTATTAACCATCGTTCGGCATGGTGTGCACCGACTGTTCACAGGTCCGCGCCCGGCTGATTTCAGAGCAGCCTTCCGGCTGGACTGACAAGTTATTCACAGCCGCCGGAACCTCACAAAGTCATGTTGTCGGTCAGCCGCACTTCATCGACCCAATAGGAAAGCGCCAGAAGGCACTCACCGGGTGTGATTTCCCGCAGCTGTTCCATGGTGTGCCGGTCGACCACCGAAATATAAATGACGCGCAGCCGGCGCTTCGATGCTATGAGGTGCGTGACCTCCGCCACGAGCCGGTCGGCACTTCGCACGCCCGACTCCACCATTTCCTTCGCCCGGCGCAGCGCGCCAAACACCGCCAGCGCCTCCTCCCGCTGGGTCGGCGTGAGATAATTATTGCGCGCGCTGACCGCCAGTCCGTCGGTGTCGCGCACCACCGGACCGGTCAGAATCTCAACGGGAAGCAGCAAGTCCGCGGCGGCCTTGCTAACCACCGCCACCTGCTGCGCATCCTTTTCCCCCATCACCAGCAGATCCGGTCGCACCACGTTCACCAGCTTCAACCAGCAGGTCAGCACACCGCGAAAGAGAGCCGGTCGCGCCACGCCGCACAGCGGCTTGCTGACCGCATCCTCCTGCACATGGGTGGAAAAACCGCGCGGAAACATCTCCTCGGCCGCCGGCGCGAAGAGCACATCCACGCCCTCCCGTTCGCAGAACGAGGCGTCAGCAGCTGGTGTGCGCGGATAACGGACCAGATCCTCGCTCGGGCCGAACTGCAACGGATTGACAAAAACCGAGACGATCACCGCCGCGCTTTTTTCCCGGGCCAATCTGATCAGGCTGGCATGCCCCGCGTGCAACGCGCCCATCGTGGGAATCAGGGCGAGACGCTTGCCTTCCCGGCGCAACCCATCGGCCGCCTCCTGCATCGCGCCAATGGTTTCGATTTTTTGCATGACCGTGATCGGGCTTGATCTATCCAGAACCCGTTAGCTTTATCAAGCCTTCCTCACCCCGGCTCCCTTGAGGTCGTGCCTCGTCACAGCTCACCCTGGCGCCGGCGGGGCCATTTTCCCCATGATCCGCATCAACGAAAACTACACCAAGCTGAAGGCCTCGTACCTTTTTGCCGACATTGCCAGGCGCGTGACCGCCTTTGCGCAGGCCCACCCGGACAAGCGGCTGATCCGGCTTGGCATCGGCGACGTCACCGAGCCGCTTCCGCCGGTCTGCATCGCGGCCCTGCACGCCGCCACCGACGAAATGGCCGTTCACGCCACTTTCAAGGGCTATGGACCGGAGCAGGGATACGCATTCCTCCGCGAGGCCATCGCCCATTACGACTACGCCGCCCGGGGCTGCGCCATCGCACCCGATGAGATCTTTGTTTCCGACGGCGCGAAGTGCGATTGCGGCAACATCCAGGAAATTTTCGCGACCGACGGCCTTCGGCTCGCCATTCCTGATCCCGTCTATCCGGTATACGTCGACACCAATGTGATGGCCGGCCGCACCGGCGCCAATGTCGACGGCCGGTACGAAGGCATCACCTACCTCGATTGCACCCCGGCCAATGGTTACGTGCCCGCCGTTCCGAAGGTCGCCGCTGATCTCATCTATCTGTGTTTTCCCAACAATCCCACGGGGGCCGTGGCCACGAAGGCGCAGCTCGCCGCCTGGGTTGCCTATGCCCGGGCGAACCAGGCGGTCATCCTCTTTGACTCGGCCTACGAAGCCTATATCCGCGATCCCGCGATCCCGCACTCCATCTACGAAATCGAGGGCGCAGCCGAGGTGGCGATCGAGTTTCGCAGTTTCTCCAAGCTCGCCGGTTTCACCGGCACCCGTTGCGCCTATACGGTCGTGCCGAAGGCGCTCAGGGCGTGGGATCGCGCCGGCGGCGAGCACTCGCTCCATGCGCTGTGGAACCGCCGCCACACGACCAAATTCAACGGCGTCGCTTATCCCATCCAGCGCGCCGCCGCCGCCGTTTATTCCGAGGACGGACGGAAGCAGACGCGCGCGCTCACCGATTTCTATCTCGGCAATGCCAAGCTCATCCGCGAAGCAGTGACGAAGCTCGGCCTCAGCTGCATCGGCGGCGACAACGCCCCGTACATCTGGGTCAACACCGGCCGGGATTCCTGGGAGTTCTTCGACCTGCTGCTGAACCAGGCGCAGGTGGTCTGCACCCCCGGGGCCGGCTTCGGCCGGTGCGGCGAAGGTCATGTACGAATCAGCGCCTTCAACTCCCGCGAAAACGTCACCGCCGCGCTGGCCCGGATCGCCGCCGCGCTGAAGTAAGTGTTCGCCCCTGTCCGGTCTTGCTTCACGCCTCCATGGGGCGCATCTTAAACCCGTGATCGAACCGCGCAAACTCCCTGCCTACAGCCTGACCGATGCCGCCCGTTGCATCGGTGCACATCCGGCTACCCTGCGCACATGGTTCAAGGGACGTTCCTACCCCACTCGCGACGGAGTTCGCCGGTCACCCAACCTGCTCGCTGCCGCCGCGCCCGATGCTCTGTCCTTTCAAAACCTTGTTCAGGCGCACGTCGTTCAGGGCATCCGCAAGCATTATCACATCCCCATGCACCATGTCCGCAAGGCACTGGTCTACTTGCACGAATGCATGGGTAATCTCGACCTGCTCGCCTCGGACAAGTTTTTTCATGACGGCGAACACCTCCTGTTAAAGATCCAAGACCAGCTCATTTCTCTCTCCGAACGTGGCCAAGCTGTCAGCGAGCCGATTCTTCAGCAATACCTCCACCGGATTACTTATGCAAAGGACGGGATGGCTTCGCGCCTTGAACCTTTTCTCCACACTGCAACGGGCCTCTACGAACCACGGTACATCATGATCGATCCCGTCATCGCCTTCGGCAAGCCCTGCCTGAAGCGTCTGGGGGTCAAGACGGACATTATCGCTGACCGTTTTCTGGCCGGCGAAACGATTGAGGATCTGACTGCGGACTATGGAGCCAAGCCTGAAGAAATCCAAGAGGCCATCCGGTGGTCCTCCCGCAAGGCCGCCTGAGTCTCCCACGTATTTCATCGACCGCGACACCGGCGGCCGGATGCTGGCGGAAGCGCTGCGTCCGTTGGGCTACAAAGTGGAGTTGCATGACGCCCACTTTCCGCAGGACACCCATGATACTGATTGGATCAGAGCAGTGGCGGCGCACGGCTGGGTCGTGCTCACTTGCGACCGCAACATCGCGCGCAAGGAGCCGGAACGCTCCAAGTTCGCCACTGCGGCCACGCAGACGTTCATCCTCTATGCGTTGACTCAAGTGCCGCGCGAGCAACGGGTGGCCCTGGTTCTGGAGGTGCTCTCCAAGCTGGATCGGCTGGTCACGGAAGGTTCACCTCACGGCATCTACCGCGTACACACCAACGGCCGGGTTGAACGCGTAACCGGCATCAAACCGAAATTCCGACTGGAAGATTTCTGATGCTTTGCCCGCCTGCGCTGAAATTGCCGGCGAGGGCCATGTGCGCATCAGCGCGTTCAACTCCCGCGAGAACGTCACCACCGCGCTGACCCGCATTGCGGTCGCGCTGAAGTAGCCGCGGAAACGGCGTCATTTCCCGGCGACCCAGATCAATAATGGCGTTGCCTCCGGCAGATACTTGCCTTTGTCAAGTATCTGCGTCTACTTCCGACCATCATGCCTCGCGCTCCTGCTCAATCCGCTGCGTCAGTCGACGCCATCCGTCGTTTCAACCGCTTTTACACACGGAAGATTGGCGTGCTCAACGCCGGGTTGCTGGACAGCCCGTTCTCGCTAACCGAAGTGCGCGTGCTTTACGAGCTCGCCCACCACCCCGGTCTCACCGCCACCGCTTTGCTGCGTGAGCTTGGCCTCGATGCCGGTTATCTCAGCCGGACGCTGGCCCGCTTTGCAAGGCAGCGTCTCTTGTTGCGCGTTCGCTCGGCCCGGGACGGACGCCAGATTCACCTGCGGCTGACCGCACGCGGCCGGGCGGTCTTTGCCGGGCTGAACCGGAAATCGAGTGCCGAAATTGCAGGACTTGTCGGCCACCTGCCTGCAACCGAACTGCAGCGGCTGGTCGGGCTGATGCATTCAGTCCGGCATCTCCTTGCCGCTCCCGCGGAGAAATCCGTCACCGCCACGCTTCGTTCACCTCGGCCCGGCGACTTCGGTTGGGTCGTGCAACGCCATGGTGCGCTTTATGCCGAGGAATATGGCTGGAACGCCAAGTTCGAGGCGCTGGTTGCGCGCATCATTGCGGAATATGTCGACCGCCTGGACGCCAGTCGCGAGCGCTGCTGGATTGCCGATCTTGACGGCCAGCCGGTCGGCTGCGTTTTTCTGGTCTGCCAATCTGAGACCGTGGCGAAGCTTCGCCTCCTGCTGGTTGAAAGGTCTGCACGGGGCCAAGGCATCGGCGACCAACTGGTCCAAGCATGCATCCAGTTTGCCCGGAAGACCGGCTACAAGAAAATTTCACTATGGACCAACAGCATCCTCCGCGCCGCTCGGCACATTTACGAGAAGGCCGGGTTTCAACTGGTCCGTGCCAAGAAACATCGCAGCTTTGGTCAGGTACTCGTCGGCGAGACTTGGGAGCTGGCGCTTATGTAGTGTAACTTTCCCCGGTTCTGCAAACAGTCGGGCGTACAGCAATTCTGTTACCGAATCGGGATTTCCAGCCTCACTTCTTCTCCGGCAGGGCCGCGGCGATTGCGTCGCCGAGCTCGCCCACGGCG
>JBBIHQ010000091.1:0-12022 GCA_037446975.1 Opitutia bacterium
TCGGCCAGCATTCGGCCGTGGCCGAGAAGATCCGCCGGATTGCCGCCCACGCCTTTGCCATGGAGGCCATGCTGATCACGACCTCCCGCCTCGTTGACCGCGACAAACACGCCGACATCCGGCTGGAAGCCTCCATGTGCAAGATGTGGGGCACCGAAAAGGCCTGGATGTGCCTCGATGATCTCATGCAGATCCGGGGCGGCCGCGGTTATGAAAACGTGGAGTCGCTGCGGGCGCGCGGGGAAAAGCCCCATCCGGTCGAGCGGCTGATGCGCGACAACCGCGTATCGATGATCTTTGAGGGTTCCTCGGAGATCATGCGGCTGTTCATCATGCGCGAGGCACTCGACCCGCACCTGAAGATCGCCGGCATCGCCCTCAATTCCGAGCGACCCTGGGGCGAGCGCCTCAAGAGTGCAGTGGCGGCGGCGGGCTTCTATCTCTGGTGGTACCCGAGGCAGTGGCTGCCTTTCGGTGGCCGCGCACCAGACGGCCTGCACCCGCACCTGGCTGGCTACCTGAGCGAAGTTGCCGGCCTCAGTCGCAGACTGGCGCGCACGCTGTTCCACCAGATGGTGAAGTTCGGGCCGAAACTGGAGAAACGCCAGGTGCTGCTCGGGCGGATGGCGGACATCGGCGCCGACCTTTTCGCCATCGCGGCATCCTGTGTTTACGCACAAAAGCTGCTGAATGAAGGTGATCCGGCTGAAAAGGTCTTGGCGCTAGTGGACGACTTCCACGCCCAAGCGAGACAGCGCATCAGGCAGAATTTTGACGGCATCCGGCGCAATTCCGACCAGCACGGCTACGATCTCGCCCAGCAGGTGATTGCCGGCAAACACGAATGGATCGAGCGCGGCATCGTCTGACGATCAAGGCGGGAGCGATGCGTAGGCGTTGACAACGGGCAAATCGGCGGCGGCCAGGTCGTAGGTCGGCAAGGCGGCGGGAGTTGCCCACACAAGGGCGAGATGCTCGTGTGGGTACGGCTCGGGCGATCCGCGGGCCAAGACGCAGACAAAAGGCATCATCTCTATCAGCACCGGGCCATAGTCATGTAGAAAGGACGGCAGGACCCGCCGGATGGAGATGTCGCACCCGAGTTCCTCGCGGATTTCACGGACGATGGCGGTCGCGGGATCTTCGCCGGGCTCGACCTTGCCGCCGGGAAATTCCCATTTGAGCGGCAGGTGCTTGTGCGCCGGACGTTGGGCCAGGAGAACCGCTCCCGATCGTTCGATCAGAGCGCAAACCACCGGTATCGCAGAAGAACCCACGGAGCAAACGGAAGACACGCAAACGGGGGACAAGGCAACCCGATTGATGCGAAATTTCCTGGCGGCGTCGCCGGCCATCCTCCCCGGTGCAACTTTTCCGGGGCGACCGTGTTCTTGGGGCATGAAAACTTTCCTCAAGGTCCTGCTGGTGGCGGTGCTGCTGATTGTGGCCATCAAGATCAGCCCGCTTATGTTTGTCGCGGCTCTGATCGGTCTGGTGGCAGCGGCAGTCCTTGGGGTGGTCGGCCTCTCGCTGGTGGCGGCGCTGGTCGCCATCGTGATTGCCCTCGCGGGCGCGCTCGCGCCGATCTGGATTCCGGTATTGCTTGTCATGGGTGCAATTTCGCTTTGCAGGAGACTCAACCACCGGCCGCCGCCGCCGGTGATCGCCGCCTGAAGTCGGCGTTTCTGGACTCGCGGGGCCGGCCACAGCGACTGGCGGCAGACCGCACCCCTAACTTGCATCTGGCGTCAGGGCCTGCTTGCGTCAACCCATGGTGAAATCTGCGGATGTTTCGCACAAGTTCATTACCCGCATCAGCCTGACCGGCCGGAGTCACGGCGCGGTGCGAAATCTCGCAGGATTCAAGAAGCAGCACCACACCTTGCCGGATGCCGTGAATGCAACAACGACGGCCTTCCTGGGGAAGATTTGCGCCGGGGAACTGGCCGCACAAGGCGAGGATTTCTATCAGCGGGCCCGGGCTCTCCTGGGCTACCGGCGGGCCGACCTGACGCTTGAGGTTGCCAGTCCGGTGGCGCAGCTGACCACCAGAGACTTTGGGCTGGAAATCGTCTATGCGCTCGAACCCGCCGACCCGGCGGGCTTTGTGGTCACCCGGACGCTGCACAGCTTGCGCGCGGGCGAGCTAATCTATCGGGCCGAGTTCGACGAGCTGTTTGCCGGGGTTTTTTCGGGAATTGTTTTCGGCCTGACCAAAGGCGCCCGGGTCGAGGCCGTGATCGATGCGGTCGAAGCGCTCACGGACGAGAGTGATCTGACGGTGAGTTATCCCTCCGACTGCCGGCATTGCGTGCTGAGCGTGGAGAGCGTCGAAGCCAATGTGATGTGTGACGGCGCCACATTGGAAATGCGTTTTCCGCAAAGCGGCTCGCCGCGGGAACTCGTGGAGGCGTTCGCGGCGGTGCGTTCGGCCTTCGCGCTGACGAAGAGCCGGGTGCTGGCGGGATTGCTGTGACGCGCGACTGGCCCCGTGATTTTTCCCGGAGAACGTCGGAGCCGGTTTACCTGATCATGTCGGCGACAAACGCGCGCTCCTCCACCAGTTCCTTGTTGGTGGCGGCAAGCTTCGACTGGGCGAAGTCGTCCATGGCATAGCCGGTGATGACTTCGTAGCTGCCGGGCGTGGTCGTACGCACCGGCATGCCGGCCCAGACGTTGGCGTCGAAACCATAGTGGCCGTTCGATTTCACCGCGACCGAGTGAACGGCACCCGGAGTGACCAGGCTGTGCACGTGATCGACGAGGGCATTGGCCGCGGACGCGGCCGACGAGGCGCCGCGGGCGGCGATAATGGCGGCCCCGCGCTTGCCCACGGTTTCACAGAACGGTCCTTGCAGCCAGGCCGTGTCGGTGATGACCGAGGCAGCCGGTTTCCCGCTGATCGTAGCGTGGGCAAACGCCGGAAACATGGTCGGACTGTGATTGCCGTAGATAAAGATGTTCTTCACCTCAGTGAGGTCCACGCCGGCTTTTTTCGCGAGCTGGGTCTGGGCGCGATTTTGGTCGAGCCGGACCATCGCGGTGAACCGCTCGGCCGGCAGACGCTTGGCCTGACTGGCGGCGATCATGCAATTCGTGTTGGCGGGATTGCCCACAACCGCCACCCGAGCGTCAGCAGCCGCAACAGCGTCGATGATCTGGCCCTGTCCAATGAATATCCTGCCGTTGTCCTTCAGCAGATCGGCCCGCTCCATGCCGGGGCCGCGCGGCTTCGCGCCGACAAGCAAGCACCAGTTGGCGTCCTTGAAGCCGATGTCGGCTTTGTCGGTCTGGACGATGCCCTTGAGCAACGGGAATGCACAGTCGTCGAGTTCCATGGCCACGCCTTCGAGGGCCTTCAGGGCTTTTTCGATGGGAGCCTCGATGAGCTGGAGGATTACCGGCTGGTCGGGTCCGAACATGGCGCCGGAAGCGATGCGGAAAAGGAGGGAGTAGCCGATTTGGCCGGCGGCGCCGGTGACTGCGACACGGATGGGTTTTTTCATGAGTAAAGGAGAAGTTTAGCCGCGAATCCGGCGAAAGACACCAAAGAACTGGGGGTGGCGGGGAATGTTAAGAAATCAACGCGACCCGGGACATTAACTAATAATGACGATTCGTCCACCGGGTGATGCATAACCGGCAAAGGAGTTCAAGCGAAGCGCGGCGCAAGCGCCGTATGGATCTCGCGGACCAACGCCTCGGTGGCCGGCCAGTCGATGCAAGCGTCGGTAATGGACACGCCGTAGCGAAGCTGGTCTCTGCGCTGGGGGAACGGCTGGCAGCCGGCACCGAGGTTGCTCTCGATCATCGCGCCCATGATCGAAGTGTTGCCGGCGTCGAATTGGGCGAGAAGTTCACGCATGACCTCAGGCTGGCGTTCGGGCTGTTTGGCGGAGTTGTCGTGGGAACAGTCGACCAAGATCGATCGGATGAGGCCAGCCTTGGCCAGAAGCTGCTCGGTTCGCACGATGTGGGCGGGAGCGTAATTGGGGCCGGCGGCTCCGCCCCGGAGGACAACATGGCAATCAGGATTGCCGCGGGTGACAATGGCCGACGCAGAGCCGTCGAGGTTGATGCCCAGGAAGGTTTGCGGCTGCGCGGCGGCCTTGATGGCGTTGATGGCGGTAGCGATGGAGCCGTCAGTGCCGTTTTTGAATCCGAGCGGCATCGAGAGGCCGGAGGCCATCTGACGGTGGGTTTGTGACTCGGCAGTCCGGGCGCCAATCGCCGACCAACAAATGAGGTCGGCGATATATTGCGGGGTGATGGGGTCGAGCAATTCGGTGGCGGTGGGAAGACCCAGATCAAGGACGTCCCGCAGGAAAGTGCGGGCCAGCCGCAAGCCCGTGGCGATATCGTGGGTTCCGTCGAGGTGCGGATCCATGATCAGGCCCTTCCATCCGACGGTGGTGCGCGGTTTCTCAAAATAGACACGCATCACGATCATCACCCGGTCAGAAACTTCACGGGCCAGCGCGGCCAAGCGGCCGGCGTATTCGCGACCAGCCTCGAGATCGTGAATGGAGCATGGGCCGACAATCAGGAGGAAGCGTTTGTCGTCGGTGAAGATAACGCGATGAATCTCGCGGCGGGTTCGCGCGACAAATTCAGCCTGGGCTTCAGTCTTGGGCAGCTCGGCCAGCAACGCCGCAGGTGAAGGGAGGGCTCGGGTCTCAACGACATTGATGTCGGAAGTCTTCTGCATGAGGGCTCAGCTTGGCGCGGTCCGCCGGCTTGGATCAAGTCCTTGCTGCGTGCTAAAACAGGCAAAGAAAAGGCCGGTCGCCTACCCCTAAGCGACCGGCCATTGCTTTCTTAGTTACCCCAAAACTCCCGCTAGGCGGGAGAAGTGTTAGATTTGACTAGGAGATATCTAGTCAGTTCCATTGAACCGTCAACCAGAAGATCATAAGCAAATTAACTTCTGTGTTAAGTGTATTGCTTATAAATAGATAAGTACGATATTTTATGCCGATCTGCAAGACGCAGCTTTATTCTTACCGCCCCGCAACAGTGATGGCGATCGAGGGCGGCGACGCGTTTTCTTTCCTGCAGGGGCAATTCACCAATGAATTGCGTCAAGCTCCCGAAAGTGTGGTTTATGGACTTTGGCTGAACCAGAAGGGAAAGGTCTTGGCAGACAGCCATATTATGAGGTGGTCGGGAAATCGATTCGTCATTTTCAGCCCGTCCTCGGCGGCGATGATCATCAAACAGAGACTGGAGGAATACATTGTGGCCGATGACGTAGCCTTGGTCGATCTGACGGACAAAAACCATGGATTGGCCATATGGGGGGATGAGGCTGGTGAGCGAGTGAGGGACGTGTGGGGGGCGTTACCAGTGCGGGGACAATTTCTTGCCCAGAACGAAGGTTTCGTTTTTGCAGGGCGGCGCGTCCGCGGAGAGAATTATGAAATAGTCGGGCCGGAGAACCGAATTGCCGAGATGCGCGACAAGCTGCGACGGCTGGATTGCGCCGAGATCGGAGCCAACGAAGCGGAGGTTGCGCGCCTCGAGGATGGAATTCCGGCCATACCGCAGGACATAGGTCCCGGTGATCTGCCTAACGAAGGGAAACTGGAAATGGCGGCCATATCGTTTGCCAAAGGATGCTATCTTGGGCAGGAAGTCATGGCCCGCTTGAAGAACATGGGACAAGTGCGGCGGCATTTGCGGGTGGTGCAAGGCCGTGGACCGGCACCTGATTCCGGGGCCCCGCTATTCCAAGGCGGAAGGAAGGCTGGTGAAATCCGCTCGGTGGCATCAAGCGGTGACGGTTTCATCGCCATGGCCATGGTCACACGGCTCGGATTCAATGATTCCGCCGGTTTCGGCTTGGCGGTCGAAGGTCCCGACGCGTTGACAAGATATTCCAATGGATGAGCTGTCCGAACTGGCCGGCTTTTGCCGGAGGTTGGGCGCGCCGCCCGACCAGGCACTGATGATGGCCCGACAGATATCAAAACGTGCCGGGCAACTGGCAATCGATCGCAAATTGAGCCGGGAAGAAGCCATGGCCTATCTGCTTCAGCTCGTGGCGCAGGGCCGGGCAGGTGAACTCCCGAAGGAATTGAAGTCTCCGGGGAAACAAGGATAAATTCAGTCTGAACTCGGCATAAGATTGCGGGCCAAGGTGTGGGGTCCCTTGATCGCGAAATCGCCGGGCATCAAAATAGAATCCGCAGATTCTCAAAGTAGGCATCGACCCAGCGATGCAGGCCGAAGAAATAAATCAGGGCGGCCACGCCCAACATCGGCCCAAACGGCACATGCACGCCGAGCCCCAACTCGGCGGGCTGCCCCTCGGGAGTTTCGGCTGGCAACGCTCCGGGCGCCGCATGCCCGGTCGCCTTTTTCCACAGGAAGGCAGCCAGAAACCAGGCGCAGCCGAGCATGGCGCCGCCAAACATCCCGAACACTGCGCCTTTCCACCCGACAAAGGCACCGAGGGCCCCCAGGTATTTAACATCACCGAAACCCATGGCTTCCTTCTTCAAAATCGCCTCGGCAAAAAGCGCGATCCACAAAACGAGGCTGGAACCCACAAACAAGCCGAGCAGGGCCTCTCGTCCGGCCCGTACGCTGCCGATGACGAAAAAATCGTGGGCTTGCCCGTGCAGGGAAGGCAAGACAAGGGAGAGCAAGACGCCAGCTGCTGCGCCCCCGACCGTAAAGGCATCAGGGATGATCATGTGATCGAGGTCGATGAACAGCGCGCAGATTACGATGGAGCACAGCACCATGCCGCCGATGGCCTTGCCGGGAGAAAACTGGAGCCAACAGGTCAGAAAAAGCGCAGCCGTCAGCAATTCGACCGCCGGGTAACGAAAACTGAACGAACGGCCGCAGCAACGGGCCCGACCGTGAAGAATCAGCCAGCTAACGACCGGGATGTTGTCATGCCACGCGATGGGCTGGCCGCACCCACAATGGGAACCAGGTCGAACAATGGATTCGCCCTTGGGAATGCGGTAAATACACACGTTGAGAAAACTACCGATGCAGGCGCCGAAGAGTGTGGCCGCCACCGGAAAGAACCAGGGCGCGAGATGTTGGATCTCATCGAAGGTGGCCATGTTCAAGCGGCGTTGAGAGCGGCGCGACCGGCCGTTTGCATCACTGCGACGGGGGTGGGTTCACCGGTCCACATGCCCAAAGAAAGCGCGCCCTGATGGATGAGCATTGAGAGTCCGTTGGCATTCTTGATGCCGAGTGCAGACGCTTCGCGCAACAAGGCGGTCTGCGGTGGGCGATAGATCATGTCGTAAACCCGGACCGGGCTTGGAATTCTTTTCAGTTCAACGGGGGCGGGGTCGCTCAGGCCCAACCCGAGGGAGGTCGCATTGATGACGACAGATCCTGCCGGCAGCTCCGCTGGTGGAGCAGCAAGGTCGAAGCCTTGGATGCGAAGGTCGGGCGCAAACGCCTGGAGGCTGGCGAGCAAGGCATCAAGAGTGGCTTTGGTGCGGTTGCCAATCCAGAGCGAAATACAGCGCCGCCGCAGGCATTCCACCGCAGCGGCGCGCGCGGCACCGCCGGCCCCCAGCAAGACAACCTGCGACTGGCTCAGCTCCACGCCCAGCTCCTCGCGCAATGCGATGGTCAGCCCGTCGCCGTCGGTGTTGGCGCCGCGCCAGCCTGCTTCGGTGAAGATAAGGGTATTGGCCGCACCGGCGGCATGCACGAATGCGGTGCGCGAGACGAGGTGATCCACCGCGAGGGATTTGTGCGGAACCGTCAGATTGAGGCCGCGAAATTTCTTTTCGTGAAACAAGGCGAGCGCGCGGGGCAATTCATCCGGGGCGACATCAAATTTGAAATACCGCCAGTTGCCGAATGCGCGGCGGGTCCTGGCCAGTTCGGCCAGGGCGGCATTATGCAGCACGGGGCTGAGGGAGTGGGCGACCGGCCGGCCGACAACGGCAAGGGCTGTGCCCCCTGACGGCCATTCCCCCAAGCAGAGCGGCCAGTCGATCAGATCTGCAAGCGTGTAGATGGGCTCGGGGGCAACGCGCATAGGGTAGGGTGCCGGCAGCAAAGCCCAGTTCATCCCGGAGAACGAGCCCGATTTTAGGACGAGGCGTGTCGTTCGTGCGTCGACTCAAACTCCGCGACAAAATCGGCAAACAGCTGCGCCGGCTCCGGTAGATTGGCCCCCCGATAATGACTTACCAGATTGCGGCAGCACCGGCAGAGCACCTCGCGCACCGGCGTGGGGGCCAGGTCGACAATCGAGGGCTTCAAGTCGGATTCCCTCAGGCGGTCAAAAACCTCGCTGGCGGTCAGGACCAAGCCGGTGTTAAACGGATCGATAAAGAAAGGGACGGTCTCCTCGTAGCAACCCACGACGAAGTGACCGGGCAAGGCGACCGGCTCCAATGGCAAACCCACGCGCTCAGCGATCAGCAGGTAGACGATGGAAAGTGAGATGGGGATGCCTTTTCGCCGGATGAGCACCTGATCGAGAAAGCTATTGAGCGGATCGGTGTAGTGCTGGGTGTTGGCCCGCAGGCCGAATTCGTGAAACAACACGCGGTTGAGGATGCGACATTTCTCCCGCACGGTCACTGGCTCGGCAATGAGCTCACGGCAGCGGGCGGCCAGGGACTCGAGTTGCGAGCAGCACGCTCCGACATCCACGCCGGGGTTGACCGTGCGACTTAGGAGAATGGCGCCGGTCTCCAGTTCGTAATTTAGCGAACGGATGAAATCGCGGAATTCACCGACAGGGTCGGCGAATTTCAACTCCCGCAAATACCACGAAGCATGCCACGCCAACTGGCGGTTGGCATGGCGCGCCATCTCCTGCAGAAAGCTCATGCTCGCCGGGCTGCTTTCGGAAAACTGGCCCAGCAACGCCCGTCGCACCGCCGGAGAGGTGTCATCCAGCAGCGCTGCCAGGGCTTGGCGCCGCGCATCCGCAAAATTCTGCGTTTCCACGCAAAAAACCAAATTGGTTCCGGTCGCGGTGCAACGCGGAAAGTTTGGCGCCCGAGAAATTATTGGAACTAGGGCACCGGCTCCCGCCCGCCAAAAAGCGCGGTGCCGATCCGGACCAAAGTGCTGCCCTCGGCCACGGCAGCGGCGAGATCGCTGCTCATGCCCATCGACAGTTCCGGCAGCGGCACCCCCTGTCGGCCGGCGAGATCGTCGCGGATGGTCCGCAGGTTGGCGAAAGTGCGTCGGGCCACGGCAGGATCATCGGCTAATGGCGCGATGGTCATGAGACCGTCTACTTGCAGGTGTGGCTTCGCAAGGGCGGCCTCAAGCAACCGCGCGGCATCGGACGGCTCGACGCCATACTTGGCCGGGTCGTTGCCGGCGTTAACCTGCAGAAGTATCGGCAGGACCTTGCCAAGCTCCCCGGCTGCCTGATTGAGCGCAGCGAGCAGTTTCTCGCTATCCACGCTCTGGATCCGGTCGAAATGGGCCGCGGCCAGCCTGGCTTTGTTCGTTTGCAGGTGACCAATCAGCTCCCAACGCAGCAAAGTGCTGGTTCCCATACGCTTTGCAACTGCTTCCTGTACCCGGTTTTCTCCCACCGCGGTCAACCCGTAAAGAGCAACATACTCCACTGCGACCAAGGGATGGGTCTTGGTTACCGGCAACAACTTCACGTCCCTCGGATTTCGATTCGCGGCGTGGCAATATCCGGCGATTTGCCGGAGCAGAGTATCGGTTCGCTGCCTAAACGTGTCGTAGTCAATAAGCATCTCTGATCGGCATTTTTGGGATGGCGTGAAGATAAGTGATGTTTATGCTGAGCCCAACTATTAACGCAGCATGCAAATCGAAAACTTCAAGATTTTTGCCGACCTGGTCGAAACCAAGAGCTTCTCCAAGGCCGCGAAGCTGAATGGCATCACCCAGTCGGCGGTGAGCCAGCAGGCCCGATCGATGGAACGGAATTTCAAGACGCTGATGATTGATCGCAGCCAAAAACAGTTCAACCTTACGCGGGAGGGCCAGCGCATCTATGATGCGGCCAAGGAAATCCTGCACGGGTACGAAAAGCTTCAGAGCGAATTGCAGGAGATGAAGAAGGTGATCAGCGGCACGATCCGCATCTCCACAATCTATTCGATCGGACTTCACGAGTTGCCCCCATATCTGAAAAAATTCCTCCACGACTACCCCTCGGTCAATGTCCGGATCGAATACCGCCGGTCAAATCTGGTATATGAGGACATCCTGCACAATTCCGTGGACTTCGGTCTGGTCGCGTTCCCGCAGCGGGTCCGGCAGATCGAAATGATTCCCTTTCGCAATGATCGACTTGTCCTCATCGCCCATCCCAATCATCCGCTGGCGAAGGGTGGCGATGTGGACATCAAGACACTGGCGGCCCACAAGTTCATCGGGTTCGATCCCGATATTCCGACCCGGAAGGCGGTCGATCAGATCTTCCGCGACTACAAACTTGAGATCACGCCGGTCATGGAATTCGACAACATTGAGACGGTGAAACGGGCGGTCGAGATCGACCATGGCATCGCGATCGTGCCGCAGGCCACGGTCACCCAGGAAGTCCGGCAGGGCACGCTCATTACCATTCTCTTCAAGGGCAAGGAATTTACCCGCCCTCTCGCCATTTTGCACCGCAAAGGCCGGGTGCTCACCCCGGCGATGAAAAAGTTCATCGAGACGCTGAATGTCGAACCAAGCGAAGCTTGATGGTGTCAGGGACGCCAAGAACATCTTTCGGGAACAAAACCGGCTTTGATGTCTCCCACTGGATAATCAAATTCATGACGCGATTTAAAAGATTAACCCTGCTGGGGGCGGTGGCGGTTTTGGCTGGAAGCACCGGGCTCCTTCCGGGCAATCGACTGTACGCCCAAGATGCCGCGACCGTGACGCAACCGGCCCCGGCTTGGAAGCTCAAGGACCTGGATGGCCATGCAATCAGTTCAGACCGTTTCAAAGGCAAGGTGGTGGTGGTTGATTTCTGGGCGACTTGGTGCGCCCCGTGCGTCAGTGAAATTCCCGGTTATATTGAGCTGCAAAGAAAATATGGTCCGGATGGTCTTGTCATTGTCGGCATCTCCATGGATCAAAACGGCCCCGATCAGGTGAAGAAATTTGCCAAGGCCAAGGGGATGAACTACACCATTGTGATGGGAGACGAGAATGTTGCCGAAGCCTTCGGTGGTATTGAGGGCATTCCGACAACTTTCCTGATAAATCGCCAGGGTCGGATCGTGAACCGCAAGGTCGGTGCCATGCCTCACGACGAGTATGAGAAGTTGGTGAAGCAGGCCCTGAATTAAGAAATATTCGCTGATCGTAAGCCTAAGCCAGGGTGGTGGCCCCGGCATTTTGGGTGGTCTCCGTTGTAGCCACGGTTTCTTTCGTTGTGCGGAAATTTAGAATGTCGGGGTAAAAGTTGACTGCCCGGGTAAGAAGGGAAATCTGTCCATCAACGGAAGCCGCATGGGAATCGCATGATTATTTCCGAGAAGTTCGAGGACGCATTGCTGGTTGTGGCCGAGCCGGGGCATCGGGGAAAAACGCCCGGCCATGTGACCGGGCGACAAGGTGGAGCATTCCGGGTTGTCGAGGAGCCTGGTGGTTTGTTCCCAAAGCCGGTTCCCGGAGATCGGACTGCGCTTTTGTCCGGCGCGCGTGGTTCAGACCCAGTGGCTCCGATAAACCGCCGCAAAACCAACCCATCAGCATTAATCCTGCTGGCTACGCCAACTTGTTATGCCGCCATCCGGTTGGGTTGCGGAGCTTCCTCGCCGTTGCGCCTTCTTTCCGGACGAAGGGGCGGTTCGGGTGTAGGATGCACCGGTGAACCCACCGGGTCAGGGTCGGTGGCCACGAGAAGGGACATCATTGTAAGGACTAAAAGTGCGGCGATCATTGCTTGGTGTTCTGGTAGTTCGGCCCTTGGTCAGAGGGCTGAAGGCGTAAGTTGTTCCTGAAAGTCTCCACGACGCGCTGTAACGCGATAACATTGCGAGAGACCCTCTAAACCGATGATGTGGTCAGCACCTTCGGGCTTTGGTGCAAT
>JBBIHQ010000092.1:0-12019 GCA_037446975.1 Opitutia bacterium
CAAGCAACGCTGAATCATTCCACGCTGGTTCACCCGCTCCGCCGGAACCAGCAATGCAAGATCTCAAACTCGCCCTCCGCCTCCTCGCCAAAACCCCTGGGTTCACCGCCGTAGTGGTGCTTTCACTCGCCCTCGGCATCGGCGCCAACACCACGGTGTTGTGCTGGATGCGCCACATCGTTCAGGAGCCCCTGCCCGGTGTCGCCGATCAATCGCGCATCGCCGCGCTGGTTTCCAACGAGGGCGGCGGCAACCTTTCCCTCCTCGACCTGCGCGACTTCGACACGCTGCACGACGTCTTCGCCGGAGTCGCCGGTTCCCAAATCACGCCGGCTTCACTGACGATCGGCAAGAATGCCGAGTGGATCTACGGCCAGGTGGCGACGGCGAATTTCTTCGCCTTGCTCGGGGTCAAGCCGATCCTCGGACGAACCTTCCTGCCCGATGAGGACCGGAAGCCCGGCGGCAATCCGGTGTTGGTGCTCAGCGAAAACCTCTGGCGCCGCCGCTTCGGTGCCGACCCCGCGGTCATCGGGCGCACCGTCGACTTGAATCGCCACGCCTTCACCGTGATCGGGGTGGTGCCGGCCGAGTTTCGCGGCACGATGACCGGGCTGGCCTGCGAGTTCTGGGCCCCGGTTTCCATGGTCGCCGAGGTGGCGAGCTGGCCGTTGGAAGGGACGAACACCTACCGCGGCTCGCGCCCGTATCACAATGTCGCCCGGCTGCTGTCCGGCGTCAGCGTGGAGCAGGCACAAGCCGCCGTGGCCACGCTCGACGGCCACCTTGCCACCGCCTACCCGAAGTCAAATCGCAATGTGCACCACCGGGTGGTGCGTTACTCCGATTGTCCGTACGGGGCGCAAGCCCTCCTCGGCCCGGTGCTCAAGCTCCTCCTGGTGGTCAGTCTTGGCGTGCTGCTCATCGTGGCCGCCAACGTCGCCAATCTGCTGCTGGCGCGTGCGGCGTCCCGACAAAAGGAGATTGCCATCCGCCTCGCTGCCGGGGCGAGCCGATGGCGTCTCCTGCGCCAGTTGCTCACGGAGAGTATCTTGCTGGCATTGCTGGGTGGCGTCGGCGGCGCGTTGCTCGCGAGCTGGACCGTGAGCGGCATAGCCAGCTTCGTGCCCACCATGCGCGAACCGCTCGCCCTGGGCTTCGGCCTCGATCCCCGCACGCTCGGACTCACCCTTGGTCTGACCCTCCTGACCGGGCTGGTCTTTGGCCTGGTGCCGGCGCTCCAAACCACCCAGCCGCATCTCTATGAAATACTGAAGGAAGGCGGGCGGAGTTCCTCGGGCGGAGCCGGGCAGCACCGTCTCCGCAGCATCTTGGTCATTGCGGAGGTCGCGCTCGCGCTGGTCCTTCTGGTCTGCGCCGGCCTGTGCTTGAAAGGCCTGCGTCAAGCGAGGCGGATTGATTACGGATTCAAGCCTGACCGCGTGCTCATTGCCGGGCTGCAGATCGGCATGAACGGTTATACCGTGCCGACGGGAAGGGAATTCTACCGCCAGATCCAGGAACGTCTCGCCGCGTTGCCCGTGATCGAGGAAGCCGCCCTGGCCAGTTGGTTTCCGCTCGGCCTGGCCGGCTGCAAAGGCCACGGGGTCGACGTCGACGGCTACGTGCGCCCGCCGGGCGAGAACCCCACCTACGAGTACGCCACCATTTCGCCGCGCTACTTCGCCGTCATGGGCATTCCGCTGCTCAGCGGCCGGGATTTCACCGAGGCCGACGATGCCGGCGCGCCGAAGGTCGCCATTGTCAACGAGTACTTCGCCCGGAAGTTCTGGCCCGACCAGGATCCGATCGGTCGGAGGTTCCGCGCCGCCGGACAGGCCCGGACCATTATCGGCGTGGCCAAGGCCGGGAAATACCGGCAGCTGAATGAAAGCCCCGAGGCCTTCTTCTACCTGCCCTACCGGCAGTATGTACCCGATCTGGATCTGAACATTTGCGTCCGGACCAAGGGTGAACCGATGGCTTCGGCTGCCGTCGTCCGCCAGACGGTGCGCGACCTCGATCCCGGGGTGGATGTCTGGGGCACCATGTCGTTGGCCGGCCACATGCAGGGCGCCCTCTTTGCCCAGCGGATCGCGTCGAGCCTGCTCACCTGGTTGGGAATCGTGGCGTTGGTGCTTGCGGCTATGGGCGTCTACGCAGTCATGGCTTACGCGGTCAGCCAGCGCACGCAGGAGTTTGGCGTGCGCATGGCCCTCGGGGCGAAGGCCGGCGAAATCCTGCTCATGGTGCTGAAGCGCGGAATGACGCTGGTGACGATCGGCGCAGCCTGCGGTCTCCTCCTGGCCCTTTCCTGCACGCGGTTTCTCGCGAGCTTCCTGTATGGTGTCAGCCCGTTCGATCCGCTCACTTTCGCGGGTGTGCCGCTCGTGCTGGGGCTGGTCGCGATCCTCGCCTGTTGGCTGCCCGCCCGGCGCGCGACCCGGGTCAACCCGATGGAGGCCCTCCGGACGGAGTGAACCGCAGGTTAATGGCAAATGGCCCTGAACCCCACCAGCGAACCCAACCTCCGATCAAGTCTGCCGCCTTAACCTCGTTGCCGACGACTCTCCTTCCCGATGAGAAACCTCCGTACCGCCTTCCGCTCGCTGACCCAGTCCCCCGGTTTTACCTTCGTCGCCGTGGTCACCCTCGCGCTCGGCATCGGCCTGAGCACCGCCGCGTTCAGCATGGCAAACAGTCTGCTGTTGCGCACCCTGCCCTATCCGGATGGCGAGCATCTTGTCCGCATCTTCCGCACGACCCCACAAGCGCAGACCTGGCCGCTCGCCCCGGCCAACTACCTGGACATCCGGGACAGCTGCACCTCGTTTGCCGGCATGGCCGGATATTGTTATGACAGCGCCGGCTTGGCCGAGCCGGGCCAGCCCGCCCGGCAGATTACGGGCATCACCGCCACCGCGGAATTTTTCAATGTCCTCGGCGTCAGGCCGGTTCTCGGTCGCACCTTTCTGCCGGATGAAGATCAACCCGGCAAAGGCAACATTATCATCCTCACTCACCGGATGTGGGCCGGGCGGTTTGGCAGCGACCCCGCCATCATCAACCGCACGCTCCGCCTGAACGCCGAATCCGTCACCGTCATTGGCGTCCTGCCCGCCAGTTTCGCCGCGCCGCTGGTGTGGGGCCCGGCGGAATATGTCCGGCCCCTGACCATGTGGCCGAGCAATGCCAAGGAACGCTCGAATGCGTGGTACAGCTGTCTCGCCCGGCTCAAGCCCGGCATCAGCCTCCCGCAGGCCCAGAGCGAACTCACCACCGTGGCGGCGCGTCTGGCCCGCGCTTATCCGAAGGAGATCGGCACCGACAGTCTGCGCGTGGTCGACCTGCATTCCTCGAACATGGATGGCTTCAGCCGGAATCTCATCTGGCTGGTGGTGGGTCTGTCTGCCGCGGTGCTGCTAATCGCTTGCGCCAACCTCGCCAGCCTACAGGTCGCCCGCGCCTTCGGCCGCAGCCGCGAATACGCCATCCGGTCGGCTCTGGGTGGCGCCCGCTGGCAATTGATGGGTCCGTTGCTGCTCGAGAGCCTGCTGCTGGCGCTGATGGGCGGGCTGGCCGGTCTGCTCGTCGGCTCATGGACCACCGACCTGATCGGCCGCAACCTGCTCATCAGTGGCGACACGGGGTTTGATATTCCGCTGGACCGGCGCGTGCTGATCTTCACCGCCCTCAGTGCTCTCGCCAGCGGCCTCGCGTTCGGCCTGGCGCCGGCGTGGCTGGCCGCGCGAGCCCCGGCTGGCGACGCGTTGAAGGAGGGCTCCCGCGGCACCACCTCGGGGCGGTCCCACCAGCAGCTCAAGAACGGCCTGATTGTCGGGGAACTGGCGCTCGCGCTCGTCCTCGTCGGGGTCGCCGCGTCATTCAGCATTGGCGCCAAGACATTCAGTCATCGCAACAACGGCTGGCAGCCCGACGGTCTGTACTCCGGCTACATCGCCCTGCCTTACAGCCGTTACACGGACGATGAGCACTGCCGGATCTTTCACCGCTCCCTGCTCGAACGCCTCGCCGCCATTCCTGGCGTGGAGCACGCGGCGCTCACCAGCGGCCTGCCGGTCTACTCCTATTCCAGCAGCCGCAACCTCGTCGCCGAGGGCCAGCCGGCCGTGGAACGCGGAAAGGAACCGCTCGCGCAAACCGCCGACATCTCGTCCGACTATTTTACCACCTTGCGCATTCCGCTCAAGCAGGGAGCGTTCTTTCCGGCCGACCTCAAGCCCGACGGACCGCGGCTCGTCATGGTGAACGAAGCGCTGGCCCGGCGTTTTTGGCCGGGAGAAGACCCGATGGGCAAGAGGCTGCGCTTTGTCGAGGACGAGCAATGGCGGCAAGTCGCCGGCGTGGTGGGGGACGTCGGCATGGCGGTCAACTTCAACGAGCCGGAGACACGCTTTCATCTCTACCTGCCCCTCGTCCAGTCGCCCAACCATTTTCTGGCGATTGTCCTGCGCGGCGGACTCGCCCCGGACGCTTTCCGCAAGTCAGTGACCGAGGCGGTGGCCGGACTGGATTCCGACATGCCCGTGTCGCAGGGCGGTTCGCTCCGGCGCGAACTTGACACCAACCTGGCCAACATCGATGTGGTGATAGCCAACCTCGGCACGTTTGCCGTGATGGGCGTGCTGATTTCCGCCCTCGGCCTCTATGGGGTCATCTCGCAGCTGACGGCGCAACGCACCCGTGATATCGGCGTGCGGATCGCCCTGGGGGCGCAGTACGGCGACGTAATCACGATGATCCTGCACCAAGGAGTGCGGTTGCTGGTCGCCGGCGCATTCATCGGCATCCCCGTGTTCTTCGTGGCAAATTTCGGGCTGCAGCGGGCCATGCCTGAAATGCGCCTCCCCGGATGGTGGGTCCTGGGGACGACGCTGCTTATCCTCAGTGCCACGGCGTTGTTCGCCTGCTGGCTGCCCGCCCGGCGCGCCGCGCGCATCAACCCCGTGGAGGCCCTGCGCGCTGAGTAACGGTCCTGCCCCTGGCGCCCCGCTGCCCGCTTTCACTCCCATGAACGACCTCAAGCTCGCCTTCCGCTTCCTCGCGAAGTCCCCCGGCTTCACCGCCATCATCGTTCTGACCCTCGCGCTGGGCATCGGGGCCAACACGGCGATCTTCAGCCTCGTCAACACGACTTTTCTGCGCGCCCTGCCCTACCCGGAGCCGGACCGGCTTGTCCACCTCGCCGAAAGGGCCGACATGCCCGTTTCCTATCCGAATTTCGAGGATTGGTGTGCCAGCCAGAACGTGTTCAGCGCCCTCGCCATCTACCGCGCCGACGGCTGCAAACTCAAGACGACCGACACCACGGAGCAAATCAGCATCGTGCAAGTCTCCGCGGATTTCTTCCCGGCCGTCGGAATCCACGCCGCCCTCGGGCGCGACCTCACGGCCGAGGACGACCGCGCCGGCGCCGCCCCGGTCGCGTGGCTGACGCATGCGGCCTGGCAGCGCTACTTTGCAGGTGATCCGAAGATTCTCGGCCAAACCGTGTTGCTGGATGGCGCGCCGACCGCCGTCGCCGGCATTCTGCCGGCCGGTTTCCGTTTTCACCGGGGCGCCGATATTTTCGTGCCGATCGGTCCGTTCGTCGACCAGCAGTTCATGCGCGAACGCGGGAACCACAGTGGCACCTATGCCCTCGGCCGCCTCAAGCCCGGCGTCACCTTCGCCGCGGCGCAGACCCAGATGACCGCCATCAGCCGGCGCCTCGAGCAGGACTACCCGAAGGTCAACGCCGGCATCACCATTTTCATGCAACCGCTGCGCGAGCGCATCGCCGGCTTTGCGCGCACCAATCTCATGCTCCTGCTCGGCGCGGTGGGCATGGTGCTGCTGATCGCCTGCGTCAATGTGGCGAACATGCTCCTCGCGCGCTCGTTCGGCCGCGCCCGGGAGATGGCAATCCGTGCCGCGCTGGGGGCCACGCGCCGCGACCTCCTCCGGCAACTCCTCGTGGAGAGCGTGCTCCTCGCGGCCGCCGGCGGCCTCGTCGGGACGATCCTCGGCACTTGGGGCTACGATCTGGTGAGCCGTCTGGTGCCGTGGGAAATGCGCTCGCTGACCGAAGGCACGGCCGGGATCGACCGCGGCGTCCTGCTGTTCATCACGGGCCTCACCCTCCTCACCGGCATCGGCTTCGGCCTGGCGCCTGCCTGGCAGCTTTCCCACACCAACCCGAACGACGCCCTCAAAAACACCAAGCCGGCCATGCGCACGCTGTTCGGTCGCATCCGGCTCGCGGACGGACTGGTGGTCGTCCAGGTGGCGCTGGCGCTCATGCTGCTGGTCGGGGCGGGATTGATGATCCGGAGTCTGGCGCGGCTCAGCGAGGTGAATTCCGGCATCCAACCGGCCCGGGTGCTTACGTTGCGGGTCGGCGCTCCGTCCATGGAGCAATTCATGCGCGATCCGAACACCAGCGTCCGTTACCACGAGCGCATCCTGGAACGCGTCGCCGCCTTGCCCGAGGTGGAGGCGGCGGCCTTCGGCTCGGCGCTGCCGTTCACCTGGAATCTTTCGAGCAGCGTGCTCTTCCGCACCGACCGGCCGGTGCCCGCCCCGGGGAAATTTCCGGATGCGGCCAACCATGTCGTCACGGCGGACTATTTTCGCGCCCTGGGCATTCCGCTGATCCGCGGCCGGCTCTTCGACGGTCATGAGCCCGTGCCTGCCATGCCCGCCGGCGAGGCCATCTCGATGGAGTCGCTGGCGAAAATCTACCAGGGCTTCGAGGTCTCCTGTGTGATCAGCCAGCGGATGGCTGAGAAGATCTGGCCGGGCGAGGATCCGCTCGGCAAGCGGTTCCAGTTCGGCTTTCCCGACATGCACCTGCCGGTCATGAAGGTCATCGGGGTGGTCGGCAACACCACCCAGACCGGACTCGACCGGGGCGAGCCGGCGGAATATTATTTCCTGCTGAAGCAATTTCCGGCGCCGATGTACCTGCACCTCGCGGTGCGGACCCGGGGGGAGCCCGCCGGTGTGCTGGCCTCCGTGCGCACGGCGGTGCGTTCGGTCGCCCCGGACGAACCGATCTTTGACGTCGAATTGATGACCTCGCGCATGGCGGGCTTCTCCTCCGACCGTCGCTTTAACATGGGCCTGTTCACCTTTTTCGCCGCGACGGCATTGCTGCTGGCCGTGGTTGGCATCTACGGCGTGCTGTCGTGCGTCGTCGGCCAGCGCATTCGCGACATCGGCATCCGCATGGCACTCGGAGCGCGCCGCGCGCAGGTGCTGCGCGACGTGATGCTGCGCGGGCTCGCGCTGGCGGTGCCGGGCACGCTGCTCGGTCTGGCCGGGGCGTGGGCGGGCAGCCGGCTGTTGGAAAGCCAGCTCTTTGGCGTCAGTGGCGGCGACCTGCCGACGTATGTCGCCGGCGCCGGGTTGCTCCTGATCGCCGCGCTGGTCGCCTGTGCCCTGCCTGCCCGGCGCGCCACCCGCGTCAATCCCACGGAGGTTCTCCGGGCGGAATAGCGGCCGGACGCCAAGTCCTCCGCCCCAGACCCACCGCCACTATCCCCCATCCATCCGACCTTTCCTTCACCTATGAAAATCCATCCGTTCATCAAGCTCAGTCTTGGTTCCGCGCTCCTGCTCGGCAGCATCGCCAGCCTCCGCGCCTATGATCGTTGGGAGGATTCGCCGGAGCCGAGCAAGCGCCTCGTCCGCTTTGATCGCCTGTGGAAATTCGCGGTGGGCGACGGACCGGAGCGCGCCGCACCCGCCTACGACGATTCGGATTGGACGAACATCCACTCGGCGGAGAGCTGGCAGGATGAAGGCTATCGCGACTACAACGGCTACGCGTGGTATCGGCAGTCGTTCAAACTGCCGTCCGGTTTTGACGAAAACAATGTGTTCCTGGCGCTCGGGAAAATCGACGATGTCGACGAAGTCTTCGTCAACGGACACCGGGTGGGCGGGACCGGCCGGTTCCCGCCGAATTACGAGTCGGCCTTCGACAACGAGCGGTTTTACCCGGTGCCGGCCGAATGGCTGCAACCGGGCAAGCCAAACGTAATCGCCATCCGCGTCTTTGACGGCGGCGGGGTTGGCGGTCTCGTTGGCGGCCGGCCCGGCTTGTACGCGGGGATAACCCCGGAGACCGAGATCGCACTCAACGGCGGCTGGAAATTCAGCCCCGGCGACAATCCTGATTGGAAGAAACCCGCCTGTGACGAGTCGGGGTTCAAAACCATCACGGTGCCTCAGGCTTGGGAACACGCCGGCTATCCGGAGCTCGATGGTTACGGCTGGTATCGCAAGACCTTCACGGTCGCGCGCACCCCCGCGGATCAGACCATGGTGCTGATGCTCGGCAAGATCGATGACTACGACGAGGTCTTCCTCAATGGCACCGCCATCGGACGTACCGGAGAAATCGACCACCCGGGGCGGAACGGCGATGGACGTTCCTACGACCTGAACCGGGCCTATTACTTCCCGACGTCCCTGCTCAAGGAGACCAACACGCTCGCCGTGCGCGTGTACGACGCCGGTGGCTACGGCGGCATCTACGCCGGACCGGTTGGCATCCTTTCGCAAACCGAGTTCGTCAATTACTGGGAAGCCCGCCGCCATCGTCCCGTTCGCGACCTCCTGCACCTGTTTGGGCTGGACGAGTGATCCGAAGGGATGGAGCGACCGCCATGAAAGCCCGACCTTCGGCGCCCCCGCATCGTCCCGCCCGATGACCAGCAGAATCCTGCCGCACCACTCTTCGCCCGCCGCGCCCATGAACGACCTTCGCTACGCCCTCCGCCAACTCGGAAAATCACCCGGCTTCGTGCTTGTCGCCGTGCTCACGCTTGCCCTGGGCATCGGGGCGAACACCGCGATTTTCAGCGTCGTCAACGCGCTGCTGCTCCAGCCGCTGCCATATTCCGAGCCGGACCGTCTGGTGCAGGTCGCCGAAATGCCCAATACCGGCGGATATGCTACGGCCGACGGCGGCGTCTTCTCGGATTGGGAGAAACAATCCACCCAGCTGGAACTCATCGCCGCCTTGCACCCCGTCGACCGGAACCTGACCGGCGAAGGCGATCCCGTCCGCGTCAGCGGCGCCGAAGTCTCCGCCGACTACCTGCGCGTCCTCCGGCTCAACCCGATTCTTGGCCGCGGGTTTACCCACGAGGAAGACGCACCCGGCGGCAACCGCCACGTCATTGTTCTGACGCACGGGTTGTGGCAGTCGCGTTATCATGGTGACCCGGCGATCGTCGACCGCACGGTCCAGCTCGATGCCGAGAGTTACACGGTCATCGGCGTCCTGCCCCCGCACGCCCTGCTCAATCCCAACGTCACCTTCCTGACGCCGGCCACGATCCGCGCCGACGCCTACAAACTGGTCCCCAATTACAACTACGTCTGCAACGTCATCGGCCGGCTCAAGCCTGGCGCCACCATGGGGCAGGCCGCGGCCGAACTGGTCGCAGCCCGCGAGGGCGTCGTTTCCCAGTATCCGGCATTCCGGAAAAACTGGACCGTCGGCGTCCGCTCGCTGCACGAATCCGTTTACGGCAATACCCGGCCCTATGCCCTGACCCTGCTCGCAGCGGTCGGCGCCGTGCTGCTCATCGCCTGCGCCAACGTCGCCAATCTGCTGCTCGCCAAGGCCTCGGCGCGCCAGGGCGAGATCGCCGTCCGGGTCGCGCTCGGCGCCACGACCGGCCGCATCGTGCGGCAGTTGATGGTGGAGAGCATGCTTCTCGCAGCCGCCGGCGGCCTCGTCGGCATTCTGGCCGGTGCATGGGCGATCGATCCGTTGATCCGGTTCACCGGCCTCAACAATGTCCCCGGCCTTGCCGTCAGGATCGACGTCACCGTGCTCCTCTTCACGGTCGCCGCCACCGCGGCCACCGGCGTGTTGTTCGGCCTGTTCCCCGCATTCACCCTCGCCCGGCCGGACCTCAGCGCCTGCATGAAGGAGGGTGCGCGCGGCTCCACCGGCGGACGCCGCCGGCTCCAGTCGGCGCTCATCGTCTCGGAGACGGCCCTCACGGTCGTCCTCCTCGTCTGCGCCGGCCTGCTCCTGCGCAGCTTTTCCCGCGCGCTCAACTCCGACGCCGGCTTCAACCGCGACAACGTCCTCGTCTTCAGCCTGACCCAGCCCGCCAGCAAGGCGCCGACCATCGAGCACCGCATCCGGTTCATCCGCGATATCCTGCGCAGTCTCGGCCAGGTCCCCGGGGTCGCAGCAGCCGGGGAAGCGTCGTCCACCCCGATGAACGGTCGCATCGGATACGGCGAATTCGTCAGCCGCGAGGACCAGCCCGCGACCCGCTCCGACTACAACGCCGCCTTTGACGGGATCGACGGCGACTTTTTCCAAGCCTTCGGCATTCCGCTCCTGCGTGGCCGGTTCTTCACCGAGACGGACAACGACGACCGGGCCCCCAAGGTCATGATCGTCAATGACACGCTGGCGCGCCGTCTTTTTCCCCACGAGGATCCGCTCGGCCGTCTCCTCCACTTCAAGGACGCGGCCTGGGAAATCGTCGGGGTCGTCGGCAACGTCCGGCAGTACCAGCTCGACATCGATCCGCGCGGACAGGTGTACCTGCCGTCGATCCGGTTCCCCTGGTCCACCATGTTCGCGGTTCGCACGCACGTGCCTCCGTTGACCCTCGCGGCGGATATGCGCCGTGCTGTCCAGGCGGTCGATCCGCAGCAGCCGATTGCCAACCTCGCCGCCCTGGCCGACGCCGTCGAGCAATCGCTGCAGGGCCGGCGGACGATGCTCACCCTGTTGCTGATCTTCGCCGGCACGGCACTCGTCCTCGCCTGCGTCGGCATTTACGGCGTGATGGCGTACTCGGTCGCCCAGCGCACCCGCGAGATGGGCATCCGCATCGCCCTCGGAGCCGGCGCCCTCCGCGTCGTCTCGCTCGTCGTGCGCGACGGCCTGAAGCTAGTGCTCCTCGGCGTCGCCGTCGGTGCGCTCGCGAGTTACGGTGCCGGGAAGCTGCTTGCCGCCCAGCTCTACGCCACCTCCCAATCCGACCCGATCGTCTTCACGCTGGTCGCCGGGCTCCTCGTTGGCGTCGCCCTTCTGGCCTGCTGGCTGCCGGCCCGGCGGGCCACCAAAGTTGATCCGATAGCCGCACTGCGCGCCGAGTGATCCGCCTTCTGACCATGAAAAGCCGACTGCTGCCCGCCCTCGCCGCGACCCTCCTCGCCGCTTGGCCCGTCATTGTCCGCGCCGAGTCCCCGGCCGACGCCGCCCTCGTATCGGCCGTGCTCGCCGCCAACACCCGCCTGACCGACGCGGCCGACCGGCTCGATACCGACGCGTTCTTTGCCGGCATTGTCGACTCCGACGAAATCCGCATCATTCACGATGGAAAACTCTTCAAAACCCGGACGGACGCCATGACCGCGGTCCGGCAGGGTTCGCAGGGTGTCGTCAAACTGGAGCGCCGCTTCGATGACCCGCACGTCACCGTGCTCGCGCCCGGCGTGGCGCTGCTCACTGCCGAAGGCACCACGGCAGCCACGTTGCAGGACGGCCGGACCTTCAACAGCCGTTTCGCCGTGTCGCTGGTGTTCGTGCTCCGCGACGGCCGCTGGCTGCTCTTCCACGGCCACTATTCCCTGCCGAATCCGCTCCCGTAATCCTCCAAACCCGACGCCCCGGCGGCACCGACTGGTCTTGAAAACAACTGCGATGAAATTCCCTTTGAAAGACATCCGCTGGCTCCTGGTCCTGGGCGCCGCCGTTTCAGTCATCATTTTGAGCTTCCTGACATTGACGGGCATTAGTGCAGTCTATGCAGGCAAACTCGCGTTTCAGGTCCGGGGAAGTCCGGATCAGGCGGCGATCAACCAGTTTGCCGCCAGTGTCAGTCGCAGGCTGATGCCGTGGCTCCAATGCGGGTTTGCCCTGCTGGCCGCCTATCAAGTGGCGCGCAGAAGCGCCGCCGCCGCGACGCTCAACGGTGTTCTCACCGGCGTGACCGCCGGCTTGCTCGGCTTGGCGATCGCCCTCGCTTTC
>JBBIHQ010000093.1:0-7949 GCA_037446975.1 Opitutia bacterium
CTCGTCGCCGAAGTGAAGATGCCGGCGGCGGCCACGAAATTTGCCTGGTCGCCGGATGACTCGCTCCTCGCCGTCGGCACGGAGCAGGGCACGATCTACGTTTTCAAGGCCGGCGCCTAGAAGTCCACTCCGAACAACAGCTTCAACCGGGAGTAATTCTGCGTCTTGCCGTCAGGATTGTACTGGCGGGTCTCCTGACGGAGCGAGGTGCTGAACGTCTCGGTGAACTTCTTGCTCAGCTCGACGCGGTTTTCCCAGCCGTCCATGCCATTCGCGATCGCATAATAATACACGCCGCGTTGCGACAGGCTCATGCGCCATGGCAGCTTCAACTCGGTCTCCACGAAGGCCGACTCAACCGTGCGGGAACTGTGCACGCCGCCCGGGGTGGTGTTCCAGATGTCGAAGAGATTCTCCGACACCCCGACGCGCACCTTGCGGCGGAAATTGGGCAGAATGCTCACGCCGGTGCCGACCTCCTGCTGGAATTGGAGATAGTCGTTGGGCACGCCGTTGTTGAAACTGGCCCGGTTCCATTCGACGTTGGGATGGTAAAGGGCGAAGAAGTTGTCCGGAAAATCGTGCCGCCACAGCCCGTCGGCCTTCGTCAGGTCCGTGGTCGTGAGGTTGTTGGCCTCGCTGAAGTCGTAGCGGCCCTTGAGCTGCACTTCGTCGGATTTCCACTTGCGCTGCAAGGTCGCCTCCACGCCGGTATTGACCTGCTCCGTCGTGGTGGACACCTGTTCCACGGAGAAGGCGAATCTTCCGTGCCACGGGCCAAAAAAGTCGCCCAACATGGTCGTCAGCGCCGCCGGCGAAAGATGCTCCAGGACCGAGAGCCGCTCCAGCTCGGCGCGCTCGGCGGCTTTCTCCTTGTCCTTTGTCGTCAAGGTTGCGGGCGGCCCTTTGGGGCCCGCCGCAATACCGTGCCCGGCCGGTTGCCCGGCCTTTATCACCCGGGCATTTTCCACCAAAACCTTCAGCTCCCCGAACCGGTCCGATTGGAATACGATGATCTTGTCCGTCTGCTCCAGCAGCCGGCCCTGCACCCGGTCACCGTCCTTGTAGACCAGAATGTCACGGGTGTTGCCCTCTGATTCCACCGCCTGCCCGGCTTCCGCCAGAGCCCAGCCGCTGAAGCCCCACACCACGAGAAGGAGAAGAAGTTTTTTCATGCTTGCCGGAATCATCCCGCATTCGACGCAGCCGTCACGCAGATGTTTCAAAAAGTTTCAGAAATCTTTCGCCTCCAAGCCGCGGGTGCCCTTGTTTCCGCCCCCGGCCGGGCGGGCGGAGCCTTCACCACGACTTTAACCCCAAAGAAAGGCGTGCGCCGTGCATGGGGGCGTGCTTGATTCCGCCCGATGCCACCGCGCCCTTCGCTGTTTGAAATTTTCACGGTCGCATTGCGGCTGGGATGCACCTCCTTCGGCGGGCCCGCGGCGCACATCGCCTATTTTCGCGCCGAGTATGTCGGGCGCCGGCGCTGGCTCGATGAGGCTCATTATGCCGATCTCGTGGCCCTGTGCCAGTTTCTGCCCGGCCCTTCGAGCAGCCAGACCGGATTCAGCATCGGCTATCTGCAGCGCGGGCTGCCCGGCGGAATTGCAGCGTGGCTGGGGTTTACGCTGCCGTCTGCCCTTCTGATGATCGGGTTCGCCTATGGCGTTGCCGCGCTGGGCAATCTTGGGGCCGCCGGCTGGCTGCACGGATTGAAGGTCGCCGCGGTTGCCGTCGTGGCGCAGGCGGTCTGGAGCATGAGTCGGAACCTGTGTCCGGATTGGCCGCGCCGTGCGGTTGCACTGATCGCCGCTGGCATTTTGCTGTGGCTGCCGTTCGCCTGGAGCCAGATGGCGATCATCGCGCTTGGCGCAACCGCCGGCTGGTTGCTCTTCAAGACCGCAGATTCGGCCCCGCCCGGGCCGGCCACGGTCACTCCTGACCGGCGGGCCGGCCTGATCTGTCTGATGACTTTTCTGGCCCTCCTTGGGCTGCTGCCCGTTCTCGCCCATGTTTCCGCAAATCCCTGGCTGGGAATCCTCGACCGATTCTACCGGGTTGGCTCGCTTGTGTTCGGCGGCGGGCATGTCGTGCTGCCGTTGCTGGAACGCGAAGTGGTTGCGCCCGGTTGGTTGACCCACGACCAGTTTCTCGCTGGCTACGGCGCAGCCCAAGCGGTGCCCGGCCCGCTGTTCACTTTGAGCGCCTACCTTGGTGCGGTGATGACTTATGGTCCGGGCGGCTGGGTTGGCGGTGGTTGGGCGCTGCTGGCAATCTTCCTGCCGGCGTTGTTGCTGGTGTCGGGCGTCCTGCCCTACTGGCAATCGCTGCGGCACCGGCCCGCCGCGCAGGCCGCCTTGCGCGGGGCCAACGCCTCAGTTGTCGGCGTGCTGCTGGCGGCGTTCTACAACCCGGTGTGGACCACCGGCATCAACGGCGGGCGCAGTCTGGGCCTGGCAGTGGCCGCCTTTGTTGCGCTTCAGTCTGGGAAAGTTCCGGCGTGGGCCGTCGTGCTCGGACTGGCCGGGCTCGGCGGCTGGCTGCTTTGACCGGATTGCCTTGTCGGTGGAGGAAGATTCCCGTTCGTCAATCGGGACTGGGCCGAATGCGGATATTTCTTGCCGGCTGTGCCGATCGCGCAAGTTTGGCCGCGCCATGGCGCGTCTATTTGTTGCCCTCGCTCTGCCGGAAACGGTACGGGCCGACTTGGCCGCGCTGGCTGCACCGATGGCCGGCGTGAGCTGGATGCCGCCTTCGAACCTGCATCTGACCCTCCGTTTCATCGGGGACGCGACCGCGGACGAGCAGGCAGCTTTTGAAAGAAAACTGGAGCGAATAAAAGTAGAACCGTTCATCCTGCCAGTAAGCGGTGTCGGACTGTTTCCGACCCGGGGACAGGCCAAGGTGTTATGGGTCGGGCTGGGCCGCGGACATCCGCGGCTTTTCCAGCTCCGCCAGCGAACAGACGAGGCTCTGCTGGCGGTGAACCCGGCCCTTGATGTGAGCAGCTTTCATCCCCATATCACCGTGGCCCGGCTGACCAACGAACATAGCCCAGCGCAACTGGCAAAATTCCTCCAGCCACACGTCGCGTTTGAAGCTCCGCCATTTCGCGTGAATGAATTCATCCTGCTGGCCAGCGAGCCACGGCCGGGGCAACCGCCGGTTTACCGATCCGTGCGGACATTTTCATTGCCGTCGGCATAAGAAAGCGGGACCCGTCGAGGTCCCGCCAAGAGTCAGCCTTTCAAACGTCTTCTTACTGCCAGTTGAGCAGCAGGCTGGTGAAATAGGTGGTGTCGAGACGCTCGGTTGCGGCGGGCGGCACACTGAGATACTCGTTGGCGACGCCGACCTTCAGTTTCCAGAGCGAAGCGCCCAAGGGGAGCTCGATCGCCGACTCATGATGAATGCGGTAGTTGGAGAATTCCTTAAATGCCGGAGTGTAACCGATCACATTGACGAGCTTTGCATTCTTGAACTGGTAGGTGTGCAGAAACGCCACGTCCATGCCGGGCGAATCAAACTTGGTGTTGTCGGCGTAGGATTCATAGCTGTATTCAAAACCGAGGCGGAACTCGAGGTCTTGGTGGTCGTTCTTGATCAGCTTGCGGCCCAATCCGAACGCGGTGGTCGAGCGCAAATCGAGATTCTTGATCCGGTCCTTCTCCAGCGTGGTCCGCACGTACCAACCGTTGTCAGGCGAGTAAAAGGAGGAATAGTCGACGCTGCCGTACTGGCGGTTGGCGGTGTCGACTCCGCTGTCCCGGGCCTTCTCCGCCTCAACGCCAAAGATCAGTTTGTCCTGGGCGCTGGCCAGGGTCGCCTTGAAACCGAGTCGGGCGTCGAATTTCTCGCTCACCCCGGTGCGTCCGGTAACGGCCACGGAAGCCTCATAGGCCCACTTGCGGGTCCTGGCTTCAATCTCCGCCTTGAGCTTCCGGGTCGCAGGGCTGTCGGCGCCCTGACGCCAGACCGCGGCCACTTTGCCGGTTTCCGCCGTCATCTGTCCGTCATTGGCCACAACCTTGATGCCGCCATCGCTGCCCTCGACCTTGCCCAGCACCGCACTGCCTGCAGCCAGACCGACGTTCACCGCTTCATCGGTGGAGAAGCTCTTGATCTTGTCCTGGGCGATCTCGATGGTACCGGCGAAACCGGTCTCCACTTTGAACTTGCCGCTCTCGGCCGAGAGGATTTTGCCGAGGACGACGGAGCCATCGGTGAGTTCAATGCGGTCGGCGGCGAAGCTGAAACCCGCCAGCATCGCCAGGACGCCGGCCAGCAGTTTGCGAATCAGGGGAGCAAGGCTTGGTGTTGTTTTCATCGTTGGAACCGGCCAAGGAAAAGTTCCCGGGCCAGAATACAACCTAATAATCTACCGGATCAGGTCCAGCCTTCCCTACTGCCTCGGACGGCTTCCGGGTTGCGCTTTTGCCGCGGGACCAGTTACTTGGCGGGTCATGTCCACCCGTGCCTGGTTTCCGACGTTAATCTACCACGAGGCTCTGCTGCAAACCGGGCTGGAGCGATTCAACGCCGAACTGGCGGATGAATGCCGCAACTTGCGCGACTACGATGCCGCTGGCCGGCGTTGGTCCGCCCGGAACTATCCCGGCGGCTATACGTCCTACGCCTCGCTCAACCAGTTGCACAAATTCTCGTCCACGTTTGCCGGGCTTGAGCGCAAGCTCACGCGACATGTGCGGCGGTTTGCCGCCCAACTCGACCTGGATCTGCGCGGACACCGGATCGAGATGACGGACTTCTGGGTAAACATCATGCCCGAACATGCCTCGCATAGTCTGCACCTGCACCCGCTCTCGTTCATCAGCGGCACCTACTATGTCGTCACTCCCCGCGGTTGCCCCGGTCTGAAGTTCGAGGACCCGCGGCTCAGCAAGTTCATGGCTGCGCCGCCGAAGACCGCCGGGGCCCGCCCCGCCAACCGGCTCCACATCACCTACCCCGCCCGGGCCGGTCATGTCATTCTGTTCGAAAGCTGGCTGCGTCACGAGGTCGCCGCCAACCGCTCGACTGCCGAGCGCATCAGCGTCAGTTTCAATTACAATTGGAGCTGACCGGGGCACCGGCCGGCGAATGGTCGGTGAGGACATGGAATCAACCGCGGCTGGGTCTTGGAGATCGCAGTCGGCTTCAACTGGCGTCGGGCCACGAAACATAAGATTTTGCAACTTTTTGCTCCGCCGGGCGTCAATGGCCGGATGCGCACCGCTGCCTGCTACCGCACCCCAGTTACGTGTACCGTTGGTCTGTTGCTGGTGTTCGTTGCCAGTTGCAGCAGCGAACCCGGCCCGCGCAGCGGCGAGCGGCGCCGCCACGAACCTCCGCCCATACCGATGGTCGGACAAAGCACCTTCTTCAACGGCCAGATTGTCGCCGAATTGAAAGTCGGGGGCGAAGGAATTCCGCACCCCGCCCCCGGCAAGGAAGGGGGCGAAAGCGGCGGCCACGGCCGGCACGGTGGGGGCGGCATGGGAATGGGTGGCGGCGGCCGCGGGCGGCATGGCGGCGGTCAGGTGTCCGAATCTAACGCCGAAGGTGACAGCGAAAGTCCGCGACCCGGCATGGGGGGCGGAATGGGGCCGACCGTCATGATCCATCTGCGCTTGACCAACCAGAGCGCCGCGCCGGTTGAACTGGGCATCGAGGATTTTGCCTCCGTCTTCGGCAATTTCGCCGTCCAGCCTGAGAAGCTTTCGCTCGATCCCGGCCAGTCGCTAGAGACCGAGCCCATGAGCTCGCGGCTCGGCGGTTCGCTTGCCGAGACCGAAGCCACCCTGGTGCTGCGCCTCGCCAACAAAGCCGAGAAGCAGGTCATTGTTCTGCGCGCCGTGACCGGCCCAACCGATGCGACCGGACAGGAGCCGTCGCCGGGTGACCCGCCGCCCTCGAGCCCTCCGTCAACGGAAGCGGGGAAATAGGCGGCACGGTTTGTCAACTATTAGTATACTTGGGCTTCGGGCCCGGCGACGGAGCAAGGCATGAGGTTCAAGTATACTGTTAGTTGACGAACGGTCTGTGGCGCGGGCGCCGGGCGGCTCAGGAAACCAATCCGCCCAGTTCCTGGATCTCATCGGACTGATAAACCCGCACGCCGCGGGTTTTGCTCTCCAGTGAGCAACGCAACATCGCCCGCGCCACCACCCCGGCCTCGATCGCCCGGTATCGGCGCAACCGGCCGAGCAGCATCGGCGCGGCGAGCCGCAGGACGGCCGCGCCGATCCGTTCACCCGGGCGTTTCTCCAACCGCGGCCCGAGCAACAGGCTCGGACGGAATACACCCAGGGTTTTGAAATCGAGCACCGCCAGCGCGCGCTCGGTCTCGCCCTTCACGCGGCTGTAGAAGATGCGCGACCCCGCATCGGCGCCCATCGACGACACGAAATAGAATTTCTCCGCCCCGTGGCGCCGCGCCACCCAGGCCAGCGCCAGGACCGCGACATGGTCGACCGCCCGGAAGGCCGCCGGTGAGCCCGCTTGCTTGATCGTGGTACCCAGACAGCAGAAAGCCGCGTCGCAGCGCAGATCGGCGCTCACCTTGTCCAGGGCGGCAAAATCAACCTGGATCTGCACCAGCTTCGGATGCGACCACCCGAGCAGCCGGCGACCGACGGCGATCACGCGATCATACTCCGGCGCAGCGAGCAATTGCCGCAGCAAAAATCCACCCACGAGTCCGCTGCCGCCGGCGATCAATGCTGTGCTCATGGCGGAACAGGCTGGATTGCCGGTGGCCAAAAGGCACGAAAAGAACCGGAATCCCGGCGCGGTTTGGCGTCCCGGATTTGGGAAAAGCGGGACGGAAAATCTTGCTCGAAAAACCGGTCCGGACTTGCACGGGCAATCCGCGGGCGTATTTTTTCCTCATGAAGAAGCTCGAGCTGAATGATCAAACCTATGAGACCCTGCAGCAGCTCGCCGCCGCGAAAAACCTGTCGCCCGCAGAGGTGATTGCGGCGATGCTCAGCTCCGGCCGGCCGCCCCTCGCCGGCGACAACCTGCTGTTTTTCCTGACCGGCGCGGAATTCACCGGCCACACCGACCCGGTCGAGCGCTATCTCGCGCTGCTCGCCTGGTGCGCGCAGAATTATGCCCGCGATTTTGCCGACTTCATCGCCCACCAGGAGAGCGGCCTGCGCTATCTGGCGCTCAATCGCGACGAGGTCAACGAACTGCGGGCGCACAATCAGGCCCGCCAGATCGACGGCACCCAGTATTGGGCGGTCATGACCATTGACGACACCCAGAAGCGCCGCTTTGTGATTCGCATGCTGGAATTCATCGGCTGCCACGACGAGACCGTGGCCCACGCCAGCCGGGCGCTTGGCCTGGGCGAGATTCCGGCGCGCGGCTTCCACTTGCTCGGGGTCTGAGTTCAAGCTGGCAAGGCGCGACCGCTGGGCACGCCGACGCGCACGGACAGTCGAACGGTCCGTCCCTGCCTCAAGTCAGTTTAGATTTGTCCACTTTGCCTCCGTCCGCTGGACTGCCGTTGTGAGCGAGCCCATTTCTCCCCCCGAGACCAAGCGCCGCGATTTCCGGAATTTCATCCAGTCAGTTCGTTTTGCGGTCGAGGGCTTTTGGGCAGCGGTCCGGCACGAGCCTTCGTTCCGCGAAGATCTTATCTTCGTCGTGATCCTCACGCCCATCGCGGTCATCCTGCCCATCAAGGCAGTCTCCACCGCCGTGATGCTGGCGTCGCTGTTCGTCATCATCATCGCGGAACTGCTCAACTCCGCCATCGAATGGACCATCGACGACATTTCCCTCGAAAAACGCTTGTTCGCCAAACGCGCCAAGGACATGGGCAGCGCGGCGGTCTTCCTTGCTTACATCAACTGTGCCGTGGTGTGGGGTGTCATCCTCTACGCCAACTGGCACCGCATCGCGACACTTGAATTTCTCCGCTGGCCGCCACTGTTCCT
>JBBIHQ010000093.1:8049-11514 GCA_037446975.1 Opitutia bacterium
AAATAAGCGGCGAGACCGATCATCGTCAGGTTCGGCATGATGGCGGCCCAGACGGGTTCCAGATATCCGCCTCCGCCGAGCGGCGTGGCGATGCCGGTCAGGATGAAATAGATGAAGAACAGTCCGATGGACTTTGACACCCCGACGGCCGGGCTCACCCGCACGCCGGAGACCGCGAACGGGATGGCGATGGCGATGATGATGAGCGGCCCGAGCGTGTCGGCCAGCAAGGTGTAGTAGCGCACTTCGTAACGCAGGAACTTCGGGTTGTCCTCGCTCGAGAAATAATCGGTGATGCGGCGCAGCTCGTTGAACGACAGGTCGACCGGCTTGCGGTCGAACAGCAGCATGAGCTGCGGGTCCTCGGTATAGTATGGCACGGTTTTTTCGGCGAAGGGCACCGTGCGCTGCAGGTCACCCTGCTCGGGATCGAACCACATCTCCCGGCCGTCCTTGAACGTCCACGCGCGGCGGACCGCATCGAAGCGGGCCTCGCGCGCCATGATGCGGGTCTTTTCCCGGCGGCGCCCGTCCAGCTCCGAAACGGTGACACCGTAGGCGGTGGCCGAAAAGCGGCTGTAGCGGCTGATGAACCACATGCGGTTCTGCCGCTGGTTGTCGAAGGCGACGCTCGAGACCATCCCGAGCATTCCGTGGTGGGCGGCCTTCATCTCCGCGCTGTATTGGAAGCTCTCCTTCAGGCTGCGCGACGCCTCGACCGACCAGGGCACGACCTTGGCGTTGAGCAGGAGCGACACGCCGCAGAGAACAATGCCCGCCAGCCACAGCGAGCGGGTCGTGGCGAAAATATTCAGCCCGGCCGCGCGCACCGCCGTGATTTCGTTGTTGCGATGCAATTTGCTCAGCACGAACAGCAGCGACAGCAGCATCGAAAGCGGCAGCACAATCGAAAGATTGCTCGGCATCAGCGTGGCGTAATACAGCAGGATGTTGCCGGCCCCGGCGCCGTACTGGATCAGCTCGCGGAAATCGTCGTACAGCGAGGCCATCATCAGCACGCCCGTAGTGGCGCCGAGGAGCAACGCGAGCATTTTCAGCCACTCGCGCAGAATATAGCGGTCGATGAGATTCAAGCCGGGGCCAGTGAAGCAGCCCGAACGCCCGGCGCAAAGCCGAAAGGGCCGAAGATCCCCTTCGCTGACCAGATCGTCCGGAGATCTGCCGTCCTGGCAGAGTCGCCAGGCCCAATCGGAGTGGTCAGCAGACGGGAGTTTCATACGGTCCGACCGGCCGGCCGGTTGACGGCGCCACCGGCCGGGCTTTTCCTGCGCCAACCCCATGCGCCGCCATCCCCTGCTGCTTGCCGTGGTCTTCTCGGCCACCTGCCTCTCCCCTCTCCTTGCCGCCGAAGCACCGCCGCTGCCCGCCGATCTCGCCTGGCCCGGGGTGACGCGGGAAAACAAGCCTTGGACCCGCTGGTGGTGGCTGGGCAGTGCGGTCGACAAGCCCAACCTCACGCGCGAACTCGAGGCCATCGCCGCCGCCGGTTTCGGCGGCGTGGAGGTCACGCCCATCTACGGGGCGAAGGGCTACGAAGACCGCTTCATTCCGTTTCTTTCGCCAAAATATCTTGAGATGCTCGCGTTCACCGGCGCCGAAGCCAGGCGCCTTGGTCTCGGAGTGGACATGGCCACCGGCACCGGCTGGCCGTTCGGCGGCCCGCAGGTCGGCCCGCGGGACGTTGAACTCAAGCTGGCTTTCGGACCGGACGGCAAAATCGCCCCGGTCCCCACCGGCTTCAAGGTGAAACGCTCCGCGCCCGGCGGCGAGGGGTTTGTCGTCGACCCTTACTCGACCGCGGCGCTGAAACATTATCTCACTCCATTCACGAAGGCGCTCGACGCCCTTCCGCCCGGCACCATCAACAGCCAGTTTCACGATTCCTTCGAATATCAGGCCAACTGGGCGACCGAGGTTCCGGGCAAATTCCTCGCGCTGCACGGCTACGATCTCCGCGACCACGCCGGCGAGCTGAACGGTCGCGGCGATCCGGACACGGTCGCCCGCATCAAGGCGGACTACCGCACCACGCTCGCGGCCCTGCACCTGGATTACATCCGCACCTGGGTGGACTGGGCCCATGCGCGCGGAGAGACGGCGCGCGAACAGGCCCATGGCTCACCCGGAAATCTCCTGGATCTGTACGGCGCTGCGGACATTCCCGAGACGGAAATCTTCGGCTCGATTCCCTTCCCCATTCCCGGCTTCCGCCGCGAAGCCGCCGAGATCGGCCGGCCCGGCCATCCGCCCATCATCCATCGCTTTGCCTCGTCGGCCGCGCATGTGATGGGCAAACCCTACGCCTCGTCCGAGACTTTCACGTGGTTGCGCGAACACTTCCACGAGTCGCCGTCGGAGATGAAGCCCGAGCTGGATGCGCTGTTCCTCGCGGGCATCAACCACGTCTTTTATCATGGCGATGCCTACTCGCCCGAAGATGCCCCGTGGCCCGGCTGGTTGTTCTATGCCTCGTCACAGATCAACACCCGCAATCCTCTCTGGCGCGATATTGGGGACGGCATCAACACCTACATCGCCCGCTGCCAGTCGCTGCTCCAAGCCGGCAAGCCCGACAACGATCTGCTCGTCTACTGGCCGGCCGACGACCTCTGGCACAATCCCGAGGGCCAGCAAATCCAGCTCACCGTCCACGCCAGCTGGCTTGAGGCCTCGGCGTGCGGGAAGCTCATGGAGGAGCTGACAGCCAAGGGCTACGCGTACGACCTGATCTCCGACCTGCAACTTGAGCAGACCAAATTCGAAAACGACACGATCAAGGCTACCGGCGGCAGCTATGCCACCATTCTGGTTCCGAAAACCAACCACATGGCGGTCGAAACTTTACATCGCCTGCTCGCCCTCGCCCACGAGGGAGCCACCGTACTGTTCGTCGATGCGCTCCCGGCTGATGTGCCCGGCTATGGCAAGCTCAAGGAACGCCGCGCCCAACTTAAGACCGAACTTGCGGGACTGAAACTCGCTTCCGACAAGATCGGCCACAGCTCGGCGCAATTTGGTCACGGCCTGGTGGTCGTCGCTCCGCTGCCAGCGGTGCTCCTTGCCAGCAACGCCGCCCGTGAGCCCATGACCGAAGCCGGTCTTCAATTCGTCCGCCGACGCAATGATTCAGGTTACATTTACTTCATCGCCAACCAGACCGGCCAGCCATTCGACGGATGGGTCAAGCTCGGTCGTCCCGCCCAATCCGCGGTGCAGATGAATCCCCGTCAGGGCGGCACGGGTGTTGCGCCGGTGCGACAAGACCACGGCGCGTCGGAGATCTATCTCCAACTGGCCCCGGGCGAGTCCCTTTTCATCAAGACGCTGACCAGCCGCGCAGCGACCGGCCCAGCCAGTCGTTACCTGCACCCGGTGGGTAATCCAGTTGTGCTCGATAGCGACTGGAAGGTAACCGCGCTCCGCGGCGGCCCCGAACTGCCGCCG
>JBBIHQ010000094.1:0-5318 GCA_037446975.1 Opitutia bacterium
CCGGAACACTCCAGCGCCGACCGCGATCCGTGGGTCGCGGATCAGTTGGCCTGAATGTTGGCGACGGCGGTCGAGAGATCTGGGCTGGTTGCGTGAAGGGTGATCACGCCCGGCGCCCCGGTCGACTGGACGATGACTTGGGCGAGTCCGTTGAACGCGGCGCGGTGCCACGCCGGCGCGGCCCGCAGGACGCGGAGTGCTGCGGGATGGAACTGCGCCAGGCCCTCGCGATCGCGCCAGACGGGAAAGACAGGGGAGACCAGCCTGAGTTTGTTCCCGGTGTGACGGAGCTTGCCGCCGTCGACGGGCACCTCGACCCGCGAGTGAGCCGGATCAGCGTCGCGGTAGAGGATTTCGCCGTTCAGTTCGGCCGTTTGCCTTGGCCCGAGGGCGTTCAGAAGCAAGGAGAACGTTTCGCCGGTCGCAGACGGCGGTAAATCGAAGGTCGTTTCGAAAGCCACGTCGCCGGTGGACACGGCGGGGTTGGGCGCGATCCACTCGCCAAGGGGGATGCTGTGGCTGGAGCCTACGAATTGGTCTGGCTCGAGGGAGGACGGGTCACCGTTGCCGACGCCGATGATGCGGCCGGGCCCGCTGATGGTGAAGCCGACCTCGTTGCCGGCGGTCGGCACGATCCGGCTGGCGTTGTCGCGAATCTCGACGGTCACGACCGCGACGTCGCGCCCGTCGGCCTTGATCATGGTGCGGTCGGGAACCAAGGTGACGGCAGCGGAGGGACCGGTCGTCTCGACCCTGGCCGTGAGGATTTCCTTCCCGGCCTTATATCCCTTGGCGACCAGTGTTCCGGGGACATAACGGACCAGCCAGGCGAGGTGGCCGTTGGGCTCCATCCGCTTGCGACCAAGGGAGGCGCCGTTGAGGAAGAGTTCCACCTCCGCGCAATTGCTGTGGGCGCGGACCTCGATTTCCTGGCCCTCGCGGCCGGGCCAGTTCCAGTGCGGGAAGAGATGGAGGACGGGTTGGTCGGTCCACCATGCCTGCAAATAGGAGGCACCGTCCTTCGGGAAGCCGCAGGCGTCGAGAATGCCGAACTGCGACGAGACTGCGGGAAAATCATAGGGCGTCGGCTCGCCGCGATAATCGAAGCCGGTCCAGAAGAACACGCCGGGGCTCCACGGCCGTGCCAGATAGTATTTCCAGCCCAGCTCCGCGTTGCCGCCGGAGGTGCCGTTCTCCTGCGGGGCGGAGTGGCGGCGGGCAGCGTCGGTGACGTAGATTCCGCGGGTCTGCTGAGTGGTGGTTTCTTCGGTGCCAAGGATGATCTGCTTGGGAAACTCCGCGTGCTGGCGGTCGGCGTCAGCCTGCCGGATGTAGTTAACGCCCGCAGCCTGGACGGTGCGGGAGATGCCACCCCAACCGCCGCTGATGGCGACGGTGGTCGGGCGGGTGGGATCGAGACGGTGCGCGAAATCCTGCATCGGCACGGTGAGGCGCTCGCCCTTGATGTTACCCTCGACGGCCCATTCCTCGTTGCCGAGGGACCACATGATGACGCTCGGGTGGTTGCGGTCGCGGCGGATCAGGCGTTCGAGCTGGGTTAGGTGCCAGGCGTTGATGCCCATGAGCCGGTTCTCGTCAATCACGAGCAGGCCCAGGCGGTCGCAGGCGTCGAGGAGTTCGGGGGTGGGCGGGTTGTGGGAGGCACGATAGGCGTTGCAGCCGAATTCCTTCAGCTTCCGCAGGCGGAACTCCTGCAGGGCGTCGGGGAGGGCGACCCCAACCCCGGCATGGTCCTGGTGGTTGTTGGTGCCCTTGAGTTCCACCCGCCGGCCGTTCAGGAAGAAACCGGCATTCGGGTCGAAGCGGATGGTGCGGATGCCGAAGCGCGTTTCGTAGCGGTCCACAACCTGGTCCTCCCGGCGGAGGGTCGTGACGAGGGTGTGGAGGAACGGGGTTTCGAGGGACCAGAGTTCGGGCGAAGCGATCGCGAGGGTGTCGGTGCCGGTGGCCGATTCGCCCGCCGCCAGTTGCAGCGCGCGCCGGCTGGTCGCAAGCACGCGGCCGTCGGGTCCGATGACCTCCTGCTCGATCGTGCCGGCGACGGCTTCACGGCCGGCATTGACGACCTCGGTGTCGACGGAGACGGTCGCCGCCTCACCTGCGACCGCGGTGCGCACAAAGGTGCCCTCACGCGCCACGTGCCACGGAGCGGTTTTCACCAGCCACACGTGGCGGTAGATGCCCGCGCCCTCGTAGAACCAGCCCTCCTCCATCGTGGCGTCCACCCGCACCGCGACGACATTGTCGCCACCGTAGTTGAGGTATTCGCTGATGTCGTAGCTGGTGCCGAGGTATCCGCTGGGCTCCTCGCCGACAAGGAAGCCGTTCACAAACACGCGGGCGTGTCGGTAGATGCCGTCAAAATCGAGCGAAATGCGGCGGCCCAGGTCGGAGGCTGCGATTGGAAACGTGCGGCGATACCAACCCACACTCGTTTCCGGGAAGGCGTGGCCGAGCGGCCGATAGCCATGGCTGGCGGTACCGCGCCGGTCGAAAGGCAGCTCGACGGCCCAGTCGTGCGGCAGGTCGAGCTGGCGCCAGCCGCGGTCGTCAAAGGCGGGGCTGGCCGGACCGTCGCCAAAGCCGGTCTTGGCGAGATACGAAAAGTAGCCGGTGGCGTGGCCGAAGTCGCGCGCGGGGTCTGTCGCGTGGCCGAGGGCGAACCGCCAGCCCGCGTCCAGCCGGATCCTCTCGCGGGGCGCGGCGACCGGGTCGGCCGGCAACGAGTTCGCAAGGGAAGCCGCGAGCAGGAGGAAGGCGGCGATGAACGGAAGACGCGGGGCGGGGGAAAGGCCGGTGATCATGCAATCGGGGATGAAAGAACGAACAGTATAGGCTCACGGACGGACAGGGCTATCCGAAAGATGCGCGCGAATTTGCGGGATCCGGTTGAGCGGTGGTCCGAGGCCGGCAATGCACCTGACGGCGGTATCGAGGCTCAAGAAAGAACGGGTTTGGCGTGCCCGCTCGATCCGGCTCTGGGCAAAGCCTGGAAAATGGTGTTGCGCGACGCGACTTGACCGGCGCTGGCGGGAAGAAGTGGAGAAGCGATCTTGGGAACGGGTTGTCCGGGCGTAAGGTGCCGAGAGCGGACGGAGACCGGGTTATTTCGCCCACGCCGCGCCTTCGGGCGTGCGTCGCCAAACGAAATACTCGTCGAGCACGGCGAGCGAGGCGGCATCGGGCACCGGTCCGGGATAGGCCGTATTGTGAAAATACATCGCTTGCCGGTTGCCATCGGTGAACTCGGGCCACGCGGGCACGCCCGGGCCGTTGGGATTGCCGTGCTTGGCGAAGTTGGTCCAGTAGGTCGACATGGTGTCCGAAATCGCACGGTCCCCGGCGGTGAGCGTCGGATCCTTGGGGTCGAGGGTCTGAAAAACGTAGGGGACGTCGACCCCGTGGGGTGCGCCATGGTCAGCCTCGGGCGAGCCGGCAGGATGCGCCGGGTGCTGGTCGAAATGGTAGAAGAAGACCTTGGATTTGCCAGTCCGCTTCTGCAACGTCGCCCAAGCCCACGTCTGCCAGCCGAATGCGGCATCGCGCATCAGATTGCGCGCCGTCTTGGGCACGGTGTATTCGCCGACAGGGTAGGCCTGGAGAAGCCGGCCGGCGAAGGGGCCGTAGCGCTTTTGCACATTGGCGATGAATTCCGCCGGAGTCTTTTCGCGCGAGAAGCTGAGGCCCTCGTCGGAATTGTAGCCGACCAGGATGTCGACATCGTTGTAGTGCCCCGCTTCGTAGAGCTTGAATTGGTCACCGGGAACGATCCAGCCGTCGACGATTGGCCAGGCGGCGCCGCTGCCCCAGCCGGGAGGCAGCTTGCCGGGAGCCAACTGACGCAGCTCGGCGATGGATTTTACCCCGGCCTTGTTGGCGTAAGCCACGCCGGCCTGCTCGGCCTCGGCCAGGCTCCGCATATTTTCGCCCGGGTAAGTGGTGGGGCGGGTGGGGCCGAACGAGCCGCCGCTTTCCGAAATGGCGCCGCAAAACAACCCGTGGGCCAGCGGGGAGGCGCAGAGCATGCTGACGGAGATGCCGCCGGCCGATTCACCGAAGATCGTCACCTTGTCCGGATCGCCGCCAAAGGCCGCGATGTTTTTCTTCACCCACTGCAGGCCCGCTATCTGGTCCAACAGGCCGTAGTTGCCCGAGACGTGGTGCGGCGACTCGGCACTCAACCCGGGATGGGCGAGGAAGCCGAGCGGGCCGACGCGATAATTGAGGCTGACCAGCACGACACCCTTGCGGGCGAGATGTTCGCCGTTGTGTGTCGGAGTGGAGGTAGAGCCGAACGAGAAGCCGCCGCCGTAGATCCACACGAGCACGGGCACCTTGTCGGTCGCGGACCTCGCCGGGGTCCAGACATTGAGGTAGAGGCAATCCTCGCTTACGTTGCCCTTGCCGTCGCCCTGATAGGGATCCGGTCCGAAATCCGAGGCGTCCCGGACGCCCGGCCATTTCGCGGCAGGTTGCGGCGCCCGCCAGCGGAGGTCGCCAACCGGAGGCGCGGCGAACGGAATGCCCTTGTAGACGACAAGTCCGGCTACGGTGGCGCCACGCACGAGGCCATATTCGGTCATGACCGGGGCGGGCAGCTGCGAATATCCCGGCGAGCTGGCGAACAGCGTGAGAAGGAAGGCCGAGGCCGTTCTGATTGTCATTGGGTTAGGGGGTCGTTTCTTCGCGGGCCGGGCAACCGTGCTTACCGGGAATGGAGCGCATCTCTATCCGGATCGTGCAGGGAAGTCGGCAAACACGGTTTGTTGGCTACAGGGGGGAAGTTTGGTCAGGCAGGTGCGAATTCAGCGATCCACGCTGACGACGATCTGGGTGAACGAGTGCGCCGGGAAATTGTAGTGCAGCGTCGAGCCACTGGCGGGCAGCTGCTCGGTTTTCGGCGCATAGGTGTCGCGGGCCTCGTAGGTGTAGGGCTTGTTCGTGAGGTCGTCGCTCGCGATCTGGCTCACGCTCGCGGTGCCGCTGAACGTGCCCGCCACGTTCTGGATGTCGGTCGCGATGGCGTCGGTCTTGTGGCGGTTGACGACGTTGATGATGACCTGCTTCGCCTTCGCATCGTAAACGGACGACACGTCGAGGTAGGGGATCTTCGTGTAGTAGTCGCTCGTGGCGAAGGTGTCGCAATTCACCGACACCGCGAGCGCCGCTCCGCGACAGTGGGTGGAGAACAGCTTGAACACATAGAAATTCGGCGACTTGTAGGTCGCGTCGGTCTGCGGGTCGCGGCTGAGGAGCGAAGTCAACAGGGTGTAGTTGGCCATCTTGACGACGTCGGC
>JBBIHQ010000094.1:5418-11158 GCA_037446975.1 Opitutia bacterium
TAGTCGGCCACGCCGTAAAGTCCCTTGATGACCTTCCAGTTCCACTCGACCCAGTCGAGGTTGTCCTTGTAGTTGGCGGCGCCGCAGGCGACGAACTCGAGCTTCGTGCCCGGCGAACTGCGGCGCATCGCCTTGGCCGCCTCGACGGCCCACTTGATGTAATCGTCGGCGTCCTTGTGCGCGATGATCCACGGCGCGCCGTCGACCTCGTTGCCGAGACCCCAGTACTTGATGCCATACGGTTCCGGGTGCCCGTATTCGGCGCGCTTGTCCGCCCAGTAGGTGCCGGTGGGCGCGTTGCAGTATTCAACCCAGGAATAGGCGTCGGTGATCGTGCCCGTGCCGCCGTTGACGCACAGGACGTTCTCGGATCCGATCGCCTTGTTCAGCTGCACCCACTCGTCGGTGCCGACCTGATTGGACTCGACGACGCCCCAGGCGAGTTCCATGCGCTTGGGCCGCTGGTTTTTCGGACCGATGCCGTCGCGCCAGTCGTAGCTTGAGGTGAAGTTGCCGCCCGGCCAACGCATCTGAGTGATCTGCAACTCCCGTGCGGCCTCGAGCATGTCCTTGCGGAATCCGTGCTCGTCGGCCAGCGGTGACTTCGGATCATAGAGCGGGCCGTAGAGGGTGTTGAACTTCATCCCGGGGCGGTTGAATCCGATCGGCTCCATGAAGACGCCGTAGAGGTGGGGGTCGACTTGGTCGACCACGTGGTCGATGTCGATTTTGATCGTGGCGGCCTGGCTGGAAGCCAGCAGCGCGAGAGAAAGCAGGCAGAACGAGGATTTTTTCATCAGGGGAGGGGAAGGGTGAGGTCCGGTCTAACGATTCCAATATATGTCGAAGCTGAGCAATGGTTGGTCGAAAGATGCAGGCTTCCGGCATGAAAACCAACCAAAAGCTGACTGCCGCGTGGCCCGCATGTTGGCTGCCGCCCGAGCCACAAGCTGACCGCCGGCGCCTTGTTTCACCTGCAACTTATGCGCCGTGTTCGGGGTTATGGAGGCAAAGGTACCCTCATGAAATTTCTCATTTCGCTGCTGCTCTGGGGCATCCTGCTGGTGCTCTGCTGGCCGCTGGCCCTGCTGTTGCTCGTGCTCTGGCCCTTCCTCTGGCTGCTCTCCATTCCCTTCCGCGTCGTTGGGGCGCTGATGCAGGCGCTGGTGGCCTTGATCACCGCACTGCTTTTTCTCCCGGCCCGGGTGCTCGGCTATCGTGGTTCCGCCGGCAAATCAGCCTGATGCCAGCACCGGGTTAAGCGGCCGCGGTGGTAACATCGGAAGAAGATACCGGCTGGGCCTGGTCACCATTTGCGCCCGGATCCGTGGTCACCGGGAAGCGAGGCAAACATCGCCAGTATCATCGTGCCACGATGGGGGAGGATAGACGTGGACTGGCGCCGGCCGGGTGACCTGGAATGCCCCGGCCCGCGAGCGGGCCGCGCAATGCCAAACGACCAATTCCGAAAATCACCGGCGCGCCACCGGGAGATTCTGCAGGGGAGAATCAGGGGTTGCCCGGGCCGCCGAGGGACCAAGCGCCGACGGGAATGCTGCGGAGCTTGCCCACGGTGGCGACGTCCGCGCGCTGGCAGCGTTCGGGTGGGCGGCCGGCGAGAATGGCCTCCAGATCATCGGCAACGAACTGGCCGATGAGCGTCTGGATCTCCGGCACGCTGCCGAGGCGGTGGGCTTGCAGCAGGGTGTTGGGCGTGGTGCGACCGGGCTCGCCCGCCGGGATCGGCTCCTCGGGCCAGACATCGATGCCGGCGCGGATCTGTCCGCTGCGCGCCGCGGCGAGAAGCTCCGGGAAATTCACGAGCGCGGCGCGGCTGGCGAGGATGACCACGCTGCCGGGCTGCATGCTCGCGAAATGGCGCGTCCCGATCTGGCCGGTATTTTCGCTGGTGTTGGCGGCGAGGAGAAAAACCACCCGGGCCCGGGCGAAGCATTCGTCGAGCGACGCGGGAAGCACGTCTGCAGCCCGCAGCACGGCGGCATCGAGCCAGGGATCATGCACGAGGATTTCCCGCGAGAACGGCCGCAGCAGTGGCAGCAGGGCGCGGCCGAGATTGCCGAATCCCACCAATGCGAGCGGCTTGCCGTGCAGCAGAAACGAATCGTGGTTGTCGCCCTTGGATTCCCGGCCGATCCGCAGCGCCGCGTCGGCTTCGTGCATGCGCCGTGCGAGCGAGATCGCCATGGCCAGCGCCAACTCGGCCACCGGCCGCGCATAGACCGGGGCCGTCGAGAGTACCGGAATCCCGCGCCGCTGACACTCGGCGTAGTCGACGTTCGGCAGGAAGTTGCTTTCGACGTTGAACACCGCCCGTAAGCGCGGGGCCCGGTCAAGCCGCGCCCGGTCCAGCGGCGACTGTCCGATCAGGGCGATTGTCTGCGGCAGATACCGGTCGATGTGCTCGGCGGTGGCGGGCGAACCGTCATGCCAGATCACCCGGCCGAGCCGTTCGAGGCGGCGCCGGGTGGGCTCGTCGAAAATCCGCCCGATCCGGCGGGGATGGGGATCGAGCAAAATGACGGGTTCGTCTGGCGGAGAGGATGACATCGGCACGGTTGGGAGCGCCGTGGGCGACAGCGGCACGGTGCCCAGATTCACAAAACGCGCGTATTTTGGCGAGGCGATATGGGTCAGACGCGGGTTTCATCCGCCGGCCCAGCCTTTCAGGCAACGGCGCCCGCCCGAGCGCCGGCCCGCTTGGGGCGGACCGGTCGGTCAAGACGTTCAGCTCCCGCATTGTCTTCGTCGCGCGACATCGCCAGCAAGGTCGCATGCCGTTGTCGCTCCCGGAACTGTTTCCCGACCAGGACTACCGCTTTCATCTGACGCTGAGGAAGGGTAACCTGGCGGAGTTTTTCGGCGTGTCCGATCCGGTCGTTCTCGCCGAGAGACGGCGCTGGCTTCGAGACGATCCGGCGCGCTATATCGTGGGCGGGACGGATGCGGCGGCGTTGGTAGCGGAGGCCGAGTCGCTCGCATCCGAGTGGGTTGGTCCGGCGGCAGTGGCGGACGGCGACTTGACCGCACGGCTGGCGCATCTGGGTGGACGGCTGGAGCCGGATGTGGTGTTGATGGCACGGTCTGCCGACGGGGGGTTTCGTTTGCGGGCCGGCGTGGTGTGTTTTCCTTCTTCGTGGGCGCTGACCGAAAAGTTCGACCTGACCCTCGACGAGATCCACGGTGTCGTGCCAGGTCTGAATCCCACGCTGGCTCCGGCGATCGGCCAGTTTCTCCAAAAGCTGCAGCCCGGTGCGCCCTTCGAGCGGGCCAATTGGGGACTCGCGGCGACGCCCGAGCTCAACCTGCATCCATCGCTGGGCCGGCCAAGACTTGGTCCGGCGCTGGATCCCGCGCGGACGTGGGTGCGCATCGAGGACCAGATCCTCGCTGCGCTGCCCGTGACGCGGGGCGTTTTGTTCGGCATCCAGGTGCGCATCGTGCCGCTGACACAGATGCTGGCCGTTCCGGCGCTCCGGGCCGGCTTGCACCGCGCCCTTGTCACGATGCCCGCCGCTCTTGCCGCCTACAAAGGCCTGACTCCTGTCCGCACCGAATTGATCCGGGTATCTGCGGCCGGTTCTGCCTGACGCCGCCGGCGTCGCCGCGAATCAGCAAATGAGGATCGACACGGAAACCCGGATTGGAATTCTTCCGACCTTGTGACGCGCAGCCCGCGAACCGCGCCGGTGCGCCCCGCCTCCGACCACCTAACAGAATGACACCCGGGGTTTCACAAGGCGCGCATTCGCTGATCAAGGACGAGTCGGTGCTCCAGCACAAGCTGGCTCCCGGCCTGGTTGCACGAACCATCCGGTTCGGCCGGCCTTACGCCGGGATCCTTGTCTTCTTCCTGATGCTGGTCGTCCTCGATGCGGCGACCGGGGTGATCAATCCGCTGATCTACCGGCAGTTGATCAACCGCGGCATTCTTGGCGGCAACGAAAGCCTGATCGTCCAGCTGGCTTTGCTGGCCGCTGGTGTCTCCATCGTGGATTCCGGGCTGACGTTCTGGCAACGGCAGATCGCGGCGCGGGTCGGCGTGGATATCCTGCTCGATCTGCGCACCCGGGTCTTCGTTCACATCCAGCAAATGTCGCTGGCGTTCTTCACCCGCGCCCGCACCGGGGCCTTGGTGAGCCGGCTCAACACCGACCTGTCGGGGGTGCGCGACGCCTTCACCGACATCCTGTCCACGGCCGTCGGCAATCTTGTGACCGTGACCCTCGTGCTCTCGGCCATGTTCGTCCTCTCGTGGCGCCTGACCTTGGTCACGCTGGTGCTGGTGCCGGTCTTCCTGCTGCCGGCGCGTTACGTCGGTCGGCGGCTGCGGGCGCTCACCCGCGAAACCTACGATCGCGTGGCGGAAATGAACAATCTCATGGTCGAGCGTTTCAACGTCGCCGGTGCGATGGTCTCGAAGATTTTCGGCCGGCCCGAGGACGAAAAAGCCGCCTTCGTCCGGCAGGCGGGCCGGGTGCGCGACATCGGGTTGAAAACGTCCACCTATGCCCGGCTGCTCTTCATTGGGCTGGGCCTGGTGGCGTCGCTCGCCGTCGCCGTGGTCTACGGCTGGGGCGGGGTGGAGGCGTCGCGCCACGTGCTCGACGTCGGCACGGTCGTCGCGCTGATCTCCTATTTGCTGCGGCTCTACGGTCCGTTGACCGCGCTCTCCAACCTGCAGGTCGACGTCATGACCACCCTCGTCTCGTTCGAGCGGGTGTTCGAGGTGCTGGACCTGAAGCCGATGGTGACGGAAAAGCCGGACGCGAAGCCCATCCCGCCGGGCCCGGTCCGGGTCGAGTTTGCCGACGTCGGATTCAGATATCCGACGGCCGAGGAGGTCTCACTCGCGTCGCTCGAGTCGGTGGCCGTGCTGAGCAAACATCCGGAGAGGCAGGTGCTGCACAACGTGAGCTTCGTGGCGGAGCCGGGCCAGATGATCGCGCTGGTCGGACCGTCAGGAGCGGGCAAGACGACTCTCGCCCAGCTCGTCGCGCGGCTCTACGACGTCCGGTCCGGTGCGATCCGCTTCAACGGCGTCGATTTGCGGGATGCCACCCTCGGCTCGGTCCGGGGGACGGTCGGCATGGTGATGCAGGACACCCACCTCTTTCACGACACCCTTCGGGCCAATCTTCTCTACGCCTGGCCGGACGCAACGGAGGCGGCGCTCGCGGTGGCCCTGCACGACGCCCAGCTCACCGCCGTGGTGGCGGCACTGCCGCAGGGGCTCGACACCGTGGTCGGCGAACGCGGTCACCGTCTATCAGGAGGCGAGAAGCAGCGGGTGGCGATCGCCCGGCTCCTGCTCAAGGCGCCGGCGGTGGTGATTCTCGACGAAGCCACGGCCCATCTCGATTCGGAGTCGGAACGCGCGATCCAAGAGGCATTCCACTCCGCGCTGAAGGGACGCACTTCGTTCGTGATCGCCCACCGGCTGTCGACCGTGCAGCAGGCCGACCAGATCCTCGTCTTGGACCATGGCCGGATCGTCGAGCGCGGCCGCCACGCGGATCTCGTCCAGGCCGGTGGGCTCTATGCGCAGCTCCACCGCACGCAGTTTGCGGCGAAACCGAAGCCGGCGCCCGGGGCGCCGGGGTGACGGCCGTCCGGGTGCCTATTCCGACCGCAGAGCCTCCGTCGGATTCACCTTCGTGGCGCGGCGGGCGGGCAGAAGGCATGCGAACAGGGCCGCGGCGAGGAGGAGCAGGCCACTGAC
>JBBIHQ010000095.1:0-10660 GCA_037446975.1 Opitutia bacterium
TCCATGCGCATTCTCGTTACCGGCGGCGCCGGATTTCTCGGCAGTCATTTGTGCGACCGGCTTCTGGCCGACGGCCATGAGGTGGTCTGCCTCGACAACCTTTTCACCGGCAGCAAGGCCAATATCTCGCACCTGCTGGGCAATCCGGATTTCGATTTCGTCCGGCACGACGTCATCGACCCGTTCAAGTACGAGGTCGACCAGATCTACAACCTCGCCTGTCCGGCCTCGCCGCCGCATTACCAGTACAATCCCATCAAGACCATCAAGACGTCGGTCATGGGGGCGATCAACTGTCTCGGCCTGGCCAAGCGGCTCAAGGCCCGCGTGTTTCAGGCCAGCACTTCCGAGGTCTACGGCGATCCGACCGTGCATCCGCAGCCCGAAACCTATTGGGGCAACGTCAACCCGATCGGCCGCCGGTCCTGCTACGACGAGGGCAAGCGCTGCGCCGAGACGCTCTTCTTCGATTACCACCGCGAGAACAAAATCGACATCCGGGTGGTCCGCATTTTCAACACCTACGGACCGCGCATGCATCCGAACGACGGCCGGGTGGTCTCGAATTTCATCGTCCAGGCGCTGAAGGGAGAAAATCTCACCATCTACGGTGATGGCCGGCAGACCCGCTCGTTTTGTTATGTCGACGATCTGATCGAGGGCATGGTCCGCCTGATGAATCAGGATGCCACAGTGGGTCCGGTCAATCTCGGCAATCCCGGTGAATTTACGATGTTCGAGCTGGCGGAGCAGGTGCTCAAGCTGACCAGGAGCAAGGCGAAGATCGTGCACAAGCCGCTGCCGACGGATGATCCGAAGCAACGCCAGCCCGACATCACGCTCGCCCGGAAATATCTCAAATGGGAGCCCAAGGTGCCGCTGGTCGAGGGTCTGAAAAAGACCATCACCTACTTCCGGAAGATACTCTGACTGGTCGTCAGTTGATGTCGAAGGCACAGGGAGGGTAGGGATTGCGGCGGAGTTGGTTTGCTTCCTGATGGACCGGGCGGGATGAGAAACTGGGCGGGAAATAATACGTCCAACCAGAACGACGCCAGTTGTTTACTGTCGGCCTGGGTACAATCGGGCCGCCCTGGGCTTAAGTCAGGAGCGAAAAGCGCCGAATTACCCTCCAAACGGCCGTTCGGCCGCCACGAACATCAACCACCAGTAAATCCATGACTATCCCGTCAGTTTCGTCGAACAGCGCTTTGAGCGCGGCCGACGCGCAGGACAGTTACGCTCAGCGGCGCTCTGACTTTCAGGCACTCGCTTCCGCCCTTCAATCGGGCGATATCAACTCCGCCCAGCAGGCTTTCACCCAGTTGCAGAAAGACTCGCCGCGTTTGGCGCAGGCCCTGAGTTCCGACCCGAGCAGCACCGACAGCCCGCGGATTGCCGACCTCAAGAGTCTGGCCAGTGCGCTCAAGTCCGGTGACATCTCCGGTGCCCAGCAGGCCTTTGCCAAGCTCCAGCTGGACGTGAAAAGCGCCCGCCATGGTCATCATCACCATGCGGCATCCTCCGGTGTCCCCGCCTCGGCTTCCACCAGTGGCACCGATGCTGATGGAGACAATGACGGTTCCACTTCTGTCGGCACGCAGATCAACGTCACTGCCTGAACCTGCGTCGACGGGCGCTGTTTTGTTTCGGCCGGCTTATCGCCGGCCTTTTTTTGTGCGCCAACCATCAGCGGGGTCGTTTCCGGATCAATCGCGCCTGGGTCGACGTCGACGGTGATCCGGCGGTCGGTCTGCCGGAGTTGCCGTCAATTGCCGCCGGAGAGCATGTCGTCCTGGTGGAGGTAGGCACTGCGTTCGGTGATGAAATTTTTCAGGCTGGGCGCTTCGTCGCCTTCGCGGGCTCCCTGCGTCGTGTCCTGGTCCAGCTCCTGGACGAAATGTTCGTAGCTGGCGGGCTTGTGCGTGTCTTTCGCGACTTCGGCGGCGATGAGGTTGTGGCTGCTCCGGGCGATCGGACCAAGTTTGTCCCACGTCAGCCAGTGGTCGGCGATGTCTTTCATGAATTCGAGATAGCGGGTGCGAAGCGCGGGCACGGCCAGCAGTCTCGCCAGCAGGGGCTTGGTGGCGTCATCCAGTCCGGCGAGCGGATCGAGTTCCTCGCTGAAAGTGACCAGACCGCGCGAGCCTTCACCGCGGCCGCCGTGCCGGCCCAGCCCCAGAAAACGCAGCGGCCCGACGCCCACGCTGCTGCCCGCGCCCCGCCGGCCCCGCCCGCCTTCATGCTCATCCGCGGTCGGTCGCGAATCGTTGCGTTTCGCGATGAAGGCCTGGTCGGCTTGGAACTTCGACCGGGTGAAGAGCGTGCCAAAACCTCGTTGCAGCTGGCTTTGGACCAGCCGGCCGGTCTTGGGATCGCTCCAGGCGGTGAACCACCGGTCGAATGCCCTGGTCATCTTTTCCTGGGTGAGCTTGCCCTCGTGATCATCATCCATCGCCGCGAAAAAATCCCGCCCGATGATTCCGGCGGGATCGTCCTTGCCGTAAGTCTGATGGGTGCGTCCGTCGGCGATCGAAACGGGCGTGATCAGGAGCCGGAACTTGGCCAGGAATTGATCGGGCGTGAGCTGGCCGGTGTAATCCTCGTCCATCACGAGAAACCAGGTGCGCGCAAAGGCGAGCCATTCGTCCCGCGACACCTTGCCATCAAGGTCGGTGTCGGCCTTGTTGATGAAACTGTAGCTCAGCAGCATGGCCAGATCGGTGCCGGTCTGGTGGGGAAAGTCCTGCGGGTTGTAGCCTTTTGGCACCTCGTCCGATGCTCCCGTTTTTTTATCTCCTCCGCTGCGGTCCGGTTCCCGTCGTTCGGCCGGGCGCTCCCCGTATTCGCTCACCTGCCGCAGCCGGAAACTTTCCCCGGCATCCTGCGGGATAAGGTGAAAACGGCCGTTGGCGTCCAGGTAGAGACCATAGGCTCCGGTGTCGCTGCCGTAGCCGTCCTGGTTGAGCAGGGTGTTTTCCAGCGCGAAGAACATGAGCGTGCTGTCGATGTCGAGCAGCGGCTCGAGTGCCGCCCGCAGTTCGCCCGGCGGCGCCTCCTTGAGCACCTGGCAGAACTTCATGAGCGCCGCCCACGCCGCGGGATCGTCCGGTGACAGGAGCCGGTAACTTCTGCGGTAGGCTTCGGGTTTGTCGCCCAAGTAGGCGAGGTTGCCACCGGGGCCGGCGATCCAGCGCGCGCCGGCCGCGGTATGGAAGTATTCCTGGATGAAATTTTCGTCGAAAGGCTGGACGTTGACGTAGACGCCCCAGTCTTCGCCGTTAATGACGACCCGCACGAATCCGGTCCGGGGCGCGGGCCCGTATTCCCGCGCGACCCGGGAGTAGAGCATCGTCCGCAGGAAGGTGGGGTCGGTGCGGGCATCGAGCAGACGGAGTTCGCGCTGGCCGCCCAGGCTCTGCCCGGCGGCGGTATAATCGAGCGTCAGGTCGAGCGAACGCTTGTAGCCGGCGGAATAGAATGTCGGGACGGACCGGTCATGAAAGCGGACTCCCACGCCGGCGAGACTCCGGCCATCAACGCTGACCCGGGCCGGCACGAGCACGTCGGTGCGGGCAAAGTCGGCCAGTTCCTTTTCCCAACCCGCGTCCTCGAAATCGAGAAACAGCGTCCGCAATTCATTCGATTCATAGAGCGGCTGGTTGCCGGACGTCGCGACATCGGCCGGACTGACTCGCTCTCCGGGCTTGACCGGCTCAAGCGATGCCGGCTGCTGGGGGGCCAGGTGGCCGGGAAGACCGGGCGGTGGTGGCGGCGTGGCCGGCGGATGTCCGGCGAGCCAGGCGAGTGCCGCCCGGCGTTCTGCGGCGTCGAGCCGATGGTCGCCGTTCCGGTCGAATTGATCGACCAGTTTCAGTTCGGGGAACGGCTGGACCGGGTTCGCTGATTGCTGGGCGGTGGCGGCATCCGGCTGGTTCAGGTCCTTGACGGCGGGAGTGGAATAGAGGGCGGGTGGCTCCGCTGCCGGTGCGTAGGCGGCGCCCATCAGCAGCAGGAGGCCGGTGCAAAATCGAAGCGGGGGAAATTTCATTGGGCGGGTGGGCGATCCGGCCGGTTCGGCGGCGTAGAATCAGGGAACGGGAAGCGGGTGCGGACTTGAGATGCGATTAGTCGGACCATTGTTCCGTCCGTGCGGTGTCGAATCCAAGGCAAGGGTTGGCCAAAAGAGTGACGGCGTCGATCGCCGAAGGCTACGTTGGGGGAAAATCCCGGACGGAATATTCCCCGCGCCGTGCGTCATGCGGTCGGACAATATCCGGGCGAAAAAGGTTCCGGGCAACGACGCCGTGGCTGGAATTGGCGACGGCGGAGCAAGCTTGTGCCGGATCGGAAATATTTCCGCGCGGTGATTATTTGCTTGCAGCTAACGGGCGACGGCGTTGGCTGCCGAACAGTGAGATTCCCGGCATGGGCCAGTGGTGGGAGTGCCATCTGGTATGACAAGGTCCATTGCCCCTCATTGGTTTTTCGCCTTGCTGGGTTCAGCTCTGGTCGCGACGGCGTCGGCGGCGCTGAGTGCTCCGTCCGCCCTTAGATCGTCCAACGTCAGGGCCACTTCGTTCACACTTCATTGGGCGGCGCCGGCCGGGGCCAGCCGGGGAATCGCCGGCTACGACATCTTCCGGGACGGTGTGCTCGCCGGCACCTCGACAAGCCGCGGGTTTGTCGTCGTTGGACTGGCGCCGCTCACCGCGTGCAACATGACCGTCGTCGCGCACGATGGCGCGGGCAATGTTTCACCGGCCAGCGCCGGCATCACCGTTACTACTGCAGCGGATACGACGAAGCCGACCCGGCCCGTCGGCTTGGTCGCCTCCTCAATCACCACGACTTCCTGCGCGCTGGCCTGGACACCATCGGCGGACGACGTTGGAGTGGCGGGCTATAATATATTCCGCTCCGGCGCCTTGCTCGGCTCTTCGCCTGACGCCGTTTTTTCCCCGGCCGGCCTTGCTCCGGATACCAATCACCGCTTGACCGTCCGCGCCTTCGATGCCGCCGGCAATGTCTCGGCAGCCAGCGTTGCGCTGGTGGTCCGTACGCTGGCCAATCCGCCGTCCGTTCCTTCCGGCCTCACGGTCGCGAATCTCCAGGCCGCCTCGTTCACGCTCAAGTGGCCGGCCTCCGCCGGCGGCACGGGCGGAATCGCCGGTTACGACCTTTTTCGGGAAGGCGTCCTCGCCGGCTCCACCACCAAAAGGTCCTACACCTTCACCGGTCTCATCCCGGTCACCGAATACCATTTGTCCGTGGCGTCGCGCGATACCGTGGGCAACGTTTCGGCGCCGAGTGCGACGCTGGCCGCGACCACCCTGGCCGACACCGCCAGACCGACCGTGCCCACGGAGCTGAATGCATCCGCGGTGACCCACCATTCCTTCGCCCTGCACTGGACGGCGTCGCGCGACAATGTCGGCGTCACCGGTTACGACGTGCTGAGGAACGGCGGTCTGGTCGGCACCACATCGGCGACGACCTGTGATGTGACCGGGCTCGCGCCGTTGACCATGTACACGATGCGGGTGAAGGCCCGGGACGCGGCCGGTAACATTTCTGCGGCGAGCGCCGCCTTGTCCGTCACCACCAGCATGGTGCCCAACAATCCTCCGGTGGTGGCAATGATTTCGCCAGCGGAGGGTGCCGCTTTCACCGCCCCCGCCACGATCGCCCTTGCGGCCGCGGCCAAGGATACCGATGGCACCGTCGTCAAAGTGGAGTTCTTCGACGGCGCTACCAAACTGGGTGAAACCCTCGATCCTGCTCCGTCACCGGCCACCTTCACTCTCCCGTTCACTTTCACTCCGGTCGGTCCCCGCCGCTTGTTTGCCCGGGCCACCGACAACCGGAATGCCACGACGGACTCCGCGCCGGTGGCGATCAGGCTGCTGTCCGGTCTGCCATACGTCACCGACTTCGAGGCGGACGAGGAGTATGTCCCGGGTACGCTCGACGCCCAGCACGGCTGGAGCGTCACGGCCGGCTCGGCCCAGGTCATCACCAGCGATGCCGCCCACGGAGAGCAGAGTGTTTCCCTCGAAGCCGGAGCCACCGCGGCGACGGCCGACCAGGAGTTCGGACCGGGACAGAGCAACCCGACGGTGGTATTCATCGATCTTTTCGCCAAGCCGGTTGCAGCCGCCGATCCCAGCACCGGTGTTTTGTTTGACCTCGATAATGCCCGGCTGGGTTGTGTGGTCGATGGTGGCTCCGGCCGGTTCACGGCCCTCGACGGCGACGGGCAGGGTGGCGGCAACTGGAAGACCCAGGACCCGGTTCTGTTGCTCGATGGCAACAACACGGCCTTGGCTTGGTGCCGCCTGACCGCTCGTCTCGATTATACATCCAAGACCTGGGATTTCTTTCTCGATGGCCGGCTCCTCGCGGCCGATCTCAAGTTTCGCTTCGGTGAGCCGGGTCGTTTTGGCGGGATTTCGTTTCGGGGCGACGTTGCTGCAGCCACCGGCCTCGACGATCTCTACGCCGGAGCGGACAATCCACTCTTTGTTGATGCGGATCGCGACGGCATGGACGACGCGTGGGAGATGGCCCAGGGTCTTGATCCCCTGGTCAACGACCGCGCCGGAGATCCGGACGGCGACGGGTTGACGAACATCCGGGAGTTCATGCTCGGCACTGATCCCGGCAAAAACGATACAGATGGTGACGGTCTCACCGATGCCCAGGAGTTGGCTCTCGGCACGAATCCACGGTTGGCCGATACCGATGCCGACGGCATGCCCGATGGTTGGGAGCACCAGCAGGGTCTCGATCCTCTGGCCGACGGCGACGCCGGCCTCGATGGCGACGGCGACGGCCGGACCAACCTCGACGAGTTTCTCGCGGGCACCGACCCGGGGGACTATTATAATTCCGAAACACCACTGCTCAGAATTGTCAGCGGCAATAACCAGACTGGATTACCGGGCCAGTTCAACCCCGAGCCGCTGATTGTGTCGGTCTTCAACTCTGACGGCACCGTTCCTTTGGCGAACGCGCCGCTGACGTTCACGGTGCAAAGTGGCGGAGGCCAACTGGCGCTGTCCGGCTCCGGGACTCCGGTGCTCTCGGGTATGCTCAACATGCGAGCGGATACCGAAGGCGGCGCCCAGGCTTATTATCTGCAGCCCAGCGTGCCCGATGTGCCGGGTATGGTCCGGGTCTTGGCGGGAAGAGCCGAAATAAGTTTTGCGTCTACCAGCACCGCAGGCGGCCCGGTGGACGCGGACCACAACGGCCTGCCCGATGAGTGGGAGCAGCAACATTTCGGACGGGCTGGCGTCAACCCAAGCGGCGATCCGGATAATGACGCGCTCACCAATCTCGAGGAATATGAAGACGGCTCGGATCCCAATTCCCCGAATCTTGACCCGGCCGACGCTGATGGCGACGGGCTGTCCGACGCTTGGGAGATGCGTTATTTCAGCACGCTCGATTACGGACCGGATGACCAGTTTGGAGCAATGGCCGGAACACTGTTCCAATATTATCAACAGGGCCTGGTCCCGCAGTTGCAGATTCCACCCGTGAGCGCCGGTCTGCGTGCTTGGTATCAGGCGGGCACGGGGATTTTCTTCAGTGACAGCCCGCAATACCCGCCGCCCATCCGCCTGTGGGCGGACCTTGCGGGTAATGGATTTCATCTGGCCCAATCTGACAGCGCGGCCCAGCCGGTGTATCTCTCCTACGAGGATTCCACCCCGCATATGCTTTTTGGCAGCGGGCAACGCATGGTAGGTGCCGCCGGGGATGTATTGGTCGATTCGACCGATCTGACGGTCTTTGCTCTTATAAATCCCGCTGGTGCTCAGACCGATGGAGCCGTCGTGGCCGCACTAGGCGACGGCACCGCGGGTGGTTTTACTCTGCACCAGAACGGAAGCGGACTTAACCAATATGTGCTGACTTGGCGCCGGGCCGCCGACCAAAGTGTCCAGGGCGGGTCAGTTCCTGTCAGCGTGGTGGCGGGTCAATTGCAGCTTGTGACCTTCGTCAAGCATGGCGCCATCCAGTCCGGCTTCCTGGATGGCGGGTTGCAGGCAACGGGTACCGTGGCGGTAGACTTGCAGCCCGCCGGCACCGGGATATCGCTGGGTGGGCAGACAGGGCAGCGGAACGCCGGTTTCTCCGGAGAGATCAACGTTTTGCTCGTCTACAATCGTGCGCTGTCCGCGACCGAACAGGGGCGGGTGGAGGACGCTCTGCTTGAACAATATCATCTCGGTGATACGGATCAAAACGGCCTGCCTGATCGGTGGGAGAGGCAATATTTCGGTCAGACCGGTGTCGATCCTGAAGCGGATCCGGATGGTGACGGATTGTCCAACCGGCAGGAGCGCCAGTACGGGACCAATCCCGGTCGCACGGACACTGACGGTGACGGTCTGCCCGATGGCTGGGAGGTGAAATATGGTTTCAATCCCCAGGTGCCGGAGCCGGGATCCGTACTCACCTCCGACGCAGATGGCGACGGACTGACCCTGGTGCAGGAGAGTCAGGCGGGAACCAAGCCTCATAATGCCGATACGGATGGGGATGGCATGCCGGATGGCTGGGAATTGCGATACGGCCTGGATCCATTGCAGAACGATGACGCGATTGGCGACCTTGATGGCGATGGGGCCACCAACCTCGAGGAGTATTGTGCGCACACGGACCCTGCTGAAGCGTTCGATGGTGCAACTGCGCTGCTCACTCCGTTGACGGGCGAAGCGGGAGAGTTGGGCGTCCAGGTGACAACCGCCTCGGGCACGCCGGTGGTTGGAGCGCTGGTTGAGTTCAGCGCTTCCGATGAATCCGAGTGTATCCTCAGCCACCCGCAAAGCGGAATTCTGCATCAAACATTCGCAGTGCGCAGTGACGGAAACGGAATTGCGAGAGTCTTTGTCAGGGAGTTCCTCCGCCAGCCTGCGCAGCCCGACATCCGGCTATGACCTCGCCAACTTCACCACCGATTCGCAGGCTTGACGGCTGTCTGATCGCGACGCTGCTTGCCTTTAGTGCGGTTTTGGCCGGCGCCGTGGTGGTCACGCCCAAGGGAGGCAGCTCGCGGGAAGTCTCCGTCACGGCACCTCCTCCGGTTGCAGCGAAGACGTTGGCTGATACCTGGTATCAGGTGGTCGACCTTGGGATCCAAGCCTATCCGGTCTATGCCGCGGACTCCGTTCAACTGTTTCTTGACCCTTATCTCTTCTACAGTCCGGGGGCGCTGGATATCAACAATTCGGGCCAGGTGGTTGGTTGGGGATCGCGCATCCTGACGGACGGCAGCATCGAGTACTCGCGATCGGGATTTGTCTGGCAGAACGGCCAGCTCGTGACGGCCTTTCCTCCGTCGACGAGTTTTTATGAGAGGGACATCCTATTCGTGATCAACGACCGGGGCGACGTCGCCGGGCTCTCTCGTTCCCAGGGTTGGCCCACCCTCTGGCGCCACGCCGGCGGGCAATGGACGCCGGAGGATCTGCCCCTGCACCCCAGAAGTGTCGACGGACTTACCTGGCGGCCGAGCGGGCTTAATAATCTTGGGCAGGTGGCTGGCTTCCCCGACGGCTGGTACAATGGCATTATGGGCCAGCCCATCGACCCGGAGGATCCCGACCAGATTGGATTTTCCCTCTACTCTCTGGAGAGCGTTGTTTGCACACCGGGCACCATCAGGATGCTGCCCAATCCTTACTACCGTGACGCGGGTTTTCTCCGATCGGCGGTGTGGGGCTTGAATGATGGCGGCACGGCGGTCGGCATCATCTGGAAACAGTTTTTCACGGAAAGGCCGGTCGTGCAGCGGGCGGTCTTCTGGGACGGTGGCGGGATCCACCTCTTGTCCGGTGATGGCCGTCCGGCAACCAAGGCGATCACTGCGGCGGTCGCCGTGAACGAACTGGGCCAGATTGTCGGCCACACTTTTGATCATGACCAAATGCTGGAAAATGCGGTCTTATGGGACGCGGGAAACTATATCAGGCTGGCTTCCCTGACCGGTCCCGGACATGGCGTGGCCTGGGACCTCAACAACCTCAGCCAGATTGTGGGGTGGAGTTCCGACCGGGATCCCGGTGGCGAAAGCGGAAATTATTACACGCAGCGGGCGGTTCTTTGGGACAATCTCAAACCCATTGATCTCAACGCGCGAATTCCGCCGGATTCGGGTTGGATCTTGCAAGAGGCACACGCCATCAATGATCAGGGCATGATCGTCGGCGTCGGCACGCTCAATGGAGAAGGACGGTCTTTCCTCCTCCTGCCGGAAAAGCTCGCGGAACTGGCCGTGGATGCCAACCGCGACGGAGTGATCAAACTCGCCAGCGAAGACGCCTCCGATGAAACCAGCGCGGCCGCCCCGTACCGTTTCTGGGTCAATGAGGGGGTGGATGGACCGGGTCCCGATGGAGAGTTAACCTTGGAGCCCGGCAGTTTTGGCCCGGCTCACGATTACCAAAAGGATAGGATTGGCTGTAAACGCGATCTTGAGGATTGGACGCGGCTTAAACTGTCGATCCCAAGGACCGCGGCAAACGGATCGCCGATCCTGGCGCTGAACGACCTGCAGAGCGGGTTTGAAGCCCGGTTGGAGTGGAACGCGGCCACCCTTGGGCGATCTGAAAGTTCCATTCCCAGCCTCAAATTTGTCGCCGCAGTC
>JBBIHQ010000096.1:0-10471 GCA_037446975.1 Opitutia bacterium
ATGCCGCTCGACAGTTACAATCGCGACATCGACTACCTGCGCATCTCCCTGACCGATGCGTGCAACCTGCGGTGCGTCTATTGCATGCCGGAGCACATGACCTTCCGGCCGCGGGCCGAGCTGCTGAGCGATGCCGAGCTCCGGCGCCTGATCACGCTGTTCGGTACGCTGGGCTTTCGCAAAATCCGTTTTACCGGCGGCGAACCCACCCTGAGACCCGGCCTGGTCGAACTCGTACGCCACGCCGTGAACGCGCCCGGAATCACGGCGGTCGGCCTCACGACCAACGGCGTACTGCTCGACCAGCTGGCGCAGCCGCTGCGCGACGCCGGCCTGCAGACCGCCAACATTTCGATCGACAGCCTGGATGAGGAGAAATTCCGCCGGCTCACCCGCTGGGGCAATCTCCGCGATGTGCGGGCCGGGCTGGCGGCCGCCGCCCGCGCCGGCTTGCGCATCAAGCTCAACGCGGTCGTCTGCCGCGGCGTAAACGACGGCGAGGATGTGGTCGAGCTGGCCCGGCTCACCTTGGACAACCCGTGGCAGGTGCGTTTCATCGAACAGATGCCCTTCGGCAACAACTCCGATTTTCAGAAGCGCGGCATGGTGAGTGAGGCCGAATTGCTCGCCGTCCTCACCCAGGCGTTTGGTCCGCTTGAACTGGTCAACGGCGGCCGGCTCGACGGTGAAGCCCGGCTCTTCCGATTGCCCGGCGGACAGGGAGTGCTGGGTTTTATCAGCCCCGTTTCCCAGCCGTTTTGCGCCGGCTGCAACCGCCTGCGCCTGACCGCCGACGGTGTGCTGCGCCTCTGCCTGCTCCGCGACAATGAGATCAACCTGCTCAACCTGATGCGCGGCGGCGAGGATGACGCCACCATCGCCGACTGCATCCGGCAAGCGGTCCATGAAAAACCCTGGGGCCATGGCCTCGCCCAGCACCTGATTCCCGCCGCCCGCGGCATGTCCCAGATCGGCGGCTGACATTTCCGTGGCCGACAAGCTCCTCAGGCTTCATGTCCGCTTCTTTGCCGTGCTCCGCGAGCAAGCCGGCTGTTCGACGCTCCAAGTCGAGACGTCGAGCCGCACGCCGGCCGCGCTTTACGCGGAACTTCAGGAGAAACATGCCCTGAGTTTTCCCGTCGCGCTGCTGCGCGTGTCCGTCAACGAGCGCTACGCCGACCTGGCGACGCCCTTGAATGCCGGCGACCGGGTGGTGTTCATTCCGCCCGTGGCTGGAGGCTAGACATGTTTGAGATCGCTTCCACTCCGATCGATTCCGTCGCGCTGCAGACCCGGCTCGCAGCGCCAGACGCCGGCGCGGCGGTGATCTTCGAGGGGCGCGTGCGCAACCATCACCTCGGCCGGCCGGTCACCCGGCTCGAGTACGAGGCCTACGACGAACTCGCCCGGCTCGAGGGCGGAGCCATCGTCACCGAAACGGAGCAACTGTACCCCGGAACGCACGTGCTCTGCGTTCATCGCACCGGGATGCTGCAAGTTGGCGAGACCGCGGTGTGGATCGGCGTCGCCTCCGCGCATCGCCAGGCGGGCTTTGCGGCCTGCCGGCACGTCATCGAGGAGCTCAAGCGGCGGCTGCCGATCTGGAAGAAGGAATATCATCCCGATGGCCTCGCCGAGTGGGTCAATTGTCCGGCCGAGGCGGTGACCAATGCTCACGACAACGAATACCACTCGCGTCAGTCCGCCTTGCCCGAAGTCGGCGCGGAGGGCCAGGCGCGACTCGCCGCCGCCCGCGTGCTCGTGGTCGGCCTGGGCGGACTCGGCTGTCCGGCGGCGCTCTATCTCGCCGGATCAGGCGTGGGCCGCCTCACCTTGGTTGATGGCGGCCGGGTCGAGCGGTCCAATCTGCACCGGCAGATCCTCTTCACAACCGCCGAGGTCGGCGCGGCCAAGACCCTCGCGGCCGCGACGCGGCTGCGCCTCCACAATCCGGCGGTTGAAATCGTCACCCGCGACTGCGAATTGACGGCGACCAATGTCCGCGCCCTGGTTGCCGGACAGGACGTCGTGCTCGATTGCACGGATAATTTCACCACGCGGTTCATCCTGCACGATGCCTGCCACGCGCTCGGCGTGCCGCTGGTGCAGGCCGCCGTGCATCGATTCGAGGGAACGCTGGATGTTTTCCGCCGGGGTGACGGCGGGTGCCTGCACTGCCAGTGGATTGGCCGCGACGCGGCCGACCTCGAGAGCGCGGGCAACTGCGCGGGCGGCCCGGTGTTCGGACCGGCCGTCGGCGTCCTCGGGATCATGCAGGCGGCCGAAGCCGTAAAACTCCTGCTCAACCGCGAAGGCGAATCCACCCGGCAGACCCGGTTGGTCAACCTGCTCGACAATTCGTGGCTGGCGATCGAACGCCCGGCGCACCCCGCATGCCCGGTGTGCGGCCGCATTGATCAACTGCGGACCAGCGTGGCGCCGGAGAAAGCCGACGCGGTACCCCTTTCGCTCGACCCAGCCCAGCTGGCCGCGCTCGGCGCAGCGGCAACCCGGATTTATCTGGCCGAGCCGGGTGAAATTCCGCCGCCGGTCGCGGCGGGGGTGCAGATCGTGCCGTCGACCGATCTTGCCCGCGTGCGCGAGTTCGCCGCCGCCGGCCCGGTGGTGCTGACCTGCCGTCATGGCCTGCGCAGTGCCGCGTTTGCCCGTTTGCTGCGGGCCGAAGGTCGCGCGCAGGCTTACGTGCGGCACGATTCCACCGGTTGAACCACCCGCGCGGGACCGCGCCCGACTCAACGCCGCCGCGCAGACCAGCCACCGGTCATCGCCAGGTTAACGCATAATACGCGATCCCGTAACATTCCCGCATCGCGGTCTCGGTTTCATCCAAAGCCTCCGCCTTGGGGAGAAAACTCAGCAGTGAAACCGGATAATGGTGGTCCGCCCGGAAATCCACCGGGAACGCGGCAAAGTCCACCCCGGCGGACCGGAACAGCCGCGCCGCCCGCGGCATGTGCCAGCCGGTCGTGACCAGAACGACACGATGCCAATGGTGTTCGCGCATCATGGCCGCGACCGCCCGGGCTTCGCCGGCCGTGTTGTTGATCTCCGTCGTAACGAGAATTTTGTCCGCCGGCACACCGCGCGCCACCGCCAGCTGTTTCAAGTCGTCCCCTTCCGAGTTCCGCCGCCCCTCCCATGGAAGCCGCGCCCCGGTGAAGACCAGCCGGCCGGCTTTTCCCGCCTGGAGCAAGGCGACGCCCGCCTCGAATCGCTCAACCGGGTCCGACCAGTTGACCATGAATCCGGATTCCGCCTGCGGGCCCAAGATTCCCCCGAGCACCACCACCGCATCGGCGGCTTCCACTTCCGCCACCGGCACCGCCGGATAGCGCGATTCCAACCAGCCAATCAGCCGCTCGCCCACGAACGGGGTGCTGGCCGTATAAAGTATCATCACGGCGGTCACGACCGGCCACCGCTTCTTGCGCCACACGGCAAAAAGCAGCAGCAGACACACGATGCCCAGTGGCAGCACGAAAACCGGCAGCAGCTTGTTCAAATAGATCATGGACGAATCCGTCACCGGGGCATCTTGACCACCAGTTTCCCTTTGATCAGCGCCTGCTTTTGCGAACGGGTCAACTGCTTCAATTGGTATTCACGCCGCAACGCCCGGGTCAGGCTCATCGGTCCCTCCTGACGGACCACCCGCACCGGCACCCGGGGTTTCGTGTATTTCGCTCCCTTGCGGGCATTGTGTTGCGCCAGTCTTTTGGCCACGTCCCGGGCCGTGCCGGTATAGAACGTTCCGTCGGCACACCGGAGAATATAGACGAAAGCTCGCTTGACTGGCATGAGTGGAAAGGACTCCGGCACCAATGCAAGGGTCCGTGCCGGGACCGGCCCTTATCTGGCATGAACCGGCGCCGCCTGACAAGCCCGGCCGTGACGATCCCGGGCCCTGGGTCCAGGCTTGCTGTCTCGTGGCACACAGTTGGCCGACCATCGCCCGCGCCATCGCGGGTGAATTGCGATGAAGCTGGCGCTATTTCTGCAACCATTCTAGGGGTCGTGACGTCTCATCCTGACCGTGAACCGCCCACTTTTGATCATCCTTGCCGTCCTGATCCTCGGTTCAGCCGGATTCGGACTCGCCCAGCTGGACGAGATTAAAAAGCTGAAACAAAATCTCGCCGAGTTGGACCAGGAGCGGTCGGCCTTGCAGAAGCGCATCTGGGATTTGCAGAAGCAAAACGTCGATCTGGAAAACCGGCTGAAGCAGGCGCCCGGCGCCTCCCGGATTGCCGCATCTGGAGGCCAGGCCAATGGCGAATGGACGCCGGCCGAAGGGGCTGGACCTGCGGGGCCGCGCCAGGGCGGCCGGTTCAATGGCGGACGTTTTGGCGCCATGATGGCCAGTCCCGAAGTCCAAAAGCTCATGGCCATCCAGCAAAAGGCCGGCTTGGACAGCCGCTACGCTTCCCTCTTCAAGCAGATGCAGTTGGATCCCGCCAACCTCGAAAAATTCAAAAACCTGCTGGTCGAAAAGCAGGCCGCGGTCATGGATGTTCTTTCCGCGGCACGCGCCGAGGGTTTGAGCGGGCCGGCCAACCGCGGCGAAATCCAGCAGCTGGTCCAGAATGCGCAGGCCGAGGTGGACACCAATATCCATGCCACCCTCGGCGACGCGGGTTTCGCCCAATACCAGAATTACGAGGCCACTTTGCCCGAACAAAACCTGGTCACCCAGCTGAGTCAGCGCCTCAGCTACTCCACCACTCCGCTCACCGATGCCCAGTCAGCGCAACTGGTGCAGATCCTGGCCCAGACCGCGCCGCCCACCAATAATTCCAACACCGGCGCAGGTAACGTGGTCAGGCTGTTTGCCGGCGCGGCCGGCGGCGGAGCTTTCGGTGGCGGTGTGCCCATCACCAGTGATGCGATCACCCAGGCGCAATCCGTGCTGGCTCCCCAGCAAGTCGCGGCGCTGCAATCCCTGCAGCAGGAGCAACAGGCGGCGGCCGCATTGAGGGCGCAATTGCGGTCCAGCATGGGCGGGCCGGCCCCGGCCGCGGCTACCTCCTCAACCACCCCCGCTGCGCCCACACCGGCCCGACCATCCGGTCCGGGCGGCGGATGAAACGGACCTCCGCTTCCGCTCTGCAAACTCTCCACCAGCCTCCCGGTTTCTGCAGCTGCGGCCACCGCGCGATCAAGCATTCGAACCGGGCTGGTGCTCCTTCCTCCTGAGGTTCATCGAAATCCACAGGAAGCGGTTTGCCTTGGCCTCTGCCTTCACCAGATTTGTACTCATCCCCCTGCCCGCACCGCATCCCCCGGCTTGCCAAACTGAAGACAAGCGGCTTTTTTCAAACAATGAGCGGGCGCTGCGGTCTTAGTCCATCTTCAACACCGGGTTCGCCCAAGCCTTGCGCATGAAATATCGCCATCTCCCCGCCCGAATCCTGCTTGCTCTTGCTGTCGCCAATGCGGGGCTCGCCCAGCCCGTACCGACTCCCGCGGCCGCTCTGCCCGCCAGTGTCCGCCCCCTAGGTTTGCCCGCCGCCCCCTCGCCCAGGCCGCCCGCCACTGACGACCTGATCGGACCCATCAACATGCCGGGCGACAGCGTGGATGCCGTGCTGGGGCTCCTTGAGCGCTGGACCGGGAAGATATTGCTGCGTCCGCAAAACCTGCCGGCGGCAACCATTCCGTTCGTGGTCAAAGACCGGATCACCAAGGCCGAGGCGATCCAGGCCGTCGAAACCCTGCTCAACCTCAACGGCATCGCGGTCACGCCTTTGGGCGAACGTTTCCTCAAGGTCACCAATCTCAACGCCGCCAAGTCCGAGGCTCCGGAGCTGATCGAAGGCTCCACTCTCGGGCTGGTCCCCAGCGGCCAGACGGCCAGCAAGCTTTTCACGCTGCAGTTTCTGCGCGTCTCTGAATTCATGCCGCTGCTGGCCGGCCTCCTGAATCCGGCGGCCGGCAGCCCGCCCGTCGTCTTTGAAAAAGCCAATGCCGCGCTCGTCACCGACTCGATCAGCAACCTGCAGCGGATCGAAACGCTCATCGCCCGTCTCGACCAGCCGAGTCTCACCGGTCTGACGCCCAAGTTCTTCCAGATCCACTCCGCCAAGGCCAGCGAAGTGGTCAACAAGCTCCACAGTATTCTCAGCGGCCCGCTCCAGAGCCAGTTGGGCGCCACCACCACCTACAGTCCCGACGATCGCACCAACCAGATCGTGCTCATCGCCGACCCGCGGCAGTTCCCTTTTTTCGAGGAACTCATCGACAAACTGGACGTCAAGTCTGACACCAACACCCGCAACGAGGTGATCTATCTCAAGCATGCGGCGGCCAAGGACGTCGCCGACATTCTCGGCAAGCTGGTCACCGGCCAGAACAATGCGTCCAAGACCGCCGGGCAGGAAAACGTCAACCGCGGACCCCAGACTCCGGCCACCGCCACCGTGCAGCAGGCGGGCCAGGCGCCGACGACGGTGTCGCTGCCCGCCGGGCTGGCCCCTTCGGCTCTCGGGCTTGAAACCGGGGCCAACCAGTTCAGCTCCATCCTTACGATTCTTCCCGAGGAACGCACCAACGCCATTGTCGTGTCGGGCACGGTTGATGACATGCGCCTCATCAAGGAACTGACCGACAAGATTGATATCCTCCTCGCCCAGGTCCGGATTGAAATTGTCGTCGCCGAGGTGAACCTGAGCGACAAGGCCACCTCGGGCATCGACAGCCTCGGGCTCCAGGTTGTGAACGGCCGTCTGGTCGGCTTCACCGGTTCCGGACCCGGCGTGTCCGTCGGCGGTCCTGCGGCCACGACGACCACCACCACGACGACTCCGAATTTTGCCACCCTGGTTTCCGGCAGCCTGAGCGGCATAGTCAGCCTCTCGACCACCCCGCGGAAAAACAGCACGACCATCCTCTCGGTCCCCACCATCACCACGACCCATAACAAGGAGGCCAAGATATTTGTCGGCGAAACCATCCCGACCATCACCGGCACCACTTCCTCCAATGCATCGGTCGGTGCCACCACGCCCTATACGACTTCCAGCATCACCCAGCAGGAGGTCGGTATCACCATCACGGTCAAGCCGCTGATCGGCAACGACGGTTCCGTGCAACTGGATTTGAAGCAGGAGATCAGCGATGTGGGCGCGCCGGTGACGATCGACGGCAACCAGCAGAATATCATCCTGAAGCGCACGACGTCGTCCTTTATCACGGCCAAGAGCGGCGAGATCCTGGTGCTCGGCGGCTTGCAGAAGAAATCCAACAGCCGGAGCACCAACCGGCTGGGCCCGATTCCATTTCTGGGCGACCTTTTCGGCACCCGCACCCGCGACGAGGAACGCACCGAGCTGGTTTTCTTCCTGCGCCCGACGGTGCTGACCAACACCCCCGCGGATAACACTCCCGCCCTCAATCAGGTGGAACAATTGCCCGCGAAGCACCGTGACGAGGTCAAGAACGCCCTCGGCGTTCAACCCGGCTCCTGAAATCGATGCAGGCTGAAACCGCCGCTTTGCCCGCCGCGTTGGCGGCCCGTCTGACCGACGAGCAGCGCCGGGCGCTCGCCGAGGCGCCGCGGGCCCGCCGCCTCGCGCTGCTGGCGGAAGGACTGCGCCTGCCGGAACCCGAGGCGCGCGCGGAATTTTCCCGCTCCACCGGCCTGCCAATCGCGGCCGACCTGCGCTTCGACCCGGCCGCGCTGCCCGTGCTGCCGGCGCGCCTTGTCCGGGATTTTCACATTGCGCCCCTTCTGGTCGCGGGAGCTGACGAACACCAGCTTCACCTCGCCACCCCCTGGCCGGCTGACGAGGTAATGACCGACTGGATCGCCACGTTCACTTCGCGCCAGATCCGCTGGCACCTGGCTCCCGCCGAACGCATCGGCCAGCTCATCCTCGACCATTATGGCGTCGGCGCGGGCAGCCTCGACGACGAGGAGGATCCCGAAGTAACCGCCAGCGCTCTCGCCGCCTCCACGGAAATCGAGGCCGACGAGGATGCCGCGGTCGTTCGCTTTGTCAGCGACGTCATCACCCAGGCCATTGAAGACGGTTCCACGGACATCCACTTCGAACCGCAAGAGGGCCAGTTGGGCATCCGCTATCGTGTCGACGGCCTGCTCCTGCCCGTCCCGGTGCCGGAAAACCTGCTGCGTTATCAGGACGCCATTATTTCGCGCCTCAAGATCATGGCGCGCCTCAACATTTCCGAAAAGCGCCTGCCGCAGGACGGTCGTATCAACTTCAAGGTTGGCGGCAATTCGCTCGACATCCGCGTCTCGACCATTCCCACGATCTACGCGGAAAGTGTCAGCCTCCGGCTCCTCAACCAGAAACGCGAGGCGTACACGATGGACGGCCTCGGTCTCAGCGATGCTGATCAGCAGCAGATCAAGCGCGTGCTGGCCTATCCGCACGGCATCATCCTGGTCACCGGGCCCACGGGCTCGGGCAAATCCACCTCGCTCAACGCCTTTCTCCGCCAGATCAACTCGACCGATCTTCGCATCGTCACGGTCGAGGACCCCATCGAATACGAGGTGCCCGGCGCCAACCAATTGCAGGTCCGTCCCGAGATTGGCCTCACTTTCGCCAGCGCGCTCCGCCACATCCTGCGCCAGGATCCCGATGTCATCATGGTCGGCGAAATCCGCGACCGCGAGACGGCCGACATCGCCATCCGCGCCTCGCTCACGGGGCACCTGGTCTTTTCCACGCTTCACACCAACGATGCGCCCGGCGCCATCACGCGGCTGGTCGACATGGGCATCGAGCCGTTCCTGACCGCTTCGGCGCTCGAGCTCATCATCGCCCAACGCCTGGTTCGCCGCCTCTGTCCGCATTGCACGCGGCCCGAGCCCGTGCATCCGGTCAAGTTCGCCGAGGCGGTCTCGATTCTCGGCCTTGAACCCGCCGAGGTCGCGGGTGTCACCACCCTGGCCGCCGCCGTCGGCTGCGACCGTTGCCGCAAGACCGGTTTCCGCGGCCGCGTCGGTTTGTTCGAGATCCTCCGTCCCACCGACGAATTGCGCGATCTCATCGTAAAACGCGAACCCACCCGTGCGCTCATCCAGTGCGCCCGCGCCGAGGGCATGCGGACCCTCGCGCAATCCGGTTGGATCCAGGTCAAGGCCGGCCTCACCACGCTCGACGAGGTCTTGCAGGTCATCAATCTCTCGGATCGCTGACCATGCCGCGCTTCGCCTACAGCGTCCGCGATGCCGCCGGCCGCACGGCCACCGACGAACTTACCGCCCCGTCGCGCAAGGACGCGCTCCGGCTGCTCTCCGCCCGCGGCCTGCAGCCGTTGCAGCTCGACGAACTTAACGCCAGCGGCCGCCCGGCCGTCGCCGCGAAGGACACCGCCAGCCCGTTCGCCCTTTTTGCCGCTCCCGGCGACGGGTTTTCCCGCAGCTCGTTCCTGCCGTTTCTCCAAGCCCTCGCCGAACTGACCGGCAGCGGACTTTCCGCCGGCGAAGCGGTCCGCTTGCTCGCCAAGCGGCTGAAGGATCGCAGCCTGCGCGGCCTCAGTGCGGCGGTCTGGGAGCGACTCAGCGAGGGCCAGCCGCTTTCGCAGGCCATGGAGCAGATTCCGAATGTTTTCGACAAGCAGACCATCAGTCTCGTCCGGGCCGCCGAGGCCACCGGCAGCCTCAACGAGGTGCTGCAACGGCTCATCACCCACCACACCGAGCAGCGCGAACTGCGGCAGAAACTCACCACTGCGCTCATGTATCCGGTGTTCGTGTGCGTGGTGGCATTCGGCGTCATCCTGTTCTTCATTCTCTTTCTCATGCCGCGGTTGCAGACGCTGCTCACGTCGCTCGGCAGCAAACTTCCGTTCGCCACGCAGTTGCTCGTGAGTTCCGCCCAATTGCTCCTGCGCTACGGCATCATCATCCTGCCGCTGGCGGTTTTCGGCGTGCTGATGTTCTGGCGCTGGCGCCACACCGAACACGGCAAGACGACCACCGATGCCTGGCTGGTCCAGCTGCCGGTGGTCCGCCGGTTCACGATCGACTCCGCATTGCTCAATTTTTCCCAGACGCTGGCCGTGCTCCTCCAGAACGGCATCAACCCGGCGGAAGCGCTGCGCCTCACCGAGCGCACCGTCGGCAACCGCACCGTGCAGGCGGCGCTGCGCACCGCCACCGACCGCGTGCTGGAAGGCGAGAGCCTGTCCGCGGCGCTGGCGCGAACCGGATACCTGCCCGACTTGGTCATCGACCGTCTGGCGGTCGGCGAAAGCACCGGCCAGCTCGCCCCGTGCCTGCGGGACATCGCGCACAACTACGCCGCCACGCACTCCCGCCGGCTCCATGCGCTCACCACTGTCATGTCCAGCGCCGTGCTGCTCTTCGCCTTCGCGTTTGTCGGGTTCATCGCCTACGCCATCGTCTCCGCCGTGCTCCAAGTCAGCGCCAGCTTCCGGTTCTGAGTGCGCTTACTGAAAGACCTAAAACCTGACCCCTTTT
>JBBIHQ010000097.1:0-10433 GCA_037446975.1 Opitutia bacterium
CCTTGGGCGGTCTCGCCGCCATGGTCTTCATCGTGGCAACGGCCGCGCTGTATCGATTGACCCGCGCCCGCCCCGCTCCGGTCGCCGCGTCCAGCTTGGCTCGTGCCGGCGCCTGGCGCCTGCATCTGGCGCTTATCTGCCTGGTTTTCATGGCCGGGCTTTATTGCAGCACCGGTACGCTCACCCCTTACGCTCTGACCTATGTTCCGCACGTCGATGGGTCAACCGGCTATCTCTACAGCGTCGACCATGGACTCTTTCGCTCCCTGTACGACTTCGTGAATGGCAGCGATCGATCGCACTGGGACCAAGCCGTCCTGTTGCGGCGCATACTTTATCCCGCCCTGGCCTGGCCATTCATGCGTGTCTGGGGATTCGAAGCCGGCGGGGTGATCGCGAGCCTGTTCTACAATGGGGTCGGTCTGCTGGCGGCGCTCTGGCTCCTGCGCCGCCAAGTCGGCGAACGCGGCGCGATCTTTGCCGGCTGGTTGCTGGCGCTCTATCCCGGCGCCGCCTATTGGGCCGGCCTGCCCTATATCTACGCGCTGATCTTCCCTTGTTGTCTGCTGCTGATGAACGGACTCGTCGCCCTCTCCGGTTCGATTTCGCTCCGCCGGATCGCCTTGGTCTCGCTGGGCATGGGAGTGGCTTACCTGGCGTACGATCTGGTCTTCTTTTTTCTTCCGGCTTCGCTTCTGGTTCTCGGCTGGCAGCGCCGTTGGCGCGAGGTCGTCACGTCCGCGGTCCTTCAAGTGCTTCCGTTGTTGTTCTGGGGGGCCATTCTGCGCCTCGGCTTCGGTCAACCCGCGGTCAACTCCAACACGAGCATCTTCTCCACCGTGCTGGGCGCCTACTTGCATCCCCGTGGAGCCGCTGCTTGGCAGGAACTGGCAGCCCAGGTTCCGATTACCGGATGGCACGTCTGGTTCGGCGCCAATTTCCTATTCCTGCCGGCCTTGTTTCTTGGAATTGTCGTTTTGAATGCCGTGAGTTCGCGCCTCAGGACATCGCCGGCGGAAACCGCGCTGCTTGCGGCCACCGCGGCGCTGTTTTTGTTTACGAATCTCGCGCCGCCCTATGTGAGCGAGTGGAATATGCGTGGAGCGTGGATCAGCCGGCTTTATCAGCCTGTCTTTCCGGCTCTGGTTTTTTTTGCCGCCCGCTGGTGGCAGGCGCTGCCGCCGCTCCGGCTGCCACTGCGGCTCCTCGTGTCCGCCGGTGTGCTTGGGGCCCTGCTCGGCAACGCACTCGTCGTTTTCGGTCCCATCCTGCGCGATCCCGGGCACGTTTCTGAACAGGCGTTTTATGCCTTCTACACCCACACCGACACCCTTCTCGTGCATCCTTACGAAAAGAATCTCGATAAGTATGGCCGGCACCCGTTCGGCTTTCCCGCGTTGCCGGGAGGCAAATCAGTTCGCTGAAAGATTCGGCTGGCTCCCGCTTCATGCCCCGCCAGCGTCTTCCCGCTGCCGTCCCCATGAAAGCGCTCACTCTCGATTCGATCCGTGGCATCCCGAAAAACGGTCCCACCGACCCCATTGACTATTATCGGCGACCCTTGGTGGGAAAACTCTTTCGTGAGCGGATCAACCGCGGGCTGCGGCTTCTCCCGCCGCAAACGTTTCGCTGCGGATTGGAAATCGGCTTCGGCGCCGGCGGTCTGCTCGCGGTGTTGTCGTCCGGAGTGACCGAGCTGCACGGCATCGACCTCGATGCCGACCCGGCGGCGGTGGACCGGATCCTTGCAGCCCGCGGCTGTCGGGCGACGCTCGTGCGCGGCAGCGCATACGAACTGCCCTATGCCACCGGCATTTTTGATCTGATCGTGTGCTTCTCGGTGATCGAACACCTTCACGATTACCCCCGGGCGCTCGCCGAGGTCAGCCGGGTCCTCACGCCCGACGGGTTCTTTCTCCTCGGCATGCCGGCGGTCAATCCGCTCATGACGCGGTTTTTCCAGGCCATCGGCCACGATACCATCGATGACATCCACGTCACGACTCCGCGCATGATCACCACGGCGTTCGCCGCGGCCGGTCTGCAGTTGGCGGAATCAAGTTTTCTGGACATTCCCCTCGCCCGACCTTTCGGCTTTCGCCTCTATTATAACTGGCTGTTGCGCAAGACGGGCGCGTCCTGACCACGCTTTGGCAATGCACCGGCACACCTCCGGGCGGCGCAGCTTTTGGCGGCTGACCGGGCCCAAGCAGCTGGTTTGCGCAGCTACGGGCGTTGATCCCATGACTGCCGCGCTTGCGAATCCAGACCGGTGGGTTTAGTTCTAAGAGCATGCTTCGCCAATTCGCCCTCCCCTTGGCCATGCTGCTGGCCGTTCAAGCCGCGGCGGTCGTGGTTGAAGTACAATTACCCTACAAGGAATTGCGGCTGAAAGACGGCACCCGACTCACCGACGTGGCGATCAAGAGTTTCAACACCACCGCGGGAACGGCGCTATTATTGGTGAAGAAGGATCTGATCAGCCTTCGCCTGTCGCTTCTGCCGGACGAGGTCAGCGCCAGGCTGAAGGAGCTGGCACCGGTGCTCTCCAAGGAGGAACAGGAGGCGGAAAAGAAACAAGAGGCCGAGGAGAGACAACTGGCCGCCAGGAATGCCGAGCGTCGCCAGTTGCAGGCGGAAGACGAAGTCAGGGCCGCCCGGGCCGCCAGCCGGCAGTTGAACGTACAAACCCGGGAGCAAGCCGGCAAGAAGACGGACCGAATTCTCGAGGAGGTGGCGATCGTCGCCGAGGCCCGGGCCCGGGTTTATTTCAAATACGAGGATGACCCCCTTTCCAACATCGGAGCGGTGGTGGGCGCGGATCTCAGGCTGGAGGACCCCGAACCAGTCCCGGGTTGGACCGGACGTTACCGGGTGTGTGGGACCGCTTACCGCCAATACGTCAACAATCAATCGAGTGGTTTTGGCCGCGGGCACAAGGATTTTGAAATTCTGGTTGATACGTCCGAGCACGGAAAGCCCAAGGTCGTCGACCTTTCGGTAAAATAGCCCGGGCCTGCTTGGCCCGGTCCGTTGATTTCACCTGGCGGCGGACCATCGAAACATCCGTTTGGACCTCTTGATTTTTGCCGGGTGCTTGGTAAGTTAGCCGCCCTTTTTCCCAATCCCCCTCTTCAAATATGTCCACTGCCACACCACAGAAATTCGAGTTCCAGGCCGAGATCGCCCAACTCCTCAACATCGTCACGCACTCGCTTTACACCGAGAAGGAGATCTTTGTCCGCGAGCTGGTGTCCAACGCCTCCGATGCGCTGGAAAAGCTCCGCCATACGCAGATCACCGAGAAGGAGATCTTTGACGACAAACTCGATCTTGAGATCAACGTTACCACGGACGACAAGGCCAAGACGGTCACGATCCAGGATTTCGGCGTCGGCATGACCAGCGCCGAGCTGGTGGAGAACCTGGGCACCATCGCCCATTCCGGTTCCAAGGCCTTTCTCAAGGCGCTCGGCGAGGGGGACCAGAAGAACGCCAACCTCATCGGCCAGTTCGGCGTCGGTTTCTATTCGGCGTTCATGGTGGCGAAGGGGGTCAAGGTTTACTCCCATTCATGGCGGGCGGCCGAGCCCGGCCACGTCTGGTCGAGTGACGGCTCCGGCAGTTATGAAATCGAGGAAGTCGGGGGCCAGCGGCGCGGCTGCAAGGTGGTCATTGAGTTGAAGGACGATTGCGCCGACTTTGCCCAGGACTGGAAGGTCAAGGAGATCCTGCAGCGCTACAGCTCGTTCGTCTCGTTTCCGATCAATCTCAACGGCAAGCGCATCAACACCGTCCAGGCGCTGTGGCTGCGCGGGAAGAATGAGATCAAGGAGGAGGAATACACTGAGTTCTACAAGTTCCAGGCTCATGCCTTCGAAGAACCGCGGCTGCGCCTCCATTTCAGCGCCGACGCCCCGCTGGCCATCAACGCGCTGCTCTTTGTTCCCAAGGAAAACACCGAGAAGCTCGGCCTGTCGCGCACCGAGCCGGCCGTTTCGCTCTACTGCCGCAAGGTGCTGATCGACGCCGCGCCCAAGGACCTGCTGCCCGAGTGGCTGCGTTTCCTCAAGGGTGTCGTCGACAGCGAGGATCTGCCGCTCAACATCTCGCGCGAGACGATGCAGGACAAGGCCCTCATCGAGAAACTGAACAAGGTCATCACCAAGCGGTTTTTAAAGTTCCTCGACGAGGAATCCACCCAGCGTCCCGACGCCTACAACGATTTCTACGCGCAGTTCGGCCTCTTCCTGAAGGAGGGCGCCGCGCTCGACTTCACGCACAAGGAGCAGCTCAGCAAGCTGCTCCGCTTTGAATCCTCGCTGTCCGGGAAGGGCAAGACCACCACACTCACCGACTATGTCTCGCGCATGGGCACCGAACAGAAGGAAATCTATTACCTTGTCGGACCCAACCGCGAGGCATTGGAGAACGGCCCCTATCTGGAAGGCTTCAAGGCCCGCAACCTCGAGGTGCTCTTCTGCTACGAGGCCGTGGACGAGTACGTCATGAACAACGTCCGTGAATTCGACGGCAAGAAGTTCACCGCCGCCGACCACGCCGACGTGAAGCTTTCCGATCTGCCGCAGCCACCCGAGGGCTCGCTGAGCGAGGACGACACCAAGAAGCTCATCACCTGGCTGAAAGAAACGCTCGGCGACCGGGTTGCCGATGTGAAAGCCAGCGACCGCCTGGTGGATTCACCCGCGCTCGCGCTCAACGCCGACAAATTCATGTCGCCCCACATGCGCCGCATGATGAAAGCCATGAACAAGGACGGCGCCGACGCGCCGCTGCGGGTGAACTTGGAGATCAACCCGCGTTCGGCCGTCATGAAACGCCTGTCCGAGACCCACGGCAGCGCACCGGAAAAGGCCAAGCTGGTCGCCGAGCAGATTCTGGACAACGCGCTCATCTCCGCGGGCCTGCTTGAAGACGCGACAAAGATGGTTGCGCGCCTCTACAAGCTGCTGGAATCGGTCTAGGTCTGCCCGTCGCTCATTGCCATGTCGGGCTGCAATACAAAGTCGCCGATGTTTCGACTCGCCGTGCTGCTCCTTCTCGGCCTGTCCGGCTGCGCTGCGCTGGCGGCTGAGTCCAGCCCGTGGATCGCCGAACAAATGCCCGGCGGTACGGTAGCCGCCCGAAACGGCGAGCTTGAGATCGCGGACGCCGGCGGCTGCACCGTGTGGTATCGGGAGAAACTGACGGCACCGGTCACCATCAGTTACGACGTCACAATCGTTTTCGCCGGCGGCCGGCACGACCGTGTCTCGGATTTGAACTGCTTCTGGATGGCCACCGACGCAAGGTCGGTCGACGGCTGTCCGTTTGCGACCGCGCACGGCCGCACGGGCAGATTCGAAGACTATGATTCGCTCCGCACATACTACGTCGGGCTGGGTGGCAACGAAAACACGACCACGCGCTTCCGCCGCTATGCGGGCGACGGCACCAAGCCGCTGTTGCCGGAGCACGACTTGCGCGACAATAAATCCCTGCTTCAGCCGAACCGGAGCTACCACATCGAAATCTCCGTCCGCGACGGCACCATCGAATACCGCCGCGATGGCGAAGTGCTTTTCTCGTGGCACGATCCGGCTCCGCTCACGGCCGGCTGGTTCGGCTTCCGCACGGTGCACAGCCACCAGCTGATCCGGAACTTCCGGGTCAGCCAGCAGCCGATGTCACGCGAAAAGTGACATTGGCTGTGACCCCGCGCCGGATTCAGCTCCGTTGCCGCGTGCCCGCGGCCCGGGGTTTGTCCCCGCGGCTGCACGCGAGACAAACGATCCCGACCGATGACAAACCTTACTTCTTGATGCCGACGTATTCGAGGAAGGGTTCCTGCGAGCGCGGCCGGCCGAGGAATTTCTCGACCGATTCCGCCACGTCGCGGGTGTTGCCGACGCCGTAAACCTCGTCGCGCAACCGGCGGCCAACCTTCTCATCAAGGAAACCGCCGGGGGCTTTCTTGAACTCGCTGGCCATGTCGATGGCAATGACCTTGGCCCAAAGATAACCGTAATAGGCCGCATCATAGCCGGCCAGATGCCCGATGTATGCGGCCCAGAACGTGTCGGGCGGCGGGGCAATCGTCACCCGGGCAACCGTGTCGTTGGACATCTTCACCACGTCAGCCAGCCAGGCGTCATCCGGCGACAGCGTGTGCAATCCGAGGTCGAGCAGTCCAATCGAGAGCTGCCGGCGCTCGTTCCAGCCCTCGGTGGCCTGACGGGCAGCCACCATGGCGGCGATGGTCTCGGCGGGAATCTTCTTCGTCGAATCGCGATAGTCGGCGGCAAAGGTGTCGAGCACCGCCTTGTCCCACACCCAGTTTTCGAGCATCTGCGAGGGCGCCTCGACAAAATCCTGCGGCACGGCAAAGCCGGTCTGGGCCACAAAGCGCGATCGGCTGAGCAGGTGGTGCATCACGTGGCCGAATTCATGGAACAGGGTTTCCACATCAGCATGCTTGAGCAGCGATGGCTTGTCCGCGGACGGGGCCGGAAAATTGCAGAGCAGCGCGGCCACCGGGAGATCATAGTGGCCCTCGGCCGTGTACCCGCCATTCTTCTGGGTGAAGCACGCGAAGTGGTTGAATTTCCCCTCACGCGGAAACATATCGAGGTAGAAGGCGCCCATCGGCACGCGGGTGGCGGAGTCCTGTACCACATAAAGCTGCACGCCCGGCGCCCACACATAGGGCGGTTCCACCGCGGTAAATTTCAGGCCGAAGATCTTTTGGTAGATGGCAAACATGCCCTCCAGCGTTGCTTGGTAGGGGAAATAAACCCGCAGCGCTTCCGCATCGACGGCGTACTTCTCCTTCTTGAGCCGGTTGGTGTAATAGCGGACATCGTAACGCTCCAACTGGGCATCGGCCCGCCCGGTCTGCGCCACCTTCAATTGCCGGAGCGTCTCCATTTCCGCCGCATATTTCGGCTGCAACCCCGCCACCAGGTCATTTTCAAACTTGAGCGCTGCGGCACCGGTTTTGACCATGCGGGTCTCCGTCTGGTAATCGGCCCAATCGGCGTACCCCAGACGGTGGGCGATGTCGGCGCGCAGGACGACCAGCTTGCTGAGCACCGGCGTGTTGGTTTCCCGGGCCAGCTGGTAGCGGGCGACCATCATGCGGCGGCGCACCTCGGGATTGTCGGCATTCTCCGAAACTGTCTGGTATTGCCACGTCACGTTGGCCATCACCCGGTAGCGACCGTCCGGCTGTTTCATTCCGGGAGTGTCGAGAAAACTCTGGGGCAGCCCCGCCAGCTCCTCGGCGGTGAAGTCGAGCGGCACCTGGACCTCGTTGATGTTGACGGCAAACTGGGTGTTCAGGCCGGCCAGGTCCTTGCGCAAACGCTCGACCTCGGCGCGTTCGGCGGCAGGCAGCGCCAAGCCGGCGCGGCGATACGTGCGCATCTGCTCGTCGACCAGCCGCTGTTGCTGGGCGTCAAGTTTTGGCTTGGCCTCGGCCACCGCCTTGAGCGCACGGTACAGGTCTTCGCGGTAATCAAGCCCGACACCCCATTCCTGCAATTTGACCGACATGTCGTTGGCGGCGTCGCGCATGGCCTTGTCGGTACTGGACTCGGCGACGGTTCCGAGAACCAGGTAGACGTCGGTGACCTTGGCCGTGATGCCGTCAAAGGCGGCGAAGGTGTTGGCGAAATCAAGTTTCGCCGGGTCCTGCGCGGCCAGCGCCGTCAGCGCTGTGTCGGCGGTCTTGATGGCGCTGTCCGCCTGGCTGTGGACGTCCGCAACCGTCAAGGGGTACACCGGCAGGACGAGGCTGTTGTTGGCGTGTGCTGCCATCGCCTGGAAATCGGCCAGGCTGGGTGTCGCGGCCGTGCTGCGCGCCGAAATGACAGCGGGCATTACCAGACACGTGATCAATCGAATGAGTCGGGAGGGAATTTGCATGGGTGAATGTTTGTATTGAGCATAGGCTCAGCCGGAAGGACGCCTCAATCTTTAAACCTCGCCCGCCAAAAACCTGCCAGGGTCGTCCCCGACCGGCGCATGGCCAGCCGGCAGCCGATCCGGCCGGTCAAAAAGCCGGATGGTCGAATCTTGCCACAATGATTTCTTTATGAATTTTCCACCACGGACGTTAGCCTTCGTCTTTCCCGATGCTTTTGGCCGGTTCACCTCGATCACCCGCCCCAACCGACACCGCACCCCCGGTGCCGATCCTCTTCCTGACGCTTTTTGGCGCCACTTTTATGGCCTACTATCCCGCGCTCAAAGGGGGATTGCTCTGGGATGATGCCGCACACGTCACCGTGCCGGCCCTTCGCAGTTGGTCGGGGTTGGGTCAAATCTGGTTCCACCTCGGCGCGACCCAGCAGTATTATCCGGTGCTCCACAGCGCGTTTTGGCTGGAGCACCGCCTGTGGGGCGACTCGGTGCTTGGTTATCATTTGCTCAACGTCGGCCTGCATGCAACGGCCGCCTGCCTGTTCGCACTGATCCTGGCCCGCATCCGGCCGTCGGACGGTGGATCGGCCCGGGTCCCGGGCGTCGAGTGGCTGGCCGCAGCGGTCTTCGCGTTGCACCCGGTTTGTGTCGAGTCGGTCGCCTGGATCTCGGAGCAAAAGAACACCCTTTCGTTGGTGTTTTATTTGCTGGCCGCCGTCGCCTACCTGCGCTTCGACCGCGACCGCAACTGGCGCTGGTATGCGTTGGCCCTCGGTTTCTTTGCGCTCGCGCTGCTCAGCAAATCGGTGACGGCAACCTTACCAGCCGCCTTGTTGCTTATCTTCGTATGGCAGCGGGGCCGTCTCTCGTGGCGCCGCGACGTCCTGCCTTTGCTGCCGTGGTTCTTCATCGGCGCAGGCGCGGGTCTCTTCACCGCCTGGGTGGAGTGGAAATATATCGGGGCCCGGAACGTCGCGTATGACCTGACCGGGCTCGAAAGATGTTTTCTCGCCAGTCGGGACATCTGGTTCTACCTCGGCAAACTCCTTTGGCCGTCGCCTTTGATCTTCTGCTATCCACGATGGCAGGTCACCACCGACTGGCCCTGGACTCTCGGCTGTATCGGACTCGCAGCCGTCCTTGCGGCACTCTGGCGCCTAAGAAGATGGAACCGGGCCCCGCTGCTTTCCCTGCTCTTCTTCGCCGGCTCGCTCTTCCCGGCCCTCGGCTTTTTCCATGTCTACCCGTTCGTGTTCTCCTATGTGGCCGATCACTGGCAATATCTGCCGTGCCTGGGGATCATCGCCTTCGCCACCGAAGGCGCGGCCAGCCTGGCCCAACAACTGGTCCAGCGACTCAGCGGCGTGCAGCGACGTGCGGCCGGCATGACCGTCGCGGGAGCCGCCGGCGCCGTGCTCGTGGTTTTGTTTGTCCTGACCTGGCGCCAATGCGGCATCTATCGCGACGATCGCACACTGTATTCGACCACCCTCGCCCGAAACCCTGACAGCTGGATGGCCCACAATAACCTGGGCCTGATCCTGACCGACGCCGGCCGGCAAACCGAGGCGATCACGCATCTGGAGCAGGCGGTCCGGCTCAAACCCGATTCGGCCGACGTGCACAACAATCTGGGAAATGCGCTCGCCAAGCTTCCCGGCCGGACAGCGGATGCCGTTGCCGAGTTTGAAACTGCGTTGCGTCTCCTGCCCGGCATGCGCGAGGCCCACGTCAATCTTGGCTGGGCTTTGGTCAACACGCCCGGCCGGCTGGCCGACGGAATCTCCCACCTCGAGGCTGCACTGCAGGACAATCCCGCCGGCCCCCAGTTTGCGGAAGCGCACAACGATCTCGGCTTCGCCCTTGCCAAGCTTCCCGACCGTCTGCCGCAGGCGATCGCGGAGTATGAGACGGCGCTGCGGCTCAAGCCCGGCTACGCCGACGCCCACAATAATCTGGGCACGGCCCTCGCCCGCGCCGGTCGCACAGCGGATGCGGCCGCCGAATTCGAACGGGCGTTGCAGATCCAGCCGGATAACGAGGAGGTCCATAACAACCTCGGCAACGTCCTGGTGCAGCTCGGACGGAGGCCGGAAGGCATCGCCCAATACCGGACCGCGCTCCGCCTTAAGCCCGATTCAGTGGAGGCACACTATAATCTCGGCCGGGCGCTGCACGACAACGGCGAGGACCAGGAAGCAATCGCCCAATACCAGGAGGCTCTGCGCGATTCTCCCGGTTCGGCGGCAATCTGGAACAGCCTCGGCTCGGCGCTCTATCAACTGGATAAGCTGAACGAGGCTCTCGCCGCGTTCGCCGAGGCGGTCCGGCTCCGGCCCGACCTCGCACTTTTTCACAACAATCTCGGACTCACGCTGACTGGCGCCGGTCGCCTTGACGAGGCGATCACCCAGCTACGCACAGCGGTGCAACTGGCGCCCGGTTATGCCGACGCCCACTACAATCTCGGCGTAGCCCTGCAGCAAGCGGGCCGGTCTGAAGAGGCGGCA
>JBBIHQ010000098.1:0-9902 GCA_037446975.1 Opitutia bacterium
CGGGACGCTGCCCCAGCACTACAGCCCGCACACGCCGCTGGTCATCAAGCGCCGCTGGACGAAACTGCCGCCGGACATCGCGGGAATATGTCTGCGGAAGCCCGCGGGGCCGGCGGCGGAAAACATTTACTGGCTGAGCGAACGGTCCTCTCTGGCGGATGTCGCCCGCAATCTCTACCGGGTGCTGCGGCAGGCCGATCGCGGGCTCCACCGGCTGATCTGGATCGAGGCGCTGCCGGAGGATGGCGACGGACTGGCCGCTGCCATCAACGACCGGCTGCAGCGGGCCGCCGCCAAGCGATAACCAGCCACCGGTGGCAACCGGCATGCAGCCAACGGTCGTGGCGAGCTACTTCAGCGCTTCGGCCAGCGCCGCCAGCAACCGTTCATTTTGGGCGCGCGTGCCGACCGTGATCCGCAGCCACTCCGGCAGGCCGTATGGTTTGACCGGTCGGGTGATGACGCCCTTTTGCTGCAACGCTCCGAAGACGGCCGCGCCGTCTCCGACCTTTGCCAGCACAAAATTCCCCGTACCCGGCACGAATTCCAGCCCGAGTTTCTTGAAGCCCGCCTCCAACTGCGTCATGCCCGCCCGGTTTTCCCGTCGGCATTTCTCCACAAATTCATGGTCGTCCAGCGCGGCTGCAGCGGCGGCCGCCGCCACGCCGCTGACATTGAACGGCTGCCGCGCCCGCTGGAGAATCGCGATCAACTCCGGCGCGCCGTAACCGTAGCCTACGCGTAACGAAGCCAGGCCGAAGATTTTTGAAAATGTCCGGAGGCAGATCACCTTGCGTCCAGCGGCGATCAACGGACGCAGGTCGGGCGCCTGTTCCACATATTCAGCATAGGCTTCGTCGAACACCAAAATGGCATGCGCCGGCAACGCCTGCACCAACCCGACAATCTCCGCCTCGGAATTGGCCACGCCCACCGGGTTGGCCGGACTCGCCAGGAACACGAGCCGGGTGCGGGGCGTCACCGCCGCCGCCAGCGTCCGCAAGTCCTGCCGCATATTCACCAACGGCACCTCCACCGGAGTCGCGCCAAACATGAGCGTCACGAGCTTGTAGATGACAAATGAGGATTGGTGCATCACGCTCTCCCGCCCCGGTGCAAGAAAAGCGTGGCCCAACAACTCGAGCAGCTCGTTCGAGCCGTCGCCGACGATGAACTGGTCCATGCCCAGTTTCCATTTTGCGGCCAGTTTCTGGCGCAACGCGTAATAGCCGCCATCGGGATACAGCTGCGCCTCCCGCAACGCCCGCTCCCCCGCCGCCACCGCCCTGGGTGACGGCCCGAAGGGATTCTCGTTCGACGCCAGCTTGATGATTCCGGCCGGATCCAGCCCGAGCTCGCGCGCCACCTGCTCGATCGGCTTGCCGGGCTCGTATACCGGCTGTTTCAGGATTCCCGGGTTGGCGAGCTCGGCAAAAGTCATCCGCCCAGCCCACCGCTTCACGGCCTCCGGTTCAAATCAAAAGCAGCCGCTCAGCCTGACCGCCCGGCCGGTCGCCGGCTCGAGACGCGCACCCATTTCATCCCGGCGGCTTCCGCGGCCTGGATGCCCGGTTCGGCATCCTCGAACACAAGGCATTTCCCGGGTGCCACTCCCATTTTCTTTGCCGCCAGCAGAAACATTTCCGGCGACGGTTTGCCCTGTTGCACATCCTCCGGCGTCACGACGACGGGAAACAACTCCGCCAGCTTCATCAGTTCCAGGGTGTGCCGCACGACCTCACGCGGACCGCCCGACGCCACGCTCAGGGGAATGTGCCCCCGGGCTTTCCGCGCCACCGCCACCACCGCATCGATCAACCGCATCTCGGTCCGCAGTTCCAAAAACAGCGCCTCCTTTTGGTGAAACACCTTCTCAACGTCGATCGTGAGCCCGTAGTGCTGCGCAAAAACCGCAGCCACCTTGACCGTCGGCATGCCGCCCAGTGAATAGAACAAATCCTCGCTCAGTTCCTCCTTCAGCCCGGCCAGCTGCATGGCCCGGTTCCACGCCCGGTAATGCAGCGGCATGGTGTCCACCAGCGTGCCGTCGAGGTCGAAGATGTAGCCGGCGAATTCGCCGGCGGGAAGGTCGAGTTTCATGCGCTGGGCGCAGCGAAGCGGCCACCGGGTCGTGTGCAACTCAATTCCCGCCGGATGGGCGCGCCGCCAGCCGGCGTTTCCACCTCAGGGCCACGCTCACGAGACCAATCAACGCGGGGACTTCGACCAGCGGTCCGACCACCGCGGCAAAAGCCGCCCCTGAAGCAAGGCCGAAGACTCCCACCGCCACCGCGATGGCCAGCTCGAAATTGTTGCCCGCCGCCGTGAATGCCAGCGTTGCCGCCCGCTCATAGTCGGCGCCCACCCGCGCGCTCATCCAGAAAGTCGCGCCAAACATGATCGCAAAATAGACCAGCAACGGCAGCGCAATGCGCAGGACATCCAGCGGAATGCGCAACACGGTTTCACCTTTCAGGCTGAACATGACGAAGATCGTGAAGAGCAGCGCGCCGAGCGTGAACGGGCTGACGAACGGGATGAACTTCTTGTCGTACCACGCCGTGCCCGCGGGTCCGCGCCGCAGCCAGAACCGCCCCAACCAGCCGGCCAGAAAAGGAATCCCCAGGTAGATGAACACGCTTTTCGCCACGCTGGGAATGGTGACACTTGAAAGATCCAGAACTCCAAGCTGCACGCCGATCAGCGGCGGCAAAACCTTCAGAAACAGCCACGCCAGCGGAGCGAAACAAAAGACCTGGAACAACGCGTTGAAGGCCACCAGGCCCGCGCAATATTCCCGGCTGCCGCCCGCGAGATCGTTCCAGACGATCACCATGGCGATGCAACGCGCCAACCCGATCAGCACCAGTCCGGCAAAATATTCCGGCTGATCGCGCAGGAAAATCACCGCCAGGCCGAACATCAGCACCGGGCCGACCAGCCAGTTTTGCAGCAGCGACAGCCCCAGCACCCGCCGGTCGCGGAAGACGTCGCCGAGTTCCTCGTAGCGGACCTTGGCCAGCGGCGGGTACATCATGATGATCAGGCCGAGGGCGATCGGCACGGACGTCGTCCCCACGCTCCAAGCCGTGAGCGTGTGCGGGACCGCCGGCAGAAAGCGCCCGGCCAGCAGGCCGGCGGCCATGGCCAGAAATATCCAGAGCGTCAGGTAGCGGTCGAGAAACGACAACCGCCCCAGTAACGGGTGTTTCTCCGTGTTCACCGGGCCATTGAATCCTCGCCCGCCCGGTTGGTCCCGGTGGCAATATGCTCCAGATCCCGCACCTTGAAGCTGGCGAGTCTTTCATCCGGAAAGGCACAAAACAGCTCCACCCGCCGCGCGATTTGCGAGGCCACGTCCACGAACACCCGGTATTTTTCCTCTGCCGTGCCGGCGGCCGCCGCGGGATCAGGCGAACCCCAGTGGCCCACGACCGGCTGCCCCGGCCAGATCGGACACGACTCCCTGGCATTGTCGCACACCGTGATGACAAAATCGAACTTCACGTCCTTGAACTCGTCCCACGATTTCGAGCGCGCAGCGCTGGCATCGAGGCCGTATCTCCCGGCCAGCACGCGCACCGCGAGCGGATTGACCCGCCCCGCGGGCTTGGCCCCGGCGCTGTGCACCTCGAACCGGCCCCGGCCTTTTTCGCGCAGGAGGTATTCGCCAATGATGCTGCGCGCCGAATTGCCGGTGCAGAGAATGAGGACCTTGAACGGTGACTGGTGGTGCATGAAATCGGGTCAGGCGCAGCCGCACGGACTGCTGGCCGCAAACTCTTTCGCCCGCTTTCTCAGCCGGGCCAGGTCGCGCCGGAAAACGGGACTCTCCCGGGCGCAATCCTGCAGGCACGCCAGATTGGCCTCCAATTCCCGCGAACGCCGCGCCGACAGCTCATAGACCATCCAGTTGCCGGTGCGCTCCACCGCCACCAGCCCGCGCGCCCGCAGGTAACCCAGGTGCTTGGAGATCTTCACCTGCGGCTCGCCCAGCACTTCCTGGAAATGGCAGACGCACAACGGCCCCTGCGCCAGCAGGTTCAAGATGCGCAACCGGGTGGCGTCGCACAGGCATTCGTAGATCCGGACCAGTTCCATGGCCCGAAACTATATTCCCAAATAGGAATATGAAACAAGCGCCAAGTTTCCGCGTCACCCCGATGTTTCACGGGGTCAGTTCCGGCAGCAGAGCAACCGGCGCCGCTCGTAACCGATGACCTGCCCGAGCCGGTCGAACTCGAACCGGCAGCAGTCCTGGAGCTTCTTGCGCAGCCGGGCCCGGCCCCGGCGCACGCGGGACTTGACGGCGGTCAGCGAAAGCCCGAGGCGCAGCGCGATGCGCGCCAGGGGCAGACCTTCCAGCTCCGCCAGGCGCACCGGTTCGCGGTACGCCTCCGGCAATTCCTCGAGAAATCGTCTCATCGAGACGAGGACCCGCGCGCGCAGGGCCTGGATCTCGTCCGGGCTTTCACCGGCCAGCGACGCCGGCAGTTCCACCTGCGGTCGCTGCCGGCGGTAATGGTCGATGATGGTTCCGCGGGCGATCTGATAAAGCCAGGCTTCGAGCTTTGTGTCGTCGCGCAGCGTGGCCCGGGAACGGTAAACCTTCAGCAACGTCTCCTGCGCCAGGTCGTCCGCCAGCGCCTCGTTCCGCACCCGCCGGCGGATAAACGCCCGCAGGCGCGGTGCGAACTCGAGCACCCCGGCGTCAAACGCCAGGACGGGCCGGGCGATCGCGACATCGGTGGCAGCGGTCATGCTAGGGCTTATACGCCGTGATAATGGCCGATACCAGATAGTCCGCAACCCGCGGATCCTTTCCCCACTGGGCGATGAATTTTCGTGAGGCACCCTTCAGGTCGATCGCCACGCGTACAAATCCCGCCGCGCCCAGCGTCACCCGCAGTTCGTCCACCAAGGAGGCTCCACCGATGCACGCCCCGATGAGCGGCAGTTGCGCCCGGATCTCGTCCGGCAGCGGCTGGGTGGCCACCACGTCCGAGATCGCCAGCCGCCCGCCGGATTTCAGCACCCGGAAAGCCTCGGCAAAAACCCGCGGTTTCTCGGGCGACAGGTTGATCACACAGTTGGAGATTATGAGGTCCACCGTGGCGTCCGCGACCGGCAGCGCCTCAATCTCGCCCAGCCGGAATTCGAGGTTGGAAAATCCCGACCTGGCCGCGTTGCGGCGGGCCTTGGTCACCATGGCTGCGGTCATGTCAACGCCGATGACCCGGCCCGTGCCGGCCAGCTGGCGGGCGGCCAGAAAGGCGTCGAAGCCGGCACCGCTGCCCAGATCCAGCACAGTCTCACCGGGTTTGATGCCGGCAATCGCCAGCGGATTGCCGCAACCGAGTCCAAGGTCGGCGCCCGCAGGTGCCGCAGCCTGATCGGCGGCGCTGTAACCAAGCTGGGAAGCGTAGGTATCAGCTTTGCCCCCAGCCTCCTTCGCCGAGGCTCCGGAGCCCAGGCAGCAACCGGTGGCCTTGCAGCCGCAGTCGCCGGGGGTGTCCTGTTCCGCGAGGGCGCCGTAGCGCTCACGCACATAATCCTTAACGGTTTCTGCGTCGGGTTGGTTCATGGTTGAATCGGGTTCAACCAAGGCAGACGCAACCGCGGCCAAAAGGACGCAGGTTTCTTAGCGCCGCATTCCGCGGGTGAGCCGGCTGACCGGCTTGGGCGCCGCAAGTTGCGGCATCCCGCCACCGTCGAAGATGCCCGAGTAGGTGTAGTTGAAGCCCTCAACCTTCTTCCACTCGATCGTCATTCCGATGAACCGCTCAATGGAGCGGGCGTCGCGCCAGGTTTCCTCGGTCACCAGCGTGAAGGCGTCCCCGGTGTTTTGGGCCCGGCCGGTGCGGCCGATGCGGTGGACGTAATCCTCGGGATTTTCCGGCACGTCGAAGTTGATGACGTGCGAAACCCCCGCGATATCGAGGCCGCGCGCGGCGACGTCGGTCGCGACCAGGACCTCGAACTTGCCGGACTTGAAACCTTTCAGCGCCTCGGTGCGCTCCTGCTGGCTGCGGTCGGCATGCATCACGGCACAGGTGTGGCCCTCATGCTTGAGTCGGCTGGCCACATAATCGGCCCCGGACTTGGTCCGGGAAAAAATAAGCACGCTCTTGTACTGGGTCTGTTCCAACAGGTGAACGAGCAGATCGAACTTCTGCGCCTGCACCACCGGGTAGAATCCGTGGGAAATCGTCTCGGCCGTCGAACGCTCCCGGCTGACGGCGATCTTGAACGGATCCCGCAAGGCCCAGGCGGCCAGTTGCTCGATCTCCGGCGGCAGGGTGGCGGTGAAAAACAGCGTCTGCCGTTCCCGCGGGACTTTCTGCACGATGCGCTTCACGTCCGGCAGAAACCCCATGTCGAGCATCCGGTCGACCTCGTCGAGTACGAGGATGTCGATGTGGTCGAGACGAACATCGCCCTGTTCCATGAAATCGAGCAACCGGCCGGGCGTGGCGGCGAGCACATCCATGCCATGGGCGAGATCCTCGCGTTGCTTGCCGTAACCCACGCCACCGTAAACCACCGTGATGCGCAGATCCGTGAATTTGGCGAAGTTCTTGAACGCCTCCTCGACCTGCACGGCCAGCTCGCGGGTTGGCTCGAGAATCAGAACCCGCAACGCACCGTGGTGCCCAAGATGCTGCAGGATGGGCAGCGCAAAGGCCGCGGTTTTTCCGGTGCCCGTCTGCGCCGAGCCGATGACGTCGCGATTGGCGAGAATCGCCGGGATCGCCTGCACCTGGATTGGCGTCGGCACGGCATAACCCATCTCCTGCACCGCAAAGGCGAGCCGATCATTGAGGCCGAGCGCCGTGAACGGCGTGTCCATCTTCGGCACTTCCGGCAAGGGCTTGGGCGGGTGAACCGCGCGGGAAACGTGGGCGGCCGGGCGCGGTGGATGCGCCGGCCGGGCTTCCTGGCTCCGGGCATAGGCCGGCTTTGAAGGGGTGTGGGCCGGCGCCGGATGGCGGCCTTGGCCGGCGGCTTTGGGGGAATGACCGCCCCCGCGTCGTTCGGGCCGGAATTCGCCGCCCCTTGGCGCGGGTTTGCCGGATTTATGGGCCGGCTTGGGGTCGGGGTGTTTCTCGTCCTTCTTGAAGGACTGCCGGATTTTGGAAATTAGCTTACGCAGCATGGAATGATGAGCCCCCTGATATCAGGGTCCCCGCTGCGCTTTGCAATCCTGCATCTTGCCCGCCTTTGAGCGCGCCAGAAGGGCCGTTCAAAGACCGGCTTTGATCTTGTCGAGGACGGCCATCGAAAGCTGCTCGTCGCCAAAGATTCCAACCCGAATCTTGATGTTGGTCAGCTTCTTGCCGGTGTTGGTGATCGTGATCTCCACTTTCTTGTCGAGTGCGGTACGGGCCACAATCACCGCTTTGAGCGCGTCCTTGTTGTCGCTGACCTTGGCGAATTCGAGCTGTTTGATCGAGTCGCGAGCCGACTCGACGACTTTGCTGTAATCCGTGGTCAGCGTGGTATCAAGTTCACCGCGCACGTACGCCACGGCTCCGGCACCGGCTCCGGCTGCCGCCACGATGCAACCCGGCAGGATGGCGAGGGCGGCTGCCGCCAGCAGAGCGACAAAAAACTGGCGGAAAGAGAGCGTGGATATCTGGGTGGTTGATTTCATATGGAATGGATACTGGTTGGGACATTGACCCGTCCCGTTTGCTCCCGCAATGCCGTAAAATACAGGCCTTTAGTTTTTTACGCGCAGCCGGCGGCCCGTTTTCACGATGCGCTCGCATCGGCCAAGGCGGTGTCGTAGGGATTCGTCCATGTCCTGCTCGATCCGTACCGCCACGCCCGACGACACCCCGCTCATCCTGAAATTCATCCGCGACCTCGCGATCTACGAAAAACTGCTGCCTGAAGTGATCGCCACCGAGGAGGCGCTGCGACGGACGCTTTTTGGCCGCCCACCCGCCGCCCATGTCGTCATCGCCGAGGAGGACGGCCTACCGGCGGGCTTTGCGCTCTATTTCTTCAACTACTCCACTTTTCTCGCCAAGCCCGGCCTCTATCTGGAGGATCTTTATGTCGGGCCCGAATTTCGCAAACGTGGCATCGGCAGGGCCCTGTTGCTCCACTTGGCGAAGATTGCCAACACCCGCGGCTGCGGCCGCATGGAATGGTCGGTGCTCGACTGGAACGAGCCCGCCAAGGGATTTTATCGCAACCTGGGCGCCACGCCGCTTGAGGACTGGCGGATCTGCCGGCTCACCGGGAAGGCCCTGACCCAATACCGCTAGAACGCGGCCGGCACGCCACTGTATCGGCCCGCGCAAGGGCCACTGTCCCTAGGCAAGGCCAAAGGCTCTGCTACACTCCCGCCATGAACCTCCCGCTTTACTGGGTCGATGCCTTCACGGACAAAACTTTTCACGGCAATCCCGCCGCCGTCGTCTTGCTCGACCGATGGCTGCCGGACACGACCATGCAGAACATCGCCTTCGAAAACGGTCTGGCTGAAACTGCCTTCGTGGTGAGGACGGATGTCGCCCGATTTCAGCTCCGCTGGTTCACCCCGGGCGCGGAAGTCGACCTCTGCGGCCATGCGACGCTCGCCACCGCGTTTGCGCTTTTCACCCCGCTCAACCAGCCCGGCAACTCGGTCACTTTTGATTCCAAAAGCGGACCGCTGACGGTCAGCCGACGAGGGGAGATGCTCGAACTGGACTTCCCCTCGATGCCGCCGGCACCGGAATCGAGCGCTCTGTGCAACGTGACCGCTGCCATCGGGCAGACTCCGCAGTGGCTTGGGCGCACCAAATTCGACCTTTTCGCCGTGCTGCCTGACGCGGTGGCCGTTGAAGCCTTGGAACCGGACCTGGCCAAGATTGCCGCATTGGGCGGCCGCGGGCTGATCGTCACCGCCCCCGGCGTTGACTGCGATTTTGTATCCCGTTTCTTCGCGCCCCAAGTGAGCGTACCCGAGGACCCGGTCACCGGGTCGGCTCATTGCGCCTTGATTCCGTATTGGGCCCAGCGGCTCGGCAAGAACAGGCTTCATGCCCGGCAACTTTCCCCCCGCGGCGGTGTGCTGTGGTGCGAACTGCGCGGCGACCGGGTCGGCATCGCCGGCCACGCCGTCCTTTATCTTCGCGGCGAAATCGATGTCTGAATCCCCGGTTCAACTATTCGTTTGTAAACTGTAACTGAGACAGTACCCATACTGTCTGACTGTGCTGGTGGCAATTTGCCCGGGCTGCTGCTGCCCGGTTAACCCGATTTCCACTACCCTTGGTCCCATAGTTCCACGCCATGAACCAGACGCTTCCCTCGCCTGTCGCGAAGCCCGCCCTCGCCGCGCTAGCCCAGCCGCTCTACGCCGAGCTGGCCGGCTCGCTGCAATCGCTCATCGAGCAGAGCACCCTGCGCCCGGGCCACCGCGTGCCTTCCGTCCGGCGCATGTCGCTCCAGCGCGGGGTGAGCATCGCGACTGTCCTCCAAGCCTACACCGTGCTGGAAAACCGCGGTTTCCTCGAGGCCCGGCCGCAGTCCGGCTATTATGTCCGCCCGCGCCCGCCCAGCCTCAGCCCGGAACCGCGCATGGCCCGGCCGATGGCCAAGCCGTCGTACGTCGGCGTCAAGGACCTCACCACGGAAGTCATGGAACGTTCCGCCAGCAACGACTTCATGCCGTTCGGCGCCGCCTGCCCGCACCACAGCCTTTTCCCCAACAAGAAGCTGGCCCGGCTCCTCGGTTCCGTCGCCCGCCGTGATCCGACGCTTATCAGCCGCTTCACACTTAACTGGGGCTATGAGCCGTTGACCCGCGAGATTTCCCGGCGCTACCTCCAGGGGGGCGTGCCGCTCGCCCACGACGAACTGGTGGTCACCATCGGCTGCACCGAGGCGCTCAACCTCTGTCTGCG
>JBBIHQ010000099.1:0-9662 GCA_037446975.1 Opitutia bacterium
GCGAGTGTCTTGGCCAGCTCGGTCTTGCCGACGCCGGTCGGGCCAAGAAACAGGAAACTGCCGATGGGCCGGCGCGGATCCTTGATGCCGGCGCGGGCCCGCAGTATCGCCTCGCTGACGAGGCGCACGCCCTCGTCCTGGCCGATGACGCGCTGATGCAGCTCGTCCTCGAGCTTCAGCAGCTTCTCGCGGTCGCCCTCCATCAGTTTGGTGACGGGAATATGCGTCCACTTTGAAATGATCTCGGCGATCTCCTCGGAGGAAACCTCCTCCTTCACCAGCGTGGTCTTTGCCGCACTGGTTTTCTCCGCCTTGGCCAGTTCCTTTTCCAACTGCGGGATGCGGCCATGCTTGAGCTCGGCGATCTTGTTCAGGTCGTAGTTGCGCTCGGCCTTGGCCATCTCCAGCCGCGTGGCTTCGAGCTCCTCGCGCACCTTCTGCACCCGGCCGAGGGATTCCTTTTCCTTGAGCCAGACGGAACGGAGCGCGGTGGCCTGTTCCTTCGCATTGGCGAGTTCCTTGCGCAACTCGGCAAGCCGGCGCTTGGAGGCGTCGTCCTTCTCCTTCTGCAACGCGGTCTCTTCGATCTCGAGCTGCATGACCCGACGCTGCAGCTCGTCGAGCTCGGTCGGCAGGCTGTCAATCTCGGTGCGGATCATGGCGCACGCCTCGTCCACGAGGTCGATGGCCTTGTCCGGCAGGAAACGGTCGGAAATGTAGCGGTGCGAGAGCACGGCGGCGGACACGAGGGCGTTGTCCTGGATGCGCACCCCGTGGTGCAGCTCGTAGCGCTCGCGCAGTCCGCGCAGGATGGAAATGGCGTCCTCGACGGTCGGTTCCTCGACCACGACCGGCTGGAAGCGGCGTTCGAGGGCCGGATCCTTCTCGATATATTTGCGGTACTCGTCGAGCGTGGTCGCACCGATGCAATGCAGTTCGCCGCGGGCCAGCATGGGTTTGAGCAGGTTGCCCGCGTCCATGGCGCCCTCGGTCTTGCCGGCGCCGACGATGTTGTGCAGCTCGTCGATGAAAAGGATGATGCGCCCGCCGGCCTGCTTGACCTCGTTGAGCACGGCCTTGAGCCGCTCCTCGAATTCGCCGCGGTATTTGGCCCCGGCCACGAGCGCGCCCAAGTCGAGGGCGAAAATGGTCTTGTCCTTCAGGCCCTCGGGCACGTCGCCGCGCAGGATCCGCTGCGCCAGGCCCTCGACGATGGCCGTCTTGCCCACTCCGGGTTCGCCGATGAGCACGGGGTTGTTCTTGGTCTTGCGGGAAAGGATCCGGATCGCGCGCCGGATCTCAGTGTCGCGGCCGATCACGGGATCCAGCTTGCCCTTGCGCGCCTGCGCGACGAGGTCGATGCCGTATTTCTCGAGCGCGTTGTACGTCGTTTCTGGGTTGTCGGAGGTCACGCGCTGGTTGCCGCGCAGCTGCTTCAGCTCCTCGAGCACCTTCGCCCGGTCCAGGCCGAAGCTCTCGAAATATCTCTTCAATGCGGCCGGCTTGCCCACCTTGAGGAGCGCGAGGAAGAGGTGTTCGACGCTCACATACTCATCCTTGAGCTGCTCCGCCTGCTGCTCCGCCTCGGCCAGCACTTCATTGAGCGCCTGGGTCACATAAATCTTTGAGACATCCACCGCGCCGGAAACCTTGGGGGTGCGCTCCAGCTCCCGGTCGGCGGCGAGCTGCAGGGCGCTCACGGTCAGCCCGAGTTTCTCGATCAGCGACGGCACAATGCCGCCCTCCTGCCCGAGCAACGCCACGAGCAGGTGCCACGTCTCCACCTCGTTGTGCGACCGGCGGTGCGCTTCGTTCTGCGCCTCCTGCACCGCCTGGCGCGACATCTGGGTCATTTTTTGGGAATCCATACCTTTAAGACCCAGCTATTGCATACGGCGTTCCAAGCTGTGACCGGCTGGGTTCACCGGCCGCACAGCTACTACCACCCGACCGCTGCGTCAATTCGCGCACCAGCTGGCCCATCCGGGTGCCAAATTGGCCGCCGACCGGCTCAACCGGCTTTGCGCCTCGGCCGGTTTTTCTTGTCCAACAATACCACCACCGGCTGGTGGCGGGCCGCCTCCGCCGGCTCAAAGTTCGCATAGGCTGCGATGATCACCTCGTCACCCGGCTGCACCAGACGGGCGGCTGCGCCGTTGAGCATGACCTCGCCGCGTCGGTTGCCGCCGATCACGTAGGTCGCGAAGCGCGCTCCGTTGCTGCAATTGTAGATCTCCACCCGTTCGTGGAGCAGCAAGCCCGCGGCGCGGCGCAGCTCGGGCCCGAGGGCGATGGAACCTTCGTAGTTCAGGTCGGCCGCCGTGACGGTCGCGCGATGCAGTTTCGATTTCAACAGGGTGAGTTGCATGGCCGTAGGTTATCCTTGGTCGGGCTCGTGGTTGAGCTGCTCGGCGTACCGAAGGCCGAACAGCACGAGCTCGGGCACGATTTCATCGAACAGTTTCTCGCTTTCGAACATTCGCGAGAAACCACCGGTGGCGATGATCACCGGCCGGGCGCCGGGAAAGGCCTCGCGGGTGAGTTCGCCCGTCAGCTGGCGGATCGCCCCGACATGGCCGAAATACAGGCCGGACTGGATGCTTTCCACCGAGCTGCGGCCGAGCGCCACCTCCGGCCGCGCGATTTCCACCGAGGGCAGCCGCGCCGTCCGGCTGGAAAGCGTTTCCGCCGATACGCCGACGCCCGGCAGAATCGCCCCGCCGAGGTAGTCGCCGCTTGCCGTCACCACGTCAAACGTCGTGGCGGTGCCGCAATCGACCACGATGCAGTCACGCCCCGGATGCCGTTGGGTCGCCGCGATCGCGTTGGCAATGCGGTCGGCGCCCACTTCGTGCGGATTGCGGTAGCGCACGCGCAGCCCGGTCTTGGCGCCGGCCTGCAGGATGAACGGCTCGGTGTCGAAATATTTGATGCAAGCCGCGCGCAGCGGATAGGCCACGACCGGAACCACCGAGCAGATGGCCACCCGCCGGACCGCCCCCGGCTCGATCTGGTTTTCCCTGAGCACCGAGCGCAGGAAGACGCCGAACTCGTCGGAGGAGCCGACGGGATGGGTGGTCTTGCGGAATTGGACGCGCAGGTTTTCGCCGTCGAAAACGCCGCCGTGGATCTGGGTATTGCCGACATCGAGGCAGAGGAGCATGGGAGGAATCAGGTGGAAACGGCGGTGGAGAGGAGAAGTTGCCCGAGCGACGCGGCGAGCTCGTCCCGCGTCGCGCAATGAGCCGCCACGGTGCCATCGGGCCGCCAGATGTCGGCGGGAAAATCGCCGGTTGCCCGGCGGGCGGACAGATCGTTGTGGACCACAAGGTCGGCCCGGGCGCGCGCGAAGAGTTTTTGCACGGCCGTCTGCGCCTCGTCCGCACCGGCGCCATGGGTGAGCTTGAAAGCCACGACTGTCAGCCGGGGATTGGCGCTGCGGGCCCGCAAGTCGTCCACGAGCTTGGGATGCGTGAAGAGGCGCAACTCGGGCGGCGAATCAGAGTCGAGTTTTGCGGCACTCGCGGACCGCGTCACGCCATTCGTCGCCGCCACTTCTATGCCAAAATCACTCACCGCCGCGGCATGGACCGCCGCGTCGAACACCTCGCCACCCAATAATCGGGTCAGGGCCGCGTCGAGTTCCGCAAACGAGCCGAAGAGTTCCTCGCGGCACGGCGCCTCCGGGCGCGCGGCATGGCGCGCCCGCAACAACACGACGTCGTGGCCGTCGCGGACGAGCTGCGACGCGATCCCTGCTCCCGTGGCGCCGGTACTGATGTTGGTCAGAACCCGAACACGGTCAACCGGTTCGGCCGTGCCACCGCTGGTCACCAGCACCCGCAGCCGCCGGACCGGACGTGCCACCGCCGCCTCGATCGCGGCCACGATCTCCGCCGGTTCCGCCAGACGCCCCTCGCCCACCTCACCGCACGCCGTGCGGCCGGTGCCCACCGCCAGAAAACGCACGCCCCAGGTCTTCAACTTTTCCACCGCCGCTCTCGTGGCCGGATGCGACCACATCTCCGGATTCATCGCCGGCGCCACCAGCCAGGGCTTGGTGCGGTCATGCGCGAGGAAAAGCGCGCCGGGCAGGTCATCCGCCAGACCCGCCGCGAGCCGGTTGATCGTGTTGGCCGTTGCCGGGCAGACGACAACCGCGTCCGCCCAACGGGTGAGAGTGATGTGCTCCAACGCCGAGCCGGCCGCGAAGAGGTCGCTGCCCACCGCCGCGCCCGTCAGGCCTTCCAGCGTCGCCGGACCGATGAACTTCAGGGCCGAGGCCGTGGCCACGGCGCGCACCCGGTGGCCGTGCTGCACCAGCTGCGAGACCGCCTCGCAGGCCTTGTAGCCGGCGATGGATCCGGTGAAGACAAAGAGAATGTTAGAGCCGGACATTGTCGATCAACCTCACTCCCTCGAAGCGGACGGCGCCGAGTCGCACGCCAGCGCGGTCCTCCACGTAATCCACCTCGAAACCGGCCACCCGCAGCCGGGTGGCTGCGTCGGCGGCCACCGCTTCGGAGCGCAATACCTGCGGAAACCGGGCCGCCCGCCGCCGCGCCGCGGGTGACAGCCGCCGGTTGCGCGAGCTCAGCGCCAGTCCGTCGATGTCGCGCACCGTTTCACAGGAAATGATTTCAACCGGCAGCAACAACGCCTCCGCCATGCCGCGTACGAGCTGAAGCTGCTGCCAGTCCTTCTCACCGAAATACGCGCGCTGCGGCTGCACGAGATTGAGCAGCTTCAGCACCACGGTCAGCACCCCGTCGAAGTGTCCGGGCCGGTGCGCGCCTTCCAATTCGCGACTCATGTGGTCTTCGGTCACACGGTAACGATATTGGTCCGGGTAAAGTTCCCCGGCCTCGGGGACAATGACGTCGTCCACCAGTCCGCCGGCCAGCGCCAGATCGGCTTCGAGGGTCCGGGGGTATTGCTCAAGATCTTTCGGGTCGTTGAACTGCGCCGGGTTGACGAAGATGCTCAGGACGACGCGTTGGTTCTCCGCCCGCGCCCGCGCCAGCAGTGCCCGGTGACCCTCGTGCAGCGCGCCCATGGTCGGCACGAAGCCCACGCTGCACCCGGCGTAATTACCGCCGGCCCGCTCCGCGCGCCACCCGCCCAGCTGGTGATGCACCTTCATGCGAGTACCTCGTCGCGAGCAGGAAAGCGGGCCGCGCCCACGTCGCGGGCATAGGTATTCAGCGCTTTCAGCACTTCCCCGTGGCCATCGAGATAACGCCGGGCAAAACGCGGACGGAATTTGGCATCCAGGCCGAGCAAATCGGTCAGGACCAGTACCTGGCCCGCAGTGCCGCCGCCGGCTCCGATACCGATCGTCGGAATCGTAAGCGCCGTTGTGATCTCTCCGGCCAGAGCAGCGGGCACGCATTCCAGCACCAATGAAAACACCCCGAGTTCCTCCAATCGCGTGGCTTCGGTCCGCAGTCGCGCCGCCTCATCGACCGACCGGCCTTGCAGATGATAGCCGCCCAACTGGTTGATGGATTGGGGCGTCAACCCGAGGTGCCCCATTACCGGGATGCCGCTGCCGACCAGATGCGCGATCACGTCCTCATGACCGGCCAAGCCCTCCAGCTTGACCGCGTTGGCGCCGGCCTGGATGAGCGTCCCGGCGGCGCGCACCGCCTCGTCGCGGCTGAGCCGGTGGGAGAGAAAAGGCATGTCCGCAATCACCACGGTCTCGGGTGCGCCGCGGCGCACCGCGGCCGTATGCAGGCCCATCATTTCCAGCGTGGCATGCACCGTCGAAGGCAGCCCGTGAACCACCATCGCCAGACTGTCCCCGACGAGAATGGCGTCAGCTTCCGACTCGGCCACAATCCGCGCCATGAGCGCGTCGTAGGCCGTAACCAGGGTTATGGGCCGCCGTTCCCGGCGCGCCCGCGCAAAATCAAGGATGCTTTTCACTCCGCCTCCGCAGTGGTCCGACAACGGATGACCTGCAGGCGGCAGTAGGGGGACTGGAGAGTGCTTGTCGCATGGCGATCAGGCCTGGGTGTCCGAAGACGATGGGTTGAGCTGTGACTGAATCCGGTCGCGCACGAGTTCGCGCCAGACATGGAGACAGTTGTCAGACTATCCTGCCTGGCAAATTAAATCTCCCCGGCCGGGCTAACCCTGTAAAAACTTGGCGGCCGGCGGCGCCGACCCCCGCAGCTTCAGTTGACTAGCGGCGGCAGCCGGCTACTGAGGGGAGACCAATGGCCGACTTTCCCCTCGAAGAAAAACCCGTGCAACGCGCCCTGCTCGTCGGCCTGCAGACGCCCGACATGGCCCCGGGCGAGGGCGAAGAGCTGCTGGGTGAGCTGAAGGAGCTGGTGGAAAATCTCGGCCTCATCATCACGCGGACCAATTTCATCAGTCTCCGCCAGCCCCAACCGCGGTTTCTGACCGGCAGCGGCAAGGCGGCGGAACTCATTGCGGTGGCCAAGGCCGACGGTGCCGACGTGATCGTGATCGACGGCGAACTGTCGCCCAGTCAGCAGCGCAACTGGGAGGAGGAGTCCGGCCTGGCCGTGATCGACCGGCAGGAGGTCATCCTGGAAATTTTCGCCGACCGGGCCCAGACCCGCGAAGCCGTGTTGCAGGTCGCCCTGGCCCGCATGGAATACTCCCTCCCCCGGCTCACCCGGGCCTGGACCCACCTGTCGCGCCAGCGCGGCAAGGGCTCCTTGGGCGGCGAAGGCGAAACCCAGCTGGAGCAGGACCGCCGCGTGGTCCGCGATCGCATCGCCCACTTGAAGACCGAGCTGGCCGCAGTCATGTCGCACCGCGCCACCCAACGCCGCAAACGCATGCGGAAGCCCGTGCCCGGCGCCGCCATCGTCGGCTACACCAACGCCGGCAAATCCTCGCTGCTCAACAAGCTCACCGGCGCCCATGTTCTCGCGGCCGACAAGCTCTTCGCCACGCTTGACCCGACCACCCGCCAGTTCGCGCTGCCCGACGGCCGCACGCTTCTCGTCACCGATACCGTCGGCTTCATCCGCCGGCTGCCGCACCGGCTCGTCGAAGCCTTCAAGGCCACGCTGGAAGAAGTCGTCCTGTCGGACTTCCTCATCCATGTGCTCGACGCGACCAACCCGAATGTCGAGCAGCACCATGCCACCACGCTGGAGGTGCTCGGTGAGCTCGGGGCCGCCGGCAAGCCGATGATCACCGCCTTCAACAAGGTCGACGCGACGGATGCGAATACGCTGGTCCACCTGCGGGCGCGGCATCCCGAGGCCCAGTTCATCAGCGCGCACAGCGGTGAAGGTCTCGACGTTTTGCTGCGTCACTGCGAGGCGCTCGCCCTCGACGATGATGAATCGGCGGAGCTGCTCATCCCGCACAACCGTTACGACCTTGTGGGTAAGCTGCACTCAGCCGGTCAGGTCCGGAAACAGGAGTCCATCGACGACGGCGTGAGGCTGAGCGGCCGCTTCCCGAGGAAGCTGGCGGCGCTGTACACGCCATTCCTGCTGCCGGGGCCAAAGAAAAAACCCGCGACCCGGCGCCGGCGCGCCGTCACCTAGTCCGCGTCAATCCCGCGACCCGGCAGATTTTCCCGCATGCTTTCCACGTCCGATGCCTGGCAGACCATTCTGGCTCACGCGCCGCGTCTGGCCGCGACCCGCGTTCCACTGTCCGCGGCGCTCGGGCGCACCCTGGTGGCGGCGGCGAGCGCCGACGCGGACTCGCCACCCTTCGATGCCTCGGCCATGGACGGCTACGCCTTGCAACGAAAAAGCCTCGCAGCCCCGCTCCGGGTCATCGGCACCAGTCAGGCCGGAGCGGCTTTTCCCGGCGCAGTGGGTCCGGGCGAATGCGTTCGCATTTTTACCGGTGCTCCGGTGCCCGCCGGCGCGGATTGGGTGGTGAAGCAGGAAGAGGTTACCCGGGAAGGCGAGGTTGTCCGCATCGTGCGAAGCGACGGCCCTGACCACATCCGCCGCCGCGGCGAAAACCGGCGCGCCGGCGATATCGTGGTCCCGGCCGGAACCCGGCTCGGCCCGCCCGAACTCGCGGCGCTGGCCAATGCCGGCATCACCCGGCCGGAGGTGACGCGGGCACCGCGTTGCGTGCATCTCGTCACCGGCAGCGAACTCGTTTCCCCCGGCCGGACACCCACCGCGGCTCAAATCCGCGACAGCAATTCGACCCTCGTCGGTGCGTTGCTCCGGAGCCACGGGGCCGAGCTGGTCGGGCAGGTCCGCCAGCCCGACGATCTGGCGGCCGCTCGCGCCGCGATCGAAGCGTTGCCGGCCCATGACGTCCTGCTTGTTTCCGGTGGCGCCAGCGTCGGTGACCACGACATCGCCCGACCGCTGCTGACGGCACTTGGCTACGCCCTGCATTTTCACGCCTTGAATCTCCGGCCGGGCAAACCGCTCGTTTTCGCCACCCGTGGCACAACCCTGGCGTTCGCGTTGCCCGGCAATCCGGTGTCGCACTGGGTGGTATTTCAACTCTTCATTGCACCGCTCCTGCGCCATCTGCAAACCGGCCGGGCGGAAGCGCCGGCCCGGCTCGCCGGCCGTCTGGCGCCCGGCAGTCGATTGCCTCCGGCAAGCCCGCGCCAGACTTTCTGGCCCTGTCACGCCGAAATCGTTGACGGCGTTCCCGAGCTCCTGCCGCTGGCTCTTGCCAGTTCGGGGGACAGCAGCGGCCTCGTGGGGGCGAACGCGCTCTTGCCCGTGCCGCCACCACCCGGCAGCCTCACCGCCGGCCAAGCCGTGGAATTCATTCCCTGCCCATGAAACCGAAGCGCCCCGCAAAAACCTTTACCCACCTCGACGCCGGCGGCGGGGCCAAGATGGTTGACGTCAGCCTGAAGCCCGACTCGCAGCGCACGGCCGTCGCCGAAGGCCGGCTCAATTGCTCGCCCCAAACCATCCGGCTGCTGCGGGCCCGCGCGCTGCCCAAGGGCGATGTCCTCACGGTCGCGAAGATCGCCGGCCTGCAGGCCGCCAAGGCCACCGGCACTCTCATTCCGCTCTGTCACCCGCTGGCGCTCACCGGGGCTGATCTCACTTTCAAGGTTTTGCGCGACGGCATCGCCATCCGCGCCACGGCCCGCATCACGGGCAAGACGGGCGTCGAGATGGAGGCGCTCACCGCCGTCTCTATCGCGGCGCTCACAATCTACGACATGTGCAAGGCCGTGGACAAAGGCATGTCGATCGGCGGCATCCGCGTCATCGAGAAACGCAAGCAATGAAGGTGGCGCGCATCACCCTCAGCGACCGGGCGGCGGCCGGTGTCTATGCCGACGAGAGCGGCCCGGAGATCGAGCGCCTCGCCGCCAGCCATTTTGCCGAGGTGCTGGAGTGGACCCGCGTGGTTCTGCCCGACGACCGGACAATGCTGGAGGCCACGTTGCGCCGGCTCGCGGACGAAGACCGTTGCCCGCTCATCCTCACCACCGGCGGCACCGGTCCCGCGCCGCGCGACATCACGCCCGAGGCCACCCGCGCAGTGCTGGAGAAAGAGCTGCCGGGTTTCGGTGAAATCATGCGGCTGCAAAGCTACGCGCGGGTGAAAACCGCCATTCTCTCCCGGGCCACCGCGGGCATCCGCGGTCGCTCGCTGATCATCAATCTCCCCGGCCGACCGGGCGCGGTGGCGGAATGTCTCCCGCTGTTGGTGCCGGCCAT
>JBBIHQ010000100.1:0-8880 GCA_037446975.1 Opitutia bacterium
GCTAAGGCCGCCCGCGGTTGGGCGGGTGCAATTTAAACTTTGCCAATACCCGGCTGCCATCTACTGCTCTGTTCTCCATGAAATCCTTTCGTCTATTCCTGTTGCCCTTGCTGGCCGCCGCGCTGACCGCCTCGCTCTCGGCCCAGCCTCATAACCAACCGGTGGTCAAGATCGTTGAGACCGCCCGTGTCGCCTACGTCAACAGCAGCGCCTTTGTCGATCCTGCCACCGGGATCAAGCAGTTGGTCAAGGTTCTCCAGGCGATGGAACTCGAATTCAGCGGAACACAAAGTGAACTTTCCCTGCTGGGAGAAAAACTCCGGACGCTCGCCACCGAAATCAACAAGCTGAACATGGATCCCGTGGTCAATGCCAAGGCCATCGCCGACAAGCAGGCGGAGGGCCAGCGCCTGCAACAGGATTTGGCTGCGCGGCAGCAAGCGGCGCAGGAAGCCTACAACAAACGTGCCCAGGCAACCCAGGCGCCCGTCGCCAACGAGATTGGCAAGGAGTTGCGCGCTTTTGCGCGGGAACGGGACATCAGCCTGCTCTTTGATTCGGCGAAACTGGGTGACGGCCTGCTTGATGCCAAACCCGAGCTTGATCTGACCGCGGATTTCATAGGCTATTACAACGCCAAGCACCCGTAAGCGGGCGCCCCTTTAGGATTTGGTCACCTCAGAAGGCCCGGCGTTTTGCCGGGCCTTTTCTTGAGTTCGCGCAACGCGTCGCGGGCGATCCAACGCGCCGCAGGTGAGTCGAGTTTCAAAATCCGCTTCGCCTCGGCCACGGCGGCCATCCGCAGGCGCGGGTTGCGTTTCCCGATCTGCCGGAGTGCCCAGTTGACGGCCTTTTTCACGAAATTTCTGGCGTCTGTCGCCTCGCGGGAAATGACCGGCAGGAAGCCGAGAAACACTTTGTCGGGCAGTTCCTTCCGGTGGACCGCCATGCCGGCCATCACGGCAAATCCGCTGCGCTTCACAAATTCCGCCTTTCGCGCGCTCCAGGCCCGGGCCTTAGCCTCCGCGAACTCCGTCCGGGCAAAGAGAAAAGCCATGGCGTCGGTCTGACCCCAATTGTCGCACTTCCGCACCCATTCTTCCATCTGGCGGCGGGTGACTTGGGCCGGATCGTCGACCAAGGTTGCCAATACCATAGCCTCATTGATGCCGCTGGACTACAATTGCAGGGCAAGGGCATGATCGCGTCGATGTTGGCGGGCAATCTGGTGCAAAACCGGCGCCCTGACCCCGAGCTGTTCCCCTTTGGTTATAATTCCAAAACGCCGTTGCCCCTCAACATTGCGTGGATCGCCCAACATGCGAAGCCTCGCGATCAATCGGTGGGCGGTCATCATTGTTAGAGCGGCCTGATGCCGCAAGGCAACTGTCGCAAGGCCCTCCGCCTACAGCGCGATCCCGGTCACACCGGCTGCCTGGGCGGCGGCAGAGGCCAGCCAGGCGCGGGCGTACGCCAGTGCGTCTTCATTTGCTGCGGCCCCAGTTGCTTTGAGCCGCCCCAATGCTGAAACCAGTCCGAGCTGGGCGCGGGCATCATCTGGATTCGCGCGCGCCGCCTGGAGAAAGGGGGCCGCCTCCAACGGCACATGGGCGGAGGGCAAGAGTCCTTTTCCCCCAAGAAAAAGTGAAACCGACGCTCCGAGCGCCGGCAGGTAGGAGACGGGGTCGACCGGCGGCGCATAAGGCAACCCGTTGCCCGCGGGCAACGCGGACCACTCCATGTAAGCACGCATCTGCCCGTGAATCTTGAGCAACGCCTCGTTAGCCGTGGCCGGAGTGTAGGCAATGGTGAACGATTTCAACTCGCGGTATTTCTTCACCTCCCAGATGCGCAGGCCCAGTTCGAAGTCGGCGTTCCGCGAACGCAGCGATCCGGATACGATATAATCCAGTCCGGCTCCCCCGGTTTCATTGAGTTGCCGCAGATTGTCCACCGTCCAATCAAGGGGAAACAAGGCGTAGTGTTCCTGCGCCGCCAAGCCAATGGCCGCGACGGCATCATAGCCCGCGCTGTGGGCAAATGTCTCCGCCAGCCACAAAGCGACGGCTCGCGTCATCCGGCCCTGCTCCTCCTCGGGGCGGGTGGACCGTTCCACAATATCCGCCTGCCCGGGCAACGTAAGCTGGGCAAAAGCCACGCGACGCAACCGTCCGGTCTGGCGGGGAAGAATCCGTTCGTGCAGGGCCTCCAAGCCGTAGGCCCAGATGGGTTTGCTGATTGTGACCAGGCTGATCTTCTTTTCGGGCACTTCCAGTTCCCCGGCTTCCGTCTCGCTGACAAACAGCTCTGTAATGGCGCGGGAAAAACCGATCAAGCGGTTCTCGAGCTCGGGACGCTGTAGCGCAAACAGCAGATCAAGGAGGTGCTGGGCCGCCTCGGCGTTGCGCGTGGCCAGAAAGGCCTGCAGGAGGTTGAGCCCCGCCGCAGCCCCGTGTTTCTGTACGTCGTAGATCGGAGCCAGCAAGTCGATGACTTCCCTCACGTGCCCGGCCGTGCCCAAATCGGCGGAAATCGTCATCAGCACATCGGACCGGTCGGCCGCGACCGCCAACACCTGCTCATAGATGGCCATGGCTCCGGGGAGATCATTGGTCTGCAGCTTTTCCCGCGCGGCGGCGAGCAGCGGCAGGACCCCACCGGGGGTGGTTTTCTTTTCAGGGGATTGATCGGAGGAACCCATGCATGGGCCAGCAAACTAAACTCTCCCGCCGAGGCGATTCGATTCTGAGTTTGCGGGTGATTACGCGGCGGATCAACCCGGCAGGCCCGGGTCAACGGACCGGGGCGAGTTCCTGCAGTGAAAGATCGGCCCTGACAGCAAGCGTGGCCAGTACTTTGGGCACATACATCCGGGTTTCGGCGGGCAATTCCGCGGCGATTTCTGAAAAGGTCCCGGCTTTTTGTTTGTCAAGGGTTCGTCGGACGCGTCCGGCGCCGGCATTGTAGGCGGCCAGGGCCAGCGGCCAGTCGCCGAATTTTGCATGGAGGGAGCCCAGCAGCCGGGCGGCCACCTCCGCCGATTTCTGCGGGTCTGCGCGTTCATCGGGCAGGAAGGTGCTCAAGCCATACTCGCGGGCGGTGGCCGGCATCAGCTGAAACAGACCGCGCGCCCCGGCCGGACTGCAGGCCGCCGGATTCAACGCCGATTCCACCTCGGCGAGCCAGGCCAATCCAGCGGGCAGGCCGGCCGCAGCGAAGATCGTCCTTAGTGGTGGAATAAGCAGGTCGGCTCCCGCGGGCCTGGGTCTCGCCCGCAAACGCTGCAGCCACAGACCATAATAGGGTATCACTTGCGCCCTCGGCAGCCCTGGATTGATTGGCAGCGGTACAGACGGAAGGACTGCGGTCTGCTTCGCCACTTCGATATAATCCAGGCGCTCTTCCAGCCATCCAACATAATCTTCGCTGCCAGGGACGGCCCGCAGAGCCGCAAGAACCGTTTGTGCCTCGGGTTCGAGCCCGGCCAGTTTTTCAAGCTGGCTGCTCTCAAGCGCCTGCTGCAAGCGGACCGCGAAGGAATCCCATTTCGCCTTATCGGGAAACTCAAAACGCTCCTTGATTTCAGCCGGGGCCAACGCATCAAACAGCTCCTTACCCGATTCGTAGAGTTCGTCGGACGTAGGCGCGGGCGGTGCGGCCTCTTTGGGCGGCTCCGCCGCGATTGCCAGGGTCATCCCCAGCAAGCCAAAGCTCCAGCGTGGACTCAGTTTCATAAGCGTTAAGACATGGCCGGCTTGCGAATGTTACCTTGCGCCGGCTTGAGCCTGGGGTGGAATCCGCGTTGACCCGGCGGGTCCGGTGGGTAGTTAGACCCGTCCCAGCCAAATGAAACCGCTTCAGGGTAAGATCTCCCGTCTGCGCATGGCGACCGGCACACAGCGGGCGCTGACGTGCCGGCTGCCCGGAGCGTTCCGCCCCGCACGATGAATCGGGTCTATATCAAGACCTATGGCTGTCAGATGAATGAACGCGATAGCGAAGCGGTTGCCGCGCTGTTGCAGGCTCGCGGCTACCGCATCGTGGCGGATGAGAATAATTGCGACATCCTGTTGCTCAACACCTGCAGCGTGCGCGACGCCGCGGAACAGAAAGCCCTGGGCAAAGCCGGTTATCTCTCGGCCAGAAAAAAGAGGCAGCCGGATTTCATCCTGGGCATCCTCGGTTGCGTGGCCCAAAACCGCGGGGCTGAACTGCTGGACCGACTGCCTGACGTGGACCTGATCGTCGGCACCCAGAAATTTCACCAAGTGCCGGAATATCTCGACAACCTGCGTGCGGCGCAAGCCGCCGGCACGCCCATTGGCGAGACGATCGTGGACATCGCGGAAGAGGCCGGTTCGCAAAACACCATCCGCGAACACGTGCTGGAGGACCGGCAGGTGTCGGCTTTCGTGTCCATCCAACAGGGCTGTAACATGGATTGTTCATTTTGCATCGTGCCCAAGACCCGGGGTGATGAGCGCTCGCGGCCGATGGACGAGATCGTGTACGAGTGCGAGCAGCTCGCCGAACGCGGCGTCCGGGAAATAACCCTGCTGGGCCAGATCGTCACCAGTTATGGCCGTCGCGATTACACCCATACCGGGGGCACGACGCCCTTCGTGCAACTCCTCGAACGCATCAACGCCATCCCCGGCATCCGGCGCATCCGTTTCACTTCGCCGCATCCGCGTGGTTTCAAGGAGGACCTTATCACGGCATATGTCCGGCTGGAGAAGCTCTGTGAGTATGTCCACCTGCCGCTGCAATCCGGATCCAATCGAATCCTGAAGGCCATGAACCGGCCTTATACCCGCGAACGCTACCGGCAGATCGTCGACGATCTGCGCGCCGCACAGCCAGGCATGTATTTTTCGACTGATGTCATCGTCGGCTTTCCGGGTGAGACCGAGGCGGATTTTGCCCAGACCCGCGAGTTGTTTGAAATCTGCAACTACGACATGGCGTACATTTTCAAATATTCCATCCGGACCGGCACGCCCGCCGCCACCATGGACGGCCAGGTGCCGGACGAGGTCAAGGAGGAGCGGAACCAGATTCTGCTCAAGCTCCTTGAGGCGAATTCCAATCGTCGGAATGCTTTGCTCGTCGGCGCCACGCAGGAAGTTCTCGTTGAGGGCCCGGACAGCAAAGGCCTGCGATACTCCGGTCGCACCCGCGGCAACCGCCTGGTCCATTTCGCCGGTCACGAACGGTTGGTGGGGGAACTGGTCCCGGTCCGAATCGTGCGCGCGTCTACCGCCGTGCTCTACGGCGAGGTGGAACCGGCCGGAGTAAATGTTTGAACCCCAGGGACCCGGCGACACAAAATATGGTCTATCTTGTTTCTTTTCGCTTCCCTGCCTGTTTGTGTTTCTGTCTTTGATTTTATGTCGCTCTTCCTCGCCACCCTCTTGCCCGGACTGTTTCTTGCGCTGCTTGGGGCGTTGCTCCTTTGGAACGACCCGCGCGTCAGTTCGACGGCCCGCGCCCTGCCACGCTCCCGTCAGGCGACGTGGCTTTTCTTTGGCGCCGGTGCGGTCTGGTTCTTGTGGCGTATTTCCCATCTGGGTGAATCCGATCTGATCTTCTTCAAGACACCCCAGCCGGTCATGCTGGGTTTTGCCTTGCTGGCCGTGCTCGCCTTCATCTACACGCCGGACTTTCTCGCGGTCCGCGGTCTCTGCGTGCTGATGCTGCTGGCGGCCGAGCCCTTGCTCTATGCCGCCTACATGGAGTATCAACATCCACAGCGGTTGTTGATGGTCGGGGCGGTTTATGTCGGGCTGATCGGGGCGTTGTATCTGGCCGTCGCCCCATACCGCCTGCGGGATTTTTTTGACTGGTTGTTCCGAGTCCCAAGCCGCGCCCGTCTGGCCGGCGGCATCCTGCTCTTTTACGGTCTGGCGACCTCGGCGGCGGCGTTCACCTATTGAATCATGGCTGCCTCCGCCCAGCCGAGAACGGTGCTTCTCATCCTCGCCGGGCCGGCCGGAGTCGGCAAAAGCACGCTGTGCGACCGGCTGGTGGCGGAGGTTCCGGGTTTTGAGCGGGTCATCACCGCCACCACGCGACCACCGCGAGTGGGGGAAGTCCAAGACCGCGACTACCATTTTCTGAGCGAAAAACAATTCGATGAAAAACTTGCGGCCGGGGAGTTCCTCGAGTGGGCCTGTGTCCACCAGAAATACCGTTACGGCACCCTCAAATCCGCCGTCTTGGATCGGCTGCCTGACACCAGTCTGGTCATGAACATCGATGTTCAGGGTGTGCGCAGCATCCGGGCGGCCGCGAACAATCTTGCCATCTTGCGCTCGCGCCTGGTCACCGTTTTTGTCGCGCCCGATTCATTCGCGGTGCTGCGCGAGCGCCTTGAATACCGCGGGAAGGACAGTGAGGAGGAAATCGCCCGCCGTTTGCGCACGGCCGAACTGGAGCTCGGAGAGCGGAATTCCTATGACTACGTGATCCATAGCGGCACGAAAGAACAGGATTTCCGCGCGTTGCTGGCTTTTTGGGACCAAGCCCGCCGCAAGCTGGCCTGAGGACCGGCCCGAGTCATGGCCGGCCTGCCGCCTTTCCCTGCCAGCGATCACTGCGACGGCTGGCGTTTTTTCAATCCCGCTGGCCAGCCCCAAGCGCGGTCGTTTTCCGCGCTGCCTAGATGGTGGCTTCAGCGACTGCTCTTCCGCCATGGCACGCGGTGGCCGGCATCTGTTCCGGCGCCGGATTGCCCTCGGTTGCTTTTGGAAGTTCCACCCGGTCAGGTCGCGGTGACATTCATCGGCCACTCGACTTTTCTGCTGCAATTCCCCGGGCTGAACCTCCTGACTGATCCCATCTTTTCCGACCGGGCCGGACCTTTTTCCTGGGCCGGACCGAAACGCGTTCGCCCGCCGGCTCTCGCGCTAACCCAGCTTCCGCCCATCGACGTGGTGTTGGTCAGTCACAACCACTATGACCATCTTGACCTGTCTGCCCTGCGATGGCTCGCGCGCAAACACCGGCCGGCGTTCATCACCACGTTGGGCAACAAGGCCTGGCTGGAAGCCCGCGGGGTCGGGAACGTCACTGAACTCGATTGGTGGCAGGCGCACCGCCCGCGGCCGGAGTTGGAGGTGTTTTGCACCCCGGCCCAGCATTTTGCCGCGCGCTGGCCATGGGATCGCTGCAAGACGCTGTGGGGCGGTTTTGCGCTGCATACACCAGCCGGCCGGATCTATTTTGCCGGTGACTCCGGATATTCCCCCACTTTCAAGGAAATTGGCTCCCGCCTTGGTCCGTTCGATCTCGCGCTGATTCCGATCGGGGCTTACGAACCACGCTGGTTTATGGCGCCGGTGCACTGCAACCCGGCTGAAGCAGTTGAGATCCACCGCGACGTGCGTGCCCGGCGAAGCCTCGCCATGCATTTTGGCACATTCCAGCTCACCGACGAAGGCATTGATGAGCCGCTGCGTACGCTTGCGGTGGCTCGGTCCGCCCGCGGGCTCGTGGCGGCAGATTTCACCGCCTTGAATTTTGGCGAGACTTGGCGCCTGGCGCTGCCCTGACTGCTCTCGCCACGTCCATTTCCCGTTTGTCTTTGAAGCTTTGGCGGGCACATTGCTTGCCTTAACCCCGCCGATCGCCCCGGCCCTGCCTCATGTCCGCTCCCGGCGTACCGCCCGCCCTGTTCACCGCCCGCTCGATGAGTGCGCACAACCGTGCTGAAATGCGGGAGTCTTTGGACCGCGCCATCAAGTTGGTGGAGCATGACCGTCTGCAACTTCGGGTGCCGCACGACGTAAAGCCGGCTCAAACGCTTCGCGGGATGCATTATCACTACCGGCCCGAGCTTTTCGTCCAACTGCAGGGGCGGACCGATTTCCAGTTCCCCCGGGAAACCTTTACCCTGAACCCTGACGAGCTTTGCGTCATTCCCGCCGGCGTGCCGCATGGTGAGTATGTTCACGCCGAGGCCGTGCGTCCGTTCCGCAATCTGGTTGCCGGCTTTTATAACAACACGCTCAGCCTGCATTTCGCCCATGAGGCCCGGCCGCACCGGCCGGATATCGAGGTGATCGAGTTTTTCGACGCGCCCAACCTGGACGTTTTTCTTACCCTGGCGAACAGCCTCATCCAGACCTTCAGCATGCAGGGCCCGGCGCGCGCCGCCGTGCTCAAGGGTCTGCTTCTCGCCTTGCTCGGACTTTTCCGCAATATTGTCGAGGCCGGGACCGGCCAGCTCAACAGCGACATCGGCAAGGTGTTCCAGGCAAAATGTCTCGTGCGCGAGCAATTTGCCAATCCCCTCCTGCGCGTGCAGCACATCGCCGAGGTCCTGGGCTGTTCACCCGATTACCTCTCGCATCTTTTCCATACGGAAACCAAGGAGCGGCTGACGCGTTATATCCAGCGCATCCGCATCGATGGGGCCGTCCTCGCCTTGGAAAACACTGCGCTGAATGTGTCGGAGATCGCCTATGCCTCCGGCTTTGCCGACCCGGCCTATTTCGCGAGGGTCTTCAAGCAGCACAAGGGACTTACGCCCCAAGAATACCGGGCGAAACTGGAAGCGCTGCGCACCACGCGTGAATCCCAGCCCAAGACGGTTTATTTTGACCGGCTGGACTATACTCATGGCGTACCACAGGAGAAATCCGGACCCGGGCCGGACCATCCGGTTTCCGCGGCCTCGTGAATTCATTTCTCCTCCGCCGGTTTCCGGCCGGGGTGTCCGCTTCGGTCAACCTGTGGCCGATTGACCGAAATGCCCCGGGTGATTCGCGGGCCGGGCGGCAGGAACCAGCCAACCGGGTCGTTTCCTCAGGAACTTTCTGCAGGTGGCGACGTTCGCCGTCCCGCCGGCGCGTTCCACCGGACAAGCTGGTGCCTTAG
>JBBIHQ010000101.1:0-8718 GCA_037446975.1 Opitutia bacterium
GGCGACCATCGAGGACAGGTTTCACGCGGAAACCGGCTGGCACCAAATCTATCTCCTGAAGAAACGGCGCCTCTTTTACCTCACGCCCAAGCAGGGCGACTTCCGGTTTGCGATGATTCTGGGCGACAAGGCGATTGCCTCGCTGCGGCATGGCGCCTTCGCGAAGCAATGCCAGCCGTTGCTCAGGGACGCCAAACGGTACGCCGAGGGAACGGCATTCATCTTCAACCACAAGTCGTTCAAGCCTGCGCTGGTAATCGCACTCCTCCAAGCCAAGCTCGATCATTGAGGTGTCAACCGTACTGTCGCGCCAATCGTTGGGTCCGGCCTGGGTGAGTCTCACGCTGGTGCTCGCAATCCACGTGGCCGACGAAGCGACCCACGATTTTCTGTCCGTCTACAATCCGGCGGTGACGGCCATCCGAACGCGCCTCCCCTTCCTGCCGCTGCCGGTGTTCTCCTTCTCCGTCTGGCTGACCGGTCTGATTCTTGCGGTGCTCATATTGCTGGCGCTGGCCCCAATTGCCTATCGGGGTCATCACTGGCTCGTGTGCCTGACCTTTCCCTTTGCCGGGCTGATGTTCGCCAATGGACTCGGGCACATCGGTTACTCGCTGTACCGGCACGCGCTGATGCCGGGCGTTTGGTCCTCACCCCTGCTCCTGGCGGCTTCCGCCTGGCTTTTCCTTTGCGCCTGCCGGGCCATTCGATCGCCCGTGGCCGGCGCTGCCCCCTGAAGGCCACCGGATTCTCCGGGAATTTTCCGGAACGTCACCCGCGTGCCGCGGTCTTCTGTTACAATCCTGTTGTCGCGCCGGTTGGTCCGGCACGCTTCGTCCCTCTCCCTTTCACCATGAGCATGATCGCCACGCAAATCCGCCAGAAAGACGCCATCTTCTATTTCGCCTCCTGCCCGTCGGAAAATCTGCTGCAGCAGGTCCGTTTCATCAGCCGTTATTATGACGAAACCGCGGGCACCATCAAGGCCGAGGACACGCCCGCCGAGGATGATGTGGCCCAGTTTATCGGCCGGGTCGAGCGCAGTGACCGGGCGTTTCAGCGCGAACTCTCGCGGGCCAAGATCCGTGCGATTCGCAATTTCTACGAGACGGCTGTCACCCAGCCGCCCATTCCCGGCACGGTGCTGCTTTTCACGCCGCAGAGGCTGAACTTTGAGGCGTGGACCGACGGCAGCGGCGTCGGCCGCCTGCAGGAACCCGCCGAAAAATACCTCATCATCGACGGGCAGCACCGGCTTGCCGCCCTGGAGTTCTTCTCCCGGACCCACCCTGACGATGCGCGCAACATCAGCGTACCCTGTGTCATCTTTGACGGCCGGAGCGAGGACTTTGCCGCGGAGATGTTCGTCATCATCAACTCCACGACAACCCGCATCAACAAGAGCCACCTCATCGATCTCTACGAGCGGGTCTCGTGGGCCGAGCCCGACCGGCGTTTTGCCGCCCACATCACCGAGGCGCTCTACCGCGCCGACGACAGCCCGCTGCAATACCGCATCAACCGCCTTGGCGGCCGCAGCCAGAAGGAGAAGTGGATTCTGCAAGCCGAGCTGTTCAATGAGATTCACCGCTGGGTGAAGATGGACTGGAAGCGAATTGCGGCTGGCAGCACTGACAAACGGGCCGCCGAGCCCCATTACGCCATGGTGCGTGACTTCCTGAAGGCCGCCGCGCGGGTCTGGGGCGACACTTGGGGCCATGCCGGCTACATGGTGACCAAGCCTGTCACCCTCAAGGCCATGGTGCGGGTTTGTGCCGACCTCACGGCCGCCGACGCCGAACCGGCCGATGGTCGCATCGAGCGCTGGGCGACCAAACTCACGCCTTGGACCGAGCAGACCCGCGAATTCCGCAACGAGGGTTTCTACGAGCGATTTCCGGCCAAAGGCCAGGTCGAGCGTGTTGCCAAAATTCACCGGGAATTGTCGCGCTGGGCAGGAATTCCCACCCGCGGTCGCGGCTGAGCTCTGCCGGCGGAATTTTCCGCGTTTTTCTGCGACTTGACCGTGTGTCAGGGTGTATTGGGGCAACGGACGGGCCTTTCGCCTTCCCCATTTCATCCTCCACGCGACCATGTCCAACCTTCTCAAGGATTTTCGTCACGCCTTCCGCCTGTTGGCCAAAAACCCTGGCTTCACCGCGACAGCCATCGTGACCCTCGCGCTGGCGATTGGCGTCAATTCCACGATCTTCTCGCTGGTCAACGGACTTATCCTCCGGCCTGTGATCCCCTTCAAGCCGCACGAGGTCGTGAACCTCTTCACGGCGCGCAAGGACTCAAACCACGACTACCGCCAGTTTTCCCACGCGGAGTTTGAGGCGCTGCGGGGTCGCGCCGACATGTTCCAGGATGTCGGGGCGGTCACCTTTCTCCTCGCCGGCATCGGCCGCGACGAGGGCATGCATCGCAGCTTCGCCTTCATGGTGTCGGACAGCTTTTTCACCCTCATGGGGGTCAGGCCCGCCGTCGGCCGGTTTTTTGACGCTGCCGAGACACGCCCCAACGCCAACCTGCCAGTCGTGGTCGTCAGCTACGATTTCTGGAAAAAATCCGGCGGGCAGCCCGATTTCGTCGGCCGCACGCTGCAGGTCAACGGCCGGCCCTACACCGTGATCGGCGTCGCCCCCAAGGGCTTCAACGGCATCATCACCCCGGACATCTTCCTGCCCCTGGGTATGTTCTCCCAGATCAGCTCGGCGTTCAGCGACAGCGCCCAGGTCAACGACCTCTCCGACCCAAAGAACTTCACGCTCAACGTCATGGCCCGCCTCAAGCCGGGCCTGACCCTCGAGGGCGCCCGGCTCCGCCTGCCCTCCCTTTCCGCGCAGCTCAACGCCCTCCATCCCGCGGGCGCGGCGCTGCCGGAGCAGGAACTGCAGCTGCTTGCCCCCACACGCTTTGACATCAGCACCTCGCCGGAAAACGACGGCTCGGTCAATCTGCTTGGCACGCTCCTCATCGCCATGGCCGGAATCGTGCTGGTCATCGCCAGCCTCAATCTGGCCAACATGCTCCTCGCCCGCGGCGCTGCCCGTGCCCGCGAAATGGCGGTGCGCCTCGCCGTCGGCGCGACGCGCTGGCAGATCGTCCGGCAGTTGCTGATCGAGGGCCTGGTTCTCGCGTTGCTTGGCGGAGCAGCCGGCCTCGTCCTCAGTTCCTGGAGCAACACCCTGCTCTCCGCGTCATTCGCCACCCTGCTGGATTCGATGAACTTTTCGGTCGCCGCCGACCTGACCCCCGACACCACCGTGCTTGCGGTCACCTTCCTCTTCTGCCTGCTCGCCACGCTCGTCTTCAGCATCGGGCCGGCGCTGCAGGCCGCCCGCACCGACGTGGTGCATGATCTCAAGACCCAGGCGGGCGATCCCGCCGTCCGCGGCCGCTGGAACCGCTTTTTCGCGCCGCGCCACCTTCTGGTGATGGCGCAGATGACCCTCTCCCTCGTGCTGATCTTCGCGGCCGGTCTTTTTGTGCGCGGGGCGCTGAAGGCCGGCGGGCTCGACCTCGGCTTCGAGCCCAAGGGCGTCGTGATGACCGAGATGGATTTCTCTCTTGCCAACACCGCCCAACCCGAGGGCCTCCGGCGCATGCTCGCCGCCGCCGAGCGCGCCCGCAACACGCCGGGCGCCGTCGCCGCCGGCTTCACCACCCTGGTGCCCTACGGCAACCTCACGAACACCTCGCGGGTCGTTCCGGCCAACGCCGGGCCGGTAAACAACGCCGATCCCGGCGCTCCCAAGCCCGGCGAGGGCGCACTTTATGCCGCCGTCTCGTCCGGATATTTTGACGCCATCGGCGTGAAGATTCTCCGCGGGCGCGACTTCACCGAGTTGGAAACACGGGAGAAGAACTCGCCCGCCGTCGCCATCGTCGACCAGGAGATGGCGGAAAAGCTCTTCCCGAAACAGGACGCCCTCGGCCAGCGCATCCGCTACACTCAGGCGCCGTCGGACGGTTCCCCAACCGAGATGGAAATCGTCGGCATCGTGGCCCCGCACCGCCACGACGTGTCGGACAAGGCCGGGCGCAACCGCCGCCTCTATGTGCCGCTGGCCCACGCCTACAACGCCAGCGTCTTCCTCGCCACCCGCTTCCGGAACATCGATCCCGCCGCAACGCTCGCTGCCCTTCCCGTCTTGCGCCGCGAATTGCGCGAGCTCGACCCCACCCTGCCCATTCTGCAAATGCTGCCCTTCACCTACCTGCTGGAAAAGAGCATCACCCTCTGGATCATCCGGCTCGGGGCGATCTTGTTCGGCGTATTCGGTTCGATCGCCCTCGTGCTGGCTGTCGTCGGTGTCTACGGCGTCAAGGCCTATGCCGTCGAACGACGGACCCGCGAGATCGGCATCCGCATGGCGTTGGGTGCGGAACGAAGCGACGTCTTCGCCCTGATCATGAAGCAGGGGGCTCTGCAGACGATCACGTCGGTTGTCCTCGGGCTCGGGTTGTCTCTCGTCGTCGGCCAGGCGCTGGCCACCATGCTCTACAAGGTCAGCCCCGCCGATCCGGCGGCCCTCGGGATTGCGATTTTCGCCTTATCCGCAGCCACGCTGTTCGCCTGTTACCTTCCCGCCCGCCGCGCGACCAAGGTCTCCCCCCTGACCGCGCTGCGGACGGAATAGCGCGGAAGGGTCGTCGCCGCTGGCGCGAAACCTCCGCCCGGCGGGATGCCGCTTGGCCGCAGGCGATCACCTTGCCCGCAGCACGCGCCGAACCACCGATTGAGGAACCGTCCACTTCCCTGCAACTCTCGCGCTTGAGCCGTGTTTTCGAGGCAAGCGCTCCCGCCCTTCCTCATGCACACCCTGATTCAGGACCTGAAATTCTCGCTTCGTTTGCTGGCCAAATCCCCCGGTTTCACCGCCACCGCAATCATCGTCCTGGCCCTCGGCATCGGCGTCAATACCGCCATTTTCAGCATGGTCCACGAGCTCCTGTTTAGCCCGCGTCCCTGGCCGGCGGAGAAGCAGATCGTCCAGCTCTACACGCAAGATGAAAAGGATCCCAAGAAATTCCGGATGTTCTCCTATCCGGTCTATCGGGAAATGCTGGCGGGCAACAGCGCCTTCACTGACATCCTTGCCCACAATCTGACGATGGTCGGAGTCGGTGAAGGAGACGGTGCCCGGCGCATGTTTGGTGCAATCATCAGCGCGAACTATTTCTCGACGCTGCAAGTCCCGCTCATCCGCGGCCGCAGTTTCCTGCCCGCGGAGGAAAAGCCCGGTGCCGCCGTGCCCGTGCTGATTGCCAGCTACAATTACTGGAAGCGCCTCGGCCTCCCCGCTGACCTTGTCGGCCGCACGATCCGGGTCAATGAACGCCCCTTTACGGTCGTTGGCATAACGCCCGAGGGGTTCAGCGGCACGATGATGCTCTTCGGTCCCGAACTCTATTTTCCGCTCGGCTGCTTCGATCTGCTCAGCAATAACTTTGGCTCCGAGGCAAATCGCACCCTCGACCGCTCCGATGCCTACAACCTCTTTCTCGTCGGGCGCCTCAAGTCCGGCCAGACGATGGCGAGTGCCGGGCCCGGCCTGAAAACCCTGGCCGCGCAGCTCCGGGAATCCTACCCGCAGGAGTTGAAGGAGCAGACGTTCACGTCCCGAGCCCTGCCGCGCCTGAGCACGAGCAATGCACCCGCGGAGGAGAACTCCCTTTCCCTCCTCGGTGGCACCCTTCTCGGCATGGCGGGTATCGTTCTCCTCATCGCCAGTTTGAACCTGGCCAACATGCTCCTCGCCCGCGGCACGGCGCGGCGCAAGGAGTTCGCCATCCGCCTCGCCCTCGGCGGCGGCCGGAGCCGTATCGTGCGCCAGTTGCTCACCGAGGGTTTTGTCCTCGCCCTCGCCGGTGGACTCGCGGGTTTCATGCTTGGCACCTGGTCCACGGGGTTTCTCATGCAGGCGGTCGGTGCCATGGCGCCCGTCGGCCTCTTCTTCAAGGGTGCGACCAACCCTGCGCTTTTCGCCGCCACCTTTGGTTTCTGTGCCCTCGCCACGGTGTTCTTCGCGCTCGGGCCGGCGCTCAAGCTCTCCCGCGCCGATGTGCTCACCGATCTCAAGGACCAGGCGGGCGAGGACGTCGCCCGGTCGCATCGTCGCCGCTGGCTGCCCCGCAACCCGCTCGTCGTCGCCCAGCTCGCCCTTTCCCTTGGTCTGCTCACCTCGGCCGGTCTTTTCATCCGCGGCGCCATCGCCGCCGGCAGGGTCGACACGGGCTTCAAAGCCGATAACACCATACTCCTTGAGGTCGACGCCAGCCTCGGCGGCTATGACCAGCCCCGCAGCCTGCAGCTCTACCAGGCGGTGAGTGATCGTCTCGCCGCACTACCGGGTGTGCAATCCGTCAGCATCGCCTCGGTGGTCCCGTTCGGCATGATCAGCCTGGATCGCGCCGTGCTTCGCGCCGGGCTCAAGCCCGCCAAGGACGCCAAACCCGCCACGGCGGCCGAGGGCCTCGCCTTCAACGCCCGCTGGAACAGTGTCGGCGCCGACTATTTTTCGACCATGGGTCTGCCGCTCCTCCGTGGCCGGGCCTTCACCAAGGCCGAGTCCGAGTCGTCCGGCGCGCCAGCCGTCGCCATCATTGACGAGAATCTCGCCAGGAAACTCTGGCCCGAAGGCGACGCCCTCGGGCGGCGACTGCAGTTCGCCGAGCGTGATGCGCCCAAGGCGCCCGGCGGCGGCGGCAATCATGGTACCGGCGTGAGTGAGAGTATCGCGGCCAACGCCAGCGACCCCAAGTCCATCGAGGTGGTCGGCATTGTCCCGAACACCCGCTGGGAACTTTTCTCGGGCGACCAGGGGGGCACGATATTCGTGCCGTACGCGCAGGGCTTCCAGGGCAATGTGTTTTTCCATGTACGGACCGCGGCCCGCGCCCCGGGCTCCGACGCGGCGACCTTCGACACGATCCGCCGCGAACTTCGTCTGGCCGCACCCGGCGTGCCGCTCCTGGCCACGAAGACGTTCCGCCAGCATCTGGACGGGAGCATGCAACTCTGGATCGTGCGCATCGGCGCCGCCATGTTCTCGGTCTTTGGCGGTCTCGCCCTCGCGCTCGCCGCGGTCGGACTTTACGGCGTCAAGGCCTACTCCGTGGCCCGGCGTACCCGTGAAATCGGCATCCGGATGGCACTCGGGGCCGAGCCCGGAGCCGTGCAATCCCTGATTTTGCGCGAAGGGGCTGCCATGATAGTCACCGGTGTAACCCTCGGTCTGCTCCTCGGCCTGGGTCTCGGCCAGCTGGTCGCCAGCATGCTGTACAAAGTCAGCCCCGTCGACCCGGTGACATTCATCGTCGCCCCGGCCGTGCTCGGCGTCGTGGCCTTGCTCGCTTGCTACCTGCCCGCGAGGCGCGCCACGCGAGTCAACCCGCTCACCGCATTACGTTCCGAGTAACCTTCCGCTCACTGGCCGGTTACTACTCGTGCCCCCATCCCTTCCAGCCTGCGATGCCACCAACAGTACCCGCTGAACTCCACTTCTGATCAGCGGCAACCTTCTACTTCCTCTCCCATGAAATCCATCGTCCTCCTCACCGCCCTGCTCGCCATCGCCCCTGCCATCCGCGCCTCCGTCTCGGAGACGTTCACACAGACCTATCCGCTCGCCACCGACGGGGTCATCCAACTGGAAAACGTCAACGGATCCATCGAAATCACCGCGTGGGACAAAGCCGAGGTCTCGCTGGTGGCCGAAAAGAGCGCCAAGGATGAAGACGAACTCAAACGCATCGAAATCATCATCGATGCCCAACCCGCCCGCCTTTCCGTCAAGACCAAGTTCGAGAAAAAGAGCGGCTGGTCGTTCTTCGGCAACTGGAACAACAACAGCTCCGTCCGCTACAAGCTCATGGTTCCGGCGGGCGTTCGTCTCGACAAAATCGATTCGGTCAATTCAGACATCACGGTCACCGGGATCCACGGCTCCGTCACCCTCGAAACGGTCAATGGCCGCATCAAAGCCCGTGGGCTCGTGTCCGATGCCCGGATCAAATCTGTCAATGGCAGTCTCCATGCTGATTATGACTCGGTGGAAAATGTGCGTGAAGTGAAACTTGAATCCGTCAACGGGTCAGCCGAAGTCAACCTGCCCAAGGGCGCCAGCGCCAACATCCGCACCAGTTCGGTCAACGGCGGCAGCCGCATTGACCAGCCCATCAAGCTCAGCAAATCCGGCAGCCATCATCTGGCGGGGGAGATTGGCAGCGGCAATGGTCCTTCCATCGAAATCGAAACCGTCAACGGCGGCATCTCCGTCCGGGAGAAATAACGCCAAGGCGGTCGGCAACAAGCCTCAGGCGTCAGCCAGCACTTTGATCGGGCTGACGAAGGCAGGGAGTGCGAACGCCCAAGCCATTGCGGCGCCCGGTGCGTCACCGGGCTGCCTGAACTCGGCCGGGTCTTTCACCTCGGGAAGATTACTTCTGGTTCTGCCCGGTCAGTTCAAGAGCCCGGGCAATTCGCTCGTGCGCCCTGACAAAACGGGTGGCGAGAACCAGCAAATAGACCACGACGGCAATTCCAGCATATAGATAAATGGCGGTGAAGATGTCGGTCATATGCGTTGAGTAACAACCTGAGCAGAATCATTCCACGCATGAACACCTGCGTGGTGGTGGCGGCCCGCAAGTTGAGCCAGGTTGAAAACAGATCGGCCCGCAATATCCGATTTCCCTCGGCCGGATTCC
>JBBIHQ010000102.1:0-8649 GCA_037446975.1 Opitutia bacterium
TCGTTCAATTTGGCCGAAACCTTTGGCCGCGAATCTGTGGCCGGCTCGACGGCGCACAACCAAACCGGGGTGGCGGTGAGCAAGAGAGACAAAAGGGTTCCGGCGCGGTTCATGGGAGGGAGTATGGGACAGGAGTTAGACGGCAAGTTTCCCGGTTGCCCAACCTTTTTCCACCAAGTCCGTCGCCGGGCTCTTCCGGTTTATGAAAACGCCGCCCCCCCTTTGCGCGGCAGCGCCGTCAGGCCTTGATCGGCGTGGCCTGCCGGTGGGTGCGGTCGAGAAAAAGGTAGAGATGGTTCAACTCGGTGGCGATCGTGGCATCGATCGCCGCCAAAGCGCCCTGGTAAGCCGCCGCCGCCCGTCCGCCGGCGATGATTTTGACGGTGGCAGGCAGCAATCCGCGCAGCGCCGCGATCTCGGCCGGAAGGGCCGGATCGTCCCCGGGGTAGACGATGCTCAGGGCCACGACGGCCGCGTTGAATCTCACCGCGGCGCCGGCGATTTCCGCCGCTGGCAAATTGGCCCCGAGATAGGTGACCGCCCAACCCAGGTCGCGGGCGGCGGCCGCGACGATCGCCGCCCCCAACTCGTGCAGCTGGCCGGTCGGAGTCACTACCAGCATGCGCGGCGTGCGCGGGTTCTCCGCGAAGGCCGGGGGAGACTGGAGCAAATAGGTCCGGATCACCGACGTCGCAAAGTGCTCGTGCGCCGCGGTCAGTCTTCCGTCCTGCCACAGGTCGCCGATGCGCGCGGCCAGCGGGCCGATCACATTTTGGAGGAGGCCATGTTGTCCGACCGCCACTGACGTTTTGGCGAGCACTTGCTCCAGGGCGGTTGCGTCAAAATCCCGCACGGCCTGGAGGGCGGCTTCGATCGGGTCGGGACGCCGCGCCGGGCGGATTGCTCGGGTCGCCTCCTCGGGCTTCCGCTCCGCGACCAGCTGGCGGAGTTGCTCATCGGCGAGTCTGGCCACGTCCCCAATACGGTGTCCGCTTTGGGTGACCGCAGCGAGCAAGCCCAGGCGTTCCACCTCGGCGGCCGAATAGCGGCGCCGGTTTGAGTGGCTGCGGCCGGGCGCCACCACTTGGTATCGCTTTTCCCAGACCCGAATGGCGTGCGTGCTTAGGCCGGATTTTTGCGCGGCGAGGGCGATGGAGTAGTGAGCGTCTGCCATGGATGGATACGGCAAGTCGGGGCGTCTTGTTGAATATCTGTCTAATGAACGCAGTGATCAATTTACCCAATTGATGGGCAGGCGATTAGGAACTCATTTGGATTTCAGCAATATTAGACAATGCATTGACAATGCAATGAAATTAGACACGAATTATACAGAATTCGTTTCCCGATGAGCCGCCGCCCTCAGCCCGCCTCCCCTCTATCCGCCGCTTCGGACTGCCCGATCGGGCGCCCGGCGTCGGTGGGCGAGATCATCCGGCTGCCGGCCAGACCGAGTTTGCCTCGACCGGGAGCGGGGAGTCGACTGATGCGCGCCCTGATCCAGTGGTTCGATGCGGATTATGGAGCCAAGGACGGGGCGGAACTGCGCCAAGCGGAGGACCGGGTGGACTGGGTGCGGTGCATTCCCTTTGTGGTGCTTCACCTGGGGTGCCTGGGCGTCTGGTGGGTGGGCTGGAGCTGGACGGCGGTGGTGGTGGCGGTTGGCCTCTATTTTGTCCGGATGTTTGCCGTCACGGGAATCTATCATCGCTATTTTTCCCACAAGACCTATGCGACCTCGCGGGCCGGGCAGTTCCTGCTTGCGCTGTGGGGGGCGACGGCCGTGCAACGCGGGCCCCTTTGGTGGGCGTATCATCATCGCCATCACCACCAACATTCCGACGAGGACGAAGACACGCACTCGCCGCATGTGCATGGGTTCTGGTGGTCGCACATCGGCTGGATCACGAGCCGGAGGAATTTTCCAACCGATTACAGCAAGGTGCGTGACTTGGACAAATTTCCCGAGCTGGTCTTTCTCAACCGGTTTGATGCCGTCGTCCCTCTCGCGCTCGCCGGTTTGATCGGTGCCTCCGGCTGGCTCTTGGGCGCTTTCCTCCCGGGCCTCGGGACGAACGGCTGGCAGCTGCTGGTCTGGGGCTTCTTCATCAGCACAACCGCGCTCTTTCACGGCACCTCCTGCATCAATTCCCTCGCGCACCTGATGGGAAGGCGGCGGTTCAACACGGCGGATGACTCCCGCAACAGCCTGCTTCTCGCCCTGATCACCCTTGGCGAAGGCTGGCACAACAACCACCACCGTTACCAGAGCTCGACCCGCAACGGCTTTTATTGGTGGGAGGTGGATCCAACCTACTATGGCTTGAGGATGCTGGCTTGGACCGGTCTGATCTGGGGCCTGAAGCCGGTGCCGGCGTCGGTCCTGGCCGAAGGGAACTCCGCGCCGGCGCGCCCTGAGACCAAGTCGGCAGGCAGTTCTTTCCGGGCACCGGAGCGCGGACCAAGTCAACCGGAGCGCAAGGCCTCATGAAGACCGTCGCGATCATCGGCAGCGGCCTGGCTGGCCTGGGGTGCGCGCATTTCCTGCACCGGCATTTTGACGTGACGGTGTTCGAGCAGGACGGCCACACGGGCGGGCATGCGAACACGGTCTTGGTCCGCGAACCGGGCACCGGCCGCGAACTGCCGATCGACACCGGCTTCATGGTGTTCAACCGGGTCACGTATCCGTTGCTCGTGCGCCTCTTCGAATTCCTGCGGGTGCCAGTCAAGCCGACGGACATGTCGTTCAGTGTGCGCGATCACGAGAGCGGGTTGGAGTGGTGCGGCTCCTCGCTCAACCATCTCTTTGCGCAACGGAAAAACCTGCTCAACCGTAGGTTCATCCGCATGCTGACCGAGGTGAACCGGTTCAACCGCGAGGCGGTCCGGACCCTCGACGACCCCATTCTGCGCCAACTCACGCTGCGGGCCTACGTGCAGCACCGCGGGCACAGCGACGATTTTGTGAATCTCTACCTCGTGCCGATGAGTTCGGCGGTCTGGAGCACGGCGCCGGAGCAGATGATGGAGTTCCCGGCCGAGGTGCTGATCCGCTTTTTCCACAACCACGGTTTTCTCGGACTGAACACCCAGCATCAATGGTGGACCGTCGACGGAGGCTCCCGCGAATATGTGCGGCGGCTGACGGCACCGTGGCGGGATCGGGTCGTGAACTCCCGGGGCGTGACCGGCGTGCGGCGCGCCCGCGGCGCCGTCATCGTCACGACGGCGGACGGCACCGTCCGGGAGTTCGACCGTGTCATCGTCGCCACGCACGCCGACCAGGCCCGGCAGCTGCTTGCCGACCCGACGGACGAGGAGAGCCGCCTGTTGGGCGCCTTCGGCTATCAAGCGAACGTGGCAACGCTCCACACCGACCAGTCGGTGTTGCCCCGCGCCCCGTTGGCGCGCGCGAGTTGGAACTACGAATTGGTGCGCGGCCCCGACGGCCGTTTCCGCCCGGCGACCCACTATTGGATGAACCGTCTCCAGGGCGTGTCGGACCGCGAGTCCTACTTTGTCTCGATCAACCGCCCGGAGGACATCGCTCCGGGTTGCGTGATCCGGCGCATCCCCTACGCTCATCCGCTGTTCAACCTCGCCGCCACGCGGGCGCAGGTGTGGTTGCCGGAACTGAACCGGTCCGCGCGGGGCGGCACGGAAACCTATTTTGCCGGCAGCTATTTCCGCCATGGATTTCATGAGGATGCCCTGTTCAGCGCGGCGCAGTTGAGCGAGCTGTTGCTGGAATGCGACCCCTGGGCGGACGGGCCGGCGTCCGGTTCCGGCGAACCCGCGCCGTCCCCTGCCGGAGGAGCCCGGTGATGCGCTCACGGCTGTTCGAGTGTCAGGTGTCGCATCACCGCCTGGTGCCGGCGCGGCACCGGTTTGTCTACGGGCTGTTCATGCTGGCGCTCGACCTCGACGAGTTGGAGGCGGTGCGGCGCCATTGCCGGCTGCTCTCGGTCGACGGGCGGAATCTCTTTTCCTGGCGCGAGCGCGACTACCTGCGCGTTGACGAACCGGTGCACAATCGGAGCGCGGCGCGCCCGGCCGTGGTCACGGCCGGGGCTGCCACGCTCAAGCAACGCGTGCTCGCCACGCTCCGCGCCCACGGGCACATCCTGCCGGACACCGCTCGCGTAGAACTGGTCACGATGCCGCGCGTGCTCGGCTACGGGTTCAATCCCGTATCGTTCTATTTTTGCTACGACGGCGCGGGCCGGCCGCGGGCGGCGCTGGCCGAGGTGACCAACACCTTTCGGGAGATGAAGGTGTTTCTGCTCGATGGCGACACGTGGTCGAACGGCGCCTTCCGGCTGCGGGTGCCGAAGGAGTTCTATGTTTCCCCGTTCTCCGACGTCGACGTGATGTTCGACTTCGTGCTGCGCCCCGCCGGCGACCGGTTGGGCGTGCAGATCGACGACTATGTCGGTGATCGGCGCCACCTGACCAGTGCGCTGACCGGCGCGGCGGTGCCGCTGACCGACGGAAGGTTGGCGTGGTTCGCGGTAAAATATCCGCTGCTCACCCTGCTCGTGGTGGCCCGCATCCACTGGCATGCCCTGCGGCTCTACCTGAAGGGGGTGCCGTGGTTTGGCAAAGCCGCCCGGGCGGGGCTCCAACGCGATTTGATCCGGCCGCACTCCTCCTTGACGACGATCACCCCCTCTGACGCATGAATCCCTCGAAGACACTGCCTTCCTCGGCGCCGCTGGTGGCCGCCAACGCGGCCACCGTCCGGACCGGCATTTTCGAATCCCTGCTCTGCCGGGCGCTCGCGCCGATGGTCCGCGGTCACCTGGTGCTGGAACTCCCCGGCGGTGCCCGGCGGGAGTTCGGGCAGGATACGGGCAACGCGGCGGTCCGGCTGCCAGCCGGCATCCCCGGAAGCGCGGTCATTCGCGTGCGCCACCGCGCCTTTTTCCGCGAGTGCATTCTCGGCGGTGACATGGGGTTCGCCGAGGCGTATCTCGCCGGCTGGTGGGACACCCCCGACCTGCGGGCGGTCATCGCCTGGTTTTTGCTCAACGTGGAGACCGCGCCAACCCTGTCCGGCTCGGCCCGGAAGCGTGCGCACGGTGCACTGCTCAACGTGCGCCGCCTCACCGACCGGCTCGGGCACCTGCTGCGCCCGAATTCCCGGACCATCGCGCGCCGCAACATTCGCGACCACTACGACCTTTCGAACGAGTTCTTCGGGCTGATGCTGGATCCGTCGATGATGTATTCGAGCGCGCGCTGGACCTCGACCACGCCGACCCTCGAGGCGGCCCAGGAAGAAAAGAATGAGGCGCTGTGCCGGATGCTTCGCCTGCAACCCGGGGATCATGTGTTGGAGATCGGCACGGGGTGGGGCGGGTGGGCGCTGCACGCGGCCAGCCGCCATGGCTGCCGGATCACGAGCCTGACCAACTCGACCCAACAACACGCGTTGGCGGTGCGCCGGATCGAGGCGGCGGGGCTGTCTTCGCAGGTGGACGTCCGGCTGATGGATTATCGCGACATCACCGGGCAATACAACAAGGTGGTCTCGATCGAGATGATGGAGGCGCTCGGGCACCGCTATCTTCCCGAATTTTGCCGCGTGATCAACCGCGTGCTCCGACCGGATGGCCTGCTCGCCCTGCAGTTCATCACTTGCCCCGATGCCCGCTACCCTGAATTCCGGCGCGGCGTCGACTTTATCCAGAAGCACATTTTTCCCGGCTCGCTGCTGCTTTCGCTCAACCGGGTGAACGATCTCCTCAGCCGGACCGGCGGCTTTGTTGCGCACGAGGTCGTCGATCTCGGGCAGGACTACGCCCGCACGCTTTCGGTGTGGCACGGGAATTTCCGACTCAACCTCGACCGGGTGCGGGCGCTCGGGATGGACGAGCGTTTCATTCGCAAGTGGAGCTACTACCTCGACTACTGCGGGGCTGCGTTCGCGATGCGCAACATCTCGGTCGTGCAGACCCTGCACACCCGGGCCAACAACCACTCTTTTTGATCCGGGGTCTCGTGGACCCGGCGAACCGCTTTCAATTCAACCCACCTATCGTTTCCATGATCTGGTTTCTTCGTATTCTCTTTGGCGTCGTGCTCGCGTCGATGATGGCGGTGACGAGCTGGGCCGGCGGACAGTGCGGGCTCTTCGCCATTCCGCCGACGGTGCTCCACCACCCGTGGTTCATCGCCACGCTGTTTGATGCCTATTGGGGCTTTGTCACGTTCTACGTCTGGGTGGCCTGGAAGGAGCGCGCCACCATGGCCCGGTTGTTGTGGTTCGCCGCTATTGTCCTGCTGGGTAACCTCGCGATGGCCTCGTTTGTGATGCGCGAACTTGTCGCGGTGGACGCGGGCGATCCCGGCGCGCTTGATCGCGTCATTATCAAACAAAATCCCGGTCGGCTGGCGCTGCCGGGCGCGCTCGCCGTCGCCGGCGTCGTGGTTTATCTGGGCGCCTGGTTGTCATGACGTTGTGGGTCACGGTGAGCGTGGCGCTGGTTGCCCTTGGCACGACCTTCGGGCTCGTCTTCTTGGCGGCCCGACGAATCGACAACTACGGGATCGTCGACATCGCGTGGAGTTACGCGTTTGCCGGGCTGGCGCTGTTCTATGCCGTGGCGGGCGCGGGCTGGGGATGGCGGCGTGGCTGGCTGGCCGGGATGGTCGGCATCTGGAGCCTCCGCCTCGGCACCCATCTCCACCGCCGGGTCATGGCCCATCACCCGGTCGAGGACGGCCGCTATGTCGAGCTTCGGCGCGAGTGGTCGGGTCGCTTGGGTCCCGCGATGTTCCGTTTCTTTCAACTCCAGGCGGTCTCGGTGGTGCTCCTCGGGTTTCCGTTCCTGTTGCCGATGCAAAACGCCGCGCCGCATCTGGCCGGGCTGGAAATGGTCGGCACGACGTTCTGGCTGGCTGGGATCGCGGGCGAGGCGTTGGCCGACGCGCAGCTCGCGGCGTTCAAGCGACGGGCCGCCGACAACCGCGGGGTCTGCCGGACCGGGCTTTGGCGATACAGCCGGCATCCGAACTATTTCTTCGAGTGGCTGGTGTGGGTCGGCTATTTCGTTTTCGCGGCGGCCACGCCGGGCGGCTGGGTGACGGTCTACGCCCCGCTCCTCATGCTCGCGCTGCTCTTCCGGGTGACCGGAATTCCGCTTACCGAGCAACAATCCATCCGCTCGAAAGGGGACGCCTATCGCGCCTACCAGGCCACCACGAGCGCGTTCGTGCCGTGGTTCCAGAAAAAGCCGCCCGCGTAACCCCGCCCTCCGATCCAATCCTCTCATGATTGACACCTTGCTTGCCAGGAACCTGCTGCCCGATCGCGCGATCCGCGTCGGCATTCGCCGCCTGCTCCGCCAGCGCCTCGCGGAAATCGCCCAGCCCGACGAGGCGGCCCGGCTGGCCCGGCGCGACGCCTATGCGGCCGAACTGCGCCGGCGTCCGGTGGCGGAGAACACCGCCGCCGCCAACGAACAGCACTACGAGGTGCCGACAGAGTTCTACCGGTTGTGCCTGGGTCCGCGTTTGAAATACTCCGGTTGCTATTATCCCACCGGCCGCGAGAGCCTGGCGGCGGCGGAGGAGGCGATGCTCGCGCTCTATGTCGAACGTGCGCAGCTGGCCGACGGACAGACGATTCTCGAGCTCGGCTGCGGCTGGGGTTCGCTGCTGCTTTATCTGGCGGAGCGTTTTCCGGCGGCTCGGCTCACCGGGGTCTCGAACTCGTCCACGCAGCGCGAGCACATCCTGGCCCAAGCCGCGGCGCGCGGGCTCACCAACGTGGGCGTGCTGACCTGCGACATGAACACCTTCGAGGCGGAGGAGGGGGCGTTCGACCGCATCGTCTCGATCGAGATGTTCGAGCACATGAAAAACTACGAGCGCCTGCTGGCCAAGGTCGCGACCTGGTTGAAGCCGTCCGGCAAGCTCTTCATTCACATCTTCACGCACCGGCTCCATTCCTACCACTTCGTCGCCCAGGGTCCGTCCGACTGGATGGCGCGGTATTTTTTTACCGGCGGACAGATGCCGGCCCACGATCTGCTGGCTTGTTTCCAGAATGATCTGACGCTGGTCCGGGACTGGCGGATCAACGGGCGGCATTACCAGCGCACCGCCGAACACTGGCTGGAAAACATGGACCGAAACGAGCCGCGAATCCGGAAGATCTTCGCTGACACCTATGGCGCCGAAGCGACCGACCGGTGGTGGGCCTACTGGCGGGTGTTCTTCATGAGCTGCGCCGAGCTCTGGGGTTATCGCAACGGCGAGGAGTGGCAGGTCAGCCACTACCTGTTCGCCAAACCTGGCGCCGCCTGATCAGGCGGGCGCCGTGGTTACGGCTCGCGCCTCAGAGGTCGGGCACAAGTTTCCACGCCCAACCCATGGTCGCCGCCCGCGGCGAAGGATCTTCAATCGCCAATTTCGCCAATAGAATTGGGCAAAGGGGCCTTCCTCTCGTTCTACTTCAACGTCTTTCCTCATCCGGACGGCATTGCTGGATGGGATGTTCAAACCTCGGCAGCATACGCTGTGCATTGAAACACAAAGGCGTTATCGTCTGCCATGAATTCATCCCTCCACCTTCCTTCATCGCGCTAGAGCGTATTAAATAATACTATAGCCACAGGCGGCAAACCAACCGACGGCGTC
>JBBIHQ010000103.1:0-8643 GCA_037446975.1 Opitutia bacterium
TTCACGGCGGCAATGCCGCCTAGGCCGGCGAGCCGCCGGGCGAGCGCGTCGTAGCCGGAGCTCTGGTCCTGAAACAGGGCGCGGATTTCGTCCTCGTTGGCAAAAATGACCTGCACGCCTTGTTTGATCTGGCCGAGCAGCCAGTCACGCGCGACATTGACCACTTCGAACGAGGCGAGATCGATGCTAAGCGTGCACCCGGCCGCGCGCGCGGAGGCTACGACTTTCTCCCCGAGGGCCGGATTGAACATCAGGTAACCCTCGATATGCGCATGGCGGGCACCGCGAAAATCCACCGGCGAGATCTCGTCGGGGCTCAGCGTCATGGCGGCGCCGAGGTGGGTGCGCATCGTGCGCTGGCCGTCGGGCGTGACCAGGGAGAGACAACGGCCGTTGGGCAGCAACGCATGCTTGAAGCGCGCGCCATCGCCGCCGGCGGCGACAAAGTTGGCGTGGTAGCTTTCCGCGGTCTGGTCACCGCCGATCTTGCCGAGATAGGTCGTGCGCAGGCCGAGGCGCGCGGCACCCAGCGTGGCGTTGGCGGCGGAGCCGCCGGGCGTCACCGCCAGATCCACGTCAAGTTTTTCCAGCAGGGCCGCCAGGTCGGCGTGGTCGACCAGCACCATGCCGCCTTTTTCCCCGGCCACGTGGGCGGCAAGAAACGATTCGGGCACGTGCGCCAGCAGATCCATGATGGGATTGCCGACACCGATGAGATCGAAGGAATGCGGGGCCATCAGGGGAATTGTTCAGCGGCGAGTGTTCATCGCCCATTTGTCATCGCGCGGGAAGATTGGCCGGTGAATCGAAACCCATGGAAATGCAGGGCGATCCTCAATTAACCGTCAGGTTGGTGGCAAGGATCGGTTCGTCGTCGACCTCGATCATGATGGAATAATCGCCGGGCTGTTCGAAACGCAGGTTGCGCAGCTCGTTGATCAGGTTGATCCGGTGCAGCGGACTCTGGGATTCGAACTCGCGGTTGAGCAGGGCGGCCGGGTTGGTCGGGTCGAGGCCCATGGACATCTTGATCTGGTGCTTGCCGACCTGGACATCGGTCAGCGTCAGGAACCACACCATGTACGGATGCACGACGGGAAATGCGCGGGCCTTGATATTGGAGAACACCCCGAGGATGGTGTGTTTGCCCGTGGCCGGATCGATGTGGACGCCGTCGCAGGTGATCCAGGCCAGAAGAGAGGGTTTGGACTGCACGAGGGCAACATGGGCCGCAGCGGGGGAGCGGCAAACTATTTTCTCGGATTCTCGCTGCAGAATTTGTGGTCCGGCCACCTTTTTCTTGTGTATGCTGAATGGGCGGTTTTTACCCATGGGCGATGAAGTATATTTTCGTCACGGGCGGGGTGGTATCTTCCTTGGGCAAAGGGCTCACGGCGGGGGCGCTCGGCGCCTTGCTCGAAATGCGCGGGCTCACGGTGCGCATCCAGAAATTCGATCCCTATCTCAATGTTGATCCGGGCACGATGAGCCCGTTCCAGCACGGCGAAGTCTACGTGCTGGACGACGGCGCGGAAACCGACCTCGACCTCGGCCATTACGAGCGGTTCACGTCCGGCAAATTGTCCCGCCACAACAGCCTTTCTTCCGGGCAGATTTACGAGGCGGTCATCGCCAAGGAGCGCCGCGGCGACTATCTCGGCAAGACCGTGCAGGTGATTCCGCACGTGACGAACGAGATCAAGAAACGCATCTATGGCGGCGGCAAGGGCGTCGACGTGCTGATCACCGAGATCGGCGGCACGACCGGCGACATCGAAGGCCTGCCGTTTCTTGAGGCCATGCGGCAGTTCGCCCTGGAAGTCGGTCCGCGGGACTGCGTGTTCATCCACGTAACCCTGATTCCTTTTCTGAAGGCCGCGGGCGAGCTGAAGACCAAGCCCACGCAACAGAGCGTCGCCAAGCTGCGCGAGATCGGCATCCAGCCGCACATTCTCTGTTGCCGTTGCGACCACCCGATGACCAGGGAAATGCGTGAGAAGCTGAGCATGTTCTGCAATGTGCCGACCAAGGCGGTCATCGAGGAACTGGACGTGCAGTCCTCCATCTACGAGCTGCCGATCATGCTGCAAAAGGAAGGGCTGGATCAGCTCGTGGTGAATCAGCTCGGCCTCAAGACCCGGGCGAACCCGAAGAACATCTGGGCCGAGGTTGTCCGTCGCATCAAGTCGCCGAAGCACGAGGTGAAGATCGGCGTCGTGGGCAAATACATCGAGCTGCAAGACGCGTACAAGTCGGTCTATGAATCGCTCAGCCACGCCGGCATCGCCAATCACGCCCGGGTGAAGATCGTCCGGATCGACGCGGAGAATCTCGAGACCAAGGCCGGGCTCAACCGGCTGAAACCGCTTGATGGCATCCTGGTGCCGGGCGGCTTCGGCGACCGCGGCATCGAGGGCAAGATTGCCGCCGCGGGCTACGCTCGGGAAAAGAAGATACCCTATTTCGGCCTCTGTCTCGGCATGCAGGTGGCGGTCATCGAATTCGCCCGCCATGTGCTCCGGCTCAAGCAGGCCAATTCCGCCGAATTCGACCTGAAGACGCCGCATCCGGTAATTGCGCTCATGGACGAGCAGCGCCAGGTGGTGCTCAAGGGCGGCACGATGCGCCTCGGGGCGTACGAGTGCAAACTTAAGCCCGGCACCCTCGCGCGCAAAGCCTACGGCCGGGAGGTTGTCTCGGAGCGCCACCGCCACCGTTTCGAGGTGAACAACGAATACGTCCCGCGCTTGGAGAAAGCCGGCATGGTGATCAGCGGCTGGAATCCCAAACGCGGTCTCGTCGAGATCACCGAACTCAAGAACCATCCGTGGTTCCTTGGTGTGCAGTGCCATCCTGAATTCCAGTCCAAGCCAAACAAGGCACATCCGCTTTTTGCCGCCTTCATCGCCGCGGCGATCAGGAATCAGAAGGAGAAATGATCGGCCGGTGGCAATCAGCGAGGCCGGAAGTGATTTGCGCCCAGGGGCGTCTTGACTTCTGATCCCCTGAATCCCACTTCCTCCCATTCCATGCTCTTTGACGCCCAGAAACTTCTGCTCATCGCCGGTCCGTGCTCGCTGGAAAACGAGAAGGTTTGCCGCGCGGTGGGCCGGACGCTGGTCAAGCTCGGTGCGACGCACCCGGAATTGAAGATTATTTTCAAGGGCTCATTCGACAAGGCCAACCGGACTTCACTGGCGAACCCGCGGGGGACCGGAATCGAGCGGGGGCTGAAGCTGCTCGCCATGATCAAGCGCGACTACGGCCTGCCCGTGCTGACCGACGTGCACGAGCGCGGACAGGTGAAGGCGGTCGCGGCGGTGTGTGACGTCCTCCAGATTCCCGCCTTTCTTTGCCGCCAGACCGATCTGCTGCTGGCGGCCGCGGCGACCGGGCGGGTCGTCAATGTGAAGAAGGGCCAGTTTCTTTCGCCGCAGGAGATGCAGTTTGTCACCGGCAAGCTCAAGCAGGGCCGGGCCCGGGAAATCTGGCAAACCGAGCGCGGCACCACCTTCGGCTACCAAAATCTCGTGGTGGACATGCGCAGCTTCGCGCTGATGAAGGCGCTGGGTTTTCCGGCCATATTTGATGCCACGCACAGTGTGCAGCTCCCGGGCGCGGCGGGCGGCAAGAGCGGCGGTCAGCGTGAATTTGTTTTGCCGCTCGCCCGGGCGGCGCTGGCGGCGGGTGCCGACGGCCTTTTCATCGAGACGCATCCCAATCCGGCCAAAGCCATCTCCGATGCCGCGAGCCAGATCCCGCTCGCCCGGTTGCCGGCTTTGATCGCGTCGTGCCTCGCGGTGTGGATGGCCGGGCGCGATTGAGGTGGTGGCGCGGCACCGACTGGCGGCGCGGTCTTCGTTTTAGGCCCATCAGGAACGCCCACCGACGAGGAATTGACCGGGCCGCGACAGTGCTCATGTTTCCGGTAACAAATTACCCCATGCCATCCTTTATCATCGATGTCCCGATGCCCTCGATGGGCGCGACGGTGAGTGAACTCACCGTCGTTAACATAGCGGTCGTTCCCGGAGCCAGTGTCACCAAGGGCCAGAAACTGGCGGAGCTGGAAAGCGACAAGTCGGCTTTCGATTTTGAATCGCCCGCGGAGGGCCGGATCCTGGAAATCCTCGGCCGGGCGGGCGAAGTGAAGCATTCCGGTCAGGTGCTTCTCCGCATGGAAACAGCCGACGAAAGTCTCCGCCATTTGGCGGCCACAGGCGCCGGTTCACCGGTTACCACGCAGCCGGATCAGGAAGGCAACCCAGGAACGCAGACGGCAAAACTCGTCTGGACCCCGCGGGCCATCAGACTGGCAGAGGAGGCCGGCTTGAAACACACGGCGATTACCGGCATCGAGGCGACCGGCCCGGGCGGCCGGGTGTCCGGCGACGATGTGACGAAATATCTGGCGGGCCGGAAGGGCTGAAAACACGAGGCAGAAAGCCGGCGACGGGGATTCCCCGCCGCGACGCTACCGGGTGTTTGCCAGTTCGTAGCTGAGAATGCTCAGGGCATAGGCGGCGGCGGTGTCACTGCGAAGCACCAGCGGACCGAGCGTGACCGGCTGAAATCCGGTGGTGATGGCCGCGGTAATTTCCGCCGGCGAGAAATCGCCCTCGGGACCGACCAGCCACAATACCTTGCGCGGCGCGCCGCCGTGCCGGGCGAGGAAAATGCCAAGGGTCGATTTTAAACTGCCGGCGCCGGGATGCAGGCTGGCGATGAGCTTCAGGTCATAGCCGGCGGCCGCCTGCATGAACATCGTGGCGTTCTGAACCGGGCTGATTTCCGGGAGCCACGGGTTGCCACATTGCTTGGCCGCCTCAATCGCCGTCGTCCGCCATTTCTCCAGCTTCTTGTCCTGCCGGTCGCCGTCGAGGTGAACCTGCGTGCGTTCGCTAAGGAGCGGCATGATGTGCGCAGCTCCAATCTCGGTGGCCTGGCGGATAATGTCATCCATAACCGAACCCTTGGGCAGCGCCTGGCCCAACGTGATCGCAAATGGTCGCGGCGGCGCGCGCCGCGCCTCCCGTACCTTGAGCACGGCTCCGGCCTTGGCTGGATCGATGCATTCACAGATCCATTCCGATCCTCGTCCGTCAAAGGCCACCACGGGATCGCCCCGCGCGCAGCGATTCACCGCAACCAAATGGTGGCTCTCGCCCGCGCCGAGCCTGATTTCCGACGGGTCCTTTTCAGCCGGTTGGGCGTAGGCGCGAAAGTCGGGCATGATGATAGCTGGCTAGCATGGGAAGGTGGCCGGGCCAAGCCCGGTGTGGCTTAATATTCAGGCCATCAGCCATAAAGAACGACCGCGGTCGGTATGCAGGCAAGTTATATATAAGATAGCCTTTCTTTAATACATCACAGGAAAAGAATAACTTATCGATAATTCAGATCGGCGACCCTAGGTTCGCCGCACCCCGAGTTGCCATGAAATCCAACGTTCCCACCAGCCCTCCCATTCCACCGGTCGCAACCGACGTCAGGAACTTTAACGAGGCGGAGTTGATCGACCTGCTTGAAGGCGCCGAGCGCAAGCACGGGTACATTCCGCGGGAGATTTCCGAGGAGATCAACCGGCTCGTTGAGATGCGGCTCGAACGATTGCGCCGCATCCAGGGCAAGCTCGACTCAGACATCCGACGCGATGTCCAGATGCATGTTGCCCGCTGGAAGGACGAGGAGGGCAATCTGATCATGATTCTGCACGCCATCCAGAATCAGCACGGCTATGTACCGCGCGAGGTGGCCATGGAATTGTCGCGGGAATTGGGTGTGAAGCTGGCGCGGATCTACGAAGTCATCACCTTTTATCATTACTTCAAACTCCAGCCTCCGGGTGCGCACAATGTCACCGTCTGCAACGGCACCGCCTGTTACCTGAAAGGCTCGGGCGATCTCCTCAACGAGGTGCGCAGCCGGCTCGGCGTCAACGAGGGTGCGACGACCGCCGATCGCCAGTTCCATCTGGATGTGGTCCGATGCATCGGCTGCTGCGGCATGTCGCCCGCCATGGTGGTGGATGGGAAGACCTACGGCCGGGTGAAGACGTCGGAAGTCGCGGGAGTCATCGACTCGGTTAAACAGAAGGAGGGCGCATCATGAAGACCCTTACCTGTGCCGACTTGGACCAACTGGCGAACAAGCCGGTTGGCGACCCTGCCAACTGGATCCGCGTGCAGCTTGATACCGGAGGTATTGCCGCCGGGGCCGAGACGGTTTTCAAGGCCTTTGAAGCCGAGTCCGCTTCCGGCAAAGCGCCGGTCGCGTTGCTGCGGGCCGGATCGGTCGGATATTCCTTTGCCGACCCGGTGGTCGAGTTGCAGGCCGCCGGCATGCCCCGCATACTTTACGGCCGCGTCACACCGGACCTCGCCGGGGTGATTCTGCGGGAGCATTTCGGTGCCCGCCGGTTGCTGGACGATCTGGCCATCGCCACCCGCCGCCGCAGCCTGCAACTGGACGCTCCCGTCACCCACATCCTTGTGCGCGACACCGGCCCGGAAAGCAGCAGCAAGACTGAGTTCTCACAATTCACGCTCGTCGAGGAGCTGAAGCGCCGCAACCTGACGGCCAGGGTGCAGGTGGCCCGGGCGTTCGACATGGGTATTTACGACGAGGGCGTCGTGGTCCAGTTGTTGCCGTCGGCCGTGACCTACGCGAATGTCCTCGGCCCTGATTTGGCGCGCATTGTGACCGAATCGGTCGAGGGTGGCCGGGTGATTGGCGACCTTTTGTGGAGCAAGCCGGACAGGCAGGTTCGCGTTGTCCTGCGCAATTGCGGCGCGATTGATCCCGACAGCCTGGAGGACTACCTCGGTCGGGCGCAGGGCTATCAGGCATTGCGCCAGGTCTTGGTTAAGATGAAACCCGAACAAGTCATCGCGGAGATGAAGGCCAGCGGCCTGCGTGGCCGTGGTGGCGCCGGCTTTCCCACCTGGTTGAAATGGCAGCTCACCGGCGCCCAGCCGGCGACACCGCGTTATGTCATCTGCAACGGCGACGAAGGCGACCCGGGCGCGTTCATGGACCGCAGCGTGCTGGAAAGCGACCCGCACTCCGTGCTCGAGGGCATGATGATCGCGGCCTACGCGATGGGTGCATCGATGGGCTATTTCTACATCCGGGCCGAATATCCCAAGGCGGTTGAACGCATCGAGCGCGCCCTCGGCCAGGCGCGAGAATGTGGACTGCTGGGCGACAACATCCTCGGCACCACTTTCAGCTTCAACGCCAAGATCCGGCTCGGGGCAGGCGCCTTTGTTTGCGGCGAGGAAACTGCGCTTATCGCTTCCATTGAGGGTCGGCGTGGCAGTCCCAGCCCGCGTCCGCCGTATCCCTCGGTGCGAGGCCTGTGGGGCAAACCCACCGCCATTAACAATGTCGAGACGCTCGCGTGTGTGCCCGCCATCTTGCAGAAGGGCGGGGCGTGGTTTTCCGGCTACGGCACCGAGACGTCAAAGGGCACCAAGGTTTTTGCGGTGACCGGCAAGGTGCTCAACGCCCAGTTGGTCGAGGTGCCGATGGGCACCACGCTCGAGCAAATCGTGTTCGAGGTTTGCGGCGGGGTTCTTGACGGCAAGGAGATCAAGGCGGTGCAGACCGGCGGACCGTCGGGTGGCGTCATCCCGCGCGAGCACCTCGATACCCCGGTGAGCTACGAAACGCTGCAGAAGCTCGGTTCGATCATGGGTTCGGGCGGTATGCTCGTGATGGACAAGTCCGACTCGATGGTCGACGTCGCGAAATTCTACCTGCGTTTTTGCGTGGACGAGTCTTGTGGCAAGTGCGCCCCGTGCCGGATCGGCGGCTACCAGATGCTGCAGATCCTCGATCGCATTTCGCGCGGTCGCGGCAACGGCGACGACCTCGCCACGATCCAGCGTATCTGCTCGGCGATGCAAAAGGCCTCGCTCTGCGGCCTCGGCCAGACGGCGCCGAATCCCGTCATTTCCACGCTCCGGTACTTCAACGATGAGTACAAGGCCTACCTTGAGGGCGGGCCCAGCTATGCGCGCAAAATGAGTCGCGCCAAATCTCCCGAACCCGTCCCGGCAGTCGTCGCGCCATGATCAAAGCCACCATCAACCAACTCGAGGTCGAGGTGCCCGAAGGCACCTCCATCCTCGCCGCCGCCCGCCGGGTGCAGGTGAAGATTCCGACGCTGTGCAAGCACAAGGACCTGCTGCCCACGGCGGCCTGCGGCATCTGCATCGTCCGCAACAAGGGCGGCAACAAGCTGCTGCGCGCCTGCAGTACTCCGCTGGAGAACGGCATGGAGATCACCACGCACGACCGCGAGATCGTCGATGTCCGCCGCTCCACGCTCGAACTTATCCTGTCCAATCATCCGCAGGCCTGCCTGACCTGTGGTCGCAATGGCGAGTGTGAGCTCCAGTCGCTGGCCGCCGATTTCAACATTCCGATGGAGTCGATCAAGCGCTACGTGAAGGACACGCCGCCCGACCGCTCCACGGGCTCCATCGTCATTGAGTTCCAGAAATGCATCAAGTGCGGCCGCTGCATCCAGGTCTGCCAGGAAATGCAGAACGTCTGGGCCCTTTCGTTCCTCGACCGCGGCATCAACACCCGCATGGCGCCCGCCGGGGACATCAGCCTCGCCGAGTCGCCGTGCGT
>JBBIHQ010000104.1:0-8638 GCA_037446975.1 Opitutia bacterium
CGGCGCGGCAAAGTCCGCGTCTTTTTTTGCAGGTCTGCCGGCAGGAAGATGGGCGCATCATCCGGCTTGGGCCGGTAAAACCGGGCGCAGCCATAAGGTATGTTACTGATCGACCGGTCTTCTGCCCCGTACGACCGACTTGGGTGGTTTGGGCATTGACCCCATCAATCGACGAATTAGTCACACTGACCAACTTCGAATGACCGGCAGCGCGCCCTCCACGCCTTTGCGCCTGCCTCAAGTCACCCGACAACCAAAGGAATCTTATGAGCCTCGTGGAATGGTCGATTCAAGGACTCGAGTTCGGCAGCTGCAATTGCGCCTGGGGTTGTTCGTGTCAGTTCAATGGTCCGCCGTCCAAGGGGCATTGTCGCGCCCACACATTTGTCCAGATTGAGCGGGGCCGTTTTGCCGATGTCGTTCTGGACGGTTTGCGCTGGGGCATCATGGGCATGTGGCCCGCCGCGATTCACTTGGGCAACGGCACCTTTCAATCCATCGTCGATGAGCGCGCGAATCCCAAGCAGCGCGCGGCCCTCGAAGCCATCTCCCAAGGGAAGGAAACCGAACCGGGCAAACTCATCTGGCAGGTATTCTCAACGACGGTCACCAGGTTGCTGCCGACACTGTTCAAGCCAATCGATCTCGCGATCGACCTGAAGACGTGTTCCGCACGGGTCACGGTGCCCGGCGTCGTCGAAAGCACCGCGGAGCCGATCAGCAATCCGGTGACGAAGGCCCCGCACCGCGTGCGCGTGACATTGCCGACGGGCTTCGAGTTCACCGAGGCGGAATTTGGCAGCGGCAAGGCCCGGACAACCTCGGGGCCGATCGAATTGGACCACGACGGCACGCATGCCCATCTCGCAAAGATCCACTGGGGCACGCGCGGCGTGGTCCGGTAGGATTGCTGCTCCGGTCTGTGGATACGCGCACTCCGCTCGAGTCGCTGCTGCGCCGCGACCGCTGGCTGGTTGGCAGCGCGCTCGGCGTGGTGATCATCCTCTGCTGGGCTTGGATCGTCCCCATGGCGGTCGACATGTATGGCTCGATGACCGGCCCGTCGGCCTGGATGATGGCGGGCAGATGGGACTCAACCCACCTCGTGCTGCTTTTCGCGATGTGGGTGGTGATGATGGCCGGCATGATGCTGCCGTCCGCCGCCCCGGCATTGTTGATCTATGCGGCCGTCGTGCGCCGCAGTCCGGAAGGGGCGCGGGCACCGGCCCACGTCTATGCGTTCGCCGGCGGCTACCTGCTCGTCTGGACCGCGTTCAGTCTGGCGGCCACGGTGCTGCAGCGCCTGCTCGACCGCTGGCTGCTGCTTTCGCCGATGATGGACGCGCAGGACCGCCGTTTTGGCGGCGCACTGCTGATCGTCGCCGGACTCTACCAGTTCACGCCGTTCAAGCACGCCTGCCTGAAATCCTGCCGATCCCCCGCCGAGTTTCTCACCGAGCGCTGGCAGTCAGGTGTGGCGGGCGGCTTTCAACTCGGTTGGATGCACGGGCTTTACTGTCTCGGCTGCTGTTGGGCGCTCATGTTGCTGCTTTTTGTCGGCGGCGTGATGAACCTCTGGTGGATCGCCGGGCTGACGGTGTTTGTCCTCCTCGAAAAGCTGGCGCCGCTGGGGGAACAAGGCGGCCGCTACTCGGGATTGCCGGTCATCGCGCTCGGACTTTGGTTTCTCATCCGAAGCTGATCGCAAGTTGGCGCTGGTCGCCGCTTCAGCTTCAGTGGCCGGCGTCGATCGGGGAACCGGCGACCGACTGTTTTCCTTCTGGCCTCCGTCCCTTGATCTCTGTCATCTGATCCCGGACTGCTCCATCCGCCATGCTCCGTTACACCGTTCGCCGCCTGCTGCAGATCATCCCGGTCCTCTTCGTCATCATCACGGCAACGTTCTTCATGATGCGCTTCGTGCCGGGCGGACCGTTCACCGCCGAGAAGGCGGTCCCGCCGGAAATCCTGAAAAATCTCGAGAGGCACTACGGCCTCGATCAGCCGCTCTGGCGCCAATACCTGGGATACCTGGGAAAGATCGCGCACGGCGATCTCGGTCCTTCGTTCAAATACTCCAATCGCACGGTCAATGAGATCATCGCGGAAAAACTGCCGGTGTCGCTGGAGTTGGGGGCCCTCTCGCTCGTCATTGCCCTTGTCGTTGGCCTGACCCTCGGCGTGCTGGCCGCCGTCCGCCGCAACACCTGGCTGGATTATCTGGCCAGCTCCGTCGGCATGGTCGGCATCTGCGTGCCGACCTTCGTGATGGGGCCGTTGCTCGTCCTTTTCTTTGCCATCCGGCTGGGCTGGGTCAATGCATCCGGCTGGTACACGGCGTCGGATCGGATCCTGCCCGCGCTGACGCTCGGCTTCGTTTACGCGGCCTATCTCATGCGGCTCACCCGTGGCGGCATGCTGGAGGTATTGAACCAGGATTTCATTCGGACGGCGCGGGCCAAGGGGGCGTCGGAGACGCGCATCGTCCTGCGGCACGCTCTGCGCGGCGGCCTGCTGCCCGTCGTGTCGTTTCTCGGTCCGGCGATCGCGGGCATATTGACCGGCTCGTTTGTGATCGAAACCATTTTCCAGATACCCGGTCTGGGCCGCGAATTCGTCAACAGCGCCTTCAACCGCGACTACACCCTCGTGCTCGGCACAGTCATGCTTTACGCGGCCTTGATCGTCATCCTCAACCTCGTGGCGGATGTGGTGCAGGTGTGGCTCAACCCCAAGCTGAAGTTCGAGTGAGGACTCGCCACCGCGGATCTCACGGATGAACCCGGATAACCAAACCACCCCCTCCTTTAGTCATTCTTTTTCCGCCGTGGCGGGAGAAGAATCCAGCAGGATGTTCGCCATCGTACATCGGGCCGGATTCATCGCTGCGCTCAGGATCACCCGAATCACAAATTCATCCGAGTTAACCCGTGTCATCCGTGGTTAAAGATTCCCCCGCTGGGATTTCAGAGGTCGAGGCCGGCTCGTCGCTCTGGCGCGACGCATGGCACCGCCTGCAAAAGAACCGGCTTGCCGTCGGCGGCGGCGGATTGCTGCTCGTGCTTACCGTGATCTGCATCGTTGGTCCGTGGTTCCTGAAGGCTTCCTATCAGGATCAGAATCTCGATCTCGGCGCATCCCCGCCGGGTGCGGCCCACTGGTTTGGCACCGACACGCTCGGGCGGGATCTGTTCGTGCGGCTTCTTTACGGCGGCCGCATCTCCATCGGCGTCGGTCTCTGCGCCACACTGGTCGCGCTGACCATTGGCGTGGCCTATGGCGCGATCGCCGGCTACGTGGGCGGCAAGACCGATGCCTTCATGATGCGGCTGGTCGACGTGATTTATGCCCTCCCCTTCACCATCTTCGTCATCCTGCTGATGGTTTTCTTCGGCCGGAACATCGTCCTGCTGTTCGTCGCCATCGGGGCAGTCGAGTGGCTGACCATGGCGCGCATTGTCCGCAGCCAGATCATGGCCTTGAAGAAGATGGAATTCATCGAGGCGGCCCGCTCGCTGGGTCTGAGCAACCGCCGGATCATCTTCCGCCATATGCTGCCCAACACGCTTGGACCCATCATCGTCTACACCACCCTGACCATCCCCGCCGTGATGTTGTTGGAGGCCTTCCTCAGTTTCCTTGGGCTGGGCGTGCAACCGCCCATGAGCTCATGGGGCACGCTCATCAAGGACGGGGCCGAAAAAATGGAGGAATTCCCCTGGTTGCTGCTATTTCCCGGCACGATCTTTTCCCTGACCCTGCTCTCGCTCAACTTCCTCGGCGACGGACTGAGGGATGCCCTCGATGTGCGGGCCGCCAAGGATTGAGACGGAACCAGCGCCTTGGGGGCGTTTCAGAGTATTTCCGTCTGGCTTCTGAATTCCGGATTCTAGATTCTGCCCCTCCCTGATGCTCCGCCGTTTCCAGCCCTACCTTCGTTACCTGAAAGCCAACCGGAGCACGCTTGTTGCCGCCGTATTCTATGGGTTGATTTTCGGCGCGACCAGCGGTCTGGGCATCCCGACCCTGGTCAAATATGTTTTTCCCCCCATCTTCGATCACAGTGGACCGCCCCTCGGGAACTCCACGGTCTGGCTCATCGCGGCCAGCGTCCCGGTCCTGTTCCTGCTTCGCGCCATCAGCGGATTTCTCAACAGCTACTATGTGCAGCTGACGGGTGTGCGCATTTTGGAGGCCGTCCGGCTCGACTACTTCCGCAAACTGCAGTTTCTGCCTCTCTCTTACCTGCAACGCAAGACCACCGGGGATCTGGTCTCCCGCGGTCTGGCCGACACGGCGCAATTGCAGTTCACGCTGTCCCTCATGGCCAATGACGGCGTCAAACAGCCCATGCAGCTGATCGCGGCGCTGGGATTTCTCGGCTGGCAGGCTTTCAAGACCGACGGCGCCCTGCTGGTCCTGGTGTGCCTGGCGATCGTGCCGCTCACCGTCCTGCCCGTGCATTATGTCGGCAAGAAGATCGTGAAACGCGCCGCCCAGATGCAAAGCGAGTTGGGCGACGTCTCCGCCCATTTCATTGAGAATCTTTCCGCGGCGCGCGAAGTGCGCGCGTTCGGTCTCGAGCAGCGCGAGATCAGCCGGTTCGGCAAGGCGACCGGCCGGCTGGTCGTCGCCCAGATGAAAATCGTGAAGTACGCCCAGGCGCTCACCCCGGCGATCGAGCTGGTCTCCGCGATCGGCATCGCCGCCACCCTGGTTTTTGCCTATCGAGCCGGGGTCAAGTGGGATACCTTCCTCGCCATCATCATGGCCCTCTACCTCTGCTATGAGCCGATCAAAAAGATCGGCTACCTGAACACCGAGTTGAACCGCGGAACCGCGTCGCTGGACCGCCTTGAGCACGTCCTCCACGAGCCGCTGACCATCACCGACCCGCCGGCACCGGTGCCCGTCACGCGCCTGCGCGGGCACATTGTGTTCAATGACGTGACCTTTGCCTACGGGGAGAATCCCGCGCTGAAGAACATCAACGTCGACATCCCTCCGGGCACGGTCTGCGCGCTCGTCGGACCCAGCGGTGCCGGCAAGAGCACCTTTGCCAACCTGGTGCCGCGATTCTTTGACGCCGCCGCCGGCAGCGTGCGGATCGATGGGCTGGATGTCCGCACCATGCGGCTGGCCGACCTGCGCCGTAATATCGCTCTCGTTTCGCAGGAGCCCGTGTTGTTCAACGACACCATCTACAACAATCTGGCCCTTGGTGCGGCCGTCGCCACGAGGGACGAGATTCTCGCCGCGGCCCGCGACGCTCATGCGCACGAATTCATTGTCGGACTCGAAGGTGGATTGGGTTATTTCACCCTCGTCGGGGAACGGGGCGGCCGGCTGTCCAGCGGACAAAAACAGCGCATCGCCATCGCCCGCGCTTTTCTGCGCAATGCGCCCATCCTCATCCTCGACGAGGCCACCAGCGCGCTCGATTCCGACAGCGAGGCGGCGGTGCAGGACGCGTTGCGCAAGCTCGTCGTGGGCAAGACCGTGTTCATTATCGCGCACCGCTTCAGCACGATCCGCGACGCGTCGATGATCCTCGTGTTCGACAAGGGCGAGATCGTGGCCCAGGGCAACCACGCTTCGCTTTATGCCGGCAATGCCCTGTACAAGTCACTTTACGACCGCCAGCAAGGCAACGGCGACAGCTGAAGCGGAGCAATTGACGGCCGGTTTCGCCGGCACCAGGACTCGCGGTATGTGTTCGTCTCGGGATCAATCTCTGTCATCCGTGGTTGAGACAATGTCTTCCGAGCCCAAAGAATTCAGCCGCGCGGTGGAGAACCTCATCGCGGGCTTCCGCGGGGTGCCGGAAGACCAGAGCCGGTCGAAGCGTCACAAAACCACCAACCTTGCCGCGGTCATCGACGAACTCCTGGTCAAGTACCGGATCAGCCATGATTCGCTCGAACACAGCATCCGCGAGAAATGGCCCGAACTCGTCGGCGTTGCCAACGCCACCTACTCCCATCCGGTCGTGGTTGAGCAAGGCCTGCTGGTCGTGCTCGTTTCGCACGCGGTCGTCCGCCACGAACTTTTCTTCCACCGCGAAGCCATCGTGGCGAAGCTCCGGAAACTTCCCGGCTGCGCCGACCTGAAGGGAATGGCGTTGAGGGCGGGCTGAACCCTTCAATCCCGCGTCCACCATGAGGCCATGCCCCTTGTTTTGCCTGTTTCTTCTTGCCGGTTTGTCCGCACAAGCGGCGGAACACACCGTCGGGCCCCAGGACCCGCGGATTGCCTACATGGGGCGCATCGAATTGTCGGAGCAGAAAGCGCGAATGGGGTTCCCGGGCATCACTGTCCGCTTCGTCTACCGGGGCCCGGCGCCGGTCCTCAAGCTGACCGGCGACAACGCCAACTGTTTCTTCAACCTGTCGTGCAACGGCTGGGATCCGGTGATGATTCGCCTGAAACAAGGTGAAAACGAAATCGCCTTGCCGACCGGTGTTGCACCCGCCGGTGGCTGGGTGGTCGAACTGGTGCGGCGGACGGAGTCCTGGATGGGCACCGCTTCCTTCGACGGCCTGCTGCTGCCGGCCGGGTGCGAATTGCTGCCCCCGCCCGCGTGGCCGGTGCGCAAGCTGATGTTCATCGGCGATTCGCTCACCTGCGGCGAGGACGACGAATGCTTCCCACCGGAGAACGACCGCACCCCGCGCACCACCAATATCACCCGGTCCTACGGCATGCTGCTGGCAAAGTGGCTTGGCGCGCAGGTACACATCGTCGCCTACGGCGGCCGCGGCCTCGTGCGCAACTGGGACGGCCGGCGCGACGTGAACACCGTGCCGGTGTTCTTCGAACGGGCATTGCCCGACGATCCCAAATCAAAATGGGACCACTCGCGTTACCAGCCCGATGTCATCGTGCTCAACGACGGGACCGATCACGACAAGGACATCATGCCGCATGCGGAACTGACCGAAGCGTACGCGGCGTTCGTCGCCCGCGTCCGCGCGGTACACCCCAAGGCTTGGATTCTGATCAGCGAAAGCGGCTTTCACCCCGATGCCGCCAGCGGCCGGCCGACAGCCATGCGCGAGGAAATGCTGCAGACGCTGAACGCGGTCATTTCCCGCCAACATGCCGCCGGCGACGACCGGGTTCGGCTGGTACACTGCGGCTACTTCCCCAGCACACCGGCCAATCCGCATGTCGTGGCCTTCCAACAGGAGCAGATCGCCCTCGCTTTCCTCGGCCCCATCAAGGAAGTGACCGGTTGGTAAGGGATCGACGAAGCGTCAGCCTGTCCCACCTGAGATCCGCAAAATTATACTTGCACGGCACCCGTGCCGTTTAGTTAATGGCCGCTTGCGTTAGTGAAGGTCTGCTGGTCGCAGATCTCCACCACGGTCAGTCCGGGCAACCGGACGATAACGGTGCCGCCGGCCCTCCAAAAGCGGGTGGCACGAAGCCGCCAGGCTTCCAAATGATCGCGCCAACAACAACATAAACCATGTCACAACCAGTTAAATCCGAAGTTATCTCCCAATATAAAACCCACGAGAAGGACACCGGCTCCAGCGACGTCCAGATCGCGCTGCTCACCGCCCGGATCAATCATTTGACCGAGCACCTGCGCACGCATCGCAAGGACTTCCACAGCCGTCGCGGCCTTCTCCAGATGGCCAGCCGCCGTCGCAAGCTCCTTGATTACGTCAAGAGCGAGGATCTGACCAAGTACAACGACCTGCTGCAGAAGCTCAACCTGCGCAAGTAGCCGATTTCACGAAAGGCGGTCCACCGATGGACCGCCTTTCGCTTGGCTCCCCTCATACGAAGCAGCCGCCCGGGACATTTCCGCTTGCCGCCCCCCAGCCGGAGGGACCGCAATCCGAAATTTCTCGGAACTGATCCAGAGGGTGTCTCGAAAAAGGTAAATCACCCCGCGACCGTCGCCGGCAATCCGGCCGGCGGGAGCATCCGGGCCTTGAGCGGCCCACCCTCAGAATACCATGAATCAGAAATACAATGTCACCGTTCCCGGCTTGGGAATCACGTTTTCCGCCGGCTCCGTCGCCCAGCTCGCCAATGGCGCTGTCAACGTTTGCGTCGGCGAGACCAATGTCTTCGTCAGCGCCTGCGTCGCCCAAACCATGCGGCCCGGCCAGGATTTCTTTCCCCTGACAGTCGATTATCGCGACAAGTATGCCGCGGCCGGCCGCTTTCCCGGCGGCTATTTCAAACGCGAGGGCCGTCCCTCCGAGAAGGAGATCCTCACCTCGCGCCTTTGCGACCGCCCCTGCCGGCCGCTCTTCCCCGAGGGCTTCCTGAACGAAGTCCAGATCATCGGCCAGCTCATGTCGGCCGACCAGCTCAACGAGTCCGACATCCCGATGGTCAACGGCGCCAGCGCCGCGCTCGCCATCTCCGACATTCCGTGGAACGGCCCGATCGGCGCCATTCGCGTCGCTCTGATCGACGGCCAGTTCGTGGCCAACCCGACGATCGAACAGATGTATTCCTCCGCGCTCGACCTCATCTATGTCGGCAACGAGAAGGACATGCTGATGATCGAAGGATCCGCCGACCAGCTGCCCGAGGAGGAGTTCATCAAGGCCCTCGAGTTCGGCCACCAGGCCATCCAGCCGATCATTGCGGCCATCAAGGAACTCGTCGCGCT
>JBBIHQ010000105.1:0-7071 GCA_037446975.1 Opitutia bacterium
CAGCTGGCGGTGTTTTCAAAACTGATAATCCACCGCTTAACCGCCACCCGGTTTGAAACTGATCGCAGGCACCACCGTGTCGGCCGGCTTGGTACCGGCCTGAATGCTCGCGAGCAACATCGCAGCACGTTGGGACCACGTCCCGGCCATGTCGATCTTCTCAATCTCCCCGGCATATTTTTTCACGTCATCCAATCGGCCGGTTTCGAATGCCAGCGAGGCCAGATTATAAGTTGCCTCGGCCCGCACCGTCTTGAGCAGGGCCTGGTCCGCGCCGACCGCCTTGAGCGCAGATTCCCCGTTGGCCGCGTCGCCGCCGTTCACCTGGCTCATCGCAGCACCCAGCCGGGCACGTCCAAGCAATACCTCATTCTTCAGACTGCCCGCCGCCTTGAGATAGAGCGTGGCGGCCTGCCTGAAGTCCTGTGCCTCAAATTTTTGATCGGCCAGTTGCAGGTAAGCGACTCCGGCCAAGGTGTGGCCGGAATTGGTGTCCGCAAAGGCCGCCAGCATGTCGGGTTTGTCCCCGGCCCGGGCAAAGTCCGCTTGCACGCTCTTTTCATGCATGGCGGAAAAATACTGCCAGCCTTCCCGGCCAACAATGACGAGGAGTGCTGCCACGCAGGCGCCCATTACCAAAGCACTGTTTCTTTTCCAGAAAGAGTGCAGCCAGGTTTCAAATCCGGATTCTATGACCGGAGTGGCGGAAGGATCGGCTTTGTGCGACGATTGATCGGCGGACGGAAGTTGACTCATGGAACCGCGCAGGTTGAGCCGGGCTCCCCAACGCCTCAACGCCAAAGTTCAGGCATTTTCCAGGAAATCCACCATCCAACGTCCGCCACAATGGCACGTTTCAGTCAAAAACCACCGTCTTGTTGCCGTAAATCAGCACGCGGTTCTCCAGGTGCCAGCGCACCGCCTGGGCGAGCACTGATTTTTCCAGGTCGCGCCCCTTGCGGATCAGATCATCCACACTGTGACGGTGGGTAACGCGAACCACATCCTGCTGAATGATGGGACCGTCATCGAGCAACGCCGTAGCATAATGCGCCGTGGCCCCGATGAGCTTCACCCCGCGTTCGTGGGCCTGTTGGTAGGGCCGCCCGCCCGCAAAGGCCGGAAGAAAAGAGTGGTGAATGTTTATGACCGGCCGGCCGAGTTTTTGCAGGAAATCCGCCGACAGCACCTGCATGTAGCGGGCGAGGATCACAAACTCGACTCCCGCGGCGTCCAGCAACTCGAGCTGGCGCGCCTCGGCGGCCGCCTTGTTTGCGGAAGTGACCGGCACATGGTGGAAAGCCAGGCCGTAGTGTCGCGCGGCATCGGCAAGATCCGGATGATTTGAGACCACGCAGGTAAAATCACCCGTGAATTCCCCGGCCTGTCCGCGGAGCAACAGGTCGTGAAAACAATGCGCGGCCTTGGAAACAAAGATCGCCCCCTTTGGTCGGCGGGTCGAGCACGCCACCTGCACATTCATGCCAAGCGACGCGGCAAAGGCGCGAAATTCCTCCGTCTCAGCCGCCGGGTCGCGCGCGGCGGGCACCCATTCTATGCGCTGGAAAAAAACCCCGGCCTCCATGTCCCGATGCTGGTCAGCGTGAAGAATGTTCCCCTGCCGGGCAAAAATCCAGCCGGCAGTCTTGGCCACCAAACCCGGTTGATCGGATCCGTGGAGCAAGGCGACGAGCGTGACGGGAGCATTCATGGGCTGGCTACATGGGAACGACGCTGCCCCGGTATTGTTGCAGCGGCCTTACTTCGACCCGCTTTTGTTTCAGGGCCCGGATACCGCCGAGCGCGGCTCGCGCGCCCGTGATGGTCGTCATGATGCAGACATTGTTGGCCCAGGCCGCCGCACGGATGGCATTTTCGTCCTGCCGGGGGATCATTCCCCGGGGCGTGTTGATCACCATGTTGATCTCCCCGTTCTTGATCATGTCGACGCTGTTTGGCCGGCCCTCCTGCAGCTTGTTGACATGCTGGACTTCGACTCCGTTCTGCTGGAGAAGCTTGGCCGTACCGCTCGTCGAACAGAGGGAGAAACCGAGTTCGAGAAAGCTGCGCGCCAGCGCGACCGCGTGGGGCTTGTCAGAGTCTTTCACGCTGAAGAACACCCGGCCCTTGAGCGGCAGGCCCGGCTTCGCGGCCATCTGGGTCTTCGCAAAGGCAATTCCGAGATCGTCGTCCAAGCCCATGACTTCCCCTGTTGAGCGCATCTCGGGACTGAGCACGATCGCCGCGCCGGGGAACCGGTTGAAGGGAAAAACGGCCTCTTTCACACACCAGTGTTTCGGTCTGATTTCCGTCGTGAAACCGAGATCCCGGAGTTTCCGGCCGGCCATGACTTTGGCCGCGAGCTTGGCCAGCGGTACACCGATCGCCTTGGCCACAAACGGAATGGTGCGCGAGGCGCGCGGGTTGACCTCCAGGACATAGAGCAAGTTGTCCTTGACGGCAAATTGCACGTTCATCAGACCGACGACCTTGAGCGCCGCCGCCAGCGCATACGTGGCGGTGCGAACCGTGGTGAGCATCTCCGGCGAGAGTGTATGCGGTGGCATCACCATCGCCGCGTCGCCCGAATGAACGCCGGCGTATTCGATATGTTCGAGCATGCCACCGACCAGTGTCATCTCGCCGTCGCTCAGACAATCGACATCGAGCTCAATGGCGTCCTCGAGGAACTTGTCGATGAGCACCGGTTTCCCCGGCATGGCCTCAAAGGCCTGACGGATGACCGCCTTGAATTCCTCCTCGGTATAAACGATAAACATGCCCCGACCGCCGAGCACGAACGAAGGGCGCAGCAAGACGGGAAAGCCGATCTCATGCGCAAACCCCAGCGCGTCGGTCTCGTTGAGCGCTGTTCGATTGGGCGGCTGACGGAGCTTCAACTCCTCGAGAATTGCGGCAAAAAGTTTCCGGTCCTCCGCTTGTTCGATGCTTTCGGGCGATGTGCCGATGATGTTCACGCCATGCGCCTTCAACGCGCTGGCCAGATTGAGCGGCGTCTGACCGCCAAACTGCACAATGGCACCCGAACACTGTTCCTGCTCATAAACTTCAAGCACATCCTCCAGGGTAAGCGGCTCAAAGTAAAGCCGGTCGGAAGTGTCGTAGTCGGTCGAAACCGTCTCAGGATTCGAGTTCACCATTACGGTTTCAAAACCAATTTCGCGCAGCGCAAACGAGGCGTGCACACAACAGTAGTCGAACTCAATGCCCTGGCCGATGCGGTTGGGGCCGCCGCCGATGATCATGATCTTCTTCTTCTTCGACGGCAGAATCTCGCTCTCATCACCGTAACTTGAATAATAATAGGGCGTGAAGGCCTCGAATTCGGCGGCGCACGTGTCGACCAACCGGTAAGTGGTGTTGACGCCGGCGGCCTTGCGGTGCGCCCGCATCGTGTCGAAATCGGTCTCCAGAATGTGCGCCAGCTGGGCATCGCTGAAGCCAAACTGCTTGGCTCGCCGCAGCACTGCGACATCGAGGGAATTCAGGGTCTGCGATTTCAACACCTCCTCCATTTCGTGGATCTCGTGCAGCTGCGCGAGAAACCAAGGATCGATCCGCGTCAGCTTGAAGATGTCCTCGATCGTCAGTCCCGCCATGAAAGCCCAGCGGATATAGAACACCCGTTCGGCGTTGGGCGTGCCAAGCTTTTGGCGGATGGTGCTTTCGTCCGGCAGCTCATCACCGCCAAATTTGCCCCCCCCGCCCAGGCCGCGCGAGCCGATCTCCAGCGAGCGCAGGCATTTCTGAAATGACTCCTTGAACGTGCGCCCGATCGCCATCGCCTCGCCGACCGATTTCATGGCAGACGTCAGCGACGTATTGGCGCCGGGAAACTTCTCGAACGTGAAGCGCGGGATCTTGGTGACGATATAATCGATGGTCGGCTCGAAACTGGCGGGCGTCAGGCGGGTGATGTCGTTGCGCAGTTCGTCCAGCGCGTAGCCGATGGCCAGCTTGGCGGCGATCTTCGCGATCGGAAACCCGGTGGCTTTCGATGCCAGCGCGGAGGAGCGCGAGACCCGGGGATTCATCTCGATAACCACCTGCCGGCCGGTCTGCGGATCGATGGAGAACTGGATGTTGGAGCCGCCGGTTTCGACTCCGATTTCGCGGATGACCGCGAACGAGGCGTCGCGCATCACCTGGTATTCCTTGTCCGTGAGCGTGAGCGCGGGAGCGACCGTGACGGAATCGCCGGTGTGCACCCCCATGGGATCAAAGTTCTCGATGGAACAAATGACCACACACTGGTCCTTGTGGTCGCGCATGACCTCCATCTCATATTCCTTCCAGCCGAGCAGGCATTCCTCAACGAGCACCTCGTGCGTCGGCGAGGCTTCCAGACCACCGTTGACGATCTGTTCGAATTCCTCCCGGTTGTAGGCGATGCCGCCGCCGGTGCCGCCAAGCGTGAAACTGGGGCGGATGATAAGCGGCATCGTGCCGATGTAGTCGGCGGCTTTGCGGGCCTCGTCGAGGGAATGGACCGTCATCGACCGTGCCACGTCGAGTCCGATCTTGAGCATGCATTGTTTGAACAACTCGCGATCCTCGCCTTTGCTGATTGCCTCGGGTTTCGCGCCAATCATTTCCACCTGGTACCTGGCCAGAACACCGGCCTTGTGCAGCTCCATCGAAAGGTTGAGCGCAGTCTGGCCGCCAAGGGTGGGCAACACGGCCGAAGGTCGCTCCTTCGCGATGATTTTCTCCAGAATTTCGACCGTGAGCGGCTCGATGTAAGTGACATCCGCAAACTCCGGGTCGGTCATGATCGTCGCCGGATTGGAATTCACCAGAATCACGCGATAACCCTCCTCGCGAAGCGCCTTGCAAGCCTGGGTGCCGGAATAGTCAAACTCGCAGGCCTGGCCGATTACTATGGGGCCGGCGCCAATGATCAGGATGGACTCAAGGTCAGTGCGTTTTGGCATGTGCGTAGGCGCCGCGAGGTTTGCGTCGCCCCAATGCCTGCGCAAGCGGGAATTGGTGGAATCAACCGGGACGGCGATTGCCCGCCGGCTTCACGGCAACTCTGCCGGCAAACCGAGCGGCCCGGTCCCAGTTCCGCCTTCCCGAACCGCCATTCTGCGTCTCAGCCGAGGCGGCCGGCATCGATGGCGAGCGCCTTGGCTGCCCGGGCCTTGTCCCCGTGGCAGGCGTGAAGCACACGAGCGAGATACTGTTTCTCCTGGCCGGCCAGATAATCCGCCAAAGTTGGCCAGTCCTTGATTTCATGTACCCGAAGCGGGAGCTGCGCCGAGGTGATAACCCGGGTCTCGGTTGTAGTGACGACTTGCGAAACCATCTGCCTAAACTCGGCCAGGTTGCCGGGCCAGCGGTAGGCGCGAAGCGTGGCCAGGGCGTCGTCGGTGAACTCGACCTGCCGGGAGTCAAACTGGGGGTTCGAAGTCTTGGCCGCGATGTCCTTCAACAATAGCGGGATATCTTCCAACCGATCGCGTAATGCCGGTAAATGGACCGGCAAGGCGGCGACGCGGTAAAAAAGCTCTTCGTTGAACTGTCCCTCCTCGGAAAGCTTTTCCAGGTCCTCTTCCGTCGCGCAAACGAGCCGGAAGTTATGGGCGTTGTTGCGCAATACCGATACAAGCTCAGCTTGTGCTTCCTTCAGCAGCGATTGCAGATGTAGCAGAAAAAGCGTGCCGCCTTTTGCCTGTTGAACCCAGGTTCCGCCCGAACCATTTTGTCCAAGCAACCCCGCGCGGAGACTCTCCATTGAGCTAAGCCGGCAGTCAATTCGTACCAGTGGACTGTCCGCAGGAGTGCCCGCGGTGTGGAGGAGCTCCGCCGCAATTTCGTGACCACTGCCCAGTTCACCGGAAATGAGGATGGGCGTGTGCGCCGTCGCTAGTTTCTTCAGCTGGGTGATGAGCCGCTTGATCTTCGGGCTGGAACCGACCAGACGCGCCTCAAAATCGCCGGCCCTGGCCGCGGGCGACGCCCCAATGGCTTCCCGTTCCGCGATCGTGTGCTTGAACTCCATGCCCCGGCGAAGCGCCTGCATGAGCTCGTCGACCTTGAACGGCTTCTGCAGGTAGTCGAATGCCCCGTATTTCAGCGCCTGAATGGCGCTCTCGGTGCTGGCGTAAGCCGTCATGATGATGATGACCGCGGACGGATCATAGAGCTTGATTTGCTTGAGCAAGGTGATGCCGTCCATCGGCTTCATATCAATGTCCGCAAGAACCAGGTCGTATTTATCCGCCTTGTACCGCGCCAGACCCTTCTCCCCGTCCGTGGCAAACGCCGTTTTGTAACCGGTCGGCTGAATCACAGCCTCCAGCATCTCGTGAATGGAGATGAGGTCGTCAACAATGAGGATGGAAGGCATGGCGAAAAGGACGGACAGGGTGCCCGTTCCTTGGCGGGCACGCAAGTGACTTTAAACGACCCGAGCCGGAGCTACTGCAGACCACCGGCCACCGCACCGAGTTGGAAGATCGGCAGGAACATGGCCATAACGATACCGCCGACTACCACGCCGAGGAACACGATGAGCAATGGTTCGATCAAGGAAGTGAGGGCACCCACGGTTGCATCGCATTCCATGTCATAGAAATCGGCAATCTTGTTCATCATGCCGTCAACATTACCGGTGGTTTCGCCCGCCTTGACCATGTGTTTCATCATGGGCGGAAAGAATGGATTGATCGCCATGATATCCGACACCTGGCCACCTTGACTGACATGCTTGGCAATTTCGGAGCAGGCATCTTCAACCTGCACTTTACCGCTGGCCGAAGCTACGATTTCCAGGGTGCGCAGGATTGGCACGCCGGAGCGCATCAGCGTGGCATACGTGCGGCAGAAACGGGACAACGCAATCTTGTGGACCAAGTTGCCGAAAATCGGTGCCTTGATGAGAAAGTTGTCTTTCTGGCGACGGCCGTTGGGGGTCGAGACATATTTGCTGACAAAATAGTATATTCCGTAAACGCCGAGCCCGATGGCCCACCACCATGACTTCATGAAGTTGCTCAGGTTGATGAGCATTTGGGTGGGAGCGGGCAGCTTGGCGCCAAAGTCAGC
>JBBIHQ010000105.1:7171-8371 GCA_037446975.1 Opitutia bacterium
AGCTCGGCCATGTCGAGCTTGTATGTCTTGGCTCTCTTTTCGAGAGCCTTTTGCTTGGCTAGAGCCTGCGCCGCCTGAAAGTTGGATTTAGGTTTTGCTGCCGCTGTGGTCGCCATAGTGTCCGCAAAATATGCGGACACCCCGGTCGCCCGCAATCCCATTCAGCGCGGCGCCGAACGGTAGTTTGGCCGAACAAAAGCTTGAACGCCCGGCCTCCCCGGACACTCTGACCGCTCACATTCGCGGCTATAGTTTAATGGTAAAACCTCTGCCTTCCAAGCAGGTGTCGCCGGTTCGATTCCGGCTAGCCGCACCAGCTTTGACCCATCTGTTTTATCCCTAAACTTCGGTCTTGGTTTCCCGCCTTGTTGGCAAAGATCACCAGAGGAAGTAATTTTCGTCCGAGCTGAGAAACCGGTCGCTCGGCGGTGCATAGACTACCCGCCAGACATCGGCATATCGAGCCCACGGTCCGGGAATCGATCCGTCAAAGACCAGCTTGGGTTCCGGCGCCGTCTTGGTCGGCCGGGAACGCAGACGTTCGCGGAAGAGTTCATGCCCCTCCTCCAACGCGAAAAACAGGCTTCTCCGCTCGATGGGATGGGTGCCGGTAGGAAGTTGATCCCGGATCTTCCCGGCATGCGCGAGCGCGAAGCGTGACACCACCAGCTCGTGCCGCTCCATTTCGACTGCCGCTTTCCGGCAGGCAGTGTCAAAATCCATGGCCGCCGCATGGCCATACGCGACAAAACCCGCTTCGGTGCGTTTGAACAATATAACCGTCAAACCCGGTGCCCCGGAACAAATCGTCGCCGACATCACACCCGGCCAGCGGGTTTCCGTCTCAAGCGCCGGCAACCGGCCTTCCCACCAACTGATCAGGTTGAAGCGTTCCGCCGCTTCCAACAAGGCCCCCGGTCGGGCCTGTCGTTTCAGCAAGCCAGGAAAGGCTGCCATGCCGTTGCTCGATGGATCGACGTCGAAGCCGTATTTCCCCCTATCCTTGGAATCATACAGCTGCCAATGGGCCCAGCGCTCCATCGCCTCCGAAACAGCCATGAATCGCGCCACCATCGGCGATGCCGCCGTGCCACTCCCATTGGCCTCACTGTAAATTGCGCGGGCTACTGGCCGAACGATCAAATCTTTGGTAAGATAGGCGTTAGCCAGAAAGCCCCGCTCGCCCAGCACCGTGGTATC
>JBBIHQ010000106.1:0-7531 GCA_037446975.1 Opitutia bacterium
GTGGCGAGCAGCGCCACGGCAAAGATCACGACACTTGTCCCGACCAGAATGGAGTAGTTCTCCGCGATGATCAGGCCGAGGCTCGGACGGAGAGCCTGGCCCAACACATAAGAGCCGACGGCACCGAGGACGAGCCCGATGAAGGTCAGCCGCAGGCACTGGCGCAAAACGATGCGCAGCACATCGGCCGGCCGCGCGCCCAGGGCGATCCGGATGCCGAATTCCGCCATGCGCTGACTCACGTTGTTGGCCACGATGCCGTAGAGGCCGACGCTGGCCAGCGCCAGGCCCAGCAGCGCAAAGGCCAGCAAAACGCCGTTGATCACAATAATATTGTGCAGGAATTGATCGCGCATGTTCTGCAACGTCCAGATGAAGCGGGCGGCCACGTCGGGTGAAACATCGGCCACCGCCCGGCGAAGGTCGTTGGCGAAATGTCCAGGATTGGGCCCGCGGACGGCGATCTGGAACCAGGCCCACGGACCATGCGTCATGGTCGTGTAGAATTGCATGCGGGTGGTGGGCTCCGTAAAGGCGATGGGATCCTCGGCGTCGGCGACCACACCGATGACCTCGCGCCAGGTGATCTTGCCATCGCCGCCCTTCACGCCCAGGCGGTGGCCGATCGCGCTCCCCGTGGGCCAGAAATGTTTCGCCATCGACTGGTTGATCACGGTCTGTTCGGGCGAGGTGAACGAAACGTTGTCGGGAAAGAGTTTTCCCTCGAGGAGCCGGATGCCGAGGGTCTTGAAAAATCCCGGCGAGACCAGATACGAGACGCCCTTCGGGAAGCTGGTGCCGGCGGTGTCCTGGCCGTCGATGAGCACGTCATTCATCGAGCCGCCGCCGGCGATCGGAAACATGGAGGCGAGCGTATAGGCTTCAATCCCGGGAATGGCGGCCAGGCGCGCGGCCAGGGCATCCTGGAAGGCGCGGCGTTTCGCCGGGGTTTCGTAGGTTCGCTCGTCGATCTGCACATTGGCCGTGAGAATGGACTCGGAATCCCAGTTGGGTCGGGAATTGATGGTGCGGTTGAGACCGTAGATCATCATTCCGGCGACGGACAGCAGCGTGAGGGAAAGCGCGACCTGGCCGACCACGAGGAGGCTGCGGATCCAGCCCTGGCTCTTGCCGCCGGTCGTGCCGCGCGTCTGTTGTTTGAGGGCTTCATTCACGTCCGTGCGGGAGGCCAGCCACGCCGGGATCAGGCCGAAACCGAGGCCCGCCAGGATCGAGACCGCCGCGGTGAACGCGAGCACTCGGTTGTCGATCGGCATTTGCAGGGTGGAGGTCAGCCCCAGCCGGATGTTGCGGCCGATGATATCGTTGCACCAGCCGGCGATCAGCAGTCCGAGGGCTCCGCCGGTGACCGACAATACCATGGATTCAATCAACTGCTGTTTGATCAGCATCCAGCGGGTGGCGCCGAGGGCCGAACGAATGGCCAGGTCGCGGAGCCGCGCGGCCGCGCGGGCCATCTGCAGATTGGCGAGGTTGGCGCAGGCCAGCGCCAGGATGGCCGCCGCCAGGCCCAGTTGCAGCGTGATGATCGCAACGTTCGCGTTGCCGCCGACGCGGCCGGCGAACTGGATTCGCAGGTGATATTTGGGGTAGAGTCGCGGGTTGTCCTTGACCCAGCGCTCGGCCACGGGCGCGAGGCTCGCGAGGGCTTGCGGCAGGCCGACGCCGGGCGCCAGCCGGAGCAACAGGCCCATCTCCCGGCGGTCCCGGCTTTCCTGTTGCTCCTTCGAGTAGACCAAGGGGCGGAAATACTGGCCTTCGCCGAACATGAACGGCGCCGAGTAGGCCTTGGGCAGAACGCCAATGATCGTGAATATGCGGCCGTTGATCCGCAGCGTCTGGCCGACCACATCGGGGTTTGCGTCAAACTTCTTCCGCCACAGTTCCTCGGTGATCAGCACGACAGTATCGCGACCGGCCACGCACTCCTCGGCGGTAAAGGTGCGCCCGAGCAAGGGCTGGGTTTCCAGCACCTTGAACAGTTCGGCTTTGGCCGCCGTGCCTTGCAGCTGTTCCGGCAGCTGATCGGGCAGGGCGACGGCTTCCATCGTGCCGGAAGTCGGAGCCACGGCGGTGAAGATCTGGCCGGCGTGGCTGGAGATGTCCTCGATTTCCTGCGCGGAGAAGCCGATGAATTCGGATTCGGGCGTCTGCCCGTTGAGCGCGACGATGGATCCGGGCCGCGGAAACGGCGCGGAGGCGAACATCAGGGTGTTCATCAGGGAATACATCGAGGTGTTCACGCCGATGCCCAGCGCGAGGGTGAGCAGCGAAACAATGGCGAATCCCGGTGACTTGAACAGGGTGCGCAGGGCGTATTTTAGATTGGCGAGCATGGGAGGGGGAGGGCGACGGTGAGAGGGGACCGTGATTTGATCTGGATTCAGACCGGTGGCGTTGGCGGCGGGTTCGCCTGCGGCTGGAGGGTTGTCAGCTTGTTTTTCTCACCTTCACTCCGCGCGGAGCGCATCGTTGGGATTCACCCGGGTGGCCCGGCGCGCCGGGAGCCAGCATGCGACCAATGCCACCGCAAGCAGCACCACCGCGGTCGTGGCCAAGGCGACCGGGTCGCTGCCGGCCATGAGCGGAAGCGCGGAGCCGAGCATCCGGCTCAGCATGAAGGCGCCGCCGAGCCCGATCACCAGGCCCAGCGCGACCAGCATGATCCCATGGCGCAGCACGAGCCCGAGCACGTCGCTAGGCGTGGCGCCGAGCGCAATCCGGATGCCGAACTCGTTCGTGCGTTGCGCAACGAGATACGAGATGACGCCATAGAGGCCGACGGCGGCGAGGATCAGGCCGAGCAGGGCAAAGCCGGCCAGGGTGTTGTTGATGACGACCAGATTATGCTGATAGCGGTCGGCAGCTTCGGGGATCGTGTACATTTCCTGCACGGCGACGTCGGGATCGATGTCGCTGACGGCCCGCCGCACCCCGTTCTTGAAGTTCGCGGGCACGGGTCCACGGACGAGGAGATAGAGGTAACCCCACGGCTCGTGGACCAGCGGCTTGTAGACCTGGTACATCGTGGGCGGCTTGGTGATGTTGAGCGCGAATTGGATGTCACGCACGACGCCGATCACCTCGCGCCAGACGATCTTCTCGCCCTGACGTTCGCCGAGGCGCTGGCCGACGGCGCTCTTGTTCGGCCAGAAATGACGGGCCATCGTTTCCCCGATGATGACGACCGGTGGGCTGTCGGCCTTGAGGTCGGCCGGGAAAAGCTTTCCTTCGATGAGCGGGATGCCGAGGGTCGCAAAATAATCGGAGGCGATCATCACGTAGCCGGCGACCGGCTGATTCGCGGGATCGGCGGACGTCTGGCCCTCGATCTCGATCGGGACCGTCTTCGAGTAACCGAAGAGCGGAGCATTCGAGGCGACCGCGGTGTGTTCGGCGCCCGGGATCTCGGCGAGCCGGCGCGCGAGTTTGTCGATGGCAATGCGGCGGCTGTCTTCGCTTCGATACGTGGACTGTTCGGGCAGATGGATATTGGCGGTAAGCACGTGCGCGGTGTCCCAGCCCTTGTCGCGTTTCAACAGGGCATCCAACCCGCGGATCATGACGCCCGCCACGCCGAGCAGGGCCAGCGCGACGGCGACCTCGCCGACCACGAGCGCGTGGCGCATCAGGCGCGGGCCGCGCCCGGTGGTGGAGCCGCGGGTTTGCTGCTTCAGCGTCATCACCACATCGCCGCGCGAGGCGAACCAGGCCGGCAGCGCGCCGAACAGCAATCCGGTGAACAATGAGGCGAGCAGCGCGCCGACCAGCACGCGGGTGTTCATCGGCAGGGCGAGGGTGTCGGTGGTGTTGCCGAGTTGTATCGCATGGCCGAAAAGGTCGTTGACCCACCGGGCGACCAGCAACCCGAGTCCGCCGCCAGCCAGGGCGAGCACCATCGATTCAACGAGCTGATGCAGGATCAGCCGGGCGCGCGAGGCACCGAGGGCGGAACGGATCGCCAGATCACGGACATTGGCCGTGGCGCGGGCGAGCTGGAGATTGGCGATGTTGGAACAGGCGACGAGCAGCACGGCGGCTCCGAGACCGAAGAGCAGCCAGACAATGAATGCGCTCGTGCTGTCCATCGCGGCCTTGTGCGGCGGGAGAAGGCTGAAGCCCCGGTCCTTGCAGGTGGCCGGGTAATCCTTGGCCCAGCGTCCGGCCAATGGCTGGAGCTGGGCCAACGCCTGGGCCGGCGTCACCCCGGGGTTCAGCCGGCCGATGGCGCTAAAGAAGCGATTGGCGCGATCCTCGACGATGTGGCGCGGGATCGTGACCGGGCGCCAAAGGTCGACCGGGCCGAAAAAGAGCGGCGCGACAAATGACGCCGGCATCACGCCGATCACCGTCACCTGCTCGGCGTTCAGCCGCACGGAGCGGCCGACGATATCCGGGGCACCCCCAAACCGTGATTGCCAGATATGGTGGCTGAGAATGGCGACTCGGTTGCGGCCGGGAGTCTCCTCGTCGGCGGTGTAGATGCGCCCGAGCATCGGCTGCACACCGAACGTCGCAAAGAAGTCGGCGGTGGCGTCGATGGAAAGCAGGCGCTCCGCCGAGCGGTTGGGCTCCACAAACGTGTTGTTCCAGTAGCTGTAGGCGGTGATCGTCTCGAACGCCTTGCCGGGACCCGCCGCCTGCGCCCGCATCTCGTCGATCTCGGCGAAGGAAAAACCGTCGCGGGGATTCTGCGGCGTGGTGCCGATGATGCTGAGCAGCCGTTGCGGCTGGGGGAATGGCACCGTGCGGAAGAACAGAACGTCGACCACCGTGTACATCGACGTGTTGACGCCAATGCCCAGCGCCAGCGTGACCAGCGAGACGATGGTGAAGCCCGGCGACTTGAGCAGGGTGCGGATGGCGATGCGAATGGACGAAAACAACATGGGGCAAAAAACACCGTCGCCAGTTCGCGGCCTGCCGGACGGCCACCTGCCAGCGCCATCGGTATGACCACGGGAACCGAAGGATCTGGCTGGCTGCTAAACGCAGGCCGGTGGTGTCAGGTCAGGAGGGAGTGGCGGAAGGGCAAGGAACAGGTGGAAACCGACCGGCTGGTGCCGTGGACCAACCGGGAAACTTGAGTGGACCGGGGCGTGGCGGACGAAGAATGCTCAGGTCGAGCTTTCCGCTTCGCGGGTGATCGCGCTTTCCTCCACGACCCGTCCGTCGAAGACGTGGATGGTGCGCTCGGCGTGGCGCGCAAAGCGCGTGTCGTGCGTGACCATGACGATGGTGGAGCCGGCGCGGTGCAGCGAGTGGAGCAGTTCCATCACCGCGTCACCGTTCTTGGAATCGAGGTTGCCGGTGGGCTCGTCCGCCAGGAGGACGGCCGGGCTGCCGGCCAGGGCGCGGGCGACAGCGACGCGCTGTTGCTGGCCGCCGGAGAGCTGGGAGGGCAGGTGCTTGGCGCGGTGACCCATGCCGACTTTCTCGAGGGCCTCGGTCACGCGCGTCTTGCGCTCGGCCGCGGGCATGCCGCGATAGGTGAGGGGCAGCTCGACGTTCTCGTAAACCGTGAGGTCGCCGATAAGATTGAACGACTGGAAGATGAAACCGATCTCGCGATTGCGGATGCGGGCGCGCTCGGGAAGCGTCAGGCCCTGGACCGGCCGGCCGTTGAGGACGTAGGCGCCGTCGGTCGGCGTGTCGAGCAGCCCGAGAATGGAAAGCAGGGTCGACTTGCCGCAGCCGGATGGACCGGCGATCGAGACATACTCGCCCTTGCGGATATCCATGTGGATGCCGGAGAGGGCGTGGGTTTCGACCTCGTCGGTCAGGAAGACCTTGGTCACGCCTTCGAGTTTGATCAGGGATGTATTTTCAGTGGTCATGGGAGGGAGCGCAGGGTTGAGCTAACAAAACACCCGGAGGTGCATTAAGGTTACGGGAAATTACCGGACCTCATCCGATTCGGTGGCGACGAGCGCCGTGAGGAGGGCGAGAATGATGACGGGAGCGAGCATGGAGGAATGGTTGGTTGAACACACGGCAGACAGGGTGGAAGTTTCATGTTTTGTGTGGGGTGTGCCAAAGTGGGGATCAGTTGAGCCGGATGCGGTCATTTGAGTCATACGGCGACATGTCGGAGAGGATGACCCAGTCGCCGGGCTGGAGCCCGCTGACCACCTCGATGGTGTTGACCGAGCTGCGCCCGAATTTCACCGGGATACGCACGGCCTCGGAGGCGGAAATCTTGTCGCCGTTGCACTTGAAGATGCCGACGGTGCTCTTTTCCTGTCCGAAAGCCGGGCGGCCCACGTAGACGACGTCGTTCAGCCGCTCCAGCTCAATGGTGCCGTCAACCGAAAGATCGGGCCGGGCGCCCTTTGGCAGCTCGTTGACGATGCTGACGTCGACCAGCACCGTCCCGTTCTGCACGGCGGGGTCGATGCGGGAGACGCGGCCCTCGACGATGCCGTTGCGGGTGTCGATCTGGGAAATCTGGCCGATGGCGATGTCCTTGGCCTGCGTCTCCGCGATGCGGACCTCGGCCTTCAGCTTGGTCGGATCGGCCACGCGGGCGAGATTCTGGCCGGGCTGCACCTGCGCCCCCACCTCGACATTGAGCGCCGAGACCACACCCGCCATGCCGGCTCGGACCGTGAGGGCGTTGAGTTCCTCGTGGCGCAGGGTAGCCTGGGAGCGCAGACGCTCGACCTCAGCTTCCTGCACGGCGAGCTGGGGCTTGATGGCCTCCTGGGAAAAGGAGTAGCGCTTTTGTTCGATCTCGTTGCGATGCTCGGCCTGTTCGGCGGTGACTTTTGAGAGCTTGAGCTGAATCGGCGCCACCAGGCCGTCTTTGGACAGCTCCTCGTTGACCTCGGCCTGCAGGCGGGCGGTCTCGTAATCAGACTTGGCGGCGGCAGCGGTGGATTCGGCGGCCAACAACTGGCTGGCGAGCTGTACCCGCTGGTTGGCCAGCTGGGCCTCGGCGGCGCGAAGCTGGGAATCGGCGTTGGCTGCGGCCGACACGACATCGGGATTGGCCAGCTCAAGAATGACACTGTCCGGCTGCACCTCTGCGCCGGGGCGGAGAATGATCTTTTCAACCCGGGCCGAGGTGCGGGCGGCCACCCAGCTGATTTCCTCGGGCACCAACGTGCCCAAGCCGCGCACCTGGCGGACCATCGGACCGCGTTTCACCTGGTCCATCCAGACAAGATTCTTGTCGACCGTGGGAGCGGCCGGCTTCAGACGCGACAGGGCGATGGTGATGCCGGCCAATACGACGGCGGCGATCACTCCATAGATAATGCGCTTCTTGCGTTTTTCCTTGGCGGCGTTGGGGCGGGCGATGTCCATCTGTAGTTTGTTGGGCGCTCAATTGCAGTGTTCATGCCAAGCGCGACAATAGCTGTAAGATGTTAGCTGTAAGCTATAAGCCAATAAGCCGGAATTTCAGAAAAATTCCGCCGGGAGCGAAGCCGGGAAGTGTCCGTCCCAAAACTGGGATGCGGCCCGCACCGGGATATCTGCGCGGTCGGTTGAATATGTGCACCCTAAG
>JBBIHQ010000107.1:0-7327 GCA_037446975.1 Opitutia bacterium
GGCCAGGCCAGCGGCCGCTGGCCGAGCAGATGGACGTGCAGGTGCGGCACGCTTTCTCCGCCGTCGCGACCGCTGTTGATCACGAGCCGGTAGCCGGTCTCGGCGACCCCGAGCTTCCGCGCCAAGGCCGCGGCCGTGAGCAGCAGATGGCCGAGCACCGCCTGGTCGGCGCCGGTCGCCTCGCCGATCCGCGGGATGTGTTTCTTGGGAATGACCAGCACATGCACCGGGGCCTGCGGATTGATGTCGTGGATTGCGATGCAATGCTCGTCTTCGTGCGCGAGTTTGGCGGGAATCTCCCGGTCGATGATCTGCTCGAAAATAGTCTTGGCCATGGAGCAAGGGAGAAACTCAGAGGATCAGAACGGTGCAAATCGGGCGATGAGGCCGCGGCTGGCGCAAGGATTGGTCTCCGACATGCCTGGGCTCCCGGTCTGTTCCTACAGGAAAATCAGCTTGAGGTTTGTGTGGTGGCCGGAACGGGCGGCGGCGAGCTCGCTGAGATAGGCGAGAGTGTCGTCGTAATCACGGCGGCGGCGCTTCGTCCAGCGTCTGTCCGGCGGACATTGGGCGGCGCGGAGATTGGTGACAAGCAGGGTGGATTCACGATACCCGGCCAGCTGCTTCAGCCCCTGCATAAGACCGGCGCGGGCGAATAGCGGCGCGGCGCCGGTGTCGTCCGCCCCGGCGTCCCAGTGGAAAAACCCGTGGGCGGGCAGGGCGGAACACAGGTGTTCGAACAGTTTGGCGGCGGCGTTGGCAAAGGAGGGATCACTGGGTTGGTCCAGCTCACTGCCAATTGTGCGGTCCGGCTGGGCGTCACCCAGGCTGGTGGTGATGGCCGCGTCGATCTGCTGGGCCAGATAGAGGTCGTGGCCGGTGAGCGGCGCAAAAAGCGAGTTGAGGAAGTGCAGCCGGCGCAGTTGGGCGGGGGGCGTCATTTCTTGGGTTTCGAGATAACGGGTGCGCCGCCGGGTGCAAGACTGCTGATTTCATCCACAAACTCGGAGACATCGCGGAATTCCTTGTAGACCGACGCAAAACGCACGTAGGCGACCTGGTCGGTCTTGCGCAGGCGTTGCATGACATGCCCGCCGATGGCGCTGGTGGGCACCTGGCTGTCGTATTCTGCCTCCACGGCGTCGAGCACGTCCTCGATCAACATCGCGATCTGCTCGTTGTCCACCGGGCGTTTGTGACAGGCGGCGCGGACGGCCCGGAGGAGTTTGTCGCGATCGAAGGGCTCCTGGCGACCGTCGCGTTTGACGACCACCATGCTGTCGCGGACCAGAAATTCCGTGGTCGTGAAGCGATGCCCGCATTCGAGGCATTCGCGGCGGCGGCGGATGGAATTGCCGTCCCGGGCGATCCGGGAATCGGTCACCTTGTCTTCAATGGAAGTGCACTTGGGGCAGCGCATGGCCGGGTGTCAGTTGAGAGCGAGGAAATTCTTCAGGATCTTCATGCCGCCTTCGGTGGCGATGGACTCCGGGTGAAACTGGACACCGTAGACCGGGAATTGTTTATGCCGGAGCCCCATTATTTCGCCCTCGGCCGTCTCCGCCGTGATCTCAAGGCAATCGGGCAGGCTCGATCTTTCGACCAGCAGCGAATGGTAACGGGTGGCGGTGAACGGCGAGGGCAGGTCGTGGAAAATGTCGGTTCCACGGTGCCTGATGGGCGACAGTTTGCCGTGCATCAGGCGGCCGGCGCGGATGACCTTTCCCCCGAACTGTTGGCCGATGGCCTGGTGGCCGAGACAAACCCCGAGGATGGGTTTCTTGCCCGCAAAGGTCTTTATGACGTCGAGACTTACGCCGGCTTCAGTCGGGGTACACGGCCCGGGCGAAATGAGCACCCGGTCAGGGTTCAATGCCGCCGCTTCCGCGGCCGAAAGTTCGTCGTTGCGGAAAACCCGCATGGCAACGCCCAGCTCGCCGAAGTATTGGACGAGGTTGAAAGTGAACGAATCGTAGTTGTCGATGACCAGCAGCACCGAGCGCACTATTCACCTTCGTTCCGCCGGGTCAAGTTCCCGGACTTGCCTATGACGGAAGGCCGGAACAAGGATTGGCCGCCCAATATGCCAACGCCGCCCGTGACCATTTCCGAGCCATGGCAAAGTCCCCATGGCCGGTCCCTGCCGGCCCTCGGCGGAAGGACACTGATCATGGGCATATTGAATCTGACGCCGGACTCATTTTCGGACGGCAACCAGCTGCCGACGATCGCGGCCGTCGTGGAACGGGCCGGTCGGATGATTGCCGAAGGCGCCGATGTTCTTGATCTGGGAGGCGAATCGACCCGCCCCGGGGCCAAGCCGGTTGGTGCGGCTGAGGAGCTGGACCGGGTCCTGCCGGCTCTTGCGGCCATCCGCCAGGAGTGGGCGGACGTGCCGGTCTCGATCGATACGTACAAGGCCGAGGTCGCCCTGGCCACGATCCGCGCCGGTGCCGATATCGTCAATGATGTGTGGGGTCTGACCCAAGGCGCGCCAGCCGGCGAGCGGGACGCCTGGCTTTCCGCGGCGAAGCAGCATGGCACCGCAGGCGCACGTCCACCGGCCCCGACCCCGATGGCCACCGTCGTGGCGACGCTCGGTTGCCCCGTGATCGCGATGCACAATCGGCCGGCCAATGACTACGGGGATTTCTGGAACGATTTGCTGCTCGATCTCCGTTTCAGCCTGGCCCTGGCGGAGGCCGCGGGGATTCCCGCGAGCCAGATCTGGCTGGATCCGGGTTTCGGTTTTGCCAAGAACGCGGCGCAAAATCTTGCGGTGGTGCGCGACCTTGGCCGGGTGGTGCAGCTGGGCCACCCCGTCCTGCTCGGGCCATCACGCAAATCCACCATCGGCCGCATCCTTGGGACGAAGATCGGGGACCGGCTTGATGGCACCGGCGCGACGATCGTCTGGGGCGTCCAGCAGGGCTGCGCGATGGTGCGGGTGCATGATGTGGCCGCCATGCGGCGCTTCGTAATCATGGCCGACGCCCTGAAGGAGGGCCTGGATTTTTCCTCATGAGCCAGACCGACCGGCTTGTCCTGACCGATATGATATTCCAGGCCCGCCACGGCGTGCTGCCGGTTGAAAAGCGCCGGCGCCAGGAATTCCGGGTCACCGTGGAACTGGAGCTTTCGCTCGCCCGGGCCGGTCGCGGCGATTCGCTGGCGGATACCGTCGACTACTGTGCAGTGCAGGCCGTGGTGCGAAAGGTGATCGAAGGTTCCCATCGCAAATTGATCGAGGCGCTCGCCGAGGAGATTGCCCAGGGCTTGCTGAAAGGGTTCCCGCGGGTTCGGGCGGTGCGGGTCGAAGTGCTGAAACCCAGTCCACCCGTGCGCTTCAAGTTTGCCGGTGTGGCCGTGCAGCTCCGGCGCAAGCGGGCGGGGAAGTCGCGCTGAATCGCATGCCATCCGTCCAGGCGTTCGTCGGTCTCGGGGCAAATTTGGGCGACCGGTGGGCCACCATCCAACGGGCCGTCGACCTCCTGGCGCAAACGCCCGGCATCGTGGCGGTGGAATGTTCGCCGGTTTTTGAGACCGAACCGGTCGGCCTGCGCGACCAGCCGTGGTTTCTCAATCTGGTGGCCGGATTCGAGACGACGCTTTCGCCGGAAGCCCTGCTTCTCCGGCTTCAGCAGATCGAGCAGGAACTCGGCCGGACGCGGACGGTGCACTGGGGACCACGCACCATCGATCTCGATCTTTTGGTCCAGGAGGGCGAAACCCGCTCGGGTTCCGGGTTGGTGCTGCCTCATCCCCGCATGTTTGAGCGGGCCTTCGTGGTTGAGCCGCTGCGCCGGCTGCTGCAGACGCCCCGGTTCCAAGGGGACCGCTGGGCCGGACTGCGGGATCAACTGGCGGTTTCGCCGCCGGCCGGGCAGATCCGGTTGTGGTCGCCGGTTTGAAACCGTTTGCCATTGCCGACGGGCACCATGATTTTTGCCGCATGCCAGGTGATTTTCAACTGCTCGGGACTGACGCGGCGACTGCCGCCCGCCGCGGCCGGCTGCGGACTTTGCACGGCACGGTTGAAACACCCATCTTCATGCCGGTCGGCACCCAGGGCACGGTCAAGGCCCTGACCCCGGCGCAAATCCAGGAGACCGGCGCGCAGATCATTCTGGGCAACACCTACCACCTCAACCTGCGACCCGGTTCCGATTTGATTCGCGATCTCGGCGGACTGCACCGGTTCATGGGGTGGTCCGGTCCGATCCTGACCGATAGCGGCGGATTTCAGGTCTTCAGTCTGGCCAAGCTGCGCGATATTCGCGCCGACGGCATCGCGTTCCAGTCGCACCTCGACGGCGCCAGGCTCTTCCTCGGTCCGCGCGAGGTGATGACCATCCAGGCCAATCTCGGTTCGGACATCGCCATGGTCATCGACGAATGCCCGCCGTGGCCCTGCTCGCGGGACGAATGCCGGGCGGCGGTTGACCGCAGCCAGCGCTGGGCGGAAGAATGCCGGCAGGTCGCAACGGAGAACGGGTTCCTCGGCTCCGGCCACCAGGTCTTCGCCATTGTGCAAGGCTCGACTTTCGATGACCTCCGGCGGGAGGCCGCCGGGTCGCTGACGGCACTGGATTTTTCCGGCTACGCCATCGGCGGTGTCAGCGTCGGCGAACCCGAACCCGAAATGCTCAAGCAGGTGGCCGCGACCACGCCGTTCCTGCCCGCCGGCAAACCCCGTTATACGATGGGACTCGGCACGCCGCCGCAGATCCTGAAGATGATCGCGCTGGGGGTGGATATGTTCGATTGCGTGCATCCGACACGCGTGGCCCGCAACGGGGCGGCTTTCACGCCCGACGGTCTGATCAATCTCCGCAACGAGCGTTACCGCGCCGATCCGCAACCGGTGGTTGAAGGCCTGGAGAACTACACCTGCCGGAATTTCTCGCGGGCCTATCTCCGGCACCTGGTGATGGCCGGCGAGATCCTGGCCAGCACGCTGCTCACCCTCCACAACGTTCATTTCTACCTCGATCTCGTCGCCCAGGCCCGGGCCCATATCGAGGCGGGCGACTATGGCCCGTGGCATCGCGGCTGGATCGGGCGTTACGAGGCGGGCGAGGGGCAGACCTGAACTGCCGTCGGCAGACGGTGAACCTGAGGTGGCGCACCGGGGCGGTTTGCATGTTTGCCTATGGGGCTGCCTTCAGGGCTGGCTGGCTTTGATCTGCCGGAGGAGTTGCAGGGCGTCTGGATTCCCCGGCCTTGCCTGCAGGAACATTTCCAGTTGCGCCACCGCCTCGTTCTGGCGCCCGGGCAGGTTGAGGAATGCCAAGGCCAGGTTGAACCGGATCTCGGCAAAACTCGGCATGAGCCGGAGTGCCTCGTTGTACTCGGCGATCGCCTCTGTGGTTTCTCCAACGGTATTCAAGGCGAGTCCGAGATTGCTGTGCACAATCGCATTGTCGGGACTGAGGCGGAGGGATTCCCGGTATTCGGCGATGGCGTCGCTCAACCGGTCGGGCAGGTTGGAATAGGCGTTGGCGAGATTGGCGTGGGCGTCGGCAAAGTCCGGCTGGATGCGCAGTGCCTCCCGGTACTGGGCGATGGCCTCGGCCTGATGTTCCGGTGCCCGGGCGAGAGCCGCCCCGAGGTTGTTGTGGGCGGTCGCGAATCCCGGCTGGAGACGGACCGCCTCCCGAAACTGGGCGATGGCCTCGGCCGCGCGGCCGGGGATTTTTCCCAGTACGCTCCCCAGATTGTTGTGCGCCGCGGCAAAGTCCGGTGCGATGTCGAGGGCGGCCTGGAATTGTTCGGCAGCGCCGGACAAGTCGCCGCGGTCCTCGTAGAGGGCGCCGAGATTGTTGTGGGCCTGCGGGTAGTCCTGCCTCAGACGCAGGGCCTCTTGGTAGTGAACGAGGGCCTGGTCGGCATCGCCGTGGGTCTTGTACCAATAGCCGAGATTGTTGTGGGCCATCCAGCAGGCGGGATTTCGCGCCAGGGTGGCCCGGTAGAGGGTGGGCTCGTCGGCGTAGGTCTGGCTTTGCGCATTGCTGAGGAGGCAGAACGCAGCGACCAGCGCGGCGGCGAAGCCCAGGCCGATGCCCCGCCAGTCCCGGTTGGCGCGGCCCATGAGCCCGGCCGCACCCGCCGAGGCGAGGGTGATGACTCCCATGCTGGCCAGATACTGGAAATGATCGGCCACGTAGGAAAAAATAAACGGGTAGACGTTGAAGAAACCGAGGGCGGGAAAGAGCGACCCGACATAGAAGAGCCAGGCGGCCAGCGGAGCCCGCGATCGGCGGCGCAGCACCCACAGGAAGGCGGTTAGCAAAAGGGCGGCCAGCAGGTATCCCGTCCAATTTGCCATGGACGAATTCACGTCCCAGCGCGGGTACACAAAGCTGAGGTCGCCCGGCCAGCTGAGCTTGCCCAGATAGAACCAGACGACGCGGCCGGCCAGCAGGCAGCGCTGCCCCAGGGTGAGCCCGAAAGCTGCGCCCTCCGCGCCGATGATCGTGCGCTCGACCCACGCCGTGAAAAGCCCGCTGCTGGCGGCGAGGACAAACCACGGGACGAGCGGTCCTACGTCATTGCGCCACGAGAGCCGGCCCCGTTGCCACCAGAAAATGACCAGCAGCGCGGCCGGAAGCGTCGCAGTCACGGTCTTGGTCAGGAGGGCCATGACGAACAACCCGGACGCCAGGAGGTACGTCGTCGTGGCTGATGGCTGTTTCCGTTCCCGGTCAAATCGCAGGTAAATCAGCGCAGCCGCGAGATAGAGGACCAGTGACTGGGTGTTCTTCTGTTCCGAGATCCAGGCGACGGATTCAACGCAGACCGGGTGGACCGCGAAGATCATCCCTGCGAGCGTGGCCCCGGGGACTTTCAGCCGTCCCAACAGGAGAACCAAGAGACAGGCTGCGGTGGCGTGCTCCAAGACATTGACCAGGTGATAGCCAAGCGGGTCATCGCCCCACAGCTTGTGTTCGAGCCAAAATGCGCTGTGCAGCAGCGGATAATATTGCTGGGTGGCGTGGAGATTGAACCAGATCCGCCCCAATCCCGCGAGTGACCTGAGATCGGGCTTGGTCACGTGGCCGTCGTCGTCCCAGACCATTCCCCCGTGGAGCGCCGGCCAGTAGCATGTGAGCGTAAGGGCGAGGATCAGCGCCGCGGTCCACCAAGGAAGGGCGCGGGCGGCAAAAGATCTGCTTTCATCCGTCATCCGCATGCGGACACTTATTCTGCGCGCAGTTCCTTTCGCGGCGTATTCCCGCGGTTGCCGTGTTGGCTGCAACTGCCGGCCGATGGCATGAAGACCCTATCGGCGGATCTTACCTTTGCTCTCACGACCGCCAATCTGGCG
>JBBIHQ010000108.1:0-7040 GCA_037446975.1 Opitutia bacterium
TCCTTCGTTGGCTTCATCTCGTCGGCCAGCCCCATGGCCCGGCGGGTGGTGGCGACCGCCACGTTGTAGCTGTAGTAGGCCTGCAGCTGATTCAGCCGGGCCGTGGTGAGATCCACCTGCGAGGTCAGCACGTCGAGCTGCGTGGCGGTCCCGGCGCTGTAGCGGGCATTGGCCAGGCGGACCGCCTCCTCGGCCTGCTCCACCACCTTCTTGGAGGCCCCGGCCAGCTCGGTGGCCTCCTGAAAGGTCGAGATCGACCGGCGCACGTCGACGTCAACCGCGAGTTGCGTCTCCGCCAGCGACAGCTTGACCTGCTCGAGCTGCGAACGGGCTTGGGCGACGCGCCCGGCGGTGGCCCGGCCGTCAAAAATATTCCACTGCGACTGCAGACCCACGGTCCAGCCCTTCAGGTTACTGGGCCCGCCCGGACCGAGCGCAGCGTTACCGTCCCGGACATCGTAGGCCCCGAAAGCCGACACACTCGGGTAATAATTCGCGCGGCTGACGAATACCCCCTGCTCCGCGGCGGCCTCCAGCTTGGTCAGGCGGAGGAGGTCCGGTCGATTGTCGTGGGCGGACGCGAGGGCTGAACGCAGCTCGAAGCTGGCCGGCGTGAAATCAAGCGTGCCAAGAAACTCGGGGGTCTTGGTGACATTCGGCTCCGTGTGGGTGACAAAACCGAGCGACTGCCGCAGTTCCTCGATGGCCAGCCGGTAATCGTTGCGGGCCGTGATCAACGGCGTCTGGGCGTTGGCGAGGGCAACCTCCGCCCGCAACACCTCGAAATTTGAGACGGTGCCGACATCGAAGCGGTTTTTCACATCCTGCAACTGGCGCTGGAGGAGGTCGACGTTCTGCTCCTGCACCTTGATCCTCTCCCGGTTGACCAGCACGGTGTAGAACCGGGTGCGAACCTCGAGCAACGCGTCGTTGATGACCGACTGGAAATCCAGCACCGCGGCGGCGAGGGCCAGCTTCTGCTGGCTGACGCCCGCCGTCACCCCGCCGCCGGCAAAGAGAATCTGCCGGGCGGTGATGTCGAACGACCAGTTCCGGTTGTAGCCGTTGGTCGAGATCTCCTGCGCATTGCGTTGATAGCCCCCCGATGCCGTGACATTGGGCATCTGCGGGGCGCGAACCTCCAGCACCACACCCTCCTGCTCGCGGATGCGTTCCTTCGCCTGCCGAATGGCGAAGTTGTTATCCAGCGCAAAGGCCAGCGCGTAAGGCAGGTCCAGCGCGTCCGGCACCGGAAAATCCGGATCGGGCTTGCCATCGTTGAGCTGGGCGAGAACCAACGGATGGGCGAGCAGGATGACCGCCAGCAGGATGGGAACAGATGGACGCATAAAGTTTGGTCGGGTGGGATGTCGCCGGGCTATTTGGCAGGAACTGGCTCGGCCAGGGGCGCCAACCCGGGCGCGGCGGCCCGCTCGGCGGCGTGATCCTTGGCAATGAGGATATAGACCGACGGCAGCACGAACAGGGTGAAGAACGTGCCAATGGTCATCCCCCCGACCAGGACAAGACCGATGGAGTTACGGGCGGCGGCACCAGCCCCAGTGACCAGGGTGAGAGGGAAGTGGCCGGCCACGGTCGCCACACTGGTCATCAGCACCGGGCGCAAGCGCGTCATCGCCGCTTCGCGCACCGCCTCAATCTTGGAGCGACCCTCCTCCTGGAGTTTGTTGGCAAACTCGACGATCAGGATGCCATTCTTGGCAATGAGCCCGACCAGGGTCACCAGCCCAACCTGCGAATAGATGTTGAGCGTGGTGGTCCACCCGTCGGTCCAGAAATGCATGTTCGGGTTCGGCATCTTCAGGTAGGTGAAGACGAGCGCGCCGAACATCGCCATTGGCACGGAACCGAGCAGGATGACCAGCGGGTCACGGAACGAGTTGAACTGCACGGCCAGTGCCAGGAAGATCATCACGATGGCAAGAATCATCGCGGGGACAAACTTGTTGCCTTCCTGCCGCAACTGCCGCGACTCGCCCGTGTAGTCCACGGTGTAGTCGGGCGGCAGCACCTCATGCGCGGCGTTTTCCAGCACCTTGAGCGCCTCGTCGAGCGTGCGGTTGGTCGCTCCGGAAATCTTCACGGCATTCATCTGCTGGAAGCGGTTGAGCGAGCGCGGCACCGTTCGGTTCTCAATCCGTGCGATCGTGCTGAGCGGCACCAGCTGGCCGTTGGGTCCGGTTATGTAGATGCTGCGCAACTGATCCGGATTAAGCCGCTCGCCGCGCTTGAGCTGCGGGATGACCTTGTAGCTGCGACCGGCGATATCGAAGCGGTTGACATAATTGCCGCCCAGCGCCGCCGCGAGATCGGCGCCGACCTGGGAGAGGTTCAGGCCCAGGGTGGCGACTTTTTCCCGGTCGATGACAATCTCCGATTCGGGCTGGTCGATCTTCGTGTCGATCTGGAGAAAAGGGAAGACATGGCTCTGCATCGCCTTGCCCACAATCTTCTGGGCCGCTTCAAGCAGAGGCTGCGCCTCGGCCGTGCCCGCAATCACGAATTCAATCGGAAAATTGCTGCCGCCGGGCAGCGCCGGCGGAGTCGCCGCAAATGCCTGGAAGCCCGGCACCCGCGCGAAGCGGCCCTGCACATCATTCTTGATCTCCCCGATCGTGCGGGTGCGGGGGGCATGCCACGGCTGCACGATCATGCCCGCAAACCCGTCTGCCCCCGCCGCCGCCCGACCGACCGGATTCGACGGCGGGAAGAGTACTTGGAAAGTGAGCTGGCGCTCGGGAATCTCGAGCAACGCCTTCTCCGTCGCGCGCCCGAAAGCGCTCTTCTGGTCGGCGGTCGCGTTGGCCGCACAAGTCAGGATGCCGAATACCACGCCTTGGTCCTCCAGCGGCGCAAGCTCCTTCGGCGAGAGAATGTACATTGGAATGACGAGCGCGGAAAGCACGAGCCAGACCGCGTAGGCCGCGGGCCGCGCATTTAGCGTGCCATCAAGCAGCCGGCCGTAGGCCTGCCGGAGCCGGTCAAACCGGTGATTCACCCAGCCGGTGAAGCCCCGCTCCTCATCGTCGGCCCCGCGCAGAAGGTGGGCCGCCATCATCGGCGACAGGGTCAGAGCCACGATGCCGGAAATCGTCACCGCGCCTGCCAGCGTGAGGGCAAATTCACGGAACAGGGTGCCCGTCAATCCGCCCTGCAATCCGATCGGGGCATACACGGCCGCCAGCGTGATCGTCATCGCAATGACGGGTCCGGTAAGCTCACGCGCGCCGAGAAGCGCCGCCTGGAACGGCGTCTGGCCCTCACGCAGGTGACGTTCGACGTTCTCGACGACGACAATGGCATCATCCACGACGAGTCCGACCGAGAGGACGATCGCCAGCAATGTCAGGAGGTTCAGCGTGAAACCAAAGGCCTGCATCAAGAAAACGCCGCCGATGAGCGAAACGGGAATCGCCATGATCGGTACCAGCACCGAGCGGAAAGAGCCGAGAAAGAGAAAGATGACCACGACCACGATCAGCAGCGTGTCCACCAGCGTGTGCGAAACCTCGCTGATCGCCTGGCTGACATAGGCCGAGGCGTCATAGGCGACCGTCGCCTCCAGGCCGGCCGGCAGATCCGCCTTGATGGCGTCCAGGGAAGAACGCACCCGGTGCACCACGTCGATCACGTTGGCGTTGGGCAGGGGAAAGATGCCGATAAAGACGGCGGTCTCGCCGGTGAAACGCACCTCGGTGTCGTAGTCCTCCGCCCCGAGTTCGACATCGGCTACGTCAGCCAGCCGGATGATCGTGTCGTTCTGCTGGTGGATGACCAGGCGCTTGAAATCCTCGACCGTATGGAGGTTGGTGTTGGCCGTGAGGTTGACCTGGACCAGCGAGCCTTTGGTCGAGCCGACCGCGGCCAGGTAGTTGTTGTTGCCGAGGGCGGCCCGGACCTGTGCGGGACTGACATTGAGCGCGGCCATCCGGTCGGGCTTGAGCCAGATGCGCATCGCGAACGTTCGGGCGCCGAGAATGTCCGCGCGCTGAACGCCCTGCAACGCCGAGAACCGCGGTTGCACGACGCGCACGAGGTAGTCCGTGATCTGGCTTTGCGTGAGGATCTTCGAGGAGAAGCTAAGATAACACGAGGCGATCTGCGAGTCCGCCGACTGCACCGTGATCGAGGGCACCTGGGCTTCGGGCGGCAGGTCGTTGCGCACCTGGTTCACCTTGGCGGTGATTTCGGCGAGCGCCTTGAGCGGATCGTAGTTGAGCTTGAGACGGACGGTGACGAGCGAGAAACCCTGCAGGCTGCTTGACTCGACGTAATCGATGCCGTCGGCCGACGCGACCGCCTGCTCGATCGGCGTGGTGACGAAGCCGCGCACCAGTTCCGCGCTCGCCCCGACGTAGACCGTGCCGATGCTTACGGAGGAATTTTCGCTGCGGGGATACTGGCGGATGGTGAGCGAACGCCAGGCCTGGGCACCGGCGATCAGGATCACGAGGCTGACGACAATGGCCAGAACGGGCCGGCGGATGAAAATATCGGTGAAGAACTTCATGGTGGGCGTGGACCGGGGGCGAAAGAGCCTCGCTCTTCCGGCGATGGTTCAGGTATCGGTGGGTTTGGGCGCCAGCTGGGCATTCGGCGCCAGCGTATTGTCGATCACGACAGGTTCGCCGGAGCGCAACTTGAAGACCCCGCTGGTTACAACCGTCTCACCGTCCTTGAGGCCGGAGGTGACGCTGACATAATCACCGCGCGTGGCCCCCAGTTGGACAAATTGCTGGCGCAAGACTTTTTCCGCCAGCCCGGTCTTTTTGTTCTTTTCCTCGACCACCACGAAGACCGAGTCGCCATACGGGGCATAGAGCACGGCCGGCGCGGGGATCGAGAGGACGTTCTCGATCTGCGGCAACACGACCTCCACGTCGGCAAACATGCCCGGATGGAGTTTTTCCCCGGCATTGGTGAGCGTGGCCTGCACCCGAAAATTGCGCGTGGCGGGATCCACGTCGGGGTTCACGGCGGTGATCCTGCCTTCGAATTTCGCCCCAGCCGCCGCATCCGTCGACACCCGAACCGTGGCACCGACGACAATGGCCGACGACTGCTGCTGCGGAACCGAGAAATTGACGTAGATCGGATCCAAGGTCTCAAGCGAGGCAATGGAATCACCCTCCTTGAGAATCTGGCCGAGATTGACGAGCCGGATACCGAGACGGCCGGCAAACGGCGCGCGGATCGTCTTCTTGGCAATGACCGTCCGGATGTTATCGACCTGCGCGGCGGCCTGCTTGTACTGGGCGTCGATCAGGTCGAAATCCGACTGGGCCACCGCATTTTTGGCCAGGAGGTCGGTCGAGCGGTTGAGGTTGACCTTGGCCCAGGCCTGGTTGGCCTCCGCGGAACGAAGCTGGGCCTCCTCGGTGGAGGTATCCAACTGGACGAGAATATCGCCGGTGCTTACCGTTGCGCCGGACTCGAAGGCTATCTTGACCACCTTGCCGGGCACCTCGGCGCTGACGGTGACGCCTTGCACCGTGACAACCGAGCCCGTGACGGTGATGGTATCTTCCCATGTATCAGCCTTGACCCGGGCCGCAGTAACGGTTTCGGGCGGCATGACGAAGTTGGCCCCGGCTGCGGCCATCGCTGAAAACTGGCCGAAGCCAGGGGCGAATTTGATCGAACCGAGGATGCCGACCAGCATGGCCAGGCCGGCGAGAGTGATGATGATTTTCTTAACCATAGTAGCTGAGGGATGCGTGGTTTATGTAATAGACGAATGAGTCACGAAGAAGCGGACCACGCTTCTTGCTGGGAAGCCTGCAAAGCGGCGGCCTGCGATTGGATTTTGGCGAGAAGACGGACCAACGTCTTGCGCTCATTCTCGGTCAGGGTGCTCATGACCGTGCTGGTGATCCGGAAATGGCCCGGCAGGAACTCGCGGAGAAATCTTTCACCCTTGGCGGTGAGGCACACCGACATCATGCGGCGATCAACCGGATCCGGTTCGCGAACTACATATCCATCACGTTCCAGCGTGTCGACGAGTCCGGTCATGGTTGCGCGAGTGACATTAGCGGCTTCGGCCAATTCGGCCGGGTTGCGCGGGCCGATGACGATGGCATCGGCATCCGGCAGGTTCCGCCCGCCTGGGCGGGTGCTGCGCCAAAGGAGCATGAGGACGCAAAAGCGACCCTGCGAAATATTATGCTCTGTGAGATTGCGCTCGGTCACGCCAAACGCCTCGTCACTGGTGCGCAGCAGGTGCAGATACGCCTCGGCCGCCGACGGGTCGAGGTCGGGAAATTCCTTCGCTGCCTCCAGCAGGCATTCAAATCGCGGCAGGTCTTTGAGAAGCAGGTGCGGCATAAATCGGTTCCGAAAGCTATTGTCTGGGGGCGGACAGTTAGCCGCCTAACGAAATTCTCAAGCGAAGTTTCGCGATTATTGCCCATCGCCCGTCACTCCGACGCAGAACACAGCCAGGCTAATAATTCGTCGGCAAAGAATCAAAAATATTGATGATCCCACCATGATCTTTCCGCGGCGCCTTCCGGTCCGCCGATCAGACATCGTCTCTTGGCCTGGATATCACGGGACGGATGCACTCAGACCGGAGTGCGGCCGACACCGCAGACATGCCGCCAAGGCCGTCAGCTTTGCTCAAACAAGCCTTCAAGCCCGCATCAACGGCGATACGTTTGCCGCCGGCCGTTGCCAAAATGGCGTCGCGACGGACCGGCAGCTGGCAGTCGAGACGCAAAACGAAGGCGGCAAAGCCACCCGGATGCCCATGCCGCGAGGTTAGGCCGCGGCGACCCGCCATTCGGACGGTAATGCCCTCCGTAGAGCCCACACGATGTTTACGCCCCACTACGGTTTCGAGAACGCCGGTATATTACAAATATCGTCCTCCTGCGCTCGATTGAGAGGCACCTCGCCGCCGCTTTCGCATTGCGCCGCGCAGGCAGGTGGTGCCCGAGGGGAGACTCGAACTCCCATGCTGTTAGGCACAGGCTTCTGAGACCTGCGTGTCTACCAATTCCACCACCCGGGCAAAA
>JBBIHQ010000109.1:0-6676 GCA_037446975.1 Opitutia bacterium
AGAGCCGCCGTCCCGGCGGGCAGATCCCAGCCATTTCTCCAGTTTCAGCCATGCGCTCCCGCGGTGGCTGATTCTGTTTTTAGCGGTCTCGCTGAGTTCCGCGTAAGTCACGTCAAATCCGTCCGGGACAAACAGCGGATCGTAGCCGAAACCGTTGCCGCCCGCCGGCTCGTGGCGGAGCACGCCGGTACACCGACCCTCGGATATGCACTCGATCGTCCGCGGTCCGATCAGCACCAGCGTGCAGATGAATTGCGCGCCGCGTTTGCCGTCCGGCACCGGGCGCATGACCTCGGTCAATCTGCGCAGATTCGCCGCTCCGTCGCCCTGCGGGCCCGCATAGTATGCCGACTCGACTCCGGGAGCGCCGTTGAGAAAATCGACGCAGAGTCCGCTGTCATCCGCCAGCACCCAGGCGTCCGGTTCCAGCACCGCTTTGAGCGCCGCGGCCTTTTTGCTGGCATTGCCGGCAAATGTACCGGTGTCCTCCACGACCGTCGGCATCAAGGCTGTGGCGACGATCTCAATCCCCAGACCCGAGGCGTCCGCCAGCGCCTGCATTTCCTGGACTTTGTGCGCATTTCCCGAAGCCAAGTGGATGCGCCAATCTCTATTCGCCATATTGTTTCCGGGTAAAAACCGCCTCGTCCGCGAACATCTTCTCCGGATATTTTACGTAGCCGCGCATCAACGTGTCGTCGCCGTGAATCTCGTGCTGCACCCGTTCCAGCCGGATGGCGTTTGTCAGGGTTTCGGTCCGCAGTCCGCGCAGGATGCTCTTGCCCTTTTCATCCGCCAACAATACCGGAGCATGATAAACAAAAAGATAATCGAGTTCACGGCCTTGCAGCAGCTCGCTCAGCAATTGCGTCCCGCCTTCAAAAAAAACTCCGGTGATACCTTCCGCCGCACAGCGTTGGCGGAAGTCGCCAAAGTTGACCTTGGGTGAGCTTGAAGGAAGCACCCACGTCTTGACGCCAAGTGCGTTCAGCTTGCGCACGTAGCCCATTCCGCCATGGGGCGTTGTCACCACGATGGTTCGGGCGCAGAATTCGTCGGTGTAAACCTGGGGCATCGACTTGTCCGTCACCGTACGCAACAATCCGTCGAACACGAATCGCCACGGGCACCACTCGCTGCCGTTGACCCGGGCCGTCAACCGTGGATTATCCGCCCGCACGGTGCCGGCGCCCACCGCAATGGCGGGAAACAAGCGCCGCCAGCGATGGCCGTCTGTGCGCGCTTGTTCGCCGGTTATCCATTGGGAATCGCCCGTGCGCGTCGCCACTTTGCCGTCAAGCGTCACTCCGGACTTGGCGGCAAAGATCGGCCGGCCGGTCGCCATCCAGTGATTGAAAATCAAATTCAGGTCGGTGCATTCCTGCGCCAGCAGGCCTTCGCACACCTCCACGCCGCCCGCGCGCAACAGCTCATAGCCTTTGCCAGCGTGTGCCGGATTTGGGTCGATCGCTCCGCCTACCACGCGCGAAATGCCTGCGTCGACGATGGCCTCGGTGCAAGGCGGAGTCCGGCCGTGCGTGCTGCAAGGCTCGAGGGTCACATAGAGCACGGCGCCGGGTCCGGGATCTCGTCCCAAGGCCCGGAGCGCGTTGATCTCCGCATGCGGCTCCCCGGCTTTTTCGTGAAATCCCTCTGCGACGACCTCGCCCGCCTCCACCACCAAAGCCCCGACCATCGGATTCGGGTGGGTGGTGCCCCACCCGCGCCGGGCCAGTTCAAGCGCCCGCCGCATGAACCGTTCATCATTGTTCGCTGTCATGGTGCCAGATTACGCCTGTCGGATTGTTTGCCGGGTGGATCCCAGCTGGAAGGGCGACCTGGAATAGTCGTCACTGCTCGTCCTGAAATTCATGGTGCAGCCGTCTGGAATAATCAACCTTGGGTTGGCGCCATGCCGTTGACATACGGGTTGCCTGTCTTCTCGGCCCCCACGGTTGTCCGCGGACCGTGACCGGGAAAAACCACCGTGTCGTCCGGCAACGAATAGATTTGGTCGCGGATCGATTTCGTCAGCACCTCAATGCTTCCGCCAGGCAGATCCCAGCGGCCGACTCCTCGATTGAAAAGGGCGTCACCCACAAAAGCCGCCTTTGCTCCGGGTTCATAAAACAAAACGTTGCCCGGACAGTGGCCGGGCACATGGCGCACCTCAAAATGGCGCCCGAGGGCTTCCAGCCGGTCGCCCTGCTCGACCCATGCGTCGACCACGACCGGTTCAAGGCCAAGCTTCGCCCCCATGAATTCCTCCATCAGGTGCGGCGTCTCAATCAGCGCCTTGTCGGCGCGGTGGGCTCGCACCCGCACCCCGAGATCCCGTTTCACTCGGGCCGAGTCCTGGGTATGGTCCCAGTGGCCGTGTGTGAGCCACAGTTCCTTGAGCACGCACCCTTCCTTGGCCAGCAATGGTTTGATCCGGTCCAGGATATCCCCGGGAGCGTCGACCAGCACCGCTTGGCCAAGCTTGGCCTCGGTCAAAAGGTAGCCGATGGTCTGAATCGGGCCGGACGGCAGCACATGGATTTTCACGCTGCCTAGATGCTCCGGGCGCATCCCACCCGCAACGCAAAAGCAATGTTGTTCCAAATCGACCCGGCGTCACCCGGGGTGCGGCCGATCGAGGCACCGCCTAACCGTGTTGGCGAGGACTTCAATTTCGAACGGCTTGCCCAGGAAGGTGTCACCCCCACTTTGCGGGAAACGTGTGCCGGCGATGTTGGCATTGTAACCGCTCATGAAGATGATCCTGATGCCGGGATTGTCCTGTTTGAACCGTTCGGCAATGTCTCGGCCACTGAGCCCTTCGGGCATGACCATGTCGGTCAGCACGAGCCGAATTTCGGATTTATGGGTCTGCCAGATCTGCAGCGCCTCATTTCCGGTGCTGGCGGAAAGCACAAGATAACCCAGCCGGGTCAGCGTTATTTGCGCGACCATCTTCACGGCGGTATCATCCTCCACCAGGAGGATCGTCTCGGTTCCGCCCGGTATCCCCGCCGCCTTGACGGGTTCCGACGGCAGTTCCTGGGGCGTCGGGAGCAACGGCAGGAAAACCTGGAACGTGGCGCCATGTCCCGGCTCGCTCTGCACTTCGACCCAGCCACGATGCTGTTGCACGATGCCGTAAACTGACGCGAGACCCAAGCCGGTGCCTTTGCCCACCTCTTTGGTGGTGAAAAACGGCTCAAATATCCGGCTGAGATTTTCCGGCAATATGCCCGTGCCCGTATCGGTGACAGCCAACCGGGCAAAAGTCCCGGACCGTGCGTCCACGTTTTTCCGGGCCGAGGCCTCGTCAACCTCGATCACCTCGGTGTTCAAGCTAAGCCGTCCGCCGTGAGGCATGGCATCGCGCGCATTGAGACAGAGGTTAAGAATCACCTGTTCCAGCATGCTCGGATCCGCATTAACCATCAGTGCCTGCGGCGCATAACCCAGCTGAATCTCGATGGGTTCGCCAAGGAGCCGCCGCATCATCGCGGCGATATTGGCCACCACTTCGTTCAAATCGAGATCCTCGGTCTGCATCACCTGTTGCCGGCTGAATGCCAGCAGTTGCCTGGTCAGATTGGCGGCGCGGTCGGCCGCCCGGGAGATTGCCAGCAACGGCTCGTCCAGCTCCGGGGTGGTGCGGCCGGTGGCACGGATCAATCCGAGATTGCCCATGATCACCGTGAGCAGATTGTTGAAATCATGGGCCACGCCGCCGGAGAGTTGACCAACCGCCTCCATCTTTTGCGCTTGCCGCAGCTGCTCCTCCAACTTCTTGCGGTCGGTGATATCCCGCCCGCAACCGACTAGTCCGACAATTCTCCCCTGATTGTCCCTGAGCGGCAGTTTCGAGGTCAAGGCGAACCTCGTGATGCCGTCCGGATGAACGGATGACTCCTCCTTGTCGATCAGCGCCTTCCCTTGAAACACCGCCTGCTCATCGGCGCGAAAGACTTCCGCCAGTTCCGCCGGATAGAAATCCCCGTCCGTCTTGCCAACCACTTCGTCCACCGAGCTCGCCCGCAGCATGCGGGCTGTCCGGTTGTTGCAGGTGATGAACCGGCTCTGCGTGTCTTTGACGTAGATATAATCTGGCAGGACATCGAACAACGTGCGCAGCAGCGTGCGCTCGGCCGCGAGCGTTTCCTCGGCCCGCTTGCGCTCAGTGATGTCGCGAAAGGTCCAGATTCTCCCGTAATGGTTTCCGGCCTTGTCCAGGACCGGTGCCGAATAGCGGTCCACCACCCGGCCGTCGTTCAGCTCAATTTCATCCCGACTGATCTCGTTCGGATGCGAGTACAGGTAGTGCACTTTCTCGGCAAATTGCCGGGGGTTCTTGACCCGGCTGGCAATATACCGGACCTGCCGGGCATGGTCGCTGTCGTCCAGAATTTCGGGAGGTATCTTCCAAAGGTCGCTTGCCATGCGTTGGTTCTGAACGATTTTCTTTCCGGTTTGGTCGACCACAAGAATACCATCGGGTGACGACTCCATCTGGGCTTCAAACAACGCCGACCGCCGGCGCAACTCAGCGGTGCTGCGCGCAACCTGCCGCTTCAGCAAAAAATTCCAAAAGGCGAGCCCCACCAGGAGCACGACAGCCCCGGCGGCGGTATAACCCGCCAAAGCCAGATAATCTCCGCCTCCTATCTCGCGTCCAAGCCACTTTCGGTCGATTCCGGCCAGTTCGTCCGGCGTCATCGCCGCGAAACCCTGCTCCACCAGCTGCAGGGTCGCCTCGTCACCCCGGCGCACTGCGCGATGGAATTCGCCGTGGTTGATCGGGGCGGATTGCCGGAAATCACCCGCTATGCCCGCCTTGTACAACAGATAGTGGGCGGGCGGGCTGTCGACCACGAACACGTTGACCTTCCTTTCCTTCGCGGCCTGGATGATCTTGTCGTAACTCTCGAATGTCAGGAGCGTGTCGATGCCGTGTTGGTTCAGGACATCGATCACGGCATCCCCTTCTTTGACGGCCACGGGAAATCCCTTTAGTGAATCGACGTCGGTGATCCCTTGGATTTGTCGGGAAAAGAATATCGGCACGTCGAGCTGGGCGTACGCCGGAGTAAAGGAATAGATCTTCCGCCGTTCCGGCGTCTCGAAGATCGTGTCGATGACGTCAAATTCGCCCTTGCGCATGCGGCGCAGGGCTTCGCTCCAGTCCATGGCGTGCAGCTCGGCCCGGCGGCCGGTTTTTGTTTCCCAGAGTTTCCATTGGTCGACGAGTATGCCCTGCAGTTTGCCGTCTTTGTCGCCAAACGAGTACGGCGGGTAGTCATTGTCCAAGACAATGCTGATCATGCCGGGTGCCGTCGTCGTCGTCTGGTCGGCTCCGCGGTCGAGGACCGGCATCAGGACGAATGACAATGCGACCAGGCCTTTCCAGACGCGGCCCGCCGGTCCTTCCAGAAATTGATCCAACGAGGCCGTGCCGCCCAGCCACTTCCCCTGAAGTCTGGAATTGGACTGCAAATCCCGAAGCACGGATGGTGTCACGACGTTGGTTGTGCCAGTATCTCCATGGCCCCGGCCGGTTCCAGCCTATTCCCGCCCGCTGTATCCACCTTGGACTCAGCCAAGCGACACTCGGCGCCCTGAAGCCACGTGCCTTAAGCGCCGTCATGTTGACGTTTCGCGCGGAACCCCCGACGGGACTGTCTTCACCACAACCGCAGTTTCGCAAAATATGGCGAATGCCCCGGACCCGCCCGAAGCCTTGAAAACGCCATGATCGTCGGCTTGCTCAAGTCGGCTGGTTACGTGGGTGTTGAGGTCCGGATTGATGATCGACTCGGTGAGGATCAACTCCGTGTCCGAGCAGTGTGCGTTGGATTGGCTCCTGTTTACCTGCAACTACCAGCAATTAAGCGAGCAGCCGGCACCGAAATTTTGATTTGGCTTCATAAAATATCCCTTCAAATCCGCTGTGCGATTTTAGCTGACCCCCTCGCGATTCTACCTTCAGGATTTTGCCGCTCAATGAATTCCGCCGAAATCCGCCAGTCCTTCCTCGATTTCTTCGCCTCGAAGCAGCACACCATCGTGCCGTCGTCCTCGCTCATGCCGACGGCGCCCAACCTGCTGTTCACCAACGCCGGCATGAACCAGTTCGTGCCCTATTTCCTCGGCGACCAGTCCGCCCCGTGGAAGCGAGTGGCCGACACCCAGAAATGCATCCGCGCGGGCGGCAAGCACAACGACCTCGAGGACGTCGGCTTCGACACCTACCACCACACCATGTTCGAGATGCTGGGCAACTGGTCCTTCGGCGACTACTTCAAGCGGGACTCGCTCACCTGGGGCTGGGAACTGCTCACCAAGGTCTGGGGCATCCCGCCGAAACGCCTCTTCGCCACGGTCTATTCGCCCGACAAGACCAAAGGGGATCCGTCTGACTTCGACCAGGAGGCCTACGACATCTGGGCCGGCATCTTCAAGGCCGCCGGACTCGATCCCGCCGTACACATCGTCAACGGCAACAAGAAGGATAATTTCTGGCAGATGGGTGACACCGGCCCCTGCGGCCCGTGCTCGGAAATTCATTTCAACCTGCTGCCGTCCGACGACGAGAAAGCCGGACGCGCGCTCGTCAACAGCTCCTCGCCCCGCTGCATCGAAATCTGGAACCACGTCTTCATCCAGTTCAACGCCAACGCCGACG
>JBBIHQ010000110.1:0-6638 GCA_037446975.1 Opitutia bacterium
ATTCTGCTCCTTATTCTGCTTTAAGTTTAGGGTAGTCGATTCCGGTGTAGAGCATAGGGCGTCCATGGTAGCACACGCGCTACCGGGCGCCTTTCGTGCTACCTGACCCTTGTTCTGCCATGTCGAGGAGGTGAATTTGTGCGTGCTTCCGGCTGGAGGCTTACGCTAACTAAGGCCATGCGGGTGGTCATTCTAGGCTCGGGGCGCGGCAGCAATGCCGAGGCGATCTTGCAGGCACAGACGGCTGGCGGGCTCGGCGCGGCCCGGGTCGTCCAGATTTTGTCGGACAAGTCCGACGCCGGGATTCTTGCGCTCGGGCCGCGCTTCAACGTGCCGGCGGGGTTCGTCGACCCGGCCCCGTTCAAGACCAAGCTGGAAGGCCCGGGCGAGGACCGGTTCATCGCGGCGATTCAAGCAACGAACGCTGACTTGGTCGTGCTGGCCGGTTTCATGCGGGTGTTGAAGCCAAAGTTTCTCGAGACGTTCGCCGGCAAGATCATCAACCTCCACCCGAGCCTGCTGCCATCGTTTCCGGGATTGGATGGAATCGGGCAGGCATTTCGCCGCGGGGTGAAAGTCACCGGCTGCACGGTCCACCAAGTGACCCGGGAAGTGGATGGAGGCCCGATCCTTGATCAGACGGCCGTGCGGATAGAGCCGGGTGATACACTCGAATCACTTACCGTCAAGGTGCATGCCGCCGAGCACGAGTTGTTGCCCGCCGTCATTGCACGGTTGAGCCGGATTGCCCCAACCTGACCATGGCTGTCTATGAACTGAAAGCCGGGGTGCCCCCCGGCTCGATCGACCGGCTGGAGGAATTGTTGGGCGAACTTGAAGAGCAGCGGCTGATGGTGCTGGAAGACAAGCCTTCGGGGCGCACGTGGCTGGCCGGCTATTTCGAATCACACGACGAAGCTATTGCGGCATGGAAGAGGCTGGTCGGGGCCATGCCGGGTGGATTGATGACAATCGAGCCGGCAGTATCCGAATTGGCCGATGTGGACTGGAAGAACAGCTACAAGGCGCATTTCAAAGCCTCGAAGTTCGGCCGGCTCAACTGGGTGCCGGTGTGGGAGCGCGATACATTCGTGCCGGCCACGGGGGAGGAAGTCTTGTGGCTGGACCCCGGCATGGCTTTTGGCACTGGTAATCATGAGACGACACGATTGTGCTGCAAGCGGCTGACGGATTTTGTGGCGCGGCGCGGAACTGCGGGCCGGGTGATCGATGCCGGTTGCGGCTCGGGCATTCTCGCTCTTTCCGCGGCCAAACTCGGATTCCAGCACATCATCGGTTTTGACAATGATCCGGAGGCGATCCGGGTGAGCGAAGAAAATTCCGCGGCGAACGGATTGGTCAACCGAGTGAAATTTCAGGTGGGTGATATCGTTACCGGACTGTCGGAGCGCCAGGCGGAACTGGTGCTGGCCAACATCCAGGCGGACGTGCTGATGCGCTTCGCGCACGAGCTGCTTGGCGCGGTGGCACCGGGTGGGGAATTGGTGCTAAGTGGCATACTCAGCGGGGAGCTGGCAACCGTGCGCGAGGAATTCCTGCGGGTCGCCACGAGCCGCCGGACGGATTCACGTACGCTCGGCGAGTGGGCCGACCTCAGGGTCGTCGGTTAAAGAAAACGCCAGATGGCGTGAAGCAAGGTGAGATTGCCGATCGTCCAGAGTGGCCAGAAGGAGCGCTTGGCGGGCAACAGGAGATTGAAGGCAACGGTCAGCGGCAGGACCACGCGGCAGGCGGCCCAGTAACCTGACCAGACCCAAAGACCGAGAAAGGGCAGGAGAAGTGCATACGCCGCGCCCACCCGCCACCAGGGTGATTTGAACTGCGGCGTGCGCCAGAGCACGATGGCTTGGATGAACAGTCCGACGATGGCGAGAAGACCGAAAGCATATCGGCCGTCAAAATTACCGGCGAGCAACTCGTGCAGGCAGAGTTTCGCCTCGGTCAGCAGCCCGAGAAAGGGCCAGGTGAAGTTGCCGAGTCCTTGACTGGCCGCCGATCCACTGAAGCGCTGATGGACATAGAGCGACCAAACCCCCAGAGGCACCGCCGCGGCGAAAACGGCAAATAACGAACGGCTGCGGCGCGCAGAAACGACCAACCCGTCGCCACTGAGCGCTATGGTGCCCAACAAGGTGGTTTCCTTGGCCAGGTTGCCGAGCGCGAGCCAAAAAGCGGGCCGGTTGGTGCGGGATTGGGCATAGGCCCGGATCGCGAGCGCAAGCAGCAGCAAAGCGGGCAAATCAATGAGCGACTGCCGGACACTATCCAGTACTCCCATGCTGAACATACATCCAGCCCAGCGCGCGAAACCGACCCAGTCCTCGGAGCCGATCGATGCGCGCAACAGCCACCCGAGTGCGAACCAACAGACCACATTGACCAAGGCGTAGGCCTGCAAGGTCCACCAAGGGCGACCGAGGCCGACGAGCGCCGCCGCAACCGGAACCAGCACACGTCGAGCCCGGTAGGCGGGAGCATCAAGCACCCGTTCCAAGCCGGGGCTCCGCAACAATGGATCCAGGGCGATCTGGGCATAGAACTGGCCGTCGTACCCGCTGGAGTTGGGCACATTGGCAATCGGAAGCGATTGCAGGGCGCCAAGCCGGCGATCCTGCCAGGTTTCGCCAAATCGGATAAGGCTGGTGAAGCCGGTTTGCGGGCTGAATTTTGCCAGCACGAGCGCGGCGAAGAACAACGAAGCGATCCAGCAGGCTTGGCGACTCATTGTCCGGGTGGAGAAAGATCAACCGCGAGACATGGAATCGCGGCCAAGGTGGAAGATAGCGGGCAGTGGACGCGCCTCAGAAAAGATCGGTCGGAGTGCGGGACATGAAGTCCTCCATGTAGGCGGTGGTCGCCTTTCCCTCTATAAAGACCGGATCACTCATGATCGCCTTGTGGAGCGGAATGGTGGTCTTGATGCCACGAACCAGATATTCACTCAACGCGCGGTAGGAGCGCTGCAGGGCGACCTTGCGGGTAGGCCCGAAGCAGATGAGCTTGCCGATCATACTGTCGTAATACGGCGGAATGGTGTAGCCGCTGTAGGCGTGGGAGTCGATACGCACCCCAAGCCCGCCGGGTGCATAGTAAAGGCTGATGGTGCCGGGTGAGGGGGTGAAATTTCGGGCGGGATCCTCGGCGTTGATCCGGCACTCGATGGCATGCTTCTCGAACTTGATGTCGCCTTGGTCGAAATCGAGTTTGGCCCCGTTGGCGATGTTGATCTGCTGCTTGATCAGGTCGATGCCGGTAACCTCCTCGGTCACGGGATGCTCCACCTGAATGCGGGTGTTCATCTCGATGAAGTAGAAGTTCCCTTTCATATCGACCAGGAACTCGATGGTCCCGGCGTTTTGATACTCGGCGGCCTCGGCGGCCTTGACCGCGGCTTTGCCCATCTTCTTGCGAAGATCGGCCGTCAGGAATGGGGAAGGCGATTCTTCGATGAGTTTCTGATGGCGGCGCTGCACGGAACAATCGCGCTCGCCGAGGTGCAAGACCTTGCCGTGACTGTCGGCCAGGATCTGAAACTCGATGTGCCGGGGTTTTTCGATGTATTTTTCGATGTAAACCGAGCCGTTGCCGAAGGCCTTTTCGGCCTCATTGCGGGCCACGTGAAATTCCTTGGCGAAGGAGACATCGTTGTGAGCGATCCGCATCCCCCGCCCGCCGCCGCCGGCAACAGCCTTGATGATGACCGGATAGCCGATCTTGCGGGCAATCTTGACTGCTTCACCCTCGCCATCGATCGGACCATCGGAACCGGGAACGGTCGTTACTCCGGCCTTGCGCACCGTATCCTTGGCGATGGCCTTGTCGCCCATGATACGGATGCTCTTCGACTTTGGGCCGATAAACTTGATGTTGCACGACTCGCATTGCTCCGCGAATTTGGCATTTTCCGCCAAGAAGCCATAGCCCGGGTGGATGGCATCGACGTCCGCGATCTCCGCCGCACTGATGATCCGGTCGGCTCGCAAATAACTGTCCGCACTCTTTGGGCCACCGATGCAAATAGCCTCGTCGGCCAGCTGAACATGGAGAGATTGGATGTCCGCCTCGGAGTAGACCGCCAGGGTCTTTATCCCCATTTCGCGGCAAGCACGGATGATGCGGAGCGCGATTTCACCGCGGTTGGCGATGAGAATCTTTTGTATCATACTGGTTTAAAATAATTAAGCCGGACAATCAACCTGCCCGGCTCGATATCATGAATTGCCGTTAGCCGAGCTTGATCTTGAACAGACGCTGGCCGTATTCAACTGGCTGGCCATTCTCCACCATCACCTCCGTCACGATCCCTTTTACCTCGGCTTGAATTTCGTTCATGATCTTCATCGCCTCGATGATGCAGACCACTGTCTTGTCTTCGACCTTGGCGTTGACTTCGACAAATGACGGGTTTTCCGGCGAAGGTGAACGATAGAAAGTCCCGACCATAGGTGACTTTACATAGGTAAAACCAACTTCGTCCAAATTGGCTGAAGATGCTGGAGTCGCGTTCGCGACAGATCCGGACGAAACCAAGACGGGAGCGAGTTCTGCCGCGGCGGCGTTTTGAGGAAACGGGTGGGCGGACATCGGACCAGTTGTGACAATCGGCTGGCCCCCGGATCCGCGCTTGATCTTGATCTTGTAGCCCTCTTCTTCGAACTCGAACTCCGTCAAGTCCGAGCGTTTCATCAACTCAATGACCTGTTTGATTTGTTTTAAGTCCAAGCATTCGCCTTGGTTGAGTTATCGGCATTGAAAGGTTAGTGCCGCTATTGGGAACGGCGTTCAAAAGAACTTTGGACGACCAACGCAACCACTGAATTTCAACATTCGGTCATTTTTGTAAAAACAGCCAATTTTTAGAGTTTTTGCCGCGAATACGGGCAAATCTGTGCATATTTTGCTATAATTTTCTTTTCCCGAAGATCCCAATTTCGGTCAAAATGCGCTACTATCGGTGGGCGCCATTATCGGATATCGCGGTTGAGGAGGGCGCAGGAATCCCGAGTTGTCCTTGCTTTCCTGGCTGGCCGGTCCCGATGGGAATTGCAGCGGCCGTTTCAAAAATTCACCTGATATTCAGAGGGGTTGCCCTGCCGGTTAAGCAGCCGATCGGTCCCAAACAAAAGGTCTTCTGGCGGAAGCGGAGGATGACGAAAGCAGGTCGGGTATTGGATGGCCGAGATCGGCCCGGATTTCCAGATCACCCGACCGCTAGCGGGCGATAGGTATCAGCACGTCGGATACGCTAAAACCCCGGCCGCCGAGCCTGATATTAGAGACTGCATGGCGGCGGTCGATCGGACCGACGTTTTCGGAAAGAAAGCCATATCTAATTGAAGGTGAACATTAAATATGGGCATAAGTTTTTTTGTCCAAATTGGTCTTGATAAAGAAAATGCAGATTGCATGTTCCACTTCCCCTTGTTCAGCACCTCGCCTTTAACGAGGATGTAGCGAACAAGAGAATCGAGAAAACAGCCGTTCCTTCCAAAAACTTTTTTCGGAAATTCCGGGAAAAGTATTGACGGAGCAAAATGCGAATGTTCTCGTGGAAATCTTTCCCTGCAAAGGGAGCGGTTCTTTGAAATTTACTTTGTGCGATTGATTGGGACCCCCAATCAACATTATTCCAAGTATATGCGGTGCGAGCCTTCGGGTTCGTACCAATAGTAGTTCATGAATCACTAGGATTCGTGACTCTCTGTTTTTTCGGAGAGTTTGATCCTGGCTCAGAATGAACGCTGGCGGCGTGGTTAAGACATGCAAGTCGAACGGGCTTTGCAGTGTAGCAATACATTGAAAAGTCAGTGGCGAACGGGTGCGTAACACGTGAACAATCTACCTTTTAGTGTGGAATAGCTCGGCGAAAGCCGGATTAATACCGCATGTGGTTGTCTTTCTCCTGAAAGACATACTAAAGCCGGGGACCGCAAGGCCTGGCGCTAATAGAGGAGTTCGCGGCCTATCAGCTAGTTGGCGAGGTAACGGCTCACCAAGGCTAAGACGGGTAGCTGATCTGAGAGGATGATCAGCCACACTGGAACTGAGACACGGTCCAGACACCTACGGGTGGCAGCAGTTTCGAATCATTCACAATGGGCGAAAGCCTGATGGTGCGACGCCGCGTGGGGGATGAAGGTCTTCGGATTGTAAACCCCTGTCACCGGGGAAGAAACGCTTCAATTTAACAGACTGAAGCCTGACTTAACCCGGAGAGGAAGCAGTGGCTAACTCTGTGCCAGCAGCCGCGGTAATACAGAGACTGCAAGCGTTATTCGGATTCACTGGGCGTAAAGGGTGCGCAGGCGGCTGGGTGTGTCAGATGTGAAATCCCGAGGCTCAACCTCGGAACTGCGTCTGAAACTACTCGGCTAGAGTATTGGAGAGGGTAACGGAATTCACGGTGTAGCAGTGAAATGCGTAGATATCGTGAGGAACACCAGAGGCGAAGGCGGTTACCTGGACAATTACTGACGCTCAGGCACGAAAGCGTGGGGAGCAAAAGGGATTAGATACCCCTGTAGTCCACGCCCTAAACGGTGCACACTAGGTCTTGGCGGATTCGACCCCACCAGGGCCCAAGCTAACGCGTTAAGTGTGCCGCCTGAGGACTACGG
>JBBIHQ010000111.1:0-6578 GCA_037446975.1 Opitutia bacterium
TTAGGCACAGGCTTCTGAGACCTGCGTGTCTACCAATTCCACCACCCGGGCAAAAAACAGAAGGGCCATGGATACGCTCCGTCCCGGTCGGCGCAAGAGTTTTGTTGGGAACAGTGTAAAGCTGTTCAGCCCGCGTGTTTGCGCTCGTGCTCCAGCAAGCGCTGCTTGCGCCAGAGTCCACCCGCATAGCCGCACAGCGAACCGTCGGCCCGGATGACCCGGTGGCAGGGTATGACCAGCGCCAGCATGTTCGAGCCATTGGCCCGTCCGATGGCGCGCGGCGCTTTGGGCACGCCCAGCTTCGCCGCCATGCCGGCGTAGGAACGCGTCTGGCCCGGGGCGATCTGTTGCAACTCGGCCCAGACTCGGAGCTGAAAAACCGAGCCCACCGGCGCGAGCGGCAGATCAAACGTCAGCGATTCACCGGCGAAATAGCGCGCGAGTTGCCGGCCGGTCTTTTCCAGCGTCGTATTGCTACCCGGGACGATGGCGCACTTGAGGCGGCGGCGCAGCCCGGCCAGCTCGCGTTCCAGCCCGCGACGGTCGGCAAATTCGAGCAGTCGCAGGCCCGCTTCGTCGGCCACCGCCAGCATGGTGCCGAGCGGCGTCTCGATGCGTTGGGCCAGCAGGCAATGCCCGGTCTTGGCGTCGCGCGGCGGCTGGCCGAAGATGCGCGTGAACGCCTCGCGAAACCCGCTGGTGGACTCGTAGCCTTGCTCCAGCTGCACCTCGATCACCGGCCGGCCGATCTTCACGTCGCGCAACGCCAGGCCCATGCGCCGGGCCCGCTGATAGGCGTGGAAGGTCAGGCCATGGTAGGCCTTGAACTGCCGGCGCGCGGTCGAGGGCTCCACGCCCATCGCGGCCAGATCCTTGTCGGTGACGCGCCCGTCCGGGGCGGCCTCGACCGCCCGGCGCAATTCCTCCACCAGCGGCGGCACGGGCTTGGTCGAGTCCATCGGACGGCAAAGCCGGCACGGGCGGTAACCGCCGTGCAGCGCCTCCGTGATGGTCGGGAAAAATTCCACATTCTCCGGCTTGGGTTTCTTGGCCCGGCAGGTCGGCCGGCAGAAGATGCCCGTGGTCTTGACCCCGGTGAAAAAAACCCCCTCGTAGCCGGGGTCGCGCCGGACCAGCGCCCGGTACATGGTGCGATGCGAGGGGAGCGGGTTCATGGTCGGTGCCACAGCCGGCGAAGTTTCAAAAATGGTCATGCCCCACTCTATCCTTGTGCGCCGCGGAATATCCGCCGTTTTTCGGGCGGGTTATTTTTCCGGACGCCGGTGCGGATGGTCGCGAAAACTGGGCAGTTCCTTCACCCGCCGGCCGCTGCGATCACGCGTGAAATAAGGATCCTCCGGGATCACGTCGGCATCCTCCTCGTCGTCTTCCTCATCATCCGTCTCGAGTCCCTCGATCTCGTAGGTTTCGTTTTCGTCAAAATATTGCGAGACCCGGCGGGCGGTGGGATCAAGCAGCAGCGCCGGGTTGGCCAAGCCGCCCTTGGTTCTGACCTGCACGAAGTGACAGGGGAAAAACTGGTCGGTGTAGTGTTTGATGAAATCGCTCAGCCATTTGTTGGCGACGCCCTCGCGTTTCGTCAAAAACACCACGTCGGCAAAATGAATGCAGGCATCGAACAGCTGTTTCAACGCCGGCTGCTGCTCGGCCAGCTGGCAGTCCACCGTGCAAAAGATCCGCGCCAGTCCGGCGCCCTGCTGCTCGAGCCACGGCTTCAAAGCCTCGACCTGGTCGATGAGGTTGTGGTGCGAGTCGGCCAGGAAAAAAACCGTGGCCCCGTCCGCCAACTTGGCCGGGGCGAGTCCGGCGGTGATCCACTGCCAGCGACGGACTTCCGTGTTGGGCAAGGCCGCGATCTTCTCGTCCACCGGAGCGGCCGCCTCGGTCCCGGCCACCAGCACCACGGCCCGATCCTCCGCGCCCAGACCGTTTTCAATCAGGTCGCGGACGATCTGGCGCCGCCCTGAGCCCGGCGTACCGAGGATGAAGTAAACGGAAATCATCTTTAGAGAAAAATCGCCAAGTGCACCGAGAATGCAACTGCCACCGCTCAGGTCAATTTGATGTCGGCCCGTCCTGCGCCCGGCGACCGGTCACCACCGGGCCGGGGCCCCGGGCGAAAACCAGCGCGGCCCCTCCCTTCAGAACTTGAAGGTCTGGTTCTGCGCCTGGTGCCGCATCCAATGGTCCACCAGCACCAGCGCCGTCATGGCTTCGACAATCACCACCGCCCGGGGCAGGACACACGGATCGTGCCGGCCCCGCGCCGCCAATTCCGTCTCGGCTCCGCGCACATCCACGGTCTTCTGCGGCTGGAGAATCGTCGCCGTGGGCTTGAAGGCGGTGCGGAAGACAATCTCCTCGCCGTTGCTGATGCCGCCCTGCACGCCGCCGGAACGGTTGGTGGCGGCGCGGATGCTGCCGCCGGGCGCGACGAAGGCGTCGTTGTGCTGCGACCCCTTGAGCCGCGTGCCGGCAAACCCGCTCCCGATCTCAAAGCCCTTGGTCGCCGGCAGCGAAAGCATCGCCTTGGCGAGATCCGCCTCGAGCCGGTCGAACACCGGTTCGCCCAACCCGACCGGAACATTGCGCACCCGGCACTCGATGACGCCACCCACGGAGTCGCCCGCGCTGCGCACCTGCTTGATGCACTCGATCATGCGCGCGGCGGTCTCGGGGTGCGGGCAGCGCACCGGTGACGCCTCGACCTCGGCCAGCGTGGGAAATTTCGCCATCGGCGGCGCGACAATCTCGTGAATCTGGGTGACGAACGCCCGGATTTCCAAGCCCCCGGCCAGTTGGAGGATTTTCCGGGCCACGGCGCCGGCCGCGACCCGGCCGATCGTCTCCCGGGCGGAGGAACGGCCGCCGCCCCGATGGTCGCGATGGCCGTACTTGGCCTGATAAGTATAGTCGGCATGTGACGGACGGAATTTCTCCCGCATTTCGGCATAGGCCTCGGGCCGGGCGTCGGCGCTGCGCACCAGCAGCGAAACCGGCACGCCGGTGGTGAGCCCCTCGAATACTCCGGACAAGATCTCCACCCGGTCGGCCTCCTTGCGCGGCGTGGTGATGTCGCTCTGGCCGGGACGGCGGCGGTCGAGATCGGCCTGGATATCCTCCACCGTCAGCGGCAGGCGCGGCGGGCAGCCGTCGATGACCACGCCCACCGCCGGGCCGTGGCTTTCACCCCAGGTCGTGATGCGGAAAAGTTTGCCGAAGGAATTGGGCACAGGCCGGGAGCGTTAAGCCTGACCAGCTTGCAAGCAAGCCCTAGCTGGGGCATGGTCGGGCGCATGAAGTTTTTCATCCTCAGCGGCAGCCACCGCGCGGAAGCCCAGACGCTCAAGGTGGCCAACTACATCAAGTCGGTCCTGACGCGGGAGCATCCGGGGGCCACGGTGCATCTCTACAGCCTGAGCGGCAATCCCCTGCCCCTGTGGGACGAAGCCGCCGGCGGAGCGCCCGACGCCTTGTGGGATCCCATCTCGGCGGAACTGAAACCAGCCGATGCATTGGTGGTCGTGACGCCGGAATGGGGCGGCATGGCCACGCCCGGCGTGAAAAATTTCCTGCTCAACTGCACCGCGGATGAGATCGGACACAAGCCGGCGCTGATCGTGACGGTTTCCGCCAGCCGAGGCGGCAGTTATCCGGTGGCGGAACTGCGCATGAGCGGCTACAAGAACAACCGGCTCTGCTGGATTCCCGAGCACGTCATCGTGCACCATGCCGGGGCCAGCCTCAACGCCCCCGACGGCGCCGCCGACCTCGCCAAGGAAGACGCCGCCATCCGCGCCCGGCTGCGTTACGCGCTCAAGGTCCTCGCCGAATACGGCAAGGCCCTGCGCCAGGTCCGCGCCAGCGGCGTGGTCGATCACCAGACATTCAAGAGCGGGATGTGACCCGGCTGTTGGCCGGGAAAGGCCACGATCACCTCTCCGGCGCTCCTCGGAGCTTTCCGCCTCCCCGGTTTCAGGCCTCACGTCTGATTTCGCCCGCCTCCGCTTCTGGATTGCCCGGCGGGCCGCGCACCTGTAACAACTCCCCGGGCCAACGCACGCCGCCGTCAGCGGCGAATCTCCAACAGAATGCACATGGCCCCGCACAAGAAATCATTAAACCCCGGTCTCTATACCCGCATCAGCCGTATCCTGGAGTCGGCCCGTACCGGCGTCGCCCGCACGGTCAATACCACGCAGGTGGTCGCCAACTGGCTCATCGGCCGCGAAATCGTGGAAGAGGAACAACAGGGCGCCAAGCGCGCGGACTACGGGGCGGGATTGCTGTCGATCTTGGCGCAAAAACTGACCCGCAATTTTGGCGATGGCTACAGCCTGCCTCAGCTGAAAAATATCCGCGCATTCTACCTCGCTTATCCCGGGTTGCTGACCGGTGAAAAAGGCCACGCACTGCGTAGCCTTTTGCCCACAGACCAGAAAAGCTACGCACTGCGTAGCCTTTCTGCGTCGGCAATTTCCGACGCACCGCCTCGGAAATCGAAAGCACCGGGTTCGGACTCCGTTGCTTGGACGCCGGGCCGGCTGAACCCCAACCTGTCCTGGACCCACTACCGCACCCTGATGCGGGTCGACCGACCGGAGGCGCGGGCCTTCTACGAGATCGAGGCCATCAACAACAACTGGTCGGCCCGCGAGCTGGAGCGGCAGATCGCCAGCCTGCTCTTTGACCGGCTCGCCAAGAGCAAAGACAAGGCCGGCCTCCTCCGCCTCGCGCACAAGGGCCAGGAGGTCGCCGGCGCGGCCGACGTTTTCAAGGATCCCGTCGTCATCGAGTTCCTCGGCCTGCCGGCCTCGCCCCGGCTCGTCGAGAGCGACCTCGAACAGGCTCTCATCACCAACCTCCAGACCTTCCTGCTCGAGCTGGGCAAGGGCTTCGCCTTCGTCTCCCGCCAGGAGCGCATCACGCTCGACGGCGACCATTTCTACATCGATCTCGTGTTCTACCACACGGTGCTGAAGTGCTACGTGCTCCTCGACCTCAAGGTCGGCAAACTCAGCCACGCCGACCTCGGCCAGCTCCAGCTCTACGTGAACTACTTCGACCGGGAGCGCCGCACCGCCGGTGACCAGCCCACGCTCGGCCTCATCCTCTGCACCGACAAGAACGACGCCATGGTCCGCTACACCCTGGGCCCAAACCAGGGGAAACGCATCTTCGCCAGCCGCTACCAGCTCCACCTGCCCACCGAGGCCCAGCTCACGGCCGAGCTCCGCCGCGAACTCCGCCAGCTCCAACCGGGTGCCCCTCACTCCTAGCTCGCCGCTCCAAGCTCGCCCCCACGCTCTCCACCCCCGGGCTACGACAAGCAGTTCGTGCGCGACCACCTCGTCGCCCTCAAGTAAAACCAGTCGCCGCCAGCTCCGCTTCTGGATTGCCCGGCGGGCCGCGCACCCGTAACAACTCTCCGGGCCACCGCACGCCGCCGGCAGCGGCGGGATAATCCGGCCCATGACTACTGAAACCACTCTCCAGCTTCGCGTTCAACGTGTGCGCGATGAGTCGGTGATTCTCGACCGTGATCTCGCTACGCTTTACGGAGTCTCGACCAAGCGATTCAACGAAGCGTTCAAGCGAAACCGCCGGCGCTTCCCGCGCGATTTCGTCTTTCAACTGACGCCGGCAGAATTCGCCGCTTTGAGGTCGCAATTTGCGACCTCAAACACCGGACGAGGTGGACGACGATATCTGCCTTGGGTTTTTACCGAACATGGGGCGGTGATGGCTGCCACTATCCTCAACAGCGAACGGGCGGTGGCCATGAGCACCTATGTGGTCCGGGCCTTCGTGCGACTGCGCCGCGAACTGCTGACCAGCACCACCCTGGAGATCCGGTTGACCAGAATTGAACGGGACCTGCTGACCCAGAATGCCGCCCTGCGGGCCTTGCATGCAAAAATCAGTCCCCTGCTGCTGCCCGATGTGGACGAACCCCGGCATGGCCGCAAGATCGGCTTCCACCCCGGCCTGAAGCCACCCGGTGGGTGACCGTCGACGGTCGACCGTTTTCCGTCTACCGTAATCAGGGTTGCCCGGTTGTCCCCGGGCCTGTAAGCAACTCCCCGGGCCACGCGCCGGCGTATCCGGTGAACCTCTGCCCTTGCCGGCTTAAGGTGCTTAAGCTGTATTCATGCCCCGTGAGTGACCCGAACCTCTCTTCCTTTCTTTGGTCTGTCGCCGATCTCCTGCGGGGCGACTACAAGCAATCCGACTACGGCAAAGTCATCCTGCCGTTCACTGTCCTCCGCCGCCTCGACTGTGTGCTTGATGCTACCAAGCCCGCCGTCCTCGCCGAATTGGCCAAGCGCAAGGGTTCCGGGATCAACCCCGAGCCCTTCCTCCTCCGCAAATCCGGCCAGTTCTTCTACAACACTTCGCCCCTCGACCTGAAAAAGCTCATGGGCGACCAGGACCACATCGGCGAAAATCTGCGCGCTTACCTCCAGGCGTTCTCGCCTGCCGTGCGGGATATTTTTGAAAGTTTCGAGTTCCACATCCAGATTGACCGCCTCCAAAAAGCCGGCCTGCTATATCTC
>JBBIHQ010000112.1:0-1904 GCA_037446975.1 Opitutia bacterium
GGCCTGTCAACCGACCCCAGTGTTCCGCGACTCCTGCTCCAATCCTGATGTGCCGTGCCCGTCAACGCTGAGTACCTCCCGCCACCGCTTGCCTCTGCAGGTGTTTCGATTCCGGTGGTGGACTTCGGTTTGGCGGCGAATGGCAACCGCAGCGGTCAAGGTCTGACCGACCGTCGGAGCCCGGTCGTCGCAGCAGGCGGCGGTCCGGGCTGACCGGGCCCACGCGGCTGGACCTGACTGAATTATGCTCCGCACGATCACTCGTACGCTTGGCCGTATCGCCCTGTTCATGCCTGGCGGCTACAGCATCCGCCCGGCCGCCTTGCGGCTGCGTGGTGTGAATCTCGGCGAGCGGGTCTGGATCAGCCAATGGGTCTACGTGGACGAGCTTTATCCCGAGGCGATCACCATCGGCCGCGGTTCCACCGTTGGCCTCCGCGTCTCGATTTTCGCCCATTTTCATTGGGGTCCCATGCGCTCCACCAACGGCTCCCGGCCCGTGGTGATCGGCGCCAACGTGTTCATCGGTCCCCATTGCGTGATCATGCCCGGCACCCGTATCGGGGACGGGGCGGTGATCAAGGCCGGGACGGTGGTGAGTCGCAATGTGCCGCCAAACATCTTCTTCGGAGACTCACCCGGGCGACCCCTGGCCCGGATTACGATTCCCCTCGGACCGGATTTCCCTTACGAGGAATTTGTACGCGGACTCCGGCCAATCGGACCGGCGACCGCCAAGTCGGCGACCGAGGCCGAGTGAATTGAGATTTACCGGGTGGCAATCCAGATGGGCGATATCTCGGTTCGCCCGCGGTCAAAATCGCATCGACGTCAACCGGGCAGTCTGCAAGGTTACCTCTGCCACGCTCACGGTCACTACATTATTGTGTTTTCAAATCCACACTCGGATTCGCGCGTTCCACTCGCCTTGGCCGGGGCCTGTGAGAGCCATATTCCGATTCCGCAAACTGCCCGTGGACCCCGATTCCGGGATCGGTAGATGACGAAAAGCACGTATTCACTGGCATCTTTGCAGATCGATGCCGGACGGGTGACCGCCGGGATCGCTGACGGCGTCCGACATCAACTTTCGCATCTCCTCAAACGCCGCGGGGTGGTGGTCGGCCTTTCGGGCGGCATCGACAGCACCGTCACGGCGGCCCTGGCAGTGCGTGCGCTCGGGCCCGGTCGCGTCCTGGGCCTGCTGATGCCCGAGCGGCATTCCGACCGCGAATCGAGCTCGCTTGGCCGCATGGTCGCGGACTGGCTGGGCATCAATTGTAAAGAAGAGAACATCACCGCGATCCTCGAGGCCTTGGGCTGCTACCGGCGCTATGACGAGGCGATCAGGGAAGTCATCCCCTCGTTCGGTCCCGGCTGGGTATCCAAGCTCATCATCGGGAGCATCTCGAGCGGGCATAAGTATACGACCTTTTCGATCGTGGCCCGTGCGCCCGACGGCGCAACCGTTCGCGAACGGCTGTCCCTGAATGCCTACCTCGGAATCGTCGCCGCCACCAACTTCAAGCAGCGCACCCGCAAGATGCTCGAATATTACCACGCCGACCGGCTCAACTACGCGGTGGCCGGCACGCCCAACCGGCTGGAATACGACCAGGGGTTTTTTGTCAAGAACGGCGACGGGGCGGCGGATGTAAAGCCCATCGCCCACCTCTACAAGACGCAGGTTTATCAACTCGCCGAATATCTCGGCGTCCCGCCTGAAATCCGTTCGCGGCCGCCCACCACCGACACCTATTCCATGCCGCAGGGGCAGGATGAATTCTATTTCGCCCTGCCCTACCAGCAAATGGATCTCTGCCTGTTTGGCAAGAATCATGGTGTCCCGGCCGAGGCGGTGGCCCGGGTGGTCGGCCTCGTCGACCGGGCCGAGTACAAGCGCC
>JBBIHQ010000112.1:1914-6129 GCA_037446975.1 Opitutia bacterium
TCGTCGGCGGCCCCACCGCCGACCGGGTACGGGAGGCGGTGGCCCGGGCCGCAGGACTGAGCCGCGAAGCCGTGGAAAGCGTCTGGGAGGACATCGAACGCAAACGCACGACGACGAGGTATTTGCATCTTGGCCCGCTGCTGGTCGAGGCGGTGGGCGAGGTTTCTCCGACAGCCGACCACACCCCTCCCTTGATCCCAACTCCTTCGCCTTTCTATGAGTGATCTAATTCCGGACATCAGAAAATTCGTGGTGGAAACATTCCTGTTCGGTCAGGATGACGGCCTGACCGACGATACTTCGTTCCTCGCCGGTGGGATCATTGATTCCACGGGCGTGATCGAGCTTGTGGCGTTCCTCGAAAAAACCTACCGGATCAAAATACCGGACGGCGACCTGCTGCCGGAGAACCTCGATTCGATCACCGCCATCGCGGCCTACGTTTTCAAGCACCAGGCGGGGACAGCCCCTTGAACCGGTCCGGCCACCGCTTCCCCCCGCATGGGTAATACCAGCCTCACCGTGGGCCGGCACGCTTGGCTCGTCCGCGATTTTCTCGAGCGGAGCGCTGCGCGCCTGCCCGGCAAGATTGCGCTGGTCGGCGACGGTCGCCGGGTCACGTTCGGCGAACTTGACGCGATGGCCAACCGGCTCGCCCACGCCTTGCGCGAGGGCGGGGTTCGCCGGGGTGACCGGGTCGCCGTTTTCCTGCCGAATTCGGTCGAGGCTGTGGTGGCGATCTTCGGCATTCTCAAGGCCAGCGCGGTTTTTGTGGTGATCAATGCCACCACTAAGCGCGACAAATTTCTCTATATCCTGAATAACTGCCGGGCCACCGCCCTGGTCGCCGAATTCCACCCGTCCTTGGTGGATCTGTCGGGGTTGGTCCCCTCCTTGCGCCGACGCATTTTCTGCGGCGACTCCGCCGGCGCCCCCTCTTCGGCCTGCCCGGGTGGCCTGGATTTCAACGAGGTGCTGGAGGGTTTTCCGCCCGATCCCTTGCCCCGGGACAATGTCGATGTGGACCTGGCCTGCCTGATCTATACCTCGGGCACGACCGGCGACCCCAAGGGGGTGATGAGCGATCACAGCAACGTGGTTTTTGCCACCGGCTCGATCATCGAGTACCTGCAGAACGTCGAATCGGACATCGTCATCAACGTCCTCCCGCTTTCCTTCGACTACGGGCTGTATCAGCTGCTGATGACCTTTCGGTTCGGTGGTACGCTCGTGTTGGAGCGATCGTTCGCCTATCCGGCGGCCATTCTCAAGCGGATCGAACAGGAACGGGTCACGGGGTTCCCGGGCGTGCCGACTCTTTTCGCCCTCCTGCAGCCGATGGATCTGTCGGCGTTCGACCTCTCGAGCCTGCGCTATCTGACCAATACCGCCGCGGCCCTGCCCGTGAATCATATCGAGGCGCTGAGAAAAAAATTCCCCGGCGCCGCCCTGTTTTCGATGTACGGCCTGACCGAGACCAAGCGAACGCTCTACCTGCCGCCGGCGGAACTGGATCGCCGGCCTGGATCGGTCGGCATCCCGATCCCCGGTACCGAGGCCTGGATCGAGGACGAGACCGGACAACGGCTCGGCCCCGGCGAAACCGGCGAACTGGTGGTCCGCGGCCGCCACGTGATGCGGGGTTACTGGGAGGCGCCGGAGCTGACCGCCCGGCGTTTCCGGACCGATCCGGCCAGCGGCGATCGCCTCTGTTACACCAATGACCTTTTCCGCCGGGATGCCGACGGCTTCTTCTACTTCGTCAGCCGCAAGGACGACATCATCAAGAGCCGCGGGGAAAAAGTGGCCCCGAAGGAGGTTGAAAGCGTGATTTACGGTATTGCCGGGGTGCGCGAGGTTGCCGTGATCGGCGTGCCTGATCCGCTCCTCGGCCAGGCGATCAAGGCTTTTATTGCGACGTCAGATGCCACTCTCACCGCCAGACAAGTGCAGGCCCATTGCCGGGCCCACCTCGAGGACTTCATGGTGCCCAAGCTGGTCGAGTTTTGCGCCGAACTGCCCAAGACCGCCTCAGGCAAGATTACCAAAGCCGGGCTCGCCGGGCCTTGATCGAATCCGTCCGCGGCTCTGAACCGGCCGAAAGGATACGACTGATGAATCCGCCATCCCGTCTGGTCAAGAAAGAGCTCTCCGTGACGCAGCGGGCCCTGCTCTTCCTGACGATCGCTTTGGTGGCGCTGGTGGCTTTTGCCGCCTTGGTTCATCCGTTTCTGGCGGTCAGCGAGCCGGTCGCCGGGGATATCCTCGTCGTGGAAGGTTGGGTGCCGGATTATGTCCTGGCGGCCGCCAGGAATGAATTTACCCGCGGAAACTATGCCCGGCTGCTGGTTTCCGGACTGCAATCCCGGACGGGCGATCCCGGCCTGGCCGGGGAATCGGATGCCGCGCGTTCCGCCCGGCAACTTGTTGCGATGGGGGTTGATCCGACCTTGGTTGAGGCCTGCCCGGCCCCCGCGGCAGGTTGGAATCGCACGTCAAAAATGGCGCGGGCCGTGCATGACCGTCTGGTCGCGCTGAACCTTCAACCGAAGGGTCTGAACGTCGTGACCCTTGGGCCGCATGCCCGCCAGACCCGACTGGCGTACATGCGCGTCTTGGGTCCCCGCATCCCGGTTGGAGTCATCTCCATCCCCAAGAATGACTACGTCCCAGCCCGATGGTGGGCGTCAGTCGCGGGTATCAAGAAGACCACGAAGGATTTCGCCGGCTGGCTCAAGGAGCTTTTGCTCGGGCCGCGATCCTGAGCCGCCCCGGCCATGGTGACGCACCGCAACCTCCAATTCCGCCCGCCATGTGTGGCATAACCGGCCTGCTAAACCGGCGTGACAGCGCGCCGCCATCCGAGGAGCTGCTCCGGCAGATGCTGGGCATGATCCGCCACCGCGGCCCGGACCAGTTCGGCATCTACCTCGATGATATCGCCGGTCTCGGCAATGCACGCCTCAGCATTGTGGACCTCGCCTCCGGCCAGCAGCCGATCGCCACGGAAGATCAGCGTTACTGGATTGTCTACAACGGGGAGATCTTCAATCATGCCGAATTGCGCGCCGAGTTGCTGCTGGCCGGCCATCAACTCGCCACGCATTGCGACACGGAGGTCCTCCTGCACATGTTCGAGCAGGAGGGTCCGGCCTGCCTGAAACGGCTCAACGGTCAGTTCGCGGTCGCCATCTGGGACGCCCGGGAGCAAACACTCTTCCTGGCCCGCGACCGTTTTGGCATCCGGCCGCTATTCTATTCGCTCACCGACGACTTGCTGGTTTTCGGCTCCGAGATCAAGGCCCTGGCGGCGCATCCCGCTCTCCGGCTCGAACTTGATCCGGTAGCTCTCGACCAGATCTTTACCGGTTGGTCCTGCCTGCCACCGCGCACCGTTTTTCAAGGTGTCACCCAACTTCCTCCCGGGCACTTCGCCGTGGTGTCCCGCGCGAGCATGCACGTTGAATGCTACTGGCAGCAGGAGTTCGCCGTGGCCGGTCGGCACACCGCCCCGCGCTCCGAAGCGGACCTCCTGGAGGAGCTTGGCACGCTGCTGGCCGACGCCACCCGGCTGCGCATGCTGGCGGACGTGCCGGTCGGGGCCTACTTGAGCGGCGGACTGGACTCGTCGCTCATTGCGGCATTGATGCGCCGTTGTGCCACCGGCCGGATCGACACGTTTTCCATTGCCTTCACCGACTCCGCCTTCGACGAGAGCGAACATCAGCGGCGCATGGCCCGGTACCTCGGGACGGATCACCAGGTGGTCGAGGCGAGACATGCGGACATCGGGGCGGTGTTCCCCGACGTGGTCTGGCACTGCGAAACCCCCTTGTTGCGCACCGCCCCGGCGCCCATGTACCTGCTGTCAGAGCTGGTCCACCGATCCGGCTACAAGGTCGTACTGACCGGCGAAGGCGCCGACGAACTGTTTGCCGGGTACGACCTTTTCAAGGAGGCCATGATTCGCGCCTTCTGGGCCCGCGAGCCCGCCTCGCGGCGCCGGCCGCGCCTGTTGCAGCGGATTTATCCTGACCTCGAAAACCTGGCCAAGGTCGGACCGCACTACCTGGCGGCGTTCTTCGGCGACCAGTTGGCCGATACCGGGGCGCCGGACTACTCGCATGCGACCCGCTGGCGCAACACCCGCCGGACCCAACGGTTCTTTTCCTCCGATCTTTCCGCCCAAATCCGCCGACGGGCGAAGCCGTTCCT
>JBBIHQ010000113.1:0-5470 GCA_037446975.1 Opitutia bacterium
CCGAGACTGACGAGGTTGAGCGCATTGAGCTCGCGCTTCATCCCCTGATCACCCTCGGACTCCGCGATGAGCGTGGCGACGGGCTTGGATCGAAAAAGCCACATCTTATTTTCCGCTCTGGCCCAGCTTGCTGTGACGGCGGCTGTACCCGAAGTAAATGACGAGCCCGATGGCCATCCAAATGATGAGTCGCAGCCAGGTGTCACCGGGGAGCGAATACATCTGGGCGCCGCATATGACCACGCCGAGAGCCGGCAGAAGCGGCACCAGCGGTGTCCGGAAGGGCCGGGGCAGCTCGGGCCGGGTGCGACGGAGAACGACTATGGCGATGGAAACGACGATAAACGCAAAGAGCGTGCCGATGTTCACCAGCTTGCCGAGCAGATCCAGCGGAAGCACGCCGGCGATGATCATGGCCAGAAAGCCGGTCACGATCTGCGTGACGTAGGGCGTCTTGAACCTCGGGTGCACCTTGGCGAAGACCGCCGGGAGCAGGCCGTCCCTGGCCATCGAGAAGAAGATCCGTGGTTGGCCCATGAGCATGACAAGGCAGACCGAGCTCAGCCCCATGATGGCGGCCACCTCGACAATGTAGCGCAGCCAGCCCGGCGCACCGATGCTTTGCAGCGCATTCACCACCGGAGCCGCGTTGTTCAGCGTGGTGTAGTTCGCCATGCCCGTGAGGACGAGGGAGAAAGTAATGAAGATGACGGTGCAGATGGCCAGCGAGCCGAGGATGCCCTTGGCCATGTCGCGCTGCGGATCCTTCGCTTCCTGGGCGGAAGTGGAGACGGCGTCGAACCCGATGTAGGCAAAGAAGATCACACCGGCACCCTCGAAGATTCCGCTCCAGCCGAACTCTCCGTATTTGCCCGTGTTCTTGGGAATAAATGGCGTCCAATTCTTCGTCGTTAACCCGGGATGACTGAACAGATACCAGAGACCAAAGCCGATGACGCCGACCAGCACAGACACCTTGGTGATGACCATCACGTTGTTGAAATTGGCCGACTCCTTGATGCCGATGACCAGGAGAAACGAGAGCAGGAAGATGATGACCACCGCCGGCAGGTTCATGATCGCACCGGTGAGGACGTAGTGTCCGTCGACAAATTCAATCGGGGCGTTCGTGAACCGCTCCGGGATGACAAGACCAAACTCCTTGATGAAGGCCACGACGTGCGCCGACCATCCGACCGCGACGCTCGGCGACGTGAAGAGGTATTCGAGAATGAGATCCCATCCGATGATCCACGCCAGAAATTCGCCCAAGGTCGCATAGGCGTAGGTGTAGGCGCTGCCGGCGATCGGGATCATCGAGGCGAACTCCGCATAACACAGACCGGCAAAGAGACAGCCCACGCCGGAGATGACGAACGAGATGGCGATGGCCGGGCCGGCGTGTTGTGCGGCGGCTTGCCCCGTGAACACAAAGATGCCGGCGCCAATGATCGCGCCGATACCGAGACTCACGAGGTTGGTGGCGGAGAGCACTCTTCGCAAGCTGTGGTCGTTCGCCGCTTCCTTCTGGAGCGACTCGATCGACTTGGTTTGAAACAAACTCATGGAGTGGGACGGCGGGTTCCGGTGGAAATCTAGCGGCGTGGAGGCGATCCGGAATCAGAAGGGCGAGCGCGGCACCTGAATGGAATCGCCGGGAAACAAAAGGGGATCCTGGTCGGGCTGACGCTGGGCCAGCTTGACGTCGATGTCATAGGTCTTGCGGTCGCGCGTGAGAACCACCCGTTTTTCCTTGGCGTAAAGGGTGAAGCCACCGGCGGATTGCACCGCCTTGGACAGCGTGAGATCGGGTGACCAGACGATCCGGCCGGGTTTTTGCACCTCGCCGCCGATATAGACATAACGTTCGGTGACGTTGACCGACACATCCAGCGAAGTGTAGAATTTCTTGTTGATGTAGGCGTCGCGGATGCTCTGCGAAAGCTCGGAGGCGGTGAGCCCGGCGGCGGTGATCGCGCCGATGTATTGCAGGCGGATCAGACCCTGTTCGTCGATCTGCACGCTGCTGGTGGTCGGCTCGGGAATGCCCAGCAGAGAAACCGTCATCGTGTCACCCGGCCGCAACTGGGCGGAAAGCGAAGGCGCATCCAGCTGGGGGTTGGTATTGGCGGTGGATCCGGGGCCGCCGGTGGCGCAACCGGCCAGCCAGCAAGGGATCAGGAGCGCAACCAGGAGATTGGACGGGCGGGACAAAAACATGCGGTGTCACGTAACTGAGCGATTGCCCGCATGGAGGCAATAAACCTTTTAGCCGCGGCTTCGCTTGCTGCTCTTCGGCTTGTCGTCCTCTTCGCCGTCCTCGTCGTCCTCGCCTTCCTCTTCTTCGTCGCCGTCCTTGGCGGGTTTGTCCCCGTCGTCCTCGCCTTCCTCGTCCTCATCCCATTTCAGCGAGGAATCGTTCTTCAGCTTTTCCTCCTCGGCAGCCTCGATCTCCGGCACGTCGTCGGCATCATCCTCGGCCGAGCGTTTCTCGGTCTCCTCATCGTCGTCGCCATAGCCCTCGGGCATGAAGTCGAGGATGGCGGTCATCTCCTGGAACAGGTGGACGGCCTTGCCCTCGATGAAATCGTTGTTCTGCGTTTCCCGCAGCTGGTCCTCGACCTCGTCGACCGTGAGCTTCTCCTCGAAATCCAGCAGGTCGTTGAGCAGCTTGACCCTCAGGCGGGTGATATGGTCGAGCAGATCGGCGTAGGGGCCGTTTTCCTCGTCAATGACGTCCGGCAGCGCGAAAAGCTTTTCCTCGGATTCGAGCAGCGGCTGCTTGGTGCGGGCGAGGCGGACGCGGCCCTTGCCCAGGTCCTTGGCGATCCGGAAGGGGATGAAGGCGCGTTCGAAAACGTCGGAATTGAAGCCGTATTCGCGCAGGGGCTCGATCAGTTCAATGATATGGTCGACCTGGCGGGGGTCGATGATGCTCAGGCCGTCGACGTCCCAATGCACGGGATCGCTGACTTCGTTGACCCACCAGTTGTGGTCTTCACCGAGCCGCACTATGCACCATTCAAGTTGAGGAGAGCCTTTCGCCATTTGGGTGTTGCTGATTTCGCTGCACGAAAAGGGGGGCATTCCGCCCTTGTCAAATCTTGAAACGCAGAAAGTTCGAAAATCTTTTTCTCCCGGGCGCTGGCCGGAATTTTCGGCGGCAGAGTGGGCCGGGAGGAGGAAATAACAAGTACAAAAAATCGGGCCCGGGCGAGGCCTGCCGGACGCTTGTAAGTTGGCGGACAGATGCCACCATGCGGAAATATGGGCTGGCTCTATCAACACGTGTTCAAACCGGCGTTTTTCCGCCTCGATCCGGAGCGGGCCCACGAGCTGGCCGTGGACGCCATGGCGATGCTCGGCCGGGTGCGACCGCTGTGCGCTATGCTGGAGCGACTTAACCGGTTGCCCCTCACCGGCCACCGTCCGGTGGAGTGTTTCGGGCTGAGATTTCCCAATGCCGTCGGGCTGGCTGCCGGTTTCGACAAGGATGGCCGGGCGTGGCCGGCGGCGGCGGCCTTGGGGTTCGGGCATGTGGAAATCGGCACCGTCACCCTGCACGCCCAGCCGGGCAATCCCAAGCCGCGGGCCTTCCGCTACCCGGCCGATCAGGCCGTGATCAACCGGATGGGCTTCAACAATGAGGGCGCGGCCGCGATGGCCGCGCGGCTGGCCCGGCTGCCCGGTCCCGGACGGAGGAAGATTCCGCTCGGCATCAACCTCGGGAAAACCAAGCGCACCCCGCTGGAACAGGCGACGGAGGATTATCTGGGCAGCTTCCGGTTGCTGGCCGATCACGCCGACTACGTGGCCGTCAACGTCAGCAGTCCCAACACGCCCGGATTGCGCGAGCTGCAGGACGCAGCCTGGCTCAAGCCGCTGCTGGCCGCGCTGGTGAATGAGAACCAGACGCGCGTGGCTGCCGGCAAGCCGCGCCGGCCGCTGCTGCTCAAGATCGCGCCCGACCTGACTTTCCCGCAAATCGACGCGGCGCTCGGCGTGATCGACGAACTTCACCTCGACGGCATCATCGCGACCAACACCACGCTCGCCCGGCCGGGGCGGTTCGCCGCGGTCGATCAAGCGGGCGGGTTGAGCGGCCTTCCGGTGCGGCGGCGTGCGACCGAGGTCATCAACTACATCGCCCGGACGACTGGCGGCCGGCTCCCGATCATTGGCGTGGGCGGAATCATGGACGAGGAATCGGCCGGGGAAAAACTGGATGCCGGCGCCACGCTGGTGCAGCTATATACCGGTCTGATCTATCGCGGACCGCTTTTTGCCGCGGAGATCGCGCGGGCGTTGGAGCAGAGGCAGAGAGGGTAAATTCGTTTCGTTGTCATTCTGAGTGCAGAGAAGAGTCCCGATTGGGGGACCGGAATCGATTCCTTGTGGACGGGGTGCCCTTTCCCCGCGACGTGTGCGCGGCGAATGCTGAATTCAATCGGGTGGGGGTTCCCGGTCCGCCAATGCCCCAACCTTACCACCGTACCGATAGAAAATCCCTAGATCATCCAATCTCCGGCGTCCTCGACGAGCGTTTCCTTCTTCTGGCGGGCGCGGATCACGAGATCATCGCCCTTGTAATACGCGATGCTGTTGGCGGGGACGGACTCGAGGAGCCAGACATTGCCGCCAATGACCGAATTTGCACCGATGCGCGTGTCGCCGCCGAGGATGGTGGCGTGCGCATAGATGGTGACGTTGTCCTCGATGTCAGGATGCCGCTTGCCGCCTTTCACCGGATTGCCCGCGCCATCGACCTCGAACGACTTGGCGCCGAGAGTCACGCCCTGGTAAAGTTTCACGTGGTTGCCGAGAGTGGCACTTTCGCCGATGACAACGCCCGCGCAGTGATCGATGAAGAAATGGGTGCCGATCTTCGCGCCGGGATGGATATCAACGCCGGTGCGTTCATGGCCGTATTCGGTCAGCATGCGGGGCAGCAACGGCACGCCGAGCCCGTAAAGCACGTGGGCGATGCGCTGCAGGGAAATGGCGAGCACGCACGGGTAGGCGACAATGATCTCCTCGACGCTGCGGGCCGCGGGATCGCCGGTGTAGGCGGCATTCACATCGGTCTGCACGATGCGGCGGATCTCCGGCAACCGGGTCAGCAGTTCGTCGGCAATCCGGCGGGCGCTGGCGGCGGGCTTTTCGGCGCGGGAAAAGCGCAGGCTCTTTTCGATTTCCGTGGTCAGGCGCCGGTCGATCTTGGCCAGCAGGCCGTCCAGCCATTTTGGCACGTCCTTCTGGGCGAGACTGGTCTGCTCGAAATATCCCGGGAAGAGCACGTGCATGAAGTCGCGGGCGATTTCCGTGACGGTGTCCTGCGAGGGCAGATTGACCCCATCGAGATGGTTGATGCCCCCGTCGCGGGCATAGGATTCCAGCAAGGCTTGTTTGATGTCGGCGGATTTCATGCGCGGGCGGACATCACCTTCATCAAAAACCCCCCACCGTCAAA
>JBBIHQ010000114.1:0-4739 GCA_037446975.1 Opitutia bacterium
AGGGTGATCAGGGGATGAAGCGCGAGCTCAATGCGCTCAACCTCGTCAGTCTCGGTATCGGCTCGGTCGTGGGCGCGGGAATATTTGTGCTCGCCGGCACCACCGCCGCCCAGCACGCCGGCCCGGCCATTGTCATCTCCTTCATCATTTCCGGACTCGGCTGCCTGTTCGCCGGCCTCTGCTATGCCGAGTTTGCCACGATGATCCCGGTCGCCGGCAGCGCCTACACCTACACTTACGCCACCATGGGCGAATTCCTCGCCTGGATCATCGGTTGGGACCTCATGCTCGAGTACCTGTTTTCCGGCGCCGCGGTCGCCGTCAGCTGGTCCGCCAGCATGCAGGGCTTTCTGGCGGAATTCGGCCTCACCATTCCCTCGATCGTCGGGCAGGCGCCGTTCTCGCTCGAACACAGCCATCTGGTCGCCACTGGCGCGTTCATCAATTTGCCGGCGGTGTTCATCTCGCTGGTCCTCACCGCCATTCTGGTGGTCGGCATCAAGGAGTCTGCCACCTTCAACAATCTGATGGTTTTCATCAAGGTCGGTGTGCTGCTGGTCCTCATCGTCTACGGGGCGTGGTGGCTGTTCACTCACGTGGCACTGGCCACGAGGAATCTGACGCCGTTCATCCCGCCCAACACGGGCACCTTCGGGGAGTTCGGCTGGAGCGGCATTTTCAAGGGCGCCGCCGTCATCTTCTTCGCGTATGTCGGCTTCGACAACGTCTCCTGCGCGGCCCAGGAAACCCGGAATCCGCAGAAAGACATGCCCATCGGCTTGCTCGGCTGCCTGGCGGTGTGCTCTTTCCTTTTCATCGCCGTGGCCATCGTGCTTACCGGCATGGTCAAATATCCGGCCCTCAACGTTGACGCGCCGTTCATTTTCGTCCTCCAGCAGGTCAAGGCTCCCGCGGTCCTCCGTTTCAGCATTGAGATCGCCACCATCGCCGGCCTGACCTCCGTGGCGCTCGTCTCGTTGCTCGGGCAGCCCCGGATATTTTTCTCGATGGCCAAGGACGGCCTGCTGCCGCCGGCCTTCAGCAAGCTTCACCCGCGCTTTCGGACGCCGTACGTCTCGACCCTTCTTACCGGAATTGTCTGCTCCATCGTCGCCGGCCTGCTTCCCCTCGACCTCCTCGGCGAACTTATTTCCATCGGTACACTGATGGCCTTTGCAATCGTCTGCCTTGGCATCCTTGTTCTTCGCCGCACGCGTCCCGACCTGCCCCGCCCGTTCCGCACGCCGTGGGTGCCCGTCGTGCCGATCCTCGGCGTCGTCACCTGCGTCGGCATGATGTTCACCCTGCCGCCCGACACCTGGCTGCGGTTGGCCATCTGGATGGCCATCGGCTTCGCCGTTTACTTCGGCTACAGCGTCCGGCACAGCACGCTGCGTCACGGGCCGAGGAAGTGAGGCAGGGCGGATTGTCTCTGATCCGCCGCCGCTTGGCGCGTCAAGGATGACGCGCCCCAGCCTCTGAACGCCAGCTCACGTCTTGTAGTATTGCTCCCAGCCCGGACGGGGCGGTTCGCCGGCGAGCAGTTCATTCGCCCGGGCGCTGTTGGTGAAACGCTTCTTAATTGGATCGAATTTCAGCCGGCCCCCGAGCCGTTGGGCGATGACGCCAAGCAGAAAGACCTGGCTTAGCGGTCCGGACACCCGGAACGGTGACCTCGTCTCCTCTCTTCCAAGGCAGGCGAGCGCAAAATTCTGGAAATGATCCGAGAATCCACTGCCAATGTGCGGCAGATCCGGCGCCAACACGCGCATTTTCTTTTCAGGAATGATGCGCAGGGTATCGCCGTGGGTGCCGCCCTGGAAAACGAGTTTCTTGCTGTAGATGAATTTCCCGTTCAATTGGCCCAGCTTGGCCTCCGGTCCCAACTCCTTCGGAAGGGGCGGCAGATTCCTCACCCCGTCGTACCAATAGACCTTGACCGGCCGCAGGCCCGGTCGCGCGGCGAAATCAAACCGGATGGTCGACGCCTGCGGGAAAATGAACTCATTGGGACCGTCGCGCTTTTCGGCCTCGATGACCCGGGGCAGTCCCAGCTGCAGGAATTGATGCGCCGTGTCGAGGATGTGCGGTCCCCAGTCGCCGAACGCCCCGTCGCCGTAGGCAAACCAACTGCGCCAGTTTTCCGGATGCAGCTTGGTGCTGTAAGGATGCACCGGCACATTCATGTTCCACAAATCCCAATTCAGCGTCGGCGGCACCGGCTCGCCCGCGGGATATCCCTCAATCGTCCACCCGTGCCAGCGGCGCGGCGAGTTCATGAACATGACAATCTTGGTCACGTCCTTGATGATGCCGGCCTCGGTCCACGCCTTGAACTGGTGGTAGTTATTGCCGGAGTGGCCCTGGTTGCCCATCTGCGTGACGACGCCGCTTTGCTCGGCCCGCACCATCAGCATTTCAACCTCCTGAAAGGTGTGCGCCAGCGGCTTCTCGACATAGACATGCTTGCCGTGCGCCATCGCGTGCATCGCCACGACGAAATGCGAATGATCTGGCGTCGCCACGACGACCGCCTCGAAACGGTCGCCCATCTGCGCGAACATCTCGCGAAAATCCTGGAAGCCCGGCACGTGGGGAAACAGCTGGCGCGACTCGGCCGTGTGCGGAGCGAGCAGATCCACGTCGCAAAATGCCACCACGTTGACCAGTCCGGTGTTCGCAAAGGACTTGAGGAGATCATGGCCCCGGTTGCCGATCCCCACGAAAGCGACGTTGAGCTTCCGGTCAGTTGCCGCGGTTTCCGCCGCCCGCGCCAGCCGGCCGGGCAGCAGCGCGAAGGTCGCGCCGGCCGCCAGCGAACCGGCGATAAATTTACGACGGGAAATCAGTGTTCCGGGGTCCGGGAACGAGATGCTGCTTTTCATGCCCGCGGAACTATTGGCACCGCGTCCGGTTCAACGTAGCGCCTTCGCCACTTCCTTGGCAAAATACGTCAGGATCATGTCCGCGCCGGCTCGCTTGATCGCGAGCAGAGATTCATCGCGGCAGCGAACGAGGTCGAGCCAGCCGAGCCGGGCCGCGGCCTGGATTTGCGCATATTCGCCGGAAATCTGGTAGGCCGCCACGGGCGTGCGGGTGGCATTTCTCACCTCGCGGATGATGTCGAGGTAAAGTCCGGCCGGCTTCACCATCACGATGTCGGCGCCCTCGTTCACGTCGAGCTGCACCTCGCGGATCGCCTCGCGGCGGTTGGCGGGATTCATCTGATAGGTGGCTTTGCTGAGCAGCCGCGTGCCCGCGGCCTTGGCGCTGCCGACCGCGTCGCGAAACGGACCGTAGTAGGCCGAGTTGTATTTCGCCGAGTAGGCGATGATGCCCGTGTCGGTGTAGCCGGCGGCGTCGAGCGCCTTCCGGATTGCACCCACCCGTCCGTCCATCATGTCGGAAGGCGCGACAAAATCCACGCCCGCCTCAGCCTGCATGACCGCCATCGCGCAGAGGATTCCCACCGTGCGGTCGTTGTCCACGTCGTCCAGCGTGGCATTCAGCACGCCGTCGTGGCCGTGACTGGTGTAGGGATCGAGCGCCACATCCGTGATGACCGACAGTTCCGGCACGGCTGCCTTCACGGCCCGGACGGCCCGGAGCACCAGCGTTTTCTTGTTCAACGCCTCGGTGCCGTTCGCGTCCTTCAACCTGGCATCGAGTTTCGGGAAAAGCGCCACGGCGGGCACGCCGAGTTGAAACAGTTCGCGACACTCATTCACCAAATCGACCATGTTGAACCGGCAGACTCCAGGCATTGAGGCGATCGGCTCGGGCCGGCCCCTGCCATCCACGACGAAAAGCGGGGCGATCAAATCCTCCACCCGGAGGACGGTTTCCGCCACGAGGGCGCGGCGGCTGGCTTGCCGGCGGAGGCGGCGCGGACGATGAGTCAGGGCGAGTTGGAAGCTTTTTGGCATGGGTTGACTAAACCTCGGATTAAACCGCTAATTTGCACTAATTCACGCTAATCTTGAAAAAAAATATGGAAAGAGCGCCATTTATTAGCGCCAATTAACGAAGATCAGTGGTTAAAAACCTGAATTATGCCCATCCGGCTCCACGACTCCCTCACCCGCAGCCTGAAAGAACTCCGGCGTCCTGATCCGAACGACCCGAAGGACGTTTTCAGTTTCTATAACTGCGGCCTCACCGTTTACGCACCCGGGCATATCGGTAACTTTAGAACGTTCGTCATCAACGATGTCCTTCATCGTCTCCTTATACTCGAATTTGGAAAGGACAAGGTCCGTTACGTTCGCAACCTGACTGACGTCGACGACAAGACCATCAAGCGGGCGCTCGACGAACGCCGGCCGCTCGCCGACATCACCAAAAAGTGGACCGACAAATTCCACGTCGACTGCGCCGCCCTCATCTGCCTTTCGCCCGATGCTGAGCCGACCGCCACGGGTTTCATCAAGGAGCAAGTGGACATGATTGACGTCCTGATGAAAAAGGGGAATGCCTATCGGGCGGCCGATGGTACCGTATATTTCAAGGTCAGTTCGTTTGACAATTATGGGGCACTTTCCCGGGTCAAGGAACGCGAACTCAAGAGTGACTCGGCGTTCGCCGCCGACGCAGACGAGAAAGAGGATTTAAGCGACTTCGCGCTGTGGAAAGCCCACAAGGCGGAAGATGGAACAAATTCGTGGGATAGTCCGTGGGGTCGCGGTCGACCCGGCTGGCACATCGAGTGCAGCGCGATGAGCAAAGCACTCCTCGGCGAC
>JBBIHQ010000115.1:0-4537 GCA_037446975.1 Opitutia bacterium
GTGGTGACCGCCATTCCGCTCCTGTTCTTTGCCTACGGCGCAAAGCGCATTCGCATGACCACCCTCGGGCTTCTGCAATACAGCACGCCAACCGTGCAATTTCTCATCGGCCTGTTCGTCTATCACGAACCGTTCGACTCGACGCGCTTCCAGGCTTATTCGCTTATCTGGTGCGGACTTTTGATCTATAGCGCCGACAGCTTCTGGTCCCAACGCCGGCTGTTGCTTCGGGCGACTGGTGCGGCTTTGTAACCGACCTGGGTTGAAGCCGTTTGCTCAGGCAGCCCGCGCTAAGGATTCGCACCGAAATCAAGCAGTTCCAGCTCAAAAACCAAGGTGGCGTCGCGTGGGATGACCGGTGGCTTGCCGCGTGCGCCGTAGGCCATTTCTGGGGGAACGATCAGCAGCCATTTCTCTCCCTTGTGCATCTTTTGCAGGGCCTCCTCCCAGCCGTCGATCAATTCGCCCCGCCCAAGCCGGATTTTGAACGGACGCCGGGGATCCAGGTCCTCATCGAATACCGAGCCGTGCAACAGCATACCCTTGAACAAGACTGAAACGATCATTCCGGGAACCGGACTCGGGCTGTCCTTCGCCGCCTTTTTCAGCACCAGATAACGGAGACCGGTATAGGTTCGTTTGGTATCAGGCCATTTCTTCTCCACATACTCCCGGTCATCCGGAGGCAGCTTTTCCCGTTGAGCATGCAGCGGTATGGCACCAAAGGCGAGGAGACCAAGCATGAGGTAAACGAAGCAGCGGATCTGAACGGTATTCATGGTTTCTTCTCCGGCGGAATGACCCGGAACGTAAGGACTGGCGTCGCAGTCGTCGAGGTTTGTTCTTTGCTGGTTTCCGGTGCTTTCTCGGTCTTCACCGTGGGCAACTCGTCGGAGTTAGCCGGTGTCGCGGTCGCGTCGGTCTTGACCGTCGGCAGGGCCGCCGGCAGCGCTGCAAACCCGCGTTCGATCAATTCGGCCACCTTGAGATCACGGTCCTTTGAATCTGAACCGCCCATGACCACTGCAATGATGCGACGGCCGTGGCGTTCAGCCGTGGCGGAAAGACAGAAACCCGCGCCATTGGTGAATCCGGTCTTCAGCCCGTTCAGTCCGGGAATTTTTCCCAAAAGGTGATTGTGGTTGTTCATCACGACAGGTCCGGCCGGCCGGTTCGCGCCAAATGGACGTGTGCGCACCGCCGTGTATTTGGTGACATCCGTTTCCAAGAGCAGGTAACGGCAAAGCAGCGAAAAGTCGCGCGGGGTTGTAAGGTCACCGTCCGAAATATGCCGGTTCGAGGGCGGCAGTCCATGCGGCGTGCGGAAAATGGAACGGGTCATGCCGAGCGATTGGGCCTTGGCGTTCATCAGCTCGACAAAGGCATCGGTCGAACCGGCGGCGGCATGGGCGAGCGCATGGGCCGCATCGTTGGCCGACTGGATCATCATCGCGTAAATGAGTTCCTCGACGGGAAATTCTTCCTTTTCCTTCAGCCACACTTGGGTGCCGCCGATTTTCGAGTCGGCGGCTGTGACAATGACCGGCGTGGTCAGACTGATGGCCCCGCTGGCCAGTTTGTCGTGCAGCACCGCGAACGTCATCAGCTTTGTCATGCTGGCTGGCGGGCTTTGGACATCGGCATTGTCCTCAAAAAGCACCTGCCCGGTGTCGGCATCGATCACGATGGCACCCACGTAAGCCCGGGGCGCAGCCTTCTCGCGGGCGATGGCGACAAGAAAGCTGAAACAGAAGACGGCCGTGAAGAGCCAGCGAAACTTGGTCATGGGAAGGCGCCAAGGCAGCGCGGCGGAACCGGCGAGGCAAATATATTTGCGAAGAATCAGCTCCGTCGGGCGGCCGGGTGGGCCGCTATGGTTTGTAGCGCCTGCCGCAAAAGCGTCCTGCCCGGCTCCATCCGATGCCAGGGCGACGCACCCGATGGATGCGGCAGGGGGATGCAATCGGTCGCCTGGCCGAGATATTCGATCCGAAACCGCCGGCCGATTATTTCGCTGAGCGGGCCCGCAGGAAGAAACCGGCCGATGGCAAGCTTGCCCACGGGCAAAACCAACTGCGGACGGAGCAGGGCGAATTCCGCCGCAAGCCAGCGAGAGCAATTTGCAATCTCGTCAGGGTCGGGTACCCGATCGCCGCCGGTGTCTTTCTTGCCTGGGAAACAGCGGCAGACCGCCGCAAAGTAGATGCGATTGCGGGTCTCTTCCTCGCTCCAGCCCAGCGCTTCGCTGAACCACTTGAACAACGTCTTCCCGGCCGTCCAGGCAAAGGGCCGGCCGAGCTTCGGCTCTTTGTCTCCGGGCGCCTGACCTACAAGTATGATCCGGCTCGCCAACGGGCGGCCTACGACAACCGGACGGTGCATTTGCGGGCAGAGCGTGCAGCCCTGCAAACGACACAGATGTCTTTTTACGTCAGCGACCGAACAAACCACGGGGTCTGATGTTGGAGGCACGTTGAAAGAAACGGCAAAAGAAAAAGGCGGAACCCGTGAAGGCTCCGCCCGGAAAGATAACTCAGTTCGCCGAGGCGAAGGTGAGATTAGTAGCGACCGCCGCCGCCGCCGCCACCACCACCGTAGCCGCCGCGACCGCCGCGACCGCCGCCGCCGAAGCCACGGCGCTCACCGCCGAAGCCGCCGCGACCGCCGCCGCCAAAGCCGCCACCTGGACGTTCTTCCTTGGGACGGGCTTCATTGACCGTGAGGGCGCGGCCGCCGAGGTCGGTGCCGTTCATCTTCTCGGTTGCGAGTTTGGCCTCATCGGCCGTGCCCATGGTGACGAACGCGAAACCGCGGGGGCGGCCGGTCATCTTGTCCATGGCGACATACAGGTCGGTAACGGTGCCGAACTGGCTGAAGGCCGAGCGCAGCTCGTCTTCGGTGGTGTTGAACGATAGATTTCCAACGTATAGTTTGGAATTGCTCATGTGATAATTCGTAGATCCTTCGCTATCTGCCAGTCCGTTCCCACTATGGGTTTCGAAATCATCACTTAAGCCAAACGCTCAGCCTACGACTCACCAGATCCTGTCATCAAAACGCTGTTTCTAACGAGAAGCGTAAAAACAGCGAGGCAGGCCCCGAAAGCAAGGTAATTCCGTCGGCCTTGGATCTGCGGGACTCGCCGACACCCAGCTTCATTCAAACCCATCTTGGGCTGGCTAAATGGAATATTTGGACCGGATTTCCGCCGGAATGCGAACGGGCCGGGAGGTCTCAATGGAAACCATCACATAATCGAACCATCCGTTGCAGCAAAGCTTCCGGTCGTCCCGGCGCTCGATTTCAAACTGCACCCGCAGCCCGATCAGCGTGAATCTCTCGATCCAAGTCCGCACAACAAAATCGTCGCCCAAACCCAACGGATATTTAAAATTCATCTGGGTTGCCGCCATAAACCATCCATAGCCAAGTTTTTGGAACTCAGTCATGGGCATCTTGTAGCATCGCTCCATCTGGTCAAAACGCGCAGCCAGCACATAGTCCATGTAACGGCTGCTGTGGACATGGCGGTACATGTCGATGTCGTCCGGGCGCACCTTCAATTCGGTCTCAAACTTCGCATAGATCAGCGGCTGCTTCGCGGTAGGTTTCAACCCACTGGCATCCGCCGGTTCGTCGGACGAAAATTCAGAAGAACTCACAGCACAATAGTTTCCGCGTCAAATGGTCGCGGTCAAAATAAAACACCCGGATTGGGATCCATAGTTGCCCGAAAACTACCGCTCCACTGTTGGATCTTAACCGATGCGAAAACAAAGCGTCATGTTGGATCCGCCGATTGGAAAATTGACTATGACGTAGGCAATCATACGTTTGTTTGAATTTGAAAAATAATAGCACAGAAACAGTAAGCAGAATTTTATTCGCCGCTGGAGAGCTGTTTTCCGCTCACGGATATCATGGAGTATCGCTTCGCCAGCTCACTCGAAAGGCGGGTGTGAATCTTGCGGCCGTTAACTACCATTTTGGTGACAAGAAAACACTCTACCACGCCGTCTTAGCGCGCCACATCCGGCCGATCAATCTGGTTCGGTTGAAAAGACTGGCTGACGCCGAGCAACAGAGCGGAGATCTTCCAGTACCTCTCGAGGTGATTCTCGACATTTTACTGCGACCTCTCTTCGAGTTATGCAGCGATGCCGCAAACGGCGGCTTTCATGTGGCGATCATGGTTGGTAGAAGCATGGCTGAGCCGATGGCCGGCGCCGAGGAGCAGCTGGCCGGCGAGCTGCAACCGATTCCCGCTCGTTTTTCCCAAACCCTGAGACGCCATGTGTCCAAATTGCCGCCGGACGAATATATGTGGAGGTTGAATTTTATCGTCGGCGGATTGCATCACACTCTTTCCACTCTGCATCGGATGAAAGACCTGACCCGGGGTATCTGTCGTGACCATGATCATGAAGGTGCCTTGCGTCGCTTCATTCAGTTCTCCGCGGTTGCCTTGACCGCACCGGCTGGCCCACCGCTCTAACGACCAGCGAAATCGTTTCACCTCGCTCACAGGTACCCGGAA
>JBBIHQ010000116.1:0-4168 GCA_037446975.1 Opitutia bacterium
TCGGCCATGGATGGGTGGTTAACGGAGGAGCAAGGTGAAGATCAAAATTGCCAGCGTGATCGCGGCTAGGCCGAGCCAGAGTCTACCTCCGCCGCGCCGCTGGGGTGGCGCAGCCGCTTGGTCATCGGCAAATGCGTCCTCGGGAAGGTCGAGGTCATCGTAGCGGGTGGCACTCTCGTCCCAACCGGAACGCTCGTCGGCCCCGCAACCCGGGCAGGCCCGGGCGCCTGGCGGCACGGCTGCGCCGCAAACGGGACAAGTATCTGGGGGGATAAACTCACGGCGCATCAGACGAGCTTGCAGTAGTCGAGCAGGCCTTGGCGACCGCCCTCGCGGCCAAAGCCGCTCTCCTTGTAGCCGCCAAAGGGCGACGTCGGATCGAACTTGTTGAAAGTGTTGGCCCAGACCACGCCGGCTTTGAGCTCGGTCGACATTTTCAGGATGCGCGAACCCTTGTCCGTCCACACCCCGGCGCTGAGACCGTAGGGAGTGTTGTTCGCCTTCTCGACGGCTTCCTCGACGGTGCGGAACGTGATGATCGCCAGCACAGGCCCGAAGATCTCCTCGCGTGCGATGCGGTGACTCTGGGTCACACCGGTGAAGATCGTCGGCGGCAGATAAAAGCCTTTCGCCGGCAGGCGGCACGGCGGCTGCCACAGCTCGGCGCCTTCGTTCACCCCGATGTCCAGATAGCCCTGGATCGTGGCGAGCTGGTCGCGGGACACGATCGCACCGACGTCGGTGTTCTTGTCGAGCGGATCGCCGACGCGCAGGGTGCGCAGCCGGTTCTTGAGCTTGGCCACGACCCGTTCGACAACCGTCTCCTGCACCAGCAGGCGCGAGCCGGCGCAGCAAACCTGGCCTTGGTTGAAAAAGATGCCGTTGACGATGCCCTCGACGGCCTGGTCGAGCGGGGCATCATCGAACACGATGTTGGCGGCCTTGCCGCCGAGTTCCATCGTCATGCGTTTGTCGGTGCCGGCCACCGAACGCATGATAACCTTGCCGACCTCGGTCGAACCGGTGAAGGCGATCTTGGCCGCAGCCGGATGCGCCATAAGCAGCCCGCCGGTCGAGCCGGGGCCGGTGATGATGTTGACCACCCCGGGCGGCAGGCCGGCGTCCAGGAAAATCTCCGCCAGTTTCACGGCGGTGAGGGGCGTGTTCGTCGCGGGCTTGATCACCACGCAATTACCCATGGCGATTGCGGGCGCGATCTTCCACGACAGCATGAGGAGCGGAAAATTCCACGGAATGACCTGCCCGACCACGCCAAGCGGCGCGACTTTGCGGCCGGGGGCCACATATTCAAGTTTGTCGGCCCAACCGGCGTGATAGAAGAAATGCGCCGCCGCCATCGGCACGTCAAAGTCCCGTGTTTCCTTGATCGGCTTGCCGTTGTCCATCGTCTCGGCGATGGCGAACTCCCTCGCCCGGTCCTGCAGCAGGCGGGCGATGCGATAAAGGTATTTGGCGCGCTCCCGGCCGGGCATCCTGCCCCAGACATTTTCCCGGGCGTTCTGCGCGGCGCGATAGGCAGCGTCGACATCGGCCGCCCCGCCGAGCGCCAGCTCCGCAAGTTTCTGCTCGTTGGCCGGATTGATGGAATCGAAATATTTGCCGCTCGCCGCCGGGACAAACTTGCCGCCAATGAAAAGATCATAACGCGGTTTCAGCTTTGGATCGGCGGTCTCGGGGGCAGGGTCGAAATCCCAGAGGTCGCCGAAGATGAGCTCGTGGGCGGGCCGGCCGGCGGAACGGACATTCGGACGCGCGGGCTTTCTTTCGGTCAGAGTGGGCATGGGAAAAACTCAGTAACTCTCGGTGGCTTCGCTGAAGTAATAAGGCGCCTGATAGGCTCCGGTTTTTTCTTTTTCGATCTGGCGCAGCAGGTCATTTAACAGCGCCGAGGCGCCGAAGCGGTAGCGGGTGTTGTTCAGCCACTCGTCGCCCAGCGTCTCTTTCACCGCGACGAGAAACTGGAGCGCCTGTTTGGCCGCGCGGATACCCCCTGCGGGTTTCATCGATATCGGAGTGCCCGTGTCGAGGTAGAAATCGCGGATCGCCTCCAGCATCACCTGGTGATTCCCCAAGGTGGCATTGAGTGAGGTCTTGCCCGTGCTGGTCTTGATGAAGTCGCCGGGCCGCAGCATTCGCATGGCGAGAAAAGACGCCGCCCGGATATTGTCGTAGGTTTCGAGTTCGCTGACCTCGAGGATCACCTTGAGCACCGCCTCGCCGCAGGTTTCGCGCACCGCACCGATCTCATCCTGCATGCGCTGAAACTCGCCGGCGAGAAAAGCTCCGCGATTGACCACCATGTCGATCTCATCCGCCCCGTCGGATACGGCGGACTTCACCTCGGCCAAGCGGGTTTTAAGCGGAGCCTGGCCGGACGGGAAAGCGGTGGCCACGGAAGCGATGCGGACCGGCGTGTCCTCCCCGAGGGCGCGGCGGGCGTATTTCACCATGGAGGGATAGACGCAGACGGCCGCGACTGCGGGGACCGCGGGGTCATCGTGCGGATGCCGGGCCTTCTGGCAGAGTGATCCGACCTTGCCCGGCGTGTCCTTGCCCTCAAGCGTCGTGAGGTCGATCATCGAAACCGCCATCTTCAGCCCAAAAAGCTTCGAACTTTTCTTGATGCTGCGCGTGCCGTATTTGGCCACGCGTTCCTCGACGCCCACATAGTCAACCGGGCCGATTTCACTGAATAATCGTCGGAATGCGGCTTGGGCTGTCGGGATCATTGCCCAGCGACTATCCCGCCACCGCCCTCTGAAAACAACGCCAAAGTCGGCCACGCGCCTTTCGACCGACTTGACAATGGCGTACGGGGCGCCTGGCAGACGGGATGCTTGCCAGTGTCAGATATTGGCCGTTAGCTTCTCCCGCATGACCGCCTCAGTCCAGCCGCCAACCGAGCCCCATGGCGAACTGGTCATTCGCACCATCGCGATGCCCGCGGACACCAATCCCAGCGGCGACATCTTCGGCGGCTGGCTCATGTCGCAGATGGATCTTGGGGCTGCCATTTATGCGCGAAACCTTTCCCGCAGCCGGGTCACGACGGTGGCCGTGGACGGCATGTCATTTCTAAATCCCGTCAGCGTGGGTGACATCGTCAACTGTTATGCGTCTCTGCTCAAGGTTGGCCGGACCTCGATGAAGATCGATGTCGAAGCGTGGGTGCAGCGCGACGCCGATGGCAAATTGCTGCGCGTAACTGAAGGCGTGTTTACGTACGTCGCCATCGATAAAAGCGGACGACCGCAGCCAGTGCATCGCTAGACCTTCGGGAAGTCGATCATCGGAACGGTGTCGGCCTGGCTCGTTCGCCTTCGGTGCATCCGGTAGTCCGGGGCTGTATCGGACAGTTTTTGTCCCACCTGACACGCGGGCCGATTGACGCCCGGTCCAACCCACCCCAGCTTGTGCCGCTTGTCTTCCGACGCCCAATTCAACCACAACCGTCGCGGTGCACTCGCCGCTGCGGGTGGATTTCTGTTCTGGGGCGTGGTTCCCCTCTACTGGAAGCAGATGCACACAGTCTCGCCGTACGAGCTTATCGCTCACCGCATCACCTGGTCCCTGCTCTTCCTGCTCGGACTGATGGCGTGGCAGAAATCCTTTGGCGAGCTTCGCCCGGCTTTCGCCAGCCTGCGCGCCTTGGCCTTCAGTTTCGTCAGCAGTCTTTTCCTGACGGCGAACTGGACCGTCTATGTCTGGGCGGTGAATTCCGGCCATATCATAGAATCGAGCCTCGGTTACTTTCTTGCGCCGCTCTGCAACATTGCCTTCGGCTACTTCGCCTTCCAGGAGCGTTTGCGTCAGCTGCAATGGATCGCGATTGGCTTTGCCGCCCTTGGCGTCGGCCTGTTGTTGTTCGGCATCGGTCGTGTGCCGTGGATAGCGCTGAGTCTGGCCGGTACCTGGGCATGTTACGGCATCCTCCGCAAGAAATCCCACTTGGGTTCGCTTGCGGGGTTGACGGTTGAAACGATTCTTCTCTTTCCCTTCGCCATCGCGTTACTGCTCTGGCGCGCTCATACGGGCGAAGGTGCCTTGGGTCACGCCAGTCTTTCGGTGCAGCTATTTGTGCTCAGCGCCGGGGTGGTGACCGCCATTCCGCTCCTGTTCTTTGCCTACGGCGCAAAGCGCATTCGCA
>JBBIHQ010000117.1:0-3495 GCA_037446975.1 Opitutia bacterium
GCCGGGTGGCCGAAGGAGTTTGAGCCGGAAAAGATGTCGCTCTCGATGGGGCCCTCGCATCCGTCGACCCACGGCGTGCTGCGGATCCAGTTCGTCCTTGATGGCGAGGTGGTGACCAAGGCCGATCCGGTGATCGGCTACCTGCACCGGGGCGACGAGAAGATCGCCGAGAACATGACTTACAACCAGTTCGTGCCCTACACGGACCGGCTGGATTACATCGCGCCGCTCGCCAACAACATGGCCTATGCCATCGCGGTCGAACGCCTGGCGAAGCTGGAGGTGCCGCCCCGCTGCCAGGCCATCCGCGTGCTCACGGCCGAGATGGCCCGCGTCTCCTCCCACCTCATGGGTCTGGGCGCGTACGGCATCGATGTCGGGGCGTGGTCGGTGTTCATGTATTGCTTCGAGGAGCGCGAGAAACTCTACAAGCTGTTCGAGGAACTGACGGGAGCCCGTTTCACCACCAGCTACACCCGCATCGGCGGACTGCAGCGCGACGTGCCCGAGGGCTGGGTGCAGAGAGTGGACGCGTTCTGCGACCAGTTCCTGCCCATCCTCGACGAGGTGCTGAGCCTGCTGGCGCGCAACAAGATCTTCCTCGACCGCACGGTGGACATCGGCGTCATCTCCCGGGCCGACGCGATCAGCTACGGCCTCACGGGCCCGAACCTCCGCGGCTCCGGCGTGGCGCTGGACCTCCGCAAGGACAAACCCTACTCGGGCTACGAGCAATATGAGTTTGATGTGCCGGTCGGGGCCAAGGGCGACTGCTACGACCGCTTCCTCTGCCGCGGCGAGGAGATGAAACAATCCGTCCGGATCATCCGGCAGATCGTGAAGAATTTTCCCGGCGGCGACTGGTACGCCCGGGAGGCCCGCAAGATCTTCGCCCCGCCGAAGGACAAGATCCTTTCGTCGATGGAGGAGCTGATCAACAATTTCATGATCGTCACCGAGGGTCCGCAGATGCCCGCGGGCGAGGTTTACTTCGAGGCGGAGAACCCGAAGGGCGTGCTCGGCTTCTACATCGTGAGCCACGGCGGCGGCGTGCCCTACCGGCTGAAGATCCGCAGCCCGTCGTTCTGCAACCTGTCCATCCTGCCCAAACTGTGCGTCGGCAACATGGTGTCCGACGTCGTCTCCATCCTCGGCTCGCTCGACTTCGTCATGGGCGAATGCGACCGGTAGGGCGCGGGGCGCGAATTTAGAATACCATGAAGCCAAGAATACAGAATACAGGAGACAGGAGACAGGAGTCAGGAGCCCGAATATCAAGCCCCGGGCTGACACTCCCGGACGGACCGAGCATACGGCTGGATTCTGAATGCGGTATTCCCCCGAAACTTTGCCGCCCGTGAATCTCAAACCCGACACCCTCCGGCAGATCGACGACGTCATCACCCATTACCCGGTGAAGCGCAGCGCCGCGCTGCCGCTGCTGCATCTGGTGCAGGAGGATGCCGGCTACATCTCGACGGAAGCCATCGAGTGGATCGCCGCCCGGCTGGAACTCCAGCCCATCAACATCTACGAGCTGGTCACCTTCTACCCGATGTTCCGGCAGAAACCGATCGGCCGCCGCCACATCAAGGTCTGTCGCACGCTTTCCTGCGCGCTGACCGGCGGCTACAAGGTGTGCGACGAATTTCAGAAGCAGTTCGGCTGCGCGCCGGGCGAGATCTCCCCCGACGGGGAGGTCACCATCGAGTTTGTCGAATGTCTGGCCAGCTGCGGCAGCGGGCCGGTCGTGCTGATCGACGACGACCTGCATGAACGCGTCGACCCGGCCAAGGTCAGGGAGCTCAGCGAACAGATCAAAGCCGCGGCGCAAGCCCGGTCCACCCCATGAAAAAGAAACGCCTCAAGCACATCGCCCCGCTGCGGTTTGGCATCATCCTCGCCCTCATCATCGGATTTGTCGGAGTGCTGGTGGTGCCCTTCCTGCTGCTGGCCGGGGCGGCCGCCGCGACGCAGGAGCCGACGTTGCGCGGCATCCCGTGGCTGTTCTTTGGCGGCGGGGTGGCGGTCATGCCGCTCGTGTCCGCCGTGGCGGCATTTCTCGCCGGGGTGTTCCTGGCCATGATCTACAATCTCGCGGTCCGCTGGACCGGCGGCGTCGAGTACCACGTCGAGGACCTTTCCTGACATGCCCGCTCCCGTCCAACGCCGGCTGATTTTCGCCCACATCGACGAGGCCGGCTACACCAACGATCTCGCCTGCTACCTGAAGCACGGCGGTTACGAGGTGATGAGGCGCGCGTTCACCCGGCCGCCCGGTGAGTTGATCGACGAGGTCAAGAAATCCGGCCTGCGCGGCCGCGGGGGCGCCGGTTTTTCCTGCGGGCTCAAGTGGACCCTGGTCGACCGCAAGAGCGGCAAACCCATCTACCTGATCGTCAATGCCGACGAGTCCGAGCCCGGCACCTTCAAGGACCGCTACATCATCCACCAGGATCCGCACCAGCTGATCGAGGGCACCATGATCTCCTGCTTCGCGAACAACGTGAAGCAGGCCTACATCTACATCCGCGGCGAAATGGCGCACGGCGCCCGCATCCTGGAGCAGGCGATCGCCGAGGCCCGCGCCGCGAACCTCGTCGGACCGAACATCCTCGGAACCGGCTACAGTTGCGACATCTTCGTCCACCGGGGAGCCGGGGCCTACATCTGCGGCGAGGAAACCGGCCTGATCGAATCGCTCGAGGGCAAACGCCCCAATCCGCGCATCAAGCCGCCGTATTTCCCGGCCGTCCTCGGACTCTACCAGTGCCCGACGATCGTCAACAACGTCGAGACGCTCTGCCACGTGAAGCACATCGCGGATCTGGGCGGCGAGGCCTACGCCCGCATCGGCACGCCCAACAACACCGGCACGCGGATCTTCTGCGTTTCCGGCCACGTGCAGAAACCGGGTTATTACGAGTTCGAGACCGGCCGGATAACCCTGGGCCAGCTGCTCTACGACGTCTGCGGCGGCCCGCGGCCCGGCCGCACCTTCAAGGCCGTCATCCCCGGCGGTTCCTCGGCGAAGATTCTCCGCTTCGGCGAGCGCTTCAAGGGCAAGCGCAAGGTCGGCGCGGAGACGGTCGACTATGACTGGGGCGTCGAGGACGTGCCCCTGGATTTTGACTCCCTGGGCATGATCGGCACGATGGGCGGCTCCGGCGGCGTGATCGTGATGGACGATTCCGTCAACATGGTGGAGGCGCTCGCCAACATCAACGCGTTCTACGCCCACGAAAGCTGCGGCCAGTGCACGCCGTGCCGCGAAGGCTCGCTCTGGATGAAGAAGATCACCACGCGCATGGTGCACGGGACGGCCCGCGCCGAGGACGCGGCGCTGCTCAAGAGCGTCGCCGACCAGATTCCCGGCCGCACCATCTGCGCCTTTGGCGAGGCCTGCTCGTGGCCGACCCAGAGCTTCCTGGCGAAGTTTGGCGACGAGTTCAAAACCTACCACGAGACCAAGCAGGCGGTGAAGGCCGCCGGGGC
>JBBIHQ010000118.1:0-3446 GCA_037446975.1 Opitutia bacterium
TGTGGATGATGCAAAATCCCCGGGAAGGCGTCCGGGTTCCCGACGAATTGCCGCACGACTTTATCCTCAAGATCGCGAAGCCTTACCTTGGGCGCTGGATTTCCAAGGCATCCGACTGGACGCCGTTCAAGGGGCGGGACACGACTTTCGACCGGCACAACAAGCCGGATCTCGATCGGAAGGATCCGTGGCAATTCAAGAACTTTCTCGTGACCGACGCCGGGTAACGGCCTGCAATGATCCCGAAAGCCCGGCTCCAGCAGCTTGCGAAGAAACACGGCACCCCGCTGTTCGTCATCGACCATGATGAGCTGAGGAAAAATTACCGGGACTTCCGCCGGCATCTGCCGCGGGTGCAGGTCTACTTTGCCGTCAAGGCGAACTCCGATCCCGCCATCGTCCGCACACTATTCAGGGAAGGAGCCAGCTTCGATGTCGCCTCGATGCCGGAGTTCATGATCGTCCACGAGAATATCAGGCACCTGCCGGCGAAAAAGCGGCAGGACTGGATCTGGGACAAGATCATCTACGCGAATCCGACCAAACCGACGGAAACCCTTGAGAAACTCAACCGGTACAAGCCGCTCGTGACCTTCGACAACCGGGAAGAGATCCATAAGATCAAGCAGCATGCCCCGAATGCCGGTCTGGCCTTGCGGCTCAAGGTGCCAAACACCGGGGCGATGGTGGAGTTGTCGTCGAAATTCGGGGCGACCCCGGGCGAGGCGGTGGATTTGATCCTCGAGGCCGACCGGCTCGGCCTCACGGTCGAGGGCATCAGCTTCCACGTTGGAAGCCAGACGACCAATTTCGAGAACTACGTCCAGGCCCTCAGCCTGACGGCGGGCATCTTCAAGGAGGCGCAGGATCGCGGCTATACGAAGATGAACCTGCTCGACATCGGTGGCGGTTTTCCCGCGCCCTATGACGCCACGGTGAAACCATTGAAGGAACTCGCCAAGATCATCAACACCGAGATCGACCGACTTTTTCCCAAGGACATCCAGGTGCTCGCCGAACCGGGGCGGTTTTTGGTCGCGTCCGCAGGCTACGCGGTCTCAAAGGTCATCGGGAAGGCCGTGCGCGACGGCAAGACCAGTTACTACATCAACGACGGTGTCTATCACACTTACTCGGGGGTCATTTTCGACCACTGCAAGTATCCGATCCTGTCGTTCAAGAAGGGCCCGACGTCGCTCTGCTCCGTGTTCGGACCGACCTGTGATGCCCTGGACGTCGTTTCGATGGCCGAAAACCTGCCCGACCTGGAGCGCGATGACCTTGTGTACAGTGTGAACATCGGCGCCTACAGCCATGCATCCGCAACCCATTTCAACGGCTTTCCTCCGGCGAAGGTGGTCCACGAGAACCAGTAGGCATTGCGCGGCACCTTTTGAATCCCATGGAGATTGCGGACATCATTGCCAAGGCCAAGGTGCTGCTGGAGGCGCTGCCGTATATTCAGGATTTCCACGGTTCCATTTTCGTCGTCAAATACGGGGGCAGTTTTATGGATGACCCCGATCCGACGGTGCGCCTGAGCGTCGCGACGGACATAGCGTTTCTCGCCGCGGTCGGGATTGAAGTCGTGGTCGTGCACGGCGGGGGCAAGGCCATCAGCCGCGCGATGGACGCCGCCGGATTGAAGGCCAAATTCATCAACGGGCTGCGCTTTACCGACGAGGCGACGATTACGATTGTCAAGAAGACCCTCGATGAGGTGGTCAACAAGGACGTCTGCGACACCCTCGCAGCGATCAAGGCCCGGCCCAAGGGCATGCCGGGCGACAGCGTCATCGTGTGCCAGAAGCTCAGCGCGGACGACGAGGGGAACCCGTGCGATCTGGGCTACGTCGGCGATGTGACCGAGGTGAAGGTGAAGCTGATCAAAAAGGAGATTGCCGACGGTTTTATGCCGGTGATCTCGCCGGTCGCCGAAGGTCTCGATGGCAAACCCTACAATGTTAATGCTGACACTGTGGCCGGCCGGGTCGCCAGCGCCCTGCGGGCGCGGCGCCTCGTCTACATGAGCGATGTGCCCGGGCTCCTTGCGGATCCGAGAAATCCCGCCACGCTCATCTCGACCGTCAAGGTCGGAGAGGTGGAGGGTTTGAAGAAGCAGGGCGTGATCGACCAGGGCATGCGCCCCAAGGTGCAGAGCGCCGTGCGGGCTTTGCAGGAAGGGGTGCAGCGGGTCCATTTTGTGGATGGCCGCATGCCCCACAGTCTGCTGTTGGAGATCTTTACCGACCGGGGTGTGGGGACGGAAATAGTGCATAACTGAACTGCCTCACGGCGCATTGTGCGCGTGCATTTGTTTCCCGCATTGGTAAGCTCCCGCTTTTCGTCATCCCATGAGCCAGCCCGCCATTGTACGCACCAACACCGCCGAGCTTTATGATGCCTACGTCATGAAGAACTATGCCCGGCCTCCGCTGACGTTGGTCCGCGGTCTGGGTGTATCGGTGTGGGATGACAGCGGCCGCGAGTATCTTGATTTTACCTCCGGCATCGCGGTCGCGGCGCTCGGGCACTGCCACCCGGCGTGGGTGGAAGCCATCCGCCAGCAGGCGGGAGAGCTGATTCACGTCAGCAATCTTTTCCGCCACCCCAACCAAGGTGAACTGGCGCGCCGGCTGGTGCTGCAGGCCGGGCCCGGCCGGGTTTACTTCTGCAACAGCGGGGCCGAGGCCAATGAGGGCCTGATCAAGCTTGCCCGCCTCCACGGCATTCGGAAGTCCGGCGAGGAGGGCAAGTGCATCAAGATAATCTGTGCGAAGAATGCCTTTCACGGGCGGACCTTCGGCGGCATGAGCGCCACGCCGCAGGAAAAGATCCAGAAAGGCTTCCGTCCGCTCGTGCCAGGCTTTGCCTTTGGCGAGCTGAACAATCTGCCCAGTTTCGCGGCTCTGATCGACGGGCAGACGGCAGCGGTTTTCCTGGAAACGGTTCAGGGGGAAGGCGGGATCGTGCCCTGCACGGATGAATTCCTGTGGGAGATGCGCCAACTATGCGACCGGCACAACCTGCTGCTCATGCTCGATGAAGTGCAATGTGGCCTCGGCCGCACCGGCACGTTCTTCGCGTTCCAGCATTCCGGCATCCGGCCCGACGCCATCGGAATAGCGAAAGCTCTGGGCGGCGGCTACCCCATGGGCGCAATCTGGGCGGCGGAAAAGCACGCCGAGCTGTTTCAGCCGGGCTCGCATGGTTCGACTTTTGGCGGCACCCCGCTGGCTTGCGCCGCGGCCCTGGCGGTCCTTGATGTGATCGAACGGGACAATCTTCTTCCGGCGGTGCAGGCCAACGGCGCGGTATGGCGGACGCAGCTGGAGAAACTGGCCGGCGAATTTCCGGGACAAGTGAAGGCGGTCGCTGGTCGCGGGTACATGGTCGGCTTGGTTTTGCACAGCGAGACCCCGCCCTATCTGGCCGCCCTGCGCGAA
>JBBIHQ010000119.1:0-3257 GCA_037446975.1 Opitutia bacterium
CTGGGGGTCAGTCGCCAGAGTCTTTACGATACGTACGGCGACAAGCAGGCCCTTTACCAAAGCGCCCTTAAGCGCTACCTCGCCCGGGCCATCGATGGTCTCAGGCGCAAGCTGGAAGATCCGGCGCCGGTCCGGCAGGTCCTCACCGAACTTTTCGACCGCATGATTGCCGGGAATTGTGAGGGACAATCGCCCGGCTGCTTCATGGTGAACTCCATGGTTGAACAGGCCCCGCATGACGCCGACACCCGCGCCCTGGCCGTGGCCCATGCCCGTGAGGTCGAGGCCCTGTTCGCCTCACGTCTGAGTGCCGCCCAACGCAAAGGTGAGATTGCCGCGTCCAAGGACCCGGTCGCCCTGGCCCGATTCCTTTACAACACCATTCTTGGGACTGCCGTCGCGATCCGCGCCTTTGGTGATCAAGATAGCCTGCGGCAGAACGCCCGGATGGCCCTGCAACTCCTCGATTGATTTTCTTTTATTCGTTTTGGAACGTTTATTCCATTTCACACCAACCACGCAGTCCATGAAAAACAAAACCATCCTAATTACTGGCGGGACCTCCGGCATCGGCCTGGCAACCGCCCAGCTCCTGAACGCCGAAGGCGCGAAGGTCATCGTCACCGGCCGTAATCCCGCAACGCTCGCTGCCGCCCGCACTACGCTGGGTGCAAACGCCGTCGTCATCCCTTCCGATTCCGCCTCGCTTGCCGACACCCAAACTCTCGGCGCCGAAATACTGAAGCATGCCGCGCAGCTCGACGGCGCGTTCCTCAACGCCGGCATCGGCCAGTTCGGGCCGATCGAGGCCATGACGCCGAAACAATTCGATGACATGTTCAACGTCAACGTCCGCGGCGTCTATTTCCAGCTGCAGTCGTTGCTGCCGCTGTTCGTCAATCCGAGTGCGGTGGTCTTCAACGCCTCGGTGGTCGCCGAGCTCGGCTTTGCCACGGCGAGCATTTACTCGGCAACGAAAGCCGCGGTGGTTTCCCTCGGCAAATCGCTCGCGGTTGAACTGGCCCCCCGTGGCATTCGGATCAACACGCTCAGCCCCGGCCCGATCCAGACGCCCATTTACAACAAACTCGGCTTCCCGGCCGATGCCCAGAAGGGCTTCGAGGATCACATGGCGTCGCAGTCGCTCTTTAAGCGATTCGGCAGCCCGGATGAAGTTGCCAAGCTCGCCCGCTTCCTCCTCTCCGCCGACTCCAGTTACATCATCGGAGAGAACATTGTTGTCGACGGCGGCGTCCGCCTGACCTGACCACGAAATCTCATGATCACAGCCACCATCATCCTCTCCGCGTTGTGCCTGCTGGTGTCCACTGACACCATCCAGAGGGGCGAGTAAGTCCGCCCACCGGTCGGGCGCCGAGGAATCACACCCTCACCGGCCGGCCCAGCGCATCGGACTCGAAACAGGCATCGAGCACCTTTTGCACCTCCGAGCCGCGGGCGAAATCCGGCTGTTCCGGCCGGCCCGTCCGGATGGCGGAAATAAAACGCTGGTGGAGATTGGGCACCGGCGCTGCCTTGACGTCGCGCCAGCGGGTCTTGGGCAGGTCCGGGCCGGAGCAAATCCGATACGAGGTGGTGGAGCGCTCGGAATCGATCTCCACTGTTCCCCGTGTGCCGGAAATCTTCAGGAAAAGACGGTTAATGTGGCCGCCCGACCAGCGCGTGGTGTGGATGGTGCCGAGCGCACCGTTGGCAAACTCCACGTTGAGCACCGCCGAGTCGTTGGCATCGAGCCGGTAGGCGCCGATGCGGTTGCGCGGAGCCTTCGGAAACGCCTTTAACCGCGCAAAAACCTTCGCGATCGGGCCGGCCGGATAGGTGGCGAAATCCACGATGTGCACGCCGATGTCACCGAGCACGCCCCTGCTGCCGTGGCGCGACGACAGACGCCAGAGCCAGCCGGGGGACGTACGCCACTCCCCCCACAAATCCTGCACGAGCCAGGATTGCAGGTAACTCGCCTCAACATGCCGAAGGTCGCCCAACCCGCCATGTCGCACCAGCGCTGCGACCGCATGCAGACAAGGCCAGTTGCGATAGGAAAAGTTCACCAGGTGCACGACACCGGCCCGGCGGGCGGCCACGAGCATCCGGCGGGTGTCGGCGTAATTGACCGCGAGCGGCTTCTCGCAGAGCACGTGCTTACCGGCGCGGAGACACTGCAGCGCCAGCGGTGCGTGCATGGCGTCCGGCGCCACGATCGAAACCGCCTCACAGTCCGTTTCGGCCAGCAGCTCCCTCACGCTGCTGAAGGCGGCAGGGATGCGGTGTTCCGCACAAAAGGACTTCACCCGCGTCCGGTCGATGTCCGCCGCGGCAACCAGAATACAGCCGGGAATCTCGCGAAAAAACCGGACGTGGCTGTGCGCCATTCCGCCGGTACCGATGATGGCAACCCGTACCGGAGGGGAGGCGGATTTCGGCCTGCTCATCGGGCGGCTCATTTGACCGGCGGCAGAGTCTCGAGGGGCTGGGCGTTGGGGCATGCATCGGGCAACCGGACCGTCGGCCGCGCCCAACGGACCCCGTTCGTAACGACCTGCTGCACCACGGGAAGGTGGTAGGTCGGATAGGTTTCGTGGCCGGGGCGGAAATAGAAGATGCGCCCATGCCCGCGCTGCCAGGTCGCGCCACTGCGGAATACCTCGCCACCGCTGAACCAGGAAATGAAAATCAGCTCGTCCGGAGTCGGGATGCCAAAGGGTTCGCCATACATCTCCTCGGCGGGAATTTCGAAATATTCGCCGAGTCCCTGCGCGATCGGGTGCGACGGCCTTATGTTCCAAATGCGCTCCCGGTCATTCGCCTCGCGCCATTTCAGCGAGCAGGTCGTGCCCATGAGCGCCTTGAAGATCTTGGAATAATGCGCCGAATGCAGCACCACCAGACCCATGCCTTCGAGCACTCGGCGGTGGACGCGTGCAACCACGGCATCCGCCACCTCTTCGTGCGCCATGTGTCCCCACCAAACGAGCACGTCGGTCTTGTCCAGGACGGTCTCGGCCAGTCCGTGCTCCGGTTCATCGAGCGTGGCCGTCCGGATGGTCAGGCCAGGCGCCACCCGCAGGAAGCCGGCGATGGTCTCGTGCATGCCCCGCGGATAGATGGCTGCGACCTTCGGGTTCTTCTTCTCATGGCGGAACTCACCCCAAACGGTGACATTGATGGACTCGCTCATCGGATTTGGTGCCGGAAACGGTAATTACGTCCCCCCGGCCAAACCAGTAAAATCTGTG
>JBBIHQ010000120.1:0-2994 GCA_037446975.1 Opitutia bacterium
CGCCGGCTTGAGCAGGTTGGACGCGTCGAGCGTGCCGCCCGATGCCGAACCGGCCCCGATCAGGGTATGGATCTCGTCGATGAACAGCACGGCATGGGCATTGGCCTTGAGCTGCTTGAGCACGGCCTTGAGGCGCTGCTCGAAGTCGCCCCGGTACTTGGTGCCGGCCAGCAGGGCGCCCATGTCGAGCGAGTAGACGTTGGCCTTCTCCAGGATCTCGGGCACCTCGTTCTTGACGATGCGCCACGCCAGGCCTTCGGCGATGGCGGTCTTGCCCACGCCGGCTTCGCCCACCAGCAGCGGATTGTTCTTGCGGCGGCGGCACAGCACCTGGATGACGCGCTCGACCTCGGGTTCGCGCCCGATGAGCGGATCGATCTTGCCGTCGCGCGCGAGCGCGTTGAGGTTCTGGGTGTACTGCTCGAGCGGCGAGACCTGCTCGCGGCTTTCGCCGGCTTCCTGCTCGGGCTCGCCCTGGGGCTTGGCCTTGTCGTCGGCGGCCGGCGCCTTGGTGATGCCGTGCGAGATGAAATTGACGACATCGAGCCGGGTGGCGCCCTGCTGGTGCAGGTAGTAGACGGCGTGCGAATCCTTCTCGCCGAAGATGGCCACGAGCACATTGGCCCCGGTGACCTCCTTCTTGCCGTTGGAGGTGGACTGCACGTGCATGATGGCCCGCTGGATCACCCGCTGGAAGCCCAGCGTGGGCTGGGTGTCGGCCTCGGAGTTCTGGGGCAGCACCGGCGTGTTGTCGGCGATGAAGTTCTGCAGGCTCTTGCGCAGATCCTCGATGTTGCAGGCACAGGCGCGCAGCACCTCGGTGGCCGAGGGATTGTCCAGCAGCGCGAGCAGCAGGTGCTCGACGGTGATGAACTCGTGGCGCGCCTGGCGGGCCTCCACGAATGCCATGTGCAAGCTGACTTCCAATTCCTGCGCGATCATGCTTCCTCCATCACGCACTGCAGCGGGTGCTGGTGCTCGCGTGAAAAACTGCAAACCTGCTCGACCTTGCTGGCCGCCACATCCTTCGGATAGACGCCGCAGATGCCACGGCCCTCGTGATGCACTTTTAGCATGATCTGGGTCGCCTGTTCCCGACCCTTGCCGAAAAATTTCTGCAGTACACCGACCACGAACTCCATCGGGGTGAAATCGTCGTTCAAAAGGACGACTTGGAACATCGGTGGCGGTTTGGTCTCCGCCACCTTCTTTTCTACGACAGTGCCCTCTTCGAACCGTTCGCTCATGACTCACAAAAAAAGGCACCCCGCGACGCAAAACGTAGCACGCCAGTGCGCGGGTCGCTACGGGTTGGATGATAAGTGAAACGGCGGCGCATCCGCCGTTCCGCCGGCCCGCAAATCCGGGCCTGCCAGCCCCAATAGTCCCCCGCCGGGGGCCGGCGCAATCCACCGTTGGCCGCCGGGGAACCGCCCGGTTTTCATGCGATTCCCGGCCTCAATCTTGCCCGGCGGCGGTACGGGCTGGCACGCGCCTGAGCCCCTGATGCCCACTTTGCACCACGGCGGACCGTCGGCAGATGCGGAGGGCAAGCCCGCCTTCCCGGTGGGTCTTGACGACGCATCGGATTTGACCAAACAATCCTACTCCTGACGACGGCGGAGAAACCGCGCAGGAGTCAAGGCAGGACCGCAGCATGTTTGGGGTCGGCTATAGGGATAGGGGTCCCGGGGGAGGAACCGGCGCTGCTGGCCGGATGCACCGCGACACCTTTCGTCGGATGGGGAAACGCGGAGAAGAGGATTTTTGCATGGCTACAGGGACGGTGAAATGGTTCAACGACGCCAAGGGGTACGGATTCATCACCCCGGATGATGGCGGAGAAGACTTGTTCGCGCATTTTTCGGCGATCCAGATCGGTGGCTTCAAAACCCTGAAGGAAGGCCAGAAGGTGGTCTTCGAGATCGTACAGGGACCCAAGGGCAAGCAGGCGTCGAACATCACGCCCAATGCCTGAACGGCGGTTTCCGGTCAAAAAAAAGCCCCGCATTGCGGGGCTTTTTCATTCGCACGGCGGCACCGGCGGCGACGGGCGCGCGGCCCGCGCCGTACTGCCGCTGCGCTACATCTGCGCGATCATTGCGGCGCCGAAACCCGAGCAGGAAAGTTGGGTGGAACCCGGCAGGAGGCGCGCAAAGTCGTAGGTGACCGTCTTGTTTCGGATCGCCCTTTCCATGGAGGAGAGGATGAGGTCGGCGGCCTCGAGCCATCCCATGTGGCGCAGCATCATCTCGGCCGACAGGATCTCGGAACCCGGATTGACATAGTCCTTGCCGGCGTACTTGGGCGCCGTGCCGTGCGTGGCTTCGAACACCGCGACGCTGTCCGAGAGGTTGGCGCCGGGGGCGATGCCGATACCGCCCACCTGGGCGGCCAGGGCATCGGAGATGTAGTCGCCATTGAGGTTCAGTGTGGCGATGACGTCGTATTCGGCCGGCCGGAGGAGGATTTGTTGCAAAAAAGCATCGGCTATCACGTCTTTAAGTACAAGTTCGCCGTGAGGGGTTTTTATAACATGCCAAGGACCGCCGTCCAGCGGCGTTGCACCAAATTCGCGCTGGGCCAGGGCATAGCCCCAGCGGGCGAAGGCGCCCTCGGTGAATTTCATGATGTTGCCCTTGTGGACAAAGGTCACCGATTTGCGCCGGTTGTCGATGGCGTACTGGATGGCCTTGCGCACCAGGCGCTCGGTGCCTTCGCGCGATACCGGCTTGATGCCGATGCCCGAGGTGGCCGGGAAGCGGATCTTGGTGACGCCCAGTTCCTTCTGCAGGAAATCGATCAGCTTGCGGGCCTTGTCGGACTCCGCCTCGTATTCGATGCCGGCATAGATATCTTCGGAATTCTCGCGAAAAATGACCATGTCGGTCTTCTCGGGCTCGCGCACCGGACTGGGCACGCCCGGGAAATACCTCACCGGGCGCAGGCAGACGTAAAGGTCGAGTTCCTGGCGCATGGCAACATTGATGGAGC